>DASYKY010000133.1:0-313665 GCA_035995025.1 Actinophytocola sp.
GATCCTCAGCGCGGGCGGCCTGCGCCCCGCGGTCAGGACTCTCGGCCGCCGCTGCGCCATCCCGGTCGAACTGGACATCGACGTCCCCACCCGGCTGCCCGACCCGGTCGAGGTCGCCGCCTACTACGTCGTGTCGGAAGCACTCGCCAACACCGTCAAGCACGCCAACGCCACCACCGCCCACGTCAGCGTCCACGCCGGCGACAACCGCCTGCACCTGGCGGTCCGGGACGACGGAGACGGCGGCGCCACCACGGGTGGCGGAAGTGGTCTCGTCGGCCTCGCCGACCGCGTCGAGGCGATCGGCGGGACGCTCACGATCACCAGCCCGCCGGGCCTGGGCACCACCCTGGCCGTCGAGCTGCCGCTCGGATCCGACGGCCAGCACCTCTCATCACGCGACACACAGGACTGATCCGGCAACGACCGTCGCGAGCGAGCGGACCGTGCCGCTACCTGCCAGCAGGTAGCGCAGGACTCCCGTCAGCAGCAAGGAATGACGACCGCTGGCGGTGATGCCGTGCCCGGCCACGCACGCGAGGCTGCAGAGGACGTTCCCGCGCAGATGAGTCCCGGGCGGTCCGGTGCTGGAAAGCGAGATGAGCGATGAGCACGCGTCACGCACCCCGCGAGATGGGGGCCGAGCCCACCGGACGCCTCGTGGCACGCCGGTTCCGCCTCAGCGCGGTGCTGGGCCGCGGCGGCATGGGTCGCGTCTGGCTCGCCGACGACGAGGTGCTGCATCGGCCCGTCGCGCTCAAGCAGATCCTTCTGGACGGTCTGGCGACCGTCGACATGCGTGCGGCGGCCTGGCAGGCCGCCGTCGGCGAGGCTCGAGCCGCCGCGCGCGTCAACCACGTGGGCGCGGTCGACGTCTACGACCTCGTCACCGACGACCACTGCCCCTGGATCGTCATGGAGCCGCTGTCGGGACTGACGCTGCGGGAGACGCTGAACGTGGTGGGCGCGCTGCCGGTCGACGAGGTGACCCGAATCGGCCTGTGCCTGCTCGACGTGCTGGCGGCGACACACCAGGCGGGCGTCGTGCACCTCGACGTCAAGCCGAGCAACGTCTACCTCTGCGACGACGCGCGGGTGGTGCTCACCGACTTCGGCGTCGCGCGCGCCATCGACGCCACCGTGGCGACCGACACGTTCGCGGGCAGCCCGGCATACGTCGCACCGGAGCGAGTGGACGGCGGCGAGTTCGGCCCGGCGGCCGACCTCTTCTCCCTCGGCGCGACATTGTTCGCGGCGGTCGAGGGCACGCCGCCCTTCGAGCGGGACTCGGTGCACGCGACGTTCTCCGCCGTCGTCGAGGACGCCCCGGCACCGTTCCTCCGCGCCGGGCCGCTCCGCCCGGTCATCGAGGGGCTTCTCGCCAAGGACCCCGCCACGCGCCTGACCGCCGACCAGGCCCGTGCCGCGCTGCGCGACATACGCGGCCGTCACGCCGTCGCGGCGTGACGACCCTCCCCCAGTCGAAGGAACTCGATGCCATCCACCCACGTCCACGTCGACCCCCCGGCGGCCGGCCCGGTTCGCTCCGCGCAGGCGGTACATCGCTGGTGGGCATTGGTCGTGATCGGCCTGGCCCAGCTCATGGTCGTGCTCGACAACACCATCGTGACCATCGCACTGCCGTCCGCCCAGCAGGACCTGCATTTCACCACGGGTGACCGGCAGTGGATCGTCACCGCCTACGCGCTGGCCTTCGGCAGCCTGCTGCTGCTCGGCGGCCGGCTGGCCGACCTGTTCGGCCGCAAGAGAACCTTCGTGATCGGCATGATCGGCTTCGCCGTCGCGTCCGCGGCCGGCGGCGCGGCCACCAGCTTCACCATGCTGGTCACCGCACGCACCGTCCAGGGCGCGTTCGGCGCGCTGCTCGCCCCGGCGGCGCTGTCGTTGCTGACCACCACGTTCACCGACAGGAAGGACCGGGCCCGGGCGTTCGGCGTCTACGGCGCGATCGTCGGTTCCGGTGCCGCCATCGGCCTGCTGCTCGGCGGTCTGCTCACCGAGTACGCCACCTGGCGCTGGACTCTCTACGTGAACGACGTCATCGCGATCGTCGCCCTGGCCGGTGCGATCGTGTTCCTGCCCCGGTCGGTAGCGGCCGGCCGGGCGCGCCTGGACGTCCCCGGCGTCGTGCTCGTCTCCGCCGGGTTGTTCTGCCTCGTCTACGGTTTTGCCAGCGCCGAGACGCATTCCTGGGGCAGTCCGGTGGTCTGGGGCTTCCTGGCCGCCGCGGTCGTGTTGTTGGTGGCGTTCTTCCTGTGGCAGGCCCGGGCGAGGTCCCCGCTGCTGCCGCTGCGGGTGCTGGCCGACCGCGACCGCGGCGCCGCGCTGATCAGCGTGCTCACCGTCGCCGCCGCCACGTTCGGCGTGTTCCTCTTCCTCAGCTACTACCTGCAGGGCACGCTGGGCTACTCACCACTGAGGAGCGGGCTGGCCTTCCTGCCACTGGTCGGCATGCTCATGGTGGTCGCGCAGCTGGCCACCAACTGGCTGGCACCGCGCCTGGGCCCCAAGGTGGTCGTGCCCGTCGGTCTGCTGCTGGCCGCGACCGGGACGATCGGACTGACGGGCCTCGGCCAGCACAGCGCGTACGCCGCACACCTGCTGGCCCCGCTGCTGCTCATCGGCGCCGGCATGGGCCTGTCCATGCCGACCGCGATCAGCCGGGTCACGCTCGGCGTGGCCACGGCCGACCAGGGCGTGGCCTCGGCCACCGTGAACAGCACCCAGCAGATCGGCGGCTCCGTCAGCGTCGCGTTGCTCAACACCCTGGCCGTCAGCGCCGCCGTCAACTACACGCAGAGCCACCCGACCGATCCGCTGGTCCAGGCAAACGCCGCGATCCACAGCTACGCCACCGCCTACTGGTGGTCGGCAGGCGGCGTCCTACTCGGCGCGCTGGTCACGGCGATCCTCTTCCGCCCCAAGGGCGCGAGCCGGCCGGTGGTGGCCGCGGTCCGTGCCGACCTCGTTCCGAGTCCCAAGAGGACAGTTTGAGAAGACACTTTGAGAAGACACACAGGGAAGGACGCACCGATGCGAACAACACCCCGAGCGGTCGGCACGCTGGCCGGAGTCGCCATCGCGCTGGTGGCCGCGCTTGCCGGCTGCAGC
Source organism: Actinophytocola sp. (assembly GCA_035995025.1). Lineage (GTDB taxonomy): Bacteria > Actinomycetota > Actinomycetes > Mycobacteriales > Pseudonocardiaceae > Actinophytocola. The sequence continues at coordinate 3,133 of DASYKY010000133.1, forward strand.
AGCAACGACAACAGCGGCTCCTCCGGTAGCACCGCGCCCGCGAACACGAAGGTGGGCGTCCTGCTGCCCGACACGGCGTCCTCGCCGCGCTGGGTCTCCGCCGACCCGGCCCAGCTCAAGAAGCAGTGCACCGCAGCCAAGCTCACGTGCTATGTGGACAACGCCAACAACAGCGCGACGACCCAGCAGTCACAGGCGCAGGCCCTCATCAACTCCGGCGTCGGTGTTCTCCTGGTGGTCAACCTGGACCCGGGTTCTGGCAAGGCCATCGAGGCGCTCGCCAAGCAGCACAACGTCGTCACGATCGACTACGACCGGCTGACCGCCGGCGGCACCGCGTCGTACTACGTGTCGTACGACAACGTGCGGGTCGGCGCGGACCAGGGCACCGCGCTGGCGCAGTGCCCGCAGGTGAAGGGCAAGGCCGCGGTCAACTACGTCGACATCGACGGGGCGTCGACCGACAACAACGCCACGCTGTTCGCGCAGGGCTACAACTCGGTGCTGTCGAAGCAACCCGGCTGGAAGAAGCTCGCCGACCAGAGCGGCAACTGGGACGCCGCCACCGCGCAGACGGTGTTCACCACGATGCTCGGCCAGCACTCCGACATCAACGCGGTCATGGTCGCCAACGACACCATGGCGCAGTCGGTCATCAACGTGCTGAGGTCGCAGGGCCTCGCGGGCAAGGTCGCGGTGTCCGGGCAGGACGCCACGGCCGGTGGCCTCGACAACGTCATGTCCGGCACCCAGTGCTTCACCGTCTACAAGCCCGTCGCCGGTGAGGCGGACGTGGCGATCAAGCTGGCCGGCGAGATCCTCTCAGGACAGAAGCCCGCCGCGCCGACGACGACCAAGGATCCGACGACCGGCCGCCAGGTTCCCTCCTGCCTCGCCGACCCGACGGTCATCACCAAGGCGAACGTGGCCCGGCCGGTGACCGACGGCTACGTGACCGCCGCGGCCGTGTGCCCGACCGCCGCGCTCATGAAGCTGTGCACGGCCAACGGCATCAAGGTGCCGTGAGCTGAGATGACGACCAGTCCGACGCTGGAGCTGCGCGGGATCGACAAGTCGTTCGGTCCGGTCCACGTGTTGTCCTCAGTGGACTTCACCGCGAACGCGGGAGAGGTGACCGCGCTCGTCGGCGACAACGGGGCGGGCAAGACGACGTTGGTCAAGTGCATCGGCGGCATCCACGGCGTCGACGCGGGCGAGCTGATCTTCGACGGTTCGCCCCACGTCGTCCACACCCCGCGAGATGCCGCCCTGCTCGGGGTCGAGATCGTGCACCAGGATCTCGCCCTGTGCGACAACCTCGACATCGTCGGCAACATGTTCCTCGGCCGCGAGCAGATCACCCGGCTGGGCACGGTTGACGAGAACTCGATGGAGAAGCTGGCGGAGCAGACGCTGGCTTCGCTTTCGGTGCGGACCGTCCGATCGGTACGGCAGGTCGTGGCGAGCCTGTCCGGCGGCCAGCGCCAGACCGTGGCGATCGCCAAGTCGGTGCTCTGGAAGTCGAAGGTCGTCATCCTCGACGAGCCGACCGCCGCGCTCGGCGTCGCCCAGACCGAGCAGGTCCTCGACCTGGTCCGCCAGCTGGCCGGGCAGGGGGTGGCCGTGATCCTGGTGTCGCACAACATGAACGACGTCATGCAGGTCTCCGACTCCATCGGCGTGCTCTTCCTCGGCCGGATGGCGGCACAGGTCAGGCGCGAGGACGTGACCCAGCGGCAGGTGGTCGAGCTGATCACCGCCGGCCGATCGGGTGACCTGGGGCTGTCGCCCGAGGAGTCATCGGAAGTGGCGGTATGAGTGAGCTTGCGAGGGATCGTCTTGAGAGGGGGGCGTCGTGAGCGCACAGGCTGACGAGGTCGTCGCGCAGGAGGAGCCGGCGGGCCGGGAGCGCGTCGAGGGACTGGCCGCGCTGGGCGTCTACCTCAGGGGGTATCTCGCCCGGGTCCGCGGCGGGGAGCTGGGCTCCATTCCCGCGCTGGTCGGCCTCGTCGTGATCACCGTCGTCTTCGCCGTGGTGCACTCGGGTTTCCTGAGCGCGTACAACATCGAGGCGCTGGTGATCCAGGCGGCGCCGATCATCGTGATGGCGATGGGCCTGATCTTCGTGCTGCTGCTCGGCGAGATCGACCTGTCCGCCGGCACGACCGGCGGCCTGTGCGCGGCGATCATGGCCGTGCTGATGCTGCGGTCGGGCCTGTCGTGGTGGCTGGCGCTCGTCATCGGGCTGATCGCGGGCGTCCTGATCGGCCTGGGCATGGGCTGGCTGCGGGCCCGGTTCGGCATCCCGTCGTTCGTCATCACGCTCGCGACCTTCCTGGCGTTCCAGGGGATCACGCTGATCCTCATCGGCGGCCAGGGCTCGGTGAACCTGCCCGACAACTCCCCGCTCATCCAGCTGGAGAACGGCTTCGTGCCGATCTGGCTCGGGTGGACGCTGCTGGCCGTGGTCGTCGCCGGCTACGCCGCCGTCAAGGTCAACGATGCTGTCGGCCGGCGCCGTGCGGGGCTGTCGCGCGTGCCGTTCACGGTGATCGCGGCGAAGGTCGTCGTGCTGGCGTTGCTCGGGGCGGCGTTCACCTACGAGATGGGCATCAACCGCAACCTGTCCACCAACGCGTTCTTCAGCAACAAGGCGCAGGGCATACCGTGGGTCGTCGTCCTGCTGGTGATCCTCTACGTCGTGTGGAACTTCGTCCTCAGCCGCACCCGGTACGGCAGGCACGTGTACGCCGTCGGCGGCAACGAGGAGGCGTCGCGGCGCGCGGGCATCATCGTGTCGCGCATCAGGATCTCGGTGTTCGTCGTCTGCTCGGGGATGGCCGCCGTCTCGGGCATGGTCGCTGCGTCCCTGCTGCAGTCGGTGCAGTCGAACGCCGGCGCCGGCAACACGTTGTTGCTGGCCGTCGGCGCGGCGGTCATCGGCGGTACCTCACTGTTCGGCGGGCACGGCCGGGTCATCGACGCCGTGCTCGGCGGCCTGGTCGTCGCGGTGATCATCAACGGCATGAGCGACCTCATCCAGGGCGCGAACTCGGCGGGCTACGAGTGGGTCGTCACCGGCGCGGTCCTGCTGCTCGCCGCGGGCTTCGACGCGGTCGTCCGCCGGGGGCGGGCGGCGTGACCGGCCGGGCACCGAAGTTCACCGGAACCATTGACACCAAAAGAAACTACCAAAGGAGCTGACGATGGAAGGCATCCGTGCCGAGCAGGAGAACACGAGTCACATTGCCGATCACCACGCCGACGTCGAACCGGGCGTGCTGCGCTCGCCGACCCTCTGGCGAGTCCTCAGCGCCGTGCTGCTCCTGGCGATGGGCGGGATCCATCTCTTCCTGGTCTTCGACGGGGTGGGCGGTGTGCTGGGCGTCCTGTTCGTGCTCAACGCGATCGGCGGGATCCTCCTGGCGATCGCGATGGTCGCCGCGCCGTGGCGCCTCCTGCCCCTGGCGAGCGTGCTCGGCCTGCTGTTCATGGCCGGCACTCTGCTGGCATTGGTGCTCGCGCTGACCGTCGGGCTCTTCGGGATAACCGAGACGATCAGCTTCACGCTGGTCCCGACCACGCTCGTCGTCGAGGCGATCGGCATCATCGTGCTCGCGGTGACAACCGTGCTGACGTTTCGAATGCAGCGCACGCGCTGAGCGCGGCCCGGTCGCCACGGACTCCAGCCTGCCGGTGTGCCCCATTCCCGTTAGCGGCAATGCGAGGGACGGGTGTCGGTGCGAAGCTGATCTCGTGGTGAGGTGCCTGCTTGTCGACGACAGTGCCGGGTTCCTGTCGTCGGCACGCCGGCTGCTGGAACGCCAGGGAATCGCGGTGGCCGGCGTGGCCTCGAACAGTGCGGACGCGGTCGCGCGGGTCGCGGAACTGCGACCCGACGTGGTGTTGCTCGACATCGACCTCGGCGCGGAGAGCGGCCTGGACCTCGCCGAACGCCTCAGCCGGCAGCCGGTCACGGGCCCGAAGATCATCCTGATCTCCACGCACGCCGAGCAGGACTACCGGGACCTGATCGCCGACAGCCCCGCGGTCGGCTTCCTGTCCAAGACGGACCTGTCGGCACGCGCGATCCGGGATCTCCTCGGCTGAGGTGCCTACCGCGCTTCCAGGTAGGTGACGACGGCGAGCACGCGCCGATGGTCCTCGTCGGTGTCGGGCAGGCTCAGCTTGGCGAGGACGCTGCGAACGTGCTTCTCCACGGTGCCCTCGGTGATCCACAACCGCCGGGCGATTCCGGCGTTGGACCGCCCCTCGGCCATCAGCTCGAGCACCTCGCGCTCGCGGGCGCTCAGCACGCCGAGCGGGTCGTCGCGGCGGTTGGCCGACACCAGCTCCTGCACCAGCGCCGGGTCGACCACGCTGCCGCCCTTGGCCACGCGCTCCAGGGTCTCGAGGAACTCGTGTACGTCCGCCACCCGGCTCTTGAGCAGGTAGCCGATGCCGCGGCCGCCGGCCAGCAGCTCCATCGCGTGCTCGACCTCGGCGTGCGCCGAAAGCACGAGGATGCTGGTGTCGGGCAGTTCGCGGCGGATCTCCCTGGCGACGTCCAGCCCCTCCGAGGTGTGGGACGGCGGCATCCGGATGTCCACCACCACGAGCCCCGGACGCCGGTCACGCACCATGGCCAGCGCCTCGGTGGCATTGCCCGCCTGCCCCACGACCTCGAAACCCGACCGGTCCAGCAGGCTCGCCAGCCCCTCCCGGAGCAGTACGTCGTCCTCGGCCAGGACCACTCGAGTCGTCACCCCGGCATTATCGGCCTTCTGAGGCGGAGCCGCGGACGTGGGCCTCGGCGGCGAACCCCACCCCGAGTGACACCGCGAAGGGTTCTCAGGTGGTCACCTCGTGGAGCCGGGAGTCGAGCGCGGCTCGTTGCACGTCGTTCGTCGCCAGCGCAAGGGCGCGGCGATACGCCTGCGCGGCCGCCGCGTTGGCGCCGAGGCGGCGATGCATGTCGGCGGCCGCACTGTGGAAGTAGAGATAGCCGTCCAGGTGAGCGGCGAGGGGCTCGAGTAGCTGGAGCCCGGCTGCCGGCCCGTCGGCCATGGACACGGCGATGGACCGGTTGAGCTGGACGACCGGCGATCTGGTCAGGTCGAACAGCAGGTCGTAGAGCCGGCAGATCCGGTGCCAGTCGGTTGCCTCCGCGGTCGGCGAGTGCGCGTGCTCGGCGACGATCGCCGCCTGCAGCCAGTACTGGCCGACGCTTCCGGTCCGGGTCCCCTGCCGCAGCAGGGCCAGGCCGCGCTCGATCTCCGGCCGGTCCCACAGCCGGCGGTCCTGATCGGACATCAGCACCATGGCGCCCGACGCGTCGACGCGCGCGTCCCGGCGCGAGTGGTTCAACAGCATCAGCGCCTGCAGGCCGAGGACCTCCGGCTCGCCCGGCATGAGCCGGCACAGCAGCTCACCGACCCGCATCGCCTCCGCGGTCAGCGAATCGCGGGCCAGCGTGTCACCGGCCGAGGCGGTGTAGCCCTCGTTGAACATCAGGTAGACGACGGCCAGGACCGCCGCGAGCCGGTCGCCCATGCGGTCGGGGGCGGGTACTCGGTAGGCGATGCCGGCAACCTGGATCTTGCGTTTCGCCCGCACCAGCCGCTGGGCCATCGTCGCCTCCGACGTCATGAAGGCCCGGGCCAGGTCACCGGTGGCCAGGCCGCACACGGTGCGCAGCGTCAGCGCCACCCTGGCTTCCAGCGTGAGCGCCGGATGGCAGCAGGTGAAGATCAGCCGGAGCTGGTCGTCCTCGAGCCCGATGGGATCGTCCGGCATTTCCCGCACTCGGCTCACCATCGCCTCTTTGTCCACTCGGCGCACTTCCCGGCGAATCCGGTCGATGGCCCGCCGCTTCGCGGCCGTGGTGATCCAGGCGCCCGGGTTGGGCGGCACGCCCTCACCGGGCCACCGTTCCAGCGCGAGCAGGAACGTGTCCTGTACCGCGTCCTCGGCCAGGTCGAAGTCGCCGCAGAACCGGATGAGGGTCGCCAGCACCTGCCCGGACTCGCGGCGGAACACCTCGTCGATCGGCTGTGTCTCGTCCACGAAGCTCAGGGCATGGCGAGCAGCGGGCGGATGTCGACCGCGCCGCGGCGGGCGTCGGGAATACGGGCCGCCCACGCGATCGCCTCGTCGAGATCCACGCACTCGAACACGTAGTACCCGCTCAGCTGCTCCTTGGACTCGACGAACGGGCCGTCGGTCACCAGCACCTCGTCGTCGCGCAGGCGTACGGTCGTCGCCGCGGACACCGGATGCAGGGCGGACCCGTCCACCAGCACGCCGGCCTCGCCCGCGGCCCGGGCGAACTCCCCGTAGCGGTCGAACATGTCCGCCTGGACATCCTCGTCGGTGTCCCACTTCGTCCAGATGAAAACCGCGTAGCGCACAGCCTCAGTACTCCTTCACGATCAGGTGCGGACCAGGGACGAGCCGGGCGGCTCGCGTTTCGCTGGTGGTCACGCCCGGCTCCAGTGTCCCTTGTCGACGGTCGTCGCCTACCACTCCGTCCAGTTGCCGGGGGCGGACTCCCACGTCGACGAGTCCGGCTGCCCGGTCTGCACCGGTCCCAGCAGGTCGAAGCCGATACCCAGCTCGTAGTACCGGTTCATCTCCGCCGCGTCCATCCACAGGTCGATACCGATGACCTCCGGCGTCGGCTGCTCACCGGGATTGGGCACCCGGGTCAGGACGCGGTGCGACACCAGGCCGTGCCGGCGGGCCTGGTTGACCGTCGCGGCAAGGTATGCGCTGAACGCCGACGCCGCCTTCTCCAGCGAGGTGACCGTGGTGCGCAGCATGCCGACGCCGGCCACGGAGCGGCCGGACGGCACGGTCAGGGCGACCTCACCGAACTCGTGAGCGGGCGCCCACACGACCGCGTCCCGGCTGGAGAACAGCTTGTCCGCGGCCGCCTGGACCTGTGGGTCCGAGAAGAACTGGCCGAGCCCGGACTGGCTGTTCCAGAAGTCGATGAACAACACCTCGCCGTTGCCGACGTACACGTTGTGGCTCAGATCGCCGAGCGAGCGGGCGGCGGCGACACTGGGCGGGGCGCCCGCGGTCGCGTTGTGCAGCTGGCGCGAGTCCTCGACCGACGACTGTGTCGTCGTGCCGCGAACCGTGAGCATGAGCGCTGTGGGACCGGCATCGGCCGGGTAAGAGACAACATCCTCTGGCATGGCAAACCTCCTTGGGAACTGGGGATCCACCCACCAACGAACGGCGCGCAGCCCGAATCGACACCGACCGGAAAAACTTCGAAACCAGCCCGGACGGCCTCCCGTGGCATCCGGGTAAACAGATCGCCTTCGGATGGTGGTCACCAACGGCTACCTGTCCTGGCGACATAGCCGCGCGGCGCGCCTGATCGCCGCGGATGACCTTCCGGACGAGGTGCGGCCGGACGACTTCGCCTCGGACCACGCGCTGCGCGAGGACATGTGGCAGCGCCTGGCCCGCTTGCCCCGGCGCCAGCGGGCCGTGGTGGTCCTGCGGTACTACGAGCAGCTGGCCGACGCCGAGATCGCCGACCTGCTCGGCTGCGCCCAGACCACCGTGCGCGCCCACGCCCATCGGGCACTGACGACTTTGCGGAACGGCTTGACCACCGAGCAGCTGGCCCAGGCCAAGGAGTGCTGATGGACATCGAGAACCTGATCAAGGAAACCCTCACCGCGCACGAACACGACGTGCCCGACGACGACACGGTGCTCGCCGCCGCGCGGCAGCGCATCGACCGCAGGCGCGCCGTGCTGAGCCGGCCGCTCGCGGTCGCCGCCGGAGTGGTCGTGCTGACCCTCGCCGCGGTCACCGTCGTGGCGTTGAACCGGTCCCCGGACAAGGACCACCAGGCTGCCCCCGCCGACGAGCGCCAGGTCGCCGGCCCGACGAGCAAGGCCGCCGCCGAGCCGGCCATCGCGGCCCTGCCGATGCCCTTCTCCCTCGGCTGGCTGCCGCCGGGTTCGGCCGCCTACCTGGCGCGCCGGATCAATATCGGAGCCGCCTCGGACGACCCGCACGCACCGCCGCTGTACGGGGGTGAGCACATGCTCACCGTCACGGCCAAGGGGCAGGTCCTCGATGTCGACGTCCAGCAGATGCGGATGGTGCCGGTGGACGAGGCGGCGTTCAAGTCCGGCCCGGGCAAGCCCGTCACCATCAACGGGCAGCGCGGTGTCGAGAGCTCGCGCTCCGGCGGCCCGGGCGGCTACGAGCTGTACCTGGCGCAGCCCGACGGCGGGTCGATGTACGTGAACGTGGCCGCCGAGCCCGGCAGCACGGCGCCCGCGCAGCAGCTGGTCGACTTCGGCCGGCGGATCGCGCGGAACATCCGCTTCCTGGGCACGACGACCGTCACCCCGGCGTTCGGGTTGCGCGACCTGCCGGCCGGCATGCGGATCTGCGCCTTCGATGTGGAGCGGGAGTCCAACACGAACTACTCGCTGGGCACGTGCGACACCATGCCGCCGATCACCGTCAGCTCCGCGGCCATGAACGACCCGGCCGGCACGCCGGGCCGGCCCGTGCAGGGCCACGCGACGCGCCATGTCGACGAGAACGGCTACCGCACGCTGCTGGTCCTCGATGCGGTCGACGGCGCCCCGGTCACCGTCGCCGGCCGCGTATCGCTGACCGAGCTGTACGGCATCGCCAACCGTCTCGTCCTGCCTCACTGAGCACGCCGGTCCGCACCGCGTGGGTCCTCCTCTCCCCTGGCGAGGAGGACCCACGCCGTTGTGCCTGCAGCCAAGATGACGCCAATGTGACACGAGCGTTCGAGCCTTTGGCGCTATGAGACTTGCCATGGCACCACTAGTGAGCCATAGTGGTGCCATGGACCTGACGCCGTATGTGGACACCGTTCGCCGGGAGCTGGCTGTCGCCGCCGAGGCCGGTGGTGACGAGGCCCGCGCGCTCGCCGAACGGCTGACCGCGCCACTGGCATCGGCCATCCGGCTCACCTTGCTGGACGCGCTGTCGGCCGCGGCCGGCGAGATCACGCGCGACCTCGCGCCGGGGTCCGTGGAGGTCCGGCTGCGTGCGGGCGAGGCTGCGTTCGCGGTCACGCCTTCCCCGGTCGAACCGCCGGCCGCACCCGCCTCCTCCGCCGGCGCACCGGCGGAGGACCCAGAGCCACCTTCGACGTCGGACGACGACGGCTCGATGGTGCGCATCAACTTCCGGCTGCCGGAGAACCTCAAGACACGCGTCGAGGAGGCCGCCGCCGCCGAGGGGCGGTCGGTCAACGCCTGGCTCGTACGTGCGGCGTCCTCGGCGCTGCGGCCGACGGGCCGGCCCGGCCCACCCAGGCCGACGGGTGGCGGGCGCCGCGCCGCCCAGCACTACACCGGCTGGGTCAGCTGACTCCGGCCCTACCAGCACAAACATCGAACACGCCACATTTGAGGGGACAGCCATGCCTTCTTTCGACACGCCCGAACCGATCCTGGCGAACATCGAGCCCGTCGTCGGCAACGTCCGCGTCGTCGCGACTGACCGCATCGACACGGTCGTAGACGTCCGGCCGAGTGACGAGCACGACGCCTCCGACGTCAAGGCCGCGGAACAGACCCGCGTCGAGTTCTCCGGCGGCACGCTGTCGGTCAAGGGACCGAAGGCGCGCGCGCTCGACTTCTCCAGCAAGACGCGGTCGATCGAGGTGACCATCGAGCTGCCCGCGGGCTCCCGGATCGAGGGCAGCACCGGCCTCGGCGACCTGCACGGCACCGGGCGACTCGGCGAGTGCCGGTACAAGTCCGGCATCGGGCACATCCAGCTCGACCACACCGGTGAGCTGGACCTGCACACCGCAACCGGGACCGTCGTCGTCGGTCACGTCGCGGGCAACGCCGAGATCAGCACGAGCTCCGGACGGGTGCAGGTCGGCGCGGTCACCGGCACCTGCGTGATCAAGAACTCCAACGGCGCCACCACGATCGGCTCGACAGGCGGTCCGGCGCGGGTGCGGTCGGCCAACGGGGACATCACCGTCGAAAAGGCGGAGGACGGGGTCGAGGCCAAGACGGCCAACGGTGCCGTGCGCGTGCTCGACGCCGTCCGCGGCGCGCTCACCCTCGAGACCGCCCTGGGCGAGATCGAGATCGGGATCCGCGAGGGCACCGCGGCCTGGCTCGACGTGAAGACCCGCTTCGGCCGGGTCCAGAACGAGATGGCCGCCGCCACCACACCCGACGACGCGACCGACAAGGTCGAGGTGCGAGCCAACACCTCCGTCGGCGACATCACCATCCACCGTTCCTGACACCAGGGGGAGATCACATGAGTCATCCGGCCATCTCGGCGACGGGGCTGCGCAAGTCCTACGGCGACAACGTCGTGCTCGACGGCATCGACCTGGACGTCGCACCCGGCACCGTGTTCTCGCTGCTCGGGCCCAACGGGGCGGGCAAGACCACCACCGTCAACATACTGTCCACTTTGATCACACCAGACGCAGGCAGCGCGGCCGTCGCCGGGCACGACCTGGCCACCGACCCGGACGGAATCCGCACCACCATCGGCCTCACCGGCCAGTTCTCCGCCGTCGACAACCTCCTGACGGGCGAGGAGAACCTGTTCCTCATGGCGGACCTGCACCATCTGCCGCGCCGCGAGGGACGTCGGCGGGCCGCCCGGCTGCTCGACCGGTTCGACCTCGCCGACGCCGTGAAGAAGATGCCGGCCACCTACTCGGGCGGCATGCGCCGCAAGCTCGACCTGGCGATGACCCTCATGGGCGACCCGAAGGTCATCTTCCTCGACGAGCCCACCACAGGGCTCGACCCGCGCAGCCGCCACACCATGTGGGACATCATCCGCGGCCTGGTGGCGAACGGCGTGACGATCTTTCTCACCACCCAGAACCTGGAAGAGGCCGACGAGCTCGCCGACCGCATCGCCGTGCTCGACGGCGGGCGGATCGTCGCACAGGGCACAGCCGACGAGCTCAAGCGCCGCGTTCCCGGCGGGCATCTGCGACTGGGGTTCGCCGACATCGGCGCACTGCACCGCGCGGCCGGTGCCCTGCCGGAGTCCACATCGGACGACGAGGCACTGACGCTGCGCGTGCCGACCGACGGCACCGTCCCGTCACTGCGCGCGGTGCTCGCCCGGTTGGACACCGAGGCGGTCGAGGTCGACAGCCTCGCCGTGCACACGCCCGATCTCGACGACGTCTTCCTGAGCCTCACCGGTCACCGCACCGAACCGATCAAGGAGCTCGCGAAATGACCACCCTGTCCTACGCGGTGCGCGACTCGACCACGATGCTGCGCCGCAACCTGCGGCACATGCAGCGCTACCCGTCGCTGACCCTCATGCTGCTCGGCCAGCCGATCGTGTTCCTGCTGCTGTTCGTCTACGTCTTCGGCGGCACCCTCGGCGACGGGCTGGGCGGCGCCGGCGGGCGCACGGAGTACGTCGGCTACGTCACGCCGGCGATCCTGCTGATCACCGTGGCGAGCGCCGCGCTCGGCACCGCCATCTCCGTCGCCATGGACATGACCGAGGGCATCATCGCCCGGTTCCGCACGATGGCGATCAGCAGGGCGTCCGTGCTGACCGGGCACGTCATCGGCACCGTCATCCAGACCGTGGTCGCGCTCGTCGTCGTGGTCGGTGTCGCCCTGCTCGTCGGGTTCTCGCCGACCGCCGGGTTCGTCGAGTGGGTCGCGGTCGCGGGCCTGCTGTTGCTGCTGACCGTCGCGCTCACCTGGTTGTCGGTGGCGCTCGGGCTGGTCGCCAAGAGCGTGGAGACGGCGAGCAACACACCGATGCTCTTCATCTTGCTGCCCTTCCTCAGCAGCGGCTTCGTGCCCACCGAGTCCATGCCCGGCTGGCTGGCCTGGTTCGCCGAGCACCAGCCGTTCACCCCGATCACCGAGACGATCCGGGGCCTGCTGCTCGGCACCCCGATCGGCAGCAGCGGGCCGCTCGCGATCGGCTGGTGCGTGCTGATCACCGTCATCGGCTACGCGTGGTCGAAGTCCTTGTTCGCCAAGGAACGCACGCGCTGAACGCGCGCCGCCAGCCGAGCAGCGGGTCCCGGTCGACGGTTGTCCGCCGCCTCCGTGCCGGACAGTCGGTGAACGCGGCTACCGAACGGATGCGGTCGTCGCGAGGTAGACGGTGGCGGTGGCCTCCCGCTGTTGCAGCGGGTTGTCGAACCGGACGATCTCGGCTCGCACACTGGCGAAGGTCTCGGTCAGCGCGGCGGTGAACTCCTCGTCCGGCGGGTCGTTCGACCACAGCGCGAACACCCCACCCGGGTGAAGGCGGCCGGCGAGGCGCCGCAGGCCCGCCGGCTTGTACAGGTCGGCGTGGCCGGGGTGCAGATGGTGCCGTGGCGAGTGGTCGATGTCGACGACGATCGCGTGCCACAGCTTTCCGGGCTCCGCCGCCGGATCGAACCCGGCACCGGAGCGCACCATCGCGAAGAAGTCACCATGGACCAGACCGCACCGCGGATCGCCCGCCAGCTCCGCACCGACCGGGAGCAAACCCTGCTCGTGCCATTCGATCACCTCGCCCAGCGCATCGACCACGACCAGGCGGCGCACGTCCGAGCTCGTCAGCACCGACCGCGCCGTGAAACCCAGCCCGAGCCCGCCCACCACCACGTCCCACGGCCCGGCCGGCAACTCCGCGAGCGCCAGACGTCCCAGCTCCACCTCGGCGACCGTGAACAGGCTCGACATCAGGAACTCGTCGTTCAGCTTGATCTCGAAGACGTCCTTGTCGACGACCGGATCCCACCGGCGCCGCAGGACGAGCTCCCCCATCGACGTCGACCGCCAGTCCAGCTCCTGGAACCGGGCACTCACCCGTTCACACTCATCGCCACACCGTAGTCGGTCGGGTGCACTCCAGACTTTCTGCGTGTTGACGGACCTGAACGAGATCTGTTGTCTTTAGGTGACAAGTCAACGGAGGTGGTCGGGGTGCGCAGGACCTTGCTGACGTGTCTGGCAGTGGCGGCCGCTGCCGCCGCCGCGGTCGGGCCGGCCGTGGCACAACCGGCCTCCGAGACTCCGCAGCCGGCCGCCGGGCCTACCGCCGACCAGCTGCGCGACCGCGTCGCCGGGTGCGAAACCCAGGTCTCCCAAGGGCTCTACGCCGAACGCGACGGCATGACGCAGGACATCCCGGTGTGCGGGACGGGCACCGCGGTGCACTGGAAGTCCGGCATGACCGTCGACTGCGACGGCCAGCGCACCGAGCAGTGCAACGAGGACACCGACCCCGCGTTCCAGCCGGAAACCGCGTTCCCGCAGTCCGACGGGCAGCCGCTGATCGCCGCCGAGCTGCCGTACGTGGTGCTGCCGCTGGCCAGCGACATCTGGAACTACCGGGACTCCGGTCTCGCCGGTGGCACCGTGGTCGCCGTGGTGTACGAGGACACCGTCGCCTATGGCGTGGTCGGCGACCTCGGCCCGTCCGGGCAGATCGGCGAGTCGTCCTACGCGATGGCCGCCGCGCTGGGCATCGACCCCGACCCGTCGACCGGCGGGGCCGGCGGCAAGGTCGTGGACTACGTCGCCTTCCCCGGCGTGGTCGCCCATCCGATCGAGGACCCGGCCCAGTCCGTATCGCTCGGCGAACAAGCCGCCACCGAGCTGGTCGGCAGCTGAACAGGTCGGCGCCGACGATGCCACGCCGCGCATCGCTCCGCTAGGTTCTGGCGAACGCGGTGAGGTTGCGGCCGATCGTGAGGGCGTCGGTGGTGTCGAGGTTGCCCAGCACGACGACGGACAGGTCGGCGGCGGTCTGGATCGCGTTGTACGCAGCGAATCCCGGCACCCCTCCAGGGTGGCCATGGACGGTGGCATCGCCGGTGCCGGTGGTGTAGATGCCGTAGCCGTACATCGAGCCCTGTTCGGCGGCGACGCGGGGTTTCAGGAGCTGGGCGAGGGTGTTCTGTTCGACGATGGCGGGGGTGCCGGTGAGCAGGAACTGGTTCCAGCGGGTCAGGTCGGTGACCGTGGAGTACATGCCGCCGCCGGCGAACGAGACGGCGTCAGGAGCTTTCGGGGCCGGGGTGGTCCAGTTCTGGTAGCCGATGGCGTCGTGGGTGTTGGCGTGCTCGTCGGGTTGGTATGCGGTGTCGGACATGTGGAGCGGGTCGAGGATGTTCTCTTTCAGGAACTCGCCGTAGGTGGTGCCGGAGAGCCGTTCGACGAGTACGCCGAGCAGCACGTAGCCGGAGCTGCTGTATTGGAACTTGGCGCCGGGTGGGAACTCCAGCGGCCGGTGGACGAAGGTCTGGATCAGCTGCTCGGGTGTGGGCTTGGGGCCGAACGCGGTGGCGTAGCGCTGCGGGTCGCCGCCGCTGATCTGGACGTAGTCGTAGAGGCCGGCGGTGTGGGTGAGCAGCTGCTCGATGGTGATCGCGCGCCAGGCCGGAGGGCAGTCCGGCAGGTGGGTGCACACCGGGTCGGAGACCGTGAGCTTGCCCTGCTCCTGCAGGATCAGCACCGAAAGCGCGGTGAACTGCTTGGTCAGCGACGCGATCCGGAACCGCGTGTCCGGCGCGTTCGGTACATCGTGGGCCACGTCGGCCTGGCCGAAGCCCCGGGACAGCAGCACCTCGTCGCCGAGGCGAACCTCGACCGCGCCCCGGAACTGACGCACCTTCGCCAAACCGTCGAGATACTGCGCCATCCCATGGTCTGCCGCGGTAGCCGCCCCGGACACCGAACCCGACGACGAACCGGACGCCGTCGACGGCGACGCCGGCCCCGACGTGCATGCCGCCACCGTCATCGCAGCGATCGTCACCGTGATTCCCAGACCGGATCTGCGCATCTTGCCCCCATTTGCCCGCAAGATCAGGCACAGAGGATATCGCTCCGAATTTCCGGTGCGTGACGGTCGCGGGGGTAACGCCGGTGCCGCTGCGGACGACGGGCTCGTTGGGACGTGGATGCGCCAGTGACCAGCATGGGAGGCGCGTTGGGATGAGTGCCGAAACCACCTTGCGTTCCCCGGCCACCACAGGTCCGTGCGCCGCGATTCTCGTGCGATATCACGACATCGGCGCACCGTTATGACTCACCCGGTCCCCCCGCCCGGTCCAGAACCCCGAGCCCTCACCGAAGACCTCGGCCGAATCCGCGCCGGTCTCGACGCGACGGTCCCGGCCAAATCCGCCGACAACCTCCTGATCGGCACGTGGAATCTGCGTGCATTCGGTGGCCTCACCTCGAAATGGCAATCGGGCGCGAAAGACTCGCCGCGGCGCGATTGGCACGCACTGGCCTGCATAGCCGCGGTCGTCGAGCGGTTCGACGTCGCCGCGATCCAGGAAGCACGGCGTGACACCACCGCGCTACTCGCCCTCCTCGGCCGGCTCGGCCCTCGTTACCGCGTCATCGCCTCGGACGTCACCGAGGGCGAGCCCGGCAACGACGAACGGCTCACGTACGTCTACGACACCGAGCGCGTCCAACCCTCGGGTCTCGTCGGGGAGATCGTGCTGCCGGCCGACGTCAACGGCATGGCTCACCAGTTCGCGCGGACACCGTATGCCGCCGGCTTCGTGCGCAGCGGCACGGAGTTCATCCTGACGACCGTGCACGTGCTCTGGGGCGACACCCCGGAAGACCGGATCCCGGAGCTGACCGCCTTCGCGTCGTGGATGCGCCGGTGGGCCGAGCGACCGAAGGACTGGAACAGCAACCTCCTCGTCCTGGGCGACTTCAACATCGACCGCCTCGACAACCCGCTGTTCCGCGCGTTCGTCTCCACCGGACTGTGGCCGCCGACGGAGCTCAACGACGCCCGGCGAACGATCTTCGACGACGACAAGAACCGCCACCACTACGACCAGATCGCCTGGTTCAGCGACCCCGCCAAACCTGACAACCCACCGCTACTTCGCGGGCTGACGTACAACAGGCGCGGCGGCAGCTTCGACTTCGTGCCACACGTCCTCACAGGACTGTCCAAGACCCAGATCTCCTGGCGCATCTCCGACCACTATCCACTGTGGCTGGAGTTCGAGATCTGACCTGTCGACGCCGCCCCCGCCGCGGTTCTGGTCGGTCGGTCGCACCGTAGGCTCGAACGGTGACATCCGACCGTGCGCCGCAGCTGAGCGGGCTCTCCGGAGCCGTGCTGACAATCCGGTTCCTCACCGAGCTGGCGCTGCTCGCCGGCCTTGCCGTGGCCGGTGCCCGGCTCGGTGAGGGCGTGGCGTTCAGTGTCGTCGACGCGATCCTGCTCCCCGCGGCCGCGGCCGCCGTGTGGGGCCTTTTCGTCGCGCCCCGGGCGCGGCGCCGGCTCGCCGAGCCCACTCGGTTCATCGTCGAGTTCGCCCTCTTCGCTGGGGCCGGCCTCGCGTTGGCGCTTTCCGGCTGGCTGACCACGGGGATCATTCTCGCCGTGGCCGGGATCGGCTTCGCGATCCTCACCCGGGTCTTCACCAAGGACGGCTGACCGGGTCCGCGGCTACCGCGGGCACCATCCGGACGAAGATCAAAGCGCGGGGTGCCGAACCACGTCGTCGGGCACCACGGACCCCGACCACCACGGCTGCCGGTCCCGGAGCTCGCGCAGCAGGTCCGGCGCACTGAGCGGACCGCTCGCGGTGACCCGGGCGGTCAGCCGATCGCCCTGCGGCAGCAGCTCGCACGACTCGACACCGGGTACCGACAGCACCAGCCGCCGCGTCAGGTCCAGGTCGACGAGCGCTCCGCTGCGGTGGCCGGGATGAAGCCCGGCGGTGGCCGGGAACGGCTCGACCGGTAGCTCGGCGACCGGCGTGTCCGGGCTCGCGCAGAGCACTCGCAGCACCGCGAGGCAGTCCGCCGCCAGCACGCCGGGCTCCTGCTGGCCGCTGACCGGCCGCCGGGCGGAGAGCTGGAGGACCGGGCCGGGGAGGTGCGAGATCGTGACCGCGAGGTCGGCCTTGGCCGCCTGCGGGTCGATGCGAACCTTGGCCAGCTCGCAACCCCGCGGCGCCGGGGGCGTGTCGCCGCGGGCCTCGGCGGGCGCGGCCGGCACGTAGTTGAGCTCGAACGCCGGCTGGAACGCCGCACCGCGCGACCGCGCCGGCTCGTTCAGCCAGCGCAGCAGCTCGTTGGCGTCGTAGCGGCCACGCCGGTAGGTGCGCAGCGAGACCACCGCGATCCGCTCGGCCCGGGCGCGCAGGCTGTCCCCCGCCTCGCCCTCGATCGGCACGTAGACGGCCTGCGCGAGCTGGTCGACCACCCGGAAGTCCTCGGGGGTGAACCGGTTGGCGTAGGTCGAGCGGAACACCTGGCGGTGCCGGCCGCTGACCCGGCTCACCAGCGCGCTGATCGCGGTGG
Source organism: Actinophytocola sp. (assembly GCA_035995025.1). Taxonomy (GTDB): domain Bacteria; phylum Actinomycetota; class Actinomycetes; order Mycobacteriales; family Pseudonocardiaceae; genus Actinophytocola. The sequence continues at coordinate 20,463 of DASYKY010000133.1, forward strand.
CCCACAGCACGTAGCGCGTGACCCGCAACCGCCGGCCGGCCTCGGCGAGCAGCGCCTCGTCCTCGCCGTCGAGGGGCACCCGCACGCGCCGCACCTTCTCGTGCTCCTCCCGGGCCACCCCGGAGTAGGTCACCGACCTCGGTGCCGCGCCCAGCAGTTCCTTCCAGCGGTCGGTGTCGCGCCGGACCGCGGCCGCGTCCGCATTCACGTCGCCGCCCCGGCGGGGCACGGCCGGCAGCGGCTCGCCGGCCAGTATCCGGCGCAGCTCGCGGATGGCGGCATGGGCGCCGAACGCGTCGGTGAACAGGTGCGAGAGCGACAGCTTCACCAGTACGACCCGTCCCCCGGAGACGTACAAGGTGCCACGCAGCGCGCGCTCGGCCGGATCGACTCGCTCGGGCCCGTAGGCCGGCCGGGCATCGGTCTCGGTCAGCGCGAGGTCGGCCTCGGCGGCGGGCGCGGCCACCACCTGCTGAAGGAGGGTGCCGTCGACGTCCTCGACGACGCGGCTGCGCAGCGCCCGGTGCCGCCGTACCAGCTCGGTCACCGCCGCCCGCGCCGCGTCCGGGCGCACCGGCCGCGTGAGCGCCACGACCACCGCGATCGCCCGGTCCGGCCGCTCGCCTTCGGCCCAGTTTCGCAGGTTTCGCAACTGGGCCGGGTTGAACGGAAAGGTCCCCTCGACGGACATGGGCCTGGCCATGCTGGTGCTCCTCCCCCGCGCAGCAACTCACCACGAAACTAGTCGGCCGACTGGTTCACAGTCTCACCCAAGCAGGTAACGACCATGGTCGTTACGACCATGGTCGTGCTACGGTGTCCACATGAGCCCGACCGAAAGCGCCCCGCAGTCCCGCAGCCGGCGGGAACGACCGGCGAAACCGGCGTTGACCAGGCCGGGAATCATCGACGCCGCCCTGGTCATCCTGCGCGAGGAGGGGCTCGCCAAGGTGACGATGCGGCGCGTCGCCGCCGCGCTCGACACCGGGCACGGGTCGCTGTACGTCTACGTCCGCGACACCGAGGACCTGCACGCGCAGATCCTCGACGTGCTCCTGGGCGAGGTCCTCCCGGCGCAAGCCGGTGGCGGCTCGTGGCGCGACGGGCTGAAGGCCCTGCTGACCGACTACGGCAGCCTTCTCGGCCGCTACCCGGGCATCGCCCGGATGGCCATGTCCACCCAACCCAGCGGCCCGAACTACCTGGCGCTGGTCGAGGCGGTCATCGCCCTCCTCCACGAAGGCGGGGTCGCGGACGGGCCCGCGGCGTGGGGTGTCGACCTGCTGCTGCTCTACCCGACGGCGATCGCCGTCGAGCACAGCAACCCCAAGGCCGACGAACAGAAGGCCGCGGCGCTGTCCGACCTGGCCAAGCAGCTGGTGCACACCGACGCCGCGCGCTATCCGCACATCGCCCGGCTAGGCACCGCACTCGTCGAGGGCGACGGCCGGACACGCGCCGACTGGGCCTTCGACGTCCTGCTCGACGGCATCCTCGCCGCGGCCGATCCCCCGGCGAGCCAACGGTGACGAACCAACAGTAAGGAACCACGAACTCATGTCCGCACGGTCCATCGCGATCGTGGGTGCGGGCCTGTCCGGCCTCGTGCTCGTCCGCATCCTCCAGATCCACGGCATTCCGTCCACCAGCTACGAACTCGACGACTCGGCCGACGCCCGCCGCCAGGGCGGATCGCTCGACATCCACGACGACTCCGGCCAGGTCGCCCTGCGCGCGGCGGGTCTCCTCGACGAGTTCCGCCGCCACACACACCCGCAGGGCGAGAACGTCCGCGTGCTCGACAAGTCCGGCCGCGTCTTCGTCGACGCCGGCCCGGAGGACGGCGAGGGCGGGCGCCCGGAGATCGACCGCACGGTGCTGCGGCGCCTGCTGATCGACTCCCTCGATCCCGGCCGGATCAGCTGGGGCCGCAAGGTCACCTCGGTCACCACGCTCGGCGACGGCCGGCACGAGCTGACCTTCGCCGACGGCGGCCACACGGCGGCCGACCTGCTGGTCGGCGCGGACGGCACGTGGTCGAAGGTGCGTCCCGTCCTGTCGGCGGCGACCCCGACGTACGCCGGCATCTCCCACGTCGAGATCCAGATCGCCGACTCCCGCGAGCGGTACCCGCACCTGGCCGAGCTCGTCGGCCCCGGCATGATCTTCGCCCTCTCGGACGACAAGGGGATCCTCGGCCACGGCGGCAGCCACATCGAGGTCGGCGTCTCGCTGCGCGTCCCGCAGGACTGGCTGGCGGCGAGCGGCGTCGACTGGTCCGACCCGGCGGCGGCCCGCACGGCCCTCCTCGCGGAGCTCGCCGACTGGTCCACCGACCTCACCGACCTCATCCGCCATTGCGACGACACGGTGGTACCGCGCCAGATCTTCGCGCTGCCGGTCGGACATCGCTGGTCGCGGGTGCCGGGCGCGACGCTCGTCGGCGACGCCGCGCACGTGATGCCGCCCTACGCCGGCGAGGGCGCGAACCTCGCCCTGCTCGACGGCGCCGAGCTGGCCAGGGCCGTCGTCGAGCACCCCGGCGACATCGAAGCCGCGCTGACCCGGTACGAGGCGGCGATGTTCCCGCGTGCCGAGGCTTCGGCGCGCGGGTCCGCGCAGGGACTCGACATGTGCTTCAACGCCGAGGCGCCGCGGGACATGGTCGCCTTCTTCACGAGCATGGCACGCGACGCGGACTCGCTTCAGCACTAGACCAACCGCAAACCAGGAGCTACCAGTGAAAGCAGTGCAGTTCGCCGAGTACGGCGGTCCGGAGGTACTGAAGGTCGTCGAGGTCGACGAGCCACACGCCGGGCCGGGACAGGTGCGCGTCGCCGTTCGGGCGGCGGGCGTGAACGGTATCGACTGGAAGATCCGGGCCGGTTACCTCAGCAAGATGCGCCCGATTCCGTTGCCTGCCGGCACGGGCATCGATGCGGCCGGCATCGTCGACGAGGTCGGCGACGGGGTCACCGGTGTGACGGTCGGCGACGCCGTGTTCGGCTCGGGCGAGGCTACGTATGCCGAGTACGCGACCCTGTCGCACTGGGCGGCGATGCCGGCCGGGCTGTCGTTCGAGGCCGCCGCGGGTGCCCCGATCCCGGTGGAGACCGCCATCCGGATCCTCGACCAGCTCAACGTCCAATCAGGACAGACACTGGTGGTCAACGGAGCGGCCGGCGGGGTCGGCACGGCGACCGTGCAGATCGCGCGCCAACGGGACATCGAGGTCATCGGCATCGCCGGTCGGTCCAGTCAGGACTACCTCCGGTCGTTCGGCGTCGTCCCCACGACCTACGGCGAGGGGCTCGCCGACCGGGTGCGCGCGCTGGCGCCGCACGGCGTGGACGCCGCTCTGGACATCGCGGGCTCGGGCGTCATCCCGGAACTGATCGAGCTGACCGGCGACCCGGCTCGCGTGCTCTCGATCGGCGACCTCGGCGCGACCGAACACGGCGCCCAGATCTCCATGGCGGCCAACGATCGGGCCGCCGCCTATGCCGAGGCGGCCCGCCTCTTCGCCGACGGCGCCCTGCGCATCCCGGTGGCGAAGGCATTCCGTCTGGACGAGGCGGCCGACGCGCAGCGCGCGAGCGCGGCCGGCCACGTCGCGGGCCGGACGGTGATCACGGTCGCCTGAGGCGCGGGTCGGTTCGCAGACCGGCGAACCGAACCCGTCCGGACGATTGACGAAGATTTCACCAACTAGGACGATTTCGTGTTGGTATTCGTCATCGCTGGGGGTTGCCATGGTTCGCATCGATCGTCGTACGACGCTCCGGGCGGCCCTCGTCGCGGCCGGGCTCACCCTTGCCGCTCCGGCGCTCGCCGTCGCGAGCCCCCGCGTGGTGCGGGCGGGCGGCGCGAAGGTCCGAAACCTCACCGGGCCGGCCGAGACCGGCCGTTTCGCCGCGCCGTGGACGGACCTCGGGATCCCGGCGCGCTGCCCGGACGGCTCGATGCTGCTCGTCTGCGGTGACACCTTCGACGGCGGTGGCGTCGGCGGCCCGGACTGGCGCGCGCCGATCGGGTTGCGTGCGAGCGCGGCCGCTCCGGCCGGCCTGGTCGTCGACGGCTGCGTCGGCGGCGCCCACGCCGACCAACTCGTGCCGGAGGGACACATCCCGCTGCCGGGCGGCAACTCGACCGCCATTCCCTCCGACGTGTTCACCATCGGCGACACGATGTACCTGCACCTCATGCGCGGGGTGATCTACCGGACCGACCACACCGACTTCTGGCGTTCCCGGGACAGCGGCAACACCTGGGAGTACCTGTGCCAGTGGCCCGCCGACCAGTACGGCGGGCAGTTCCAGCAGAAGACCTACGCCGTGGCCGGCGACGGGTTCTGCTACGTGCTCTCCACCGTGTTCAACCGCGACGTCGTGTCGGGCCTGCTGCTCCACCGGGTCCCGCACGAGCGTGTCGGCGAGCCGGGCGCCTACGAGCCGTGGGGCTTCGCGAACGGCCTCTGGGCATGGGGAAATGCGCCGACGACGGTGTCCCCCGCCCGCCGGTGGGGCGAGATCTGCTTCCGGGCCATGGCCGGGCAGTACGCACTGAGCTGGCTCAACATGGCGCCACTGGACATCCGCGCGCAGATCTTCCCGCTGCCGACGTCGAACCTGTTCACCACCGCGGAACAGACGATGATCGTGCCCACCGTCCCCGGACAGGAGGGCGGCAACGCGGTGGCCAACCCCTACGGCGGCTTCATCCTCCCCGGCTCCACGTTCGACGACTTCCACATCGCCGTCAGCCAGTGGTTCGACGACGTGAACTACCGCGTCATGCAGTACAGCATCACCGGCCTCGCCAGCTGAGCCAGGCGCCGCGGACACCACGTCGGTCACCAAGACGGGCATGCGGCCCGGCACGCCCGCGTACGTGTCGCCGGAGCACGTGCGTGGCGCCGAGGCGCTGCCCACGACCTGACCTCCGGCCGTGGGGCACGCGCCCGGCGATGTCCGATATGGACGGTGCCGATCCGTCGCCGGATGTTATTGCCGGGCCATGGCCATGCGCATCTCGGCTTCGCTGTCCGTGATGAGGTCGCCGCTGAGGTCGACCGTCACCTCGTGCAGGATGCCGGTGAAGCGGAACGGGGTGTCGTAGTCCGCGACGATCGGCGACCCGAAGTTCGCGCCGCAGGACATCCCGCCCGGGTTGAACATGATCGGGACGGTGACCGGCAGGTCGGTCTGTGCGACGAGGTGTTCGTCGACGTAGAGCTGGGCATGGCCCGGGGCACCCATGCCGTTGTCGAAGTCCGGCTTGCCCGTCGGTTCGAACTCGAACCGCACCTGGTGCCTGCCTTCCGGCAGGGGGTCCTGCGCGCTCACCGTGTGCACGGCGCGGCTGAGGTAGTTGTGGGCGTAGTGCAGCCGCCGATCCTTGACGTAGAAGGTGAAGCCGCCGCTGTTGGCACCCTGGCACAGCAGCACGCCCTCGGCGCCACCGGCCGGGATCTCGACGTCGGCGGTGATGCTGTGCGGTCGGTTGAGCACCCGTGGTGCCACCGCACCCGGCAGGACTGCGGTGCCGGGCCAGAAGGTGTAGCTCGTTCGCGCCTCGGTGAGCTGCGGCCGTTCGGTCATCAGCCGGGACACGGCGGTGCCGTCGATCGGCATCACGTCGTAGCGGCCCGCCTCGACGTACCACTGGGCGATCAGCTCGATGACCTTGCCCCGGTTCTCCGCGGCGACGTCGTGGTTCTCCGCGAAGTCCGCTGCCGAGTGATAGAGCTCCCAGCCCTCGGCGTCGAGCTTCGACAGGGTGTCGGCGGTGATCGGCGCGCCGAACGGCAGGCCGGCCTCGGCGAAGGACGGGCCCGGCCAGGGACAGACGGCACGCCAGCCGTCGTGGTCGATCGCGCGGTGGCCGAACATCTCGAAGTACTGAGTGTGGTGGCGGGTCTCGGCGCGGGCGTCGGCGAAGGTGTGGGCGAAGCTCACACCGTGCAGCGGCGCCTGGGTGACGCCGCGGATCGTGGCCGGCGGTTCCAGCCCGAGCGCGTCGAGCACGGTCGGGACCATGTCGACGATGTGGGCGTACTGTTCGCGGACCTCGCCGCGCGCCGCGATGCCCGCCGGCCAGTGCACGAGGAACGGGTCGCTCGCGCCCCCGCGGTAGGTCTCCCGCTTCCACCGGCGGAACGGGGTGTTGCCTGCCCAGGTCCAGCCCCACGGATAGTGGTTGAAGGTGTTCGGGCCGCCAAGTTCGTCGAGCTTGGCCAGGCTGTCCTCCAGCGGCTCGGGCGCGTTGTTGAAGAACTGCGTCTCGTTGGTGGTGCCGGCGGGTCCGCCCTCGGCGCTGGCGCCGTTGTCGGAGACCACCATGACGAGCGTGTTGTCGAGCTCGCCGATCTTGCGGAGGAAGTCCAGCAACCGCCCGATCTGCGCGTCGGTGTGCGACAGGAAGCCCGCGAACACCTCCATCATCCGGGCGGCCAGCCTGCGCGCCTGCGGCGAGAGCGAGTCCCACTCGGGAACGTCCGGGTCGTGGCGGGACAGCTCCGCCTCGGTGGGCACCACACCGAGCTCCTTCTGCCGGGCGAACACCTCGTCGCGGTAGGCGTCCCAGCCCGCGTCGAACCGCCCCGCGTACCGGTCGGCCCACTCCCTGGCCACATGGTGCGGGGCATGTGTCGCACCGGGACAGAAGTGCAGATAGAACGGCTTGTCCGGCGCGACCTGCTTGGCGTCGGCGACGAACGAGATCGCGTGGTCGGCCAGGTCTTCGGTCAGGTGGTACCCCTCCTGCGGGCTGCGCGGCGGCTCCACCTGGTGGTTGTCGTGGACGAGGTCCGGATACCACTGGCTCGTGTCGCCGCCCAGGAAGCCGTAGAAGCGATCGAAGCCGCGACTGAGCGGCCACCGGTCGTACGGCCCCGCGGCGGACTCCTGTTCGGACGGCATCAGGTGCCACTTGCCGACCATGTAGGTGTTGTAGCCGTGCTGCTGCAACATCTCCGACAGGAAGCCGTTCTCGAACGGGATGTTGCCGTCATAGCCGGGATAGCCCGTCGCCAGCTCGGTGATCGCCGCCATCCCGTTCGAATGATGGTTGCGGCCGGTGATCACACAGGAACGCGACGGCGAACACAGCGCCGTCGTGTGCATGCGGTTGTAACGCAGCCCGTTGGCCGCCAGGGAGTCCAGGTGCGGCGTGGCGATCGGGCTGCCGTAGCAGCCGAGCTGCCCGAAACCCGTGTCGTCCAGCACGATGAACAACACGTTCGGCGAGCCAGGCGTCGCCCGGACCGGACGCGGCCAGGCAGGCGTCGACTCGTCCGTGGTCCGGCCGATCCGGCCCGGGAAGGTTCCGCCTGGCTCGTACTCAGTCAACGACATGGGACCGCGCCCTTCTCGCTCATGCTGCCGACACTCGACGCACGTGAGGCGAGCAAACCCCAGCGCCGGGCGGTGGCCGCCACCCGCGCCGGGTGAGGTGCGGACTCAGTCGCGCCCGTGCAGGAATCGTTCGAAGGCGTGTCTCGTGGCCGTGGTGCGAGTCGCGACGGCGAGGACGGTCTCGGCGAGGACCCACAGCCAGGTGTCGAGGTCGACCGTGCTGCGGCTGATCACGACCCCGTGGACGACCTGGCGCACCTCGGCGTCGACGCCGCCATGCCGGTTCTCGCGCATGCCGAGGTCGTGGTGTTCGCCGTGAACGAGTACCGCGACCGGCCGGCGGTCGCGCCCGGCCAGGCGGTCGGTCAGGCCGCGCCGGTACTCGACCTCGACCATGCCGGCGGGGAGCGCCCCGGCGAGGGCGCCGGTCAGCACTCGCGTGAACGACTGCACGTCGGCCTGGTCGGTGCGCAGCATCGCGGCGACGACCTGTACGTCGCCGAGCGGTCCGAGCCCGCTGGGTTCCATCGTCATCGCCGCGCCTCCGTCAGTCGGTGAGCGGCAGCACGAGCTGCGGTACCGGGATGTGGTGGTCGGCGCGCAGTGGACGGACCGCGGTGCCGATGGCGAAGAACTCGGTGGTGTGCCCGCCCCACCGGTGTCCGTGGGAGTGCAGCCGCACACCGACGATGCCCTCGGCCCGTAGCTGCTCGGCCTCTGTCTGCATGCGGCTCATCGCCAGCTCGCGAGCGTCGTAGAGCGCCTCGGTGAATTGCGGCAGCTCCACGTTCTGCCCGATGTTGCCCATCGCCTGCCAGAACCGCTGGTGGGTGACGTGATAGACGCAGGTACCCATCACCATGCCCAGCGGGGCGTAGCCGGCCTGGATCAGGGTCCAGAAGTCCTGGCCGGACAGGTCCGAGGTGAACGGCAGGCCGCGGTTGTTGCGCCACGACCGGCCGCCGGAGTCGCTCGCCTGTTCGGCGGTGACCGCGGTGCCGACCGCGATGAACTCGGCGAGGTCGCTGCCGAACTCCTTGAACTCGATCTCCAGCCGAACCCCGACGATCCCGTCCGCGCCAAGCTGGTCGGCCTCGGCCTCCATCCGGGTCATCGCGAGCTCGCGGGCGTGGTACATCGCCTGGGACAGCGTGGTCAGCTCCTGGTTGCGGTTCCACCTGCCCACCTGGAAACCGACGTGATAGATGCTCGAGCCGAGCACCAGCCCGACCGGCCGGAAGCCCGCCTCCCGCACCAGCAGGAACTCGTTCACCGAGAGGTCGGAGGTGAACAGGCTCGTCGCCTGGCCAGGACGCATCTCGGCCAGCCTGCGCATCGCGTCCGACGGCACACCGGCCGGAGTGTTCTCGACTGCGGTCATGACGTGCTCCCGGGCTGAGTGTGTTGCAGTGGAAGGATCGTGAGGGACCGGGCCGCCGTGGCGGTCGCGGTCGGCGCGAAGCGGGCGATGGCGGTGCCGAAGACGGTGGCCTCCGCGACGTGGTCGCGGTGGTTCTCCGAGGGCTCGATCGACCACATCCGCAGGGCCATCGACGACACGATCGCCCCGTCGGCCCCGGTCTTGCGGACATGGCTGGTGAACCGCGCGCGGGCGTCGGCGCGGGTGTGGTTGAGCAGCTGGGTGTAGCCCGCGACCTCGGTGTTGCCCGCGCCCCAGGACGCCTGCTGGCGGGACTGCCAGTCGTCGTGGCGGACCGCCACCGCGACGCCGAGGACGAGTGCGGCGGGCATCCACCCGGCGACCATGAGCTTGGCGACGTCCTGCCCGGGCAGCGCGGTGGTGAACACCCGGCCAGGCCGGACCGGACCGGCGGCCCGCACGGCGGTGCCCAGCGCGGTGAACTCGACGACGCCACCGCCGATGGGCGCGGTGGTCAGCGCGATGCCGACGACGCCGTCGGCGCCGATTCCCGTCGCCTCCCGGGTCAGCCGGGCCAGCGCGGTCGCATAACCCCGGTTCACGGCCTCGGCGTACGCACCGAACCCGGTACTGCCCGTCGCCACGAAGCCCGGGCCGCCGAGCAGCCCGCCCAGACCCGGCCCGTAGACGCCGCAGCTGGCGCCGGCGAGGCTCAGCTGCGCCACCATGGAGCCCATCACTTCGCCGGCGGGCTCCAGGCCCGCCACCCGAAGCCCCGCCGCCGCGGGAACGGACAACAGCGACGTCCAGACACCGTTCTCAGCCGCCCGGCGCACGCGTCGCTCCGCGACCGGCGGAAGCCCCCGCCCATCCCAGCCGGTCATCGCGGACCCGCCGCAGGCGAGATCCGGCCTGCCAAGGTTTCCAAGGCACTCATGAACCCGTCCTCTCCACCACCCAGACTGCGCTACCGAGGTGAGAGGCGGCTGAGGAGAAGCTGAGCCGACGCGATGAATGGTGACTCGTCGTGTCAGCCGTGCCGGCCCGAACGGAAAGCCTCGTACGCTGTTGCGATGGCTCATCAGCGCCTGTCCGCCCAGGACACCGGGCGGCTCGTCGGCCGGTCCTGGCCGCGCGAGCTGCTGTCCGGCGCGGTGGGCTCGGCCTGCGCGGGCGCGGGCGGGCTGGTGCTGGTGACGGGCGAGCCCGGCATAGGCAAGACCCGGCTGCTGTCCGAGCTGGACCAGATCGCGTCGGATGCCGGCGCCCGGCTGGTGCGCGGCACCTGCTGGGAGGGTGACGGCGCACCGGCGTTCTGGCCGTGGATCCAGGTCCTGCGGGCCTGCTTGCGCGAGGGTGACCCGGCCGGCTTGGCCAGGCTCGATGGTGTGGACGAGGCCTTGCGACTGGTGGCCGAGCGGCCGGCCGATCCGGGGCACGCCGATCTGGACCAGACCCGGTTCCCTCTCTTCGACGCGGTGGCCACGTTGCTGCGCGTGGTCGCCGCGGGGCGGCCGCTGGTCGTGGTGCTCGACGACCTGCACTGGGCGGACCTGGGATCGTTGCGGTTGCTGGACTTCCTCGCGCGCGGGCTGCCCGGCGAGCCGCTGCTGGTGGCCGGCGGGTATCGCGACGCCGAGCTCGCGGCGGACAGCGAGGCCGGCGGGCTGCTCGCCGGGCTGGCCGCTCGGGCACACATGCTCGCCCTGTCCGGTTTGGACACCGAGGAGGTCGGCGTGCTGCTCGCCGCCACCACCGGCGCCACCCCCACTGAGGACACGGCAGCGGCCATCCGCGGGCGCACCGCGGGCAACCCGCTCTTCGTCCGCGAGCTGGGCCGGTTGCTCGCCGCCCGTGGCCGGTTGTCCGATGTGGACATCCGGGGCGCGCTGCCGGAGGGCGTGCGGGCGGTGCTGCGCCGCCGGCTGGCGCGGCTCTCGCACAGCTGCCACGCGCTGCTGGAGGTCGCCGCGGTGGTGGGCGCCGACGTCGGGATGGACGTGCTGGCCGCGGTGGCGGGCAGCCCGCTGCGCGAGGTCGCCGAACGGCTCGACGAGGCGGAGCGCGCCCGGCTGGTCACCCCGGTCGAACCCGGCCGCTACGCCTTCGGTCACGACCTGGTGCGCGACACGCTCTGCGCGGGGCTGCCCTCGGCCAGACGGGCCGAGCTGCATGGCCGGATCGGCGCCGCGCTCGAGGATCTCGACCCCGGCGCGGTCGCCGCGCTCGCCCACCATTTCACCGAAGCCGCCGCCGGCGGCGCGGACACCGCCGACAAGGCGGTGGACTACTCCCGGCGGGCCGGCCGGCTCGCTCTCGACGCCCTCGCCTACGAACAGGCGGCCGACCACTTCCAACGTGCGCTGGAACTGCGGCGCGACCCGGGTGCGCGGATCGATCTGTTGCTCGCGCGCGGCGACGCGCTGTTGCGCTGCGGGAACCTGGTCACGGCCCGGGCGGACTTCACCGCCGCCGCGAACGTCGCGCGTGCCGAGCACCGTCCGGACGACCTCGCCCGCGCCGCGCTCGGCTTCGCCGCCGGCCTGTCCGGGTTCGAGGTGCGGCTGTGGGACGCGACTCAGATCGACCTGCTCGAGGAGGCACTGGCCGCGCTCGGTGACGGGTATCCGGTGCTGCGCGCGTCGACGATGGCCAGGTTGTCGGTCTCGCTGTCCTTCGTCGCCTCGCCGGGGCGCCGGGTACGGCTCGCCGAGGACGCGGTGGCCCTGGCCCGCCAGGCGGGCGACGAGGTCGCACTGGCTCAGGCGCTGGCCGGGCACTGCGACGCGATCGCGGGGCCGGCGGAGGTACCCGTCCGGCTCGCCGAGGCCGGCGAGATCGTGGCGATCGCCCAGCGGGTCCGTGACCGCGGCCTCGAACTGCTCGGCAGGCGCCTGTCGGTGGTCGCGTTGCTGGAGACGGGCGACACCGCCGCGGCCGACACCGAGATCGCCGCGTTCGAGAGGGTGGCCACGGCCATCCGCCAGCCGCTGTACTCCTGGTACGTCCCGCTGTGGCGAGGCATGCGCGCGCACCTGCGCGGTGATCTCGCCGAGGTCCGGCGCTGCGCCGGGGACGCTGCCAGGGTGGGTGCGGCGGCCGAGAGCCGCAACGCCCGGGTCTTGTCGATCGTGCTGGACAACTGGGCCGCGGTCGAGGAGGGCGAGCTGGCCGTGCCGTTCGCCGAGATGGTCGGCGAGCTGGTGGACGAGCTTCCTGAGCTCGCTCCGGGCGGCGCAGGCTCCCTGCTCGACCTGTTCCCGTGCCAGCCCCTCACCCCGGCCGTGACCGCCGCGATGGACAACATCGCCGAGCTGATCCCACGCTTTCCGGTGGACTCCGAGTGGATGTCGAGCATGTGCTTCGCCGCCTGGTCGGTGGTCGACGCCGGGCACCGGGGCGCGGCCGCGGTGCTCTACGACGTGCTGTCCCCGCACGCCCACCGCTTCGCCGTCGACGGCATAGCGGTCGGCTCGCACGGGTGCGCCGCCCGCCATCTCGGCGCCCTCGCTCACCTGCTCGGGCGCTACGAGGATGCCGAGGAGCACTTCGAACTGGCACTCGCCGCCAACCGGCGGGCCCTCTCGCCCTTGCTCGTCGCGCACACCCGGCGGCAGTACGGCGCGATGCTGATCGACCGCGGCGGTCCGGAGAACGCCGAACGCGCCGGCGAGCTGCTGCGTGCCGCGCTGGCCGGCTACCGCGAGATGGGCCTCGTCCGAGCCGCCGAGCACACGGAGACACTGCTCGGCTCGGTCCGGTCGCCCGCCGTCCCGGCAGGAGCGGACGGCACGTTTCGCCTCGACGGCGACTACTGGACGGTGTCCTACGCCGGACAGACCGTCCGGCTCAAGAACGTCAAGGGCCTGCGGGACATCGCCCGGTTGCTGGCCAACCCCGGCAACGAGATCCACGCGCTGGACCTGGTCGGCGCGCCGGCCGGGGCGGACACCGGTGAGCTGGTCGACGCGCGGGCCCGCGCCGAGTACCGAGCCCGGCTGTCCGAACTGGACAGCCGGATCGCGGACGGGGACGAGCAGGCCGCCGACGAGCGCGAGGTGCTCATCGCCCACCTCACCGCCGCGTACGGACTCGGTGGCCGGCCGCGGCGCGCGGGCGACCCGGCCGAGCGGGCACGGGCGACCGCGACCTGGCGCATCCGCGACGCCATCGGCCGGGTCGAGCGCGCACACCCCGCCCTCGGCCGGCACCTGCGTGCGTCGATCCGCACCGGCACCTACTGCTGCTACCTGCCGGAAGAGCCCCGGGCCTGGGTCCTGTAGGGGCTCCCTCACATCGTGAGGGCGTTCCTCACGCCGAACCGGTGACAGGCAAACACCGCACCGAGGAGGCCCGATGTCCTTCATGCAGATCGTCACGTTCACCACCACCCGGCTCGACGAGTACCGCAAACTCGAGCAGGAGTGGCTTGCCGCGACCACCGGCCGGCGCACCCTGCTGCGCGCCGCCCTCTACGCCGACCGGGACGTGCCCGACCGCTACGTCGCCGTCAACGAGTTCGCCTCGTACGAGTCCGCGATGGTCAACTCGGCCCTGCCGGAGACCTCGGCACTGGCCGAGCGGGCCACGGAGCTCGCCGACGAGGCGGCGACCTTCACCAACCTCGACCTGATCGACGGCGACGACGGGCGCGCCGAGCTGGTCGCCCGGCTGACCACCTATCTCGAGACGAACCGGCTCCCCGATGCGCTGTTCGCCGACGACCTGGTGCTGGACATGAACGTGCCGCTGTCGCGCTTCCAGCTCAGCGGAGCCGACGCGATGACCGAGATGCTGACCTCCGACGCCCCGCACGGCAGGCGGTTCGCCGAGCACGGCTGGGTCCCGACACCGGCCGGGTTCCTGCTCAACTGGGCCTGGCGCACCACCGGCGGCGAGGGCTACCAGAGCCACTACTCGCGCGGCGTGACGGTCGTCGAGCTGACCGGCACCCGCATCGGTCGCCTCACCGTGCACTGCTCCGGCGACTGGGACCCCGGCACCGAGGCCCGGCACGTCAGCGAGGCCACGACGGTGAGCCCGGCATGACCGCGACAGAGGCCCGGCCCGAGCACGAGGCCGCCGCGGGCGCGCTGGCCGAGCGGCTGTTCGGCGCGATCATCGCCACCATGGAGCTCAACACGGTCTACCTCGGCCTCAAGCTCGGTCTCTACGCCGCGCTCGATCACCCGGCAACCGCCGGTGAGCTCGCCGAGCGGGCCGGCATCAACCCCCGCTACGCCAGGGAGTGGCTCGAGCAGCAGGCCGTCGCCGGCTTCCTCACCGTGCACGCGCCGGCCGAGGACCCGGACGCGCGCGGCTACGCGCTGCCCGCCGGGCACGCCGAGGCGCTGACCCACGAGGAGAGCCCGCTGCACGCCGCGCCGATCGCGCTGCTCGCCGGCGGGGCCGGTGCGGCACTGCCCGCGGTGCTCGAGGCGTTCCGGCACGGCACCGGGATCAGCTTCGGCGGCTACGGCGACGACGTACGGCACGGCCAGGGTGGCTTCAACCGGGCCGCGTTCACCTACCAGCTCGCGCAGTCCTGGTTGCCGTCGATCCCGGACCTGCACGCGGTGCTGTCCGGCGGCCCGGCCAGGGTGCTCGACGTCGGCTGCGGCGTCGGCTGGTCGAGCATCGCCCTGGCCAGAGCGTTCCCGATGCTGCGGGTGGACGGTATCGACTCCGACGAGGCATCGGTGGCCGACGCGAGGCACAACGCCGAGACCGCCGGGGTCGGCGACCGGGTCACCTTCGAGGTCCGCGACGCCGCCGACCCGCACCTGACCGCTCGCTACGACGCGGCGTTCCTGTTCGAGGCGCTGCACGACATGTCCAGGCCGGTCGAGGCGCTGGCAGCGGTCCGGGCCCTGCTCGCCGACGGCGCGCCGGTGATCGTCATGGACGAGAACGCCGCCGAGTCGTTCACCGCGCCGGGCGGCGACATCGAGCGGCTGTACTACGCCGGCAGCGTGCTGCACTGCCTGCCGGTCGGGATGGCCGAGCAACCCTCCGCCGGCACCGGTGCGCTCATGCGCCCCGACACGGTCCGCCGCTACGCGGCCGAGGCCGGCTTCCCGAAGGTGCGGATCCTGCCGATCGAGGACGACTTCTTCCGCTTCTACCGGCTCGATCACTGACCTACGTGCTCTGTCCGAACGATCCCCGGGGGCGCCGGGGATCGTTCGGACAGCTCGATCATCCTCGGGCTTGGTGAGTGGTCGCTCTGCCGGCGTCACGGAGCGATCTGGAGCTTGATCGCGAGCGGTGCCAGATGCACTCGGTTCGGGGAGCCGTGTAAGCTGATCAATGGCGGCCCGCTCAGTTCTGCCTCGGGCCCGCGTTTCTAGTCGATCCCCCACGCGCCGCGGCCATAGAGTTCCGCGCCGGGCAGGACGACCCCTCGACGTCTTTGGAGTACCACATGGCGGCTCGCCGCCCCCACGATGTTTCCTCAACCGTTTCCGACAGCGCACCGGCGACCTTCGCCGAGCTCGGGGTGCCGGCCACGTTGGCCAAAGTCCTCACCGCGCAGGGCATCACGGCCCCGTTCCCGATCCAGGCGGCGACCCTGCCGGACTCGCTGGCCGGCCGGGACGTGCTCGGCCGTGGCCGGACCGGGTCGGGCAAGACCCTCGCGTTCGCGCTGCCCGTCCTCGCACGGCTGGCCGCCAGCCGCACACCGCGGCGGGCCGGCCGCCCGCGTGCGCTGATCCTCGCCCCCACCCGTGAGCTCGCCGGCCAGATCGAGGCGACGGTCGCGCCGCTCGCCGCCGCTCTCTCGCTGCGGACCATGACCGTCTACGGCGGGGTGCGCCCCGGGCCGCAGATCTCCGGCCTGCGTGCCGGTGTCGACGTGCTGATCGCCTGTCCAGGCCGGCTCGCCGACCACATGGAGTCCGGGCACGCGCGCCTCGACGCCGTGGAGATCACCGTCCTGGACGAGGCCGATCACATGGCCGACCTGGGCTTCCTCCCGGTCGTCACCCGGCTGCTCGACCAGACTCCGCGCGACGGCCAGCGGATGCTGTTCTCGGCCACCCTCGACGCGGGCGTCGGCGTGCTCGTTCGCCGCTTCCTCCACGATGCCGTGCGGCACAGCGTCGACCCGCCGTCCTCGTCGGTGACGACCATGACGCACCACGTGCTGCACGTGCGCCCGTCCGCACGCCTTCCGGTGCTGGTCGACCTGACCGCGGCGCCGGGACGCTCGCTGGTGTTCACCCGGACCAAGCGCGGTGCGCGCAAGCTGACCCGCCAGCTCATCGCCGAGGGCGTGCCCGCCGTCGAGCTGCACGGCAACCTCGGCCAGCCCGCGCGGACCCGCAACCTTCTCGCCTTCGCCGAAGGCCGGGCGCCCACCCTGGTGGCCACCGACATCGCCGCCCGCGGCATCCACGTCGACGACATCGCGCTGGTGATCCACGCCGACCCGCCGATGGAACACAAGGCCTACCTGCACCGCTCGGGACGCACGGCACGAGCGGGCGCGTCGGGCACCGTGGTCACCCTGATGACCGACGACCAGGTCGCCGACGTCCGCGACCTCACCCGCAAGGCCGGCATCTCCGCCACCGTGACCCGCCTGCAGCCGGGCCACCCGCTGCTCGCCGAGCTCGCTCCGGGCGAACGCGCCTACACGGCACCGGGCACGCAGCCCGCGCCGGCTTCTCCTTCCCGCCCGGCCCGCGGCCGGTCAGGAAGGGGAGGCGCGAACGGCAACACGCAGCGACCGGCCCGCAAGCCGGCCCGGTCGGCGGCGGCGAAGCCCGCCCGGTCCGCGGCGGCCAAACCGAGGCCGGCGACAGCGGCGAAGTCCGGCGGGATCTCCGACTTCTCGGCCGGCAGCCGGGCGGCGGGGCGGCGACGCGGCCGCTGAGCCCGGTCACACGGAGGCTCGGCGCTCGCCTTCCCGAGCCACACGACTACGCCGACGAGTCCGAGTTCGGACTCGTCGGCGTAGTCGTGTACTCAGTCCTAACAGGACACTCTTCGTCGTAGGCTGAGCCGGGCGGAAGAGACCGGTCTCTCAGCGGGTGGCCTGCCGCAGTGGAACGCCGACCGCATGCAGTTGCGCCAGCACGTGCCCGTAGGTCCGCATCCAGCCGCACTCGGAGTACTCGATGTCCTTCGCGGCGCAGAACGCGCGCACGACCGGCTGGGCCAGCCGGAGGTGCGGCCTGGGCATGGTGGGGAAGAGGTGGTGCTCGATCTGGTAGTTCAGCCCGCCGAGCGTGAAGTCCACCCACTTGCCGCCACGGATGTTGCGGGACGTGAGCACCTGCCTGCGCAGGAAGTCCAGCGGCCGGCCGGTGACCGTCGGCATCCCCTTGTGGCCGGGTGCGAACGAGCATCCCATGTAGACACCCCAGAGACACTGGTGCACGAGGATGAAGGCCACCGCGGTCAGCGGCGACAGCACCAGGAACACGGCGGTCAGGTACGCGGCAAAATGCACCACGAGCAGGCCGGTCTCCATCGCGCGTGCCCGGAGATCCTCGCGCCACAGGGCCCGCACGCTGGAGACGTGCAGGGAGAACCCTTCGAGCAGCAGCAGCGGGAAGAACGCGTACGCCTGGTATTTCGCCAGCCAGCGCAGGAAACCGCGCCGCGACGTGGCCTGTTCGACGGTGAACGCCAGCGCCGGGATGTTGATGTCCGGGTCGTCGTCCTCGTGGTTGGGGTTGGCGTGGTGGCGGGTGTGCTGGTTGATCCAGGACCCGTAGCTCAGCCCGACCATGCCGCCGTGCCAGAACCCGACGAAGTCGTTCGCCCGGCGGCCGCGGAAGATCTGCTTGTGCCCGGCGTCGTGCCCGATGAAGGCGAACTGCGCGAACACGATGGCGAAGAACGCGGCCAGGAACAGCTGCCACCAGGAGTCGCCGAGGCCGAAGAAGGCGACCCAGCCACCGGCGAACGCGGCGACGTTGAGGGAGATCTTCACTGCGTAGTACCCGTAGCGGCGGCGCAGCAGGCCGGCGTCGCGGATCGCCTGGGAGAGTTCGGCATAGTCGTTGCGGGCGGTGTCGACAGAAGTCATGAACGGCTACCGCTTCCTCGGACGAGCAAACAGCACACCCTGTCCGGGGCGATGCCATCTCGCGGGATCTCCGCGATCTCCTCTTCAGAGTCGCACGAGTCGCACGGAACAAGCAATTCGCATCGGCAAGTCCAGGGCTTGCGTCCGCCTTGGCTGGCTTGCGTCCGCCTTGGCTAGTGGATCCGTTCGTCCAGCCAGTCGTACATGCGTTGCTCGGTGAGCTCGCGTGCCATGGGCTGGCAGTGGTAGCTCGCACCTTCCTCCTGCGTGAGCCTGGCCAGGATAGCGCCCGGTACGAGGGAGGCCAGTTCGGCGGGCTCGCCGTCGAAGAACTGTTCGCCATCCGGGTCGGTGACCAACAGGGGCGTCGTGATGCGGGCGGCGACGTCCCGCACGGTGTACTTCGACACCTCGTCGAGGACCGTCGAGTAGCCGGACACGCCGTACGGGCGGGCGCGGAAGTCCCACGTCTCCCGGGCCGACCTCCCACCGGGCAGGCGCATGCCGAACGCCATCTCCTTGTCGAACTTCTCCCGGTCACCCTTCTCGTACATCGACAGCAGCCGGTGCGGGATGTGCTCCAACCACGAGCGGGAGACGTCCACGACCCCGCCGTCGGCGATCGCCGCTGCGAAGCGGTGCTCGAACGCCAGCGCGCGGGGCACCCAGTAGCCGGCCTGGCTCACGCCGTACAGCGCGATGCGGGCGGCGTCGACGTCGTCGCGGGCGCTCAAGTGGTCCACGACCGGGGTGAGCACGTTCTCCCAGTCGTGGCGGAACGGGATGTCGCGCTCGAAGAGCATCGACTGCTGGCCGGGGCCGTCGAACATCAGCACGTTGTAACCTCGTTCGAGCCCGCCTTCCGCGGCCTCGCACCAGCAGCCGCTGAGCGCCCCGTCGCTGCCGTTGTTCAGCACGAGGGCCGGCCGAGCCGTGCCGGCGGCGTCGGGGTGGAAGAACCAGCCCGGCATGCTCGCGCCCTCGTAGGGAATGTCGACCCGCTCCACCGGCCAGTGCGTGTTCGCGACGAAACCGTCCCACGCCGCGCGGTGGGCCCGGAAGGTCGGCAGCAGCCGCTCGGTGCCGTCCAGGCCGTCGATCGAGTTGACGGCGACCGCGTAGTAGTTGGCCGCGCGCAGGTAGGCGCGCGCGGCGCTGACCCGGTGGCCGCGCTTCGCACTGGACGCGGCGACGCCCGCGATGCGGTCGCCGAGCGCCACCCAGGCGGCGAACCAGCCGGCGCGGTCCTTGGGTTTGACCGTCGAGATGGTCGAGAGCACCTCACCGGCGTCGGCCCCGCCCCGGCTGGCCTTGCCGAGGACGGCGCGGACGGTGAAGTCCCGGTCGCCCTCGTAGAAGCCCGCGGTGTACACCTCGTGCGAGGTCGTGCCGTGATGGTCGAGCTGGGCGACGGTGCGCGCTCTGTCCGTGATCGTGGACATCGTTCCTGCTTTCCTCGGTGACCCCATCGACACCGAGGTTAGGCACGGCGCGGGCCGCCGGAACTCGCCCGTTGGTGAGGAGAACTGCCGCTCGCGCATACTGGCGTGTCAATCGAACGGATGTTCACTGTCGTCAGTGGACTGTCCACACGCGACAGACCGGCAGCGCGGCACTCGCCGCCCACGCCGGATCCGCGTGGCCAAGGTTGCCCAGCGCGGTCAGCGGAAGTCCGCGAGATGGTCACGCACCCACTCGGCGTAGGGGCGCGCGGGGCGTCCGGTGAGGCGTTCCACCTCGGTGGTCACCGGTTCCGGCTGGTCCGCCATGGCGAGCTGGCCGCGCACGAGCTGCCGGGCCATCTCCGGCGGCATCGCGCCGAACAAGGTGGTCGCCGCGCCGTCGGGACCCAGGTCGACGAAGCGCAGCGGCCGGCCGAGCACCGCGGCGATGGTGTCGAGCTGCGCGGTCTGGGTGAGCTGCGCGGGACCGGTCAGGTGGTACGCGGCGTGGTCGTGGCCCTCGTCGAGCAGCGCGCGCACGCCGACGGCGGCGAGGTCGGCCTCGTGCACCAGCGAGCGGGTGATGCGCGGGCCGAACCAGCGCAGCTCGTCGCCGGCACGGATCTGGCCGGCCCAGCCGAGGGTGTTGGTGGCGAACCCACCGGCCCGCAGGAAGGTCCACTCCGTGGCCGACTTGCGGATCAACTGCTCCAGCAACGCATGTGAGGCCAAGATCGCGCCGTCGGCGAGGTCGGGCGAGTCGGGCACGCCGTGCGCGGACAGGTACACGATCCGCGGCACGGCGGCGGTCAGCGCGGCGATCGTGCCCGGTGCCGCGTCGTCCCCGGCCACCGAGGGGAACACGAGGAAGGCAGCGTCCGCACCGTCGAGGGCGGCGCGCAACGAGGCCGGGTCGGTGAGGTCGGCGACGACCGGCTGCGCCTGGTGACGGGCGGCCGCATCGCCGAGGGTCAGGGCGTCGCGGCCGACCGCGCGAACTGTCACGCCGGTCCCCGCCAGCTGAGCGAGCACCTGGCCACCGACGCTGCCGGTGGCTCCTGTCACCACGATCGTGGTCATGACGAATCCCCCTTCGGGTCACGGTCGTCGTGCCGCCAACGGTAGGACCTCGACATTGGTCGAGGTCAACCTCCCGCCGCTCGCACGGTGAACGGCCGCGAGCAGCGCCCGGCCGAGGCTGTCGGCGAGCAGCTCAGTGCCGGCACGATGAGCGGCACGCACGCCGCGAGTTTCTCGGCCACGCCGCCACCGGCCGCCGGTTCCACGTCCAGCACCACCACCCGATGCGCTTCCAGGACGGGCGGATCGCGGAACACTGGGCCCTGCGCGACGATCACGGCATGCTCGATCGGCTCGGAGTGCTCTCCTAGCTCAGCGGAGGTGGTCCCGCACCTCACCCGCGGCAAGTGAGGTCATCCGGCTGCCGCGGCCGGCCGCGGCCGGCCGCGTTCCACATGAGCCACGATGGCCGCGGCGATGTCGGACAAGGCGAGCACCTCGCGTACCTGACCGGTCTTGATGGCCGCCGCGGGCATGCCGGAGTACGCGGAGCTGCCCTCGCTCTGAGCGAGCACGGCGCCAC
Source organism: Actinophytocola sp. (assembly GCA_035995025.1). GTDB lineage: Bacteria > Actinomycetota > Actinomycetes > Mycobacteriales > Pseudonocardiaceae > Actinophytocola. The sequence continues at coordinate 41,284 of DASYKY010000133.1, forward strand.
CACAGTGCGCGACGGCACGAATGCCCGCCTGGGCGTCCGTGCCCCTGCCGGTGAGCACGACGGCGAGTGCCCGGGGCCCGCAGGTGACCGCGAGCGTGGCCAGCATGAGGTCGGCGGACGGCCTGGCCGGCGGCAGGTCACCGGAGTCGATCAGGCCGATGCGGGCCCCGGAGGTCACGAGCAGGTGCTGGGCCGGCGGCGCGACCAGCACGACGCCGATCTGCAGCAGGTCTTCGTCGGCCGCCGTTCGTACCGTCAGCGAGGTCCGCTCGTCGAGCAGATCGGCGAGCACGCTGGCGCGGTCGGGCTGCAGGTGCTGGATGACCACGAAGGCGGCGTGCAAGGTCGCGGGTAAGGGAGCCAGGACCTGGGAAAGCGCGTCAAGGCCCCCTGCCGAGGTCACGAGCGCGACGACCGGAAACCCCAACGCGGCGACCGGACCACGCGTCGCGGCGGTGAGTGTCTGATATGGACGGTCAGCCATGGCGACTCTCCGCGCCCCAGGCCAATTCCTTGCGGTAGTACTGGCGAATGGCGTAACGGAGGACGAAGTAACCGACGAGGACCGCGAACAGCAGTAGTCGCGCGACCCCGCGTCGGAAGGGCCGGTCGGCTGCGTCGATGTCAGGTGAGCGTGGTGGTGGGAGCACAGACGCAGCCGCGGCTGAACTGCCCGCCGACCGTCGCGGTGCAGAATCGTGCCGCGATCGGGTCGTGGGCGGTCCAGACATGCGGACACGCGGCGCACCCCCTGGCGACCTCGTCGTCGGGGGCATGACCGGAGCCACGCTCGCCGGAATCCGGGATCACGGTGGTTGCGGGCATTTCTGCCTCAGCTCCTCGGTGGTCACCTGCGGAGACGAGCGTGGTCGTCGCTGCCACGTCACGTACCAGCAATTGACCACCGCTGCATCCACGGGCTGGCCCGGAAGGGCTGGCACCTCGGAATGGGATGTCGTCGTGTCCGGATGGCGTCACTGTACCCGCATGCGATGTCCGCGCCGATGGCGGTTACCACCTGCGGCCCGGCGCCCGGCGGCGGCCGATTTCCACTGTGGAATGTCGACCGCCGTGCCACGCCCGAAACGATCGTCCGCGGACCGCCGGGAGCGACGCCGTTGGGCGTAGCATGGCGGTATCGGCCCGGCACCGGCATCGGAGAACGGCAAGGGCGGTAAGACTCACCGCGCGCCAGGGATCATGCAGGGAAACCGAGCGGCACCTGGCAACGCCGTCCACGAGGAGTACGCCATGACCGACACGATTTTCGTCTCCCGCTACGAGAAGCGGATCAGGTTCGTGCAGGACGTCTTGAAAGAGAACTCGAAACTCGGCGACAAGGCCTCGCACGACCTCGCGACCAAGGTCGTTTACGCCATCGACCACATCCCGGAGGAGCAGCACTGAGCGAGCCACGGGGAGCGTGGCGCGATCGGCCGAACCGCCGGTAGGAGGGCGGACATGGAGATCTGGCTGATCTGGCTGGTCGTCGCGGTGATCCTGGGCATCGCGGAGATCTTCACGCTGACCGCCGCGCTGGGGGTGGTCGGCGGCGCGGCGGTCGTCACCGCCGTGTTCGCCTTGACCGGCCTGCCAATGCTGCTCCAGTTCCTGGTGTTCGCGGCCGCCGCGACAGCGGGCGTGGTCCTCGTGCGGCCGGTCGCGCTGCGGCACATGCGCGAGCCGCAACGGCATCTGTTCGGTATCGACGCCCTGATCGGCAAGCGTGCCTTTGTCGTGCGGGAGGTCACCGAACGGGACGGCCTGGTCCGCATCGACGGCGAGGAGTGGACCGCGCGCCCGTTCGAGGACTCCGTGGTGATCCCCGTCGGCGCCGCGGTGGACGTCCTGCGCATCAGCGGTACCACCGCCATCGTCTACCCCAGGGAGTGAACATGGAGATCTCCGCACTACTCATCGTCGCCGTGCTCGTGGCACTGCTGGTCGTCTTCTCCGTCCTGCGGGCCGTGCGCATCGTGCCCCAGGCGCGCGCCCGCAACGTGGAACGCCTGGGCCGGTATCACCGCACCCTGCAGCCCGGGCTCAACTTCGTCATCCCGTACGTGGACCGCGTCTACACCGCCATCGACCTGCGCGAGCAGGTCGTGTCGTTCAAACCGCAGCCGGTCATCACCGAGGACAACCTCGTCGTCGAGATCGACACGGTGTTGTACTTCCAGGTCACCGACCCCCGTGCGGCCGCCTACGAGATCGCCAGCTACCTCCAGGCCGTCGAGCAGCTCACCGTCACGACACTGCGCAACGTGGTCGGCTCGATGGACCTGGAGCGCACCCTGACGTCCCGCGACACGATCAACAGCCAACTGCGCGGTGTGCTCGACGAGGCCACCGGCAAGTGGGGAATCCGGGTCAACCGCGTGGAGATCAAGGCCATCGACCCGCCGAAGACCATCAAGGACGCGATGGAGAAGCAGATGCGCGCCGAGCGGGACAAGCGCGCCGCGATCCTCAGCGCCGAAGGCCAGCGTCAGTCCCAGATCCTCACGGCCGACGGCGACAAGCAGGGCGCCGTGCTGCGTGCCGAGGGCAACAGGACCGCGCGGATCCTCAAGGCGGAGGGCGAGGCGAAGGCCATCGACGAGGTCTTCCAGGCCGTGCACCGCAACGATCCCGACCCCAAACTCCTTGCCTACCAGTACCTCCAGACGCTGCCGTTGCTCGCGCAGGGACCGGGCAACACGTTCTTCGTCATCCCCAGCGAGGTCACCGCTGCCCTCAGCGGGGTATCGCGCGCGTTCGCCGAGTCGCTTCCCAAGTCACCGGCGACGCGCGCCGTCGTCCCCACGACCGACGAGGCGAGCGCCAAGGCGGCTGCCGACGACGCGGCGCAGGCCGCCGAGGCCGCCGCGGAGGCGGTCGCCGACGCTGCCGACGTGGTCAGCCCAACGGCCCTTCATTCGAACAACGACCGCGCGAACTGATCCGGCACGGCACCGTCCGGCGGACTGTCCGGAGTGGACCGTCGCGCCCTGTTGACGTCCGGCACTGATGCCGTGCCCCGATCTCACCCGGAACAGAGGAGGCGTCCGCACGCCGCTGACGACGACAGTGGCGTCGCGACGCGCTGAGTCGAGGAAGAAGCGCGTCGACGACCGTAACGGCCATCGCACCCGTCGACGTCGCTCCCGACGCCGGCTGCGGGCTTTGCTCCGAGGAGTGACCAATGACCGACACAACGGTGGCGCCGACCGCGCAGGAGCTCGCCGAGGTCGACCGCGCCAACCGCTCCGGACGTCAGCCGGTCGTCTTCGTGCACGGCCTGTGGCTGCTGGACACCAGCTGGGACCGCTGGGCGGCGTTCTTCGAGGCGGCCGGTTACGCCGCCGTCACGCCCGGCTGGCCCGACGACCCGCAGACCGTGGCGCAGGCCCGGGCCAACCCCGACGTGTTCGCGGACAAGAGTGTCGGCGACGTCGCCGCCTACCAGCAGGTCATCGTGGAGAAGCTGGACCGAAAGCCGGCCATCGTCGGGCACTCCTTCGGCGGACTGCTCGTCCAGATCCTCGCCGGCCGTGGCCTGTCCGCCGCGACCGTCGCCATCGACCCGGCGCCCTCCCGCGGCGTGCTGCCGCTTCCCGTCTCCGCGATCAAGGCGTCCTCGGCGGTGCTGACCAACCCCGCCAACAGACATCGCGCGGTGGCCCTGACCTACGAACAGTTCCGCTACGGCTTCGCCAACGCCGTCACCGAGGACGAGGCCCACAAGCTGTACGAGGAGTTCCACGTCGCCGGGTCCGGCGTCCCGATCTTCCAGGCGGCGTTCGCCAACATCAACCCGCGCACCGAGGCGAAGGTGGACAACGAGAGTCCCCACCGCGGCCCCATGCTCGTCATCTCCGGCGAGGTCGACCACCAGGTCCCCTGGGCCATCGCCAACGCCACCTACAAGCGGCAGCACAAGAACACCGCCGCGGACACCGAGATCGTCGAGATGCCCAACCGCGGCCACTCGCTGACCATCGACGACGGCTGGCAGGACGTCGCGCAGACCGCACTCGACTTCATCCGGCGCTACGTCAGCTGACCCCGAGAGGCCACACCACCATGCGCACCTCGCGTTTCGCGAACGTCCTCAACGGACGGACGACCAGACTCCTCGGCTCTGCCCTGCTCGCGGCGTTCCTCGTGCTGTTCACCATGACCGCGGCCGAGTCCGAACCCGCGACCCACCACTCCCCCAAGCCCACGATCGTCTTCGAGCACGGCGCGTTCGCCGACGCGTCCGGCTTCGCCGCCAGCATCGCCGACCTGCAGAAGCAGGGTTACACCGTGTACGCGCCGGCGAACCCGCTGCGCGGCCTGAATACCGACGCCGACTACCTGCGAGCATTCCTCGGGACGATCGCCGGCCCGATCGTGCTCGTCGGCCACTCCTACGGCGGCGCTGTGATGACGAACGCCGCGACCGGCAACACGAACGTCAAGGCACTCGTGTACGTCGCCGCGTTCGCGCTCGACGAGGGTGAGACCGTCGGGGCGGCCACCGCGCTCGGTGGCGGCGAGTCCCAGCTGCTCCCCCACATCATCGTGCGGCCCTACCCCGGCGCCCCGCCCGGCGACGCCGACGGCTACATCGACCCGGCCTTCTTCCGGCAGGTCTTCGCGCAGGACGTGCCGGCGCGACAGGCGGCCGTGATGGCGGCGAGCCAGCGGCCCGGCACGCTGGGGTCGTTCGCGACGCCGTCCGGGGTCCCGGCCTGGCGCACGATCCCGTCCTGGTTCCTGGTCGCGAAGAACGACCGCGTCATCCCGCCGGAGGCGCAACGCGTCATGGCGGCCCGGGCGCACGGACACGTGGTCGAGATCCGCAGCTCCCACGTCGCGATGGTCAGCCACCCGGACGACGTGACCGCGATCGTTCTCGCCGCGGCACGCGGCCACTGACAGCGGGCGCTGCCATGGACATGGAGCTGACCGGCCGGGTCGCCGTCGTCACCGGTGCGAGCAAGGGCATCGGGCTGGCGGTGGTCCGGTCGTTGGCGGGTGCGGGAGTCCGCGTGGTGGCCGGCGCCCGGAAGATGTCCACCAGCCTGGTGGAGCTCGGGGACAACGTGCTCCCGTTCGACGTCGATCTGTCCACTCCGGACGGTCCGGCCCGGTTGGTCGACGCGGCGGTCGACGAGTTCGGCGTGCTGGACATCCTGGTCAACAACGTCGGCGCGGTGCACCCACGGCCGGGCGGGTTCCTCTCGGTCACGGACGACGACTGGGTCACGGCGCTCAACATCAACCTGCTCGCCGCGGTGCGCACCACCCGCGCGGCGCTGCCACACCTGATGGCCAGGGAGGCGAGCACCATCGTGACCGTCTGCTCGGTCAACTCGTTCCTGCCCGACCCGCTGGTCATCGAGTACGGCGCCGCCAAGGCGGCGCTGGCCAACTTCAGCAAGGCACTGTCCAAAGAGGTGGGACCGGCGGGCGTGCGGGTGAACACCGTCAGCCCGGGACCGGTCGCCACGGACCTGTGGCTCGGCGAGCACGGTGTCGCCGCCACCGTCGCCGGCGCGAGCGGCGGCACGGCGGACGCGGTCGCCGAGCACGCCGCGAGCGATTCGGTGACCGGCCGGTTCACCCGGCCCGAGGAGGTCGCCGACCTGGTGCTGATGCTGGCCGGCGGCCGGGCGGGCAACGTCACCGGTGCCGACTTCGTGATCGACGGCGGCCTGGTCACCACGCTGTGACGGCTGCCGGCGGCGCTACGAACGCGGCGCGGCAGCCAGGCCGGCCAGCTCGGCGCTGACCTGCCAGAGTCGTGCGGCGGTGGCCTGGTCGTGACTGCGTTCGCCGGAGGCCTTGGGTTTGCTGTTGGCGAAGTAGCGGCCCGTGACATGTTCGAGGTCGGGCGCGGAGGCGACGTGGACGGACGTCGCGGCGCCACCGGCCGGGGTCTTCATGAAGGGCCGCAGGAACGGGACGAACACTCGTTGCGCGCGGCCGGGGTCCGCGGCGCCGAACGCCGTGCTCACCACGCCGGGGTGCAGGGCGTTCGCGGTGACGGCGGTGCCGGGCAGCCTCCTGGCCAGCTCGTAGGTGAACAGCACGTTGGCGAGCTTGGACTGGTTGTAGGCCCGCGCACCGGAGTAGGACCGTTCGCCCTCGAGGTCGTCGAAGTCGATGCTGCCCATGGCTTGCGCGTTCGACGACACCGTGACCACCCGGGCCGGGGCGCTGTCCGCGAGCCGGTCCAGGAGCAGGCTGGTGAGCAGGAACGGTGCGAGGTGGTTGAGGGCGAACGTGAGCTCCCGCCCGTCCGCGGTGACGTGGCGGGAGTTCCAGTAGCCGCCGACGTTGTTGACCAGCACCTCGATCCGCGGCAGGCGTTGCAGTGCCTCCTCGGCCAGTCGCCGCACCTCCGCCTGGACCGACAGGTCCGCGACGAAGACGTCCACTTGCCCGCCGCCGGCCGCGCGGATCTCGCGGGCCGCGTTCTCGGCGCGGCCGCGGTCCCGGCCGGTGATCGCGACCTGCGCGCCCATCCTGGCCAGTCCCAGGGCGGTCGCCTTGCCGATGCCCGCTGTGCCGCCGGTGACCAGCACCGTCCGGCCGGCCATCGGCAGGTCCGAAGAACTCCTCATGACTCTCCTTGGCCGAAGGTGAACGCCTACTTGACCTCGGCTCGCGTCACGAACCCGAGCCCGATCGCCAGCGGGATGGCAAGCCAGATCATTCCGGTGACCGCGATGTTGGCCCACTGCTCGCCGGTCAGCGCGCCCTCGAAGCTGAACAGGCCGCTTTGCGCGTACTGGAAGTCGACCCACGGCTGCAGGTCCCGGAACCAGGTCACGCTGGTGGCCAGCAGGCCGAAGATCGTGGGGAGCAGGAACCAGTAGACGAAGTAGACCGCGATCGCCGCGGCGGAAGCGCGGATGAGCACGCCGAGCATGAAGCCGATCAGCAGGCTCAACACGTTGCCGAGCAAGAAGTACAGGTACTGGGTGAGGGTCACGTCCCACACCAGAGCGGTGCCGGTGGTCGCCGCGCCGAGCAGGTGGCCGAGCGCGCCGATGGCGAAGGCAATCATCACCGACACGACGCCCACGGTCACCGAGGAGATCGCCTTCGCGGTGATGACCCGGTACCGATGGGGGATGAGCGTGAACGTCGTCAGCCCGCTGCGCTGGCTCCATTCACCGGTGACGGCCAGGATCGCGATCAACGGCAGGATGACCGCCATCGGGAACCGGATCGCCGTGACGAAAGTGGAGTAGGTGAGCGCGTCGCGCGGGGCGAACAGGATCACCCCGCCGGTGGCCAGCACCGCGGTGATGACGATGCTCGCGATCAGCCAGAACCCCGAGCGGGTGTCGAACATCTTGCGGAGCTCGACCTGCGTCACCCGCATCAAGGGGATCGGACGCGCTGCCGCCGCACGCGGCGGGCTGACGCTGTCCGCGGTGAAGGCGGTCATGCCAGCGCTCCGTCTCGCTGGCTGGCGGCGGTCAGCTCGAGGAACATGTCCTCCAGGCCGGCGCTGTCGGCGACACGCAGCTCGGTGAGGGCGACACCTGCCTCGAGCGCGACCTTCCCGACCAGTGCCGGGGCCGCATCGGTACGCAGGGAGCCGTCCTCGGACGGCGTCGCGGCGATGCCCAGCTCGCCGAGCGCACCCAGGAGCTTGTCGAGGTCCACGGCGCACACGACGGTGCCCGCGGCGTGCAGGAGCTCGGTCTTGGTGCCCTGGGAGACGATCCTGCCGTTGCCGATCATCACGATGTCGTCGGCGATGATCTCGATCTCGTGCAACAGGTGGGAGGAGAGCAGGACCGTTCCGCCGCGGTCGGCGTAACCGCGCAGCAGGTCGCGCATCCAGCGGATACCGGCGGGATCCAGGCCGTTGGCGGGCTCGTCGAGGATCAGCACCCCGGGGTCACCGATCAGGGCGGCGGCGATCCCGAGCCGCTGCCGCATCCCGAGTGAGTAGTCGCGAACCCGGCGGGACGCCTCTGCCGGCGTGAGGCTGACGGTCTCCAGGATCTCCTCGACGCGATTTCGCGGCAGGCCCATGAACTGCTGGGCGATGGTGAGGATCTCGCGGCCGGTGCGCCCGGCGTGCTGCGCCGACGCGTCGAGGAGCACCCCGACCTCGACACCCGGGTTCGGCAGGTCCACATACCTGCGCCCGGAAATGGTGGCGGTGCCCGACGTGGCGCGGGTGAGACCGACGATGACCCGCATGGTCGTCGACTTGCCGGCGCCGTTGGGACCGAGGAAGCCGGTCACCCGGCCCACACGGGCGGTGAAGCTGACGTCGTCCACCGCGGTGAAGGCTCCGTATTTCTTGGTGACGCGGTCGACGGTGATCACGGGTGCCCCCATTTGGTCGTCTCAAAACAGACTACAAGGCCCCCGGCGGCGTAATTCACGCCAAAAATGACTTCAGGAAGAAATACGATACATCGATGTGCATCCAATCCGCACCTTACGCGCACTTTACTCGCGGCACAATGATATTGGTGCCATTTCGACAATTCCACCGAACCCGCTGCCTACGGACTGGCACCGACCAGGAGCGAACAGTCAGGGCCCGGACGTCACCCTCGATCCCGCCGGTCCCGGGTGAGAGTTGCCTCACCCGCGGCGAGTGTCGCGCGTTCGTGCCGCGGGACGTCAGGACGGCGATAGCTGTTGCGGCACAACCGCTCCAGCTCGATGGACACCCCGGCGGTGGTTGCACCAATCAGCCGCGCGGAACCCTCTCACATGATCGGCGGATCCTGGTTACGCCACCGTAACCTACGGTGGCGTAGGTTACGGTCATGGCCATTACGGACAACACGCGCCTGCTTCGCGAACTCGAGCCGATCGCGACCGCGAACTTCAACCGCCATCTCACGATGGCGAAGGACTGGATGCCCCACGAATACGTGCCCTGGGAGCAGGGCCGCGATTTCGCGGATCTTGGTGGCGTCGCGTGGGATCCCGAGCAGTCAAGTATGTCGACGATCGCGAAGACCGCGCTCGAGGTAAATCTGCTCACCGAGGACAACCTGCCCAGTTACCACCGCGAGATCGAGCACTCGGTCGGCCGGGACGGGGTGTGGGGCGAGTGGGTGAACCGGTGGACCGCCGAGGAGGCCAGGCACGGCATCTGCCTGCGTGACTACCTGGTGGTGACCAGAGCCGTGGACCCGATGGAGCTGGAGCAGTCCCGGATGCGGACCATGCAGACCGGCTACGACATCGGCGACAAGTCGCTGCTGCAGGTGTTCGCCTACGTCTCCTTCCAGGAACTCGCGACGCGCATCTCGCACCGCAACACCGGCAGGTACACCCAGGAGCCGATCGCGGACCGGCTGCTGGCCAGGGTCGCCGCGGACGAGAACCTGCACATGATCTTCTACCGCAACCTCGTCACCGCGGCACTGCAGGTGGCGCCGGACGACACCATGCGCGCGATCACCGACGAGGTCGTCGGGTTCCAGATGCCGGGCTCCATCATCTCCGGTTTTCTGCGCAAGGCCGCACTGATCGCCAAGGCCGGCATCTACGACCTGCGCATCCACCACGACGAGGTGATCTGGCCGCTGCTGAGACACTGGGGTGTCTTCGACCTCGGCAACCTCGGGCCGGCCGGCGAGCTCGCTCGCGCCGAGCTCGCCGAGTTCCTCACCCGCCTGGCCGCCAAGGCCGACCAGTTCGAGCAGCGCCGCGACCACGCTTTGGCACGGGTCGGCGCCTAGCCGGCCCTGTCCCGCGTGGACTGTCCACGCGGGACACCGCGAGGTGCTGCCTGCTCACTCCCGCATCAGCATCAGCTCGGCCTCGCGCTCGAGGTCGAGATAGGGCTCGCCGCTTACGTCGACGGCGACCCGGTCGATCGTGCCGCCGGTGAACCGGTGGGGAGGCTCCCCCGGGTAGTCGTCGGTGACCGGCTCGCCGACGTGCCGGCCGACGTAGAGGCCCGAGCCGGCGATGGCGAACGCGCCGAGCTGGGTCTTGATCCGGCCCTCGCCGACCTTCTTGTCACCGTGGTAGAGCGAGAGCACGCCGGTCGCACCGTCGGGTTCCATCCCGTCCTTCTCGAACGAGGCCGACAGGACGAGCGACGTGCCGGTCGGGATGTCCTCGGTGCCGACGATCTTCTGTTCCACGCTGCCGACGTAGCTGTTGACGTAGTGCAGCCGGTTGTCCTTGACGTAGAGGGCGTGGCCACCGAAGCGCGCGCCCATGGCGAACAGCACGCCTTCGGCTCCGGGCGCCGGGATGTCGACGACGGCGCCGATCACGAACGACCGGTTGCGGGTGTTGACCGCCTGCCACTCCGAGACCGGCGCGGTGCCCGGGTAGTACACGTACCGGCTCCGCGGCGCCGTGAGCTGGGGTCGCGGCGTGGTGAGGATCTCCACCGCGGAACGGTCGTCCAGCGGGAAGGCCCCGTTCGCCCCGGCCTCGGAGAACCAGATGTTGACGAGCTCGCGGAGCTTGGCGGGCTGCTCGGCGGCGAGGTTGTGCAGCTCGGACCGGTCGACGTCGGTGTGGTAGAGCTGCCACTCGTCCTCGTTGAAGTGGCCCCAGCCCGCCAGCGTCGGGTGCGTGGTCACGGCCTTCCAGCCTTCGTGCCAGATGGACCGGGAACCGAGCATCGCGTAGAACTGCGTCTTGCGGCCCGACGTGATGTTTCCTTCGTCGATGCTGGCGCGCATGCTGACGCCGTCGAGCGGGCTCTGGGTGTGCCCCTTGATCGTCTCCGGCGCTTCCACGCCGAGGACGTCGAGGATCGTGGGGACGATGTCGATCGCGTGGTGGTACTGGTCGCGGACCTCGCCGCGGGTGGTCGTCCCCGCGGGCCAGGAGATGATGCAGGGGTCGGCCGTACCGCCGTTGAACTCGTAGCGCTTCCACATCTTGAACGGGGTGTTGAACGCCATCGCCCAGCCGTTGGGGTAATGGTTGTACGTCTTGGTGCCGCCGAGCTCGTCGAGCTTCGCGAGGTTCTCCCGGAGGTCGTCGGCGACGCCGTTGGCGAACTTCATCTCGTTGACCGAGCCGTTCGGCCCGCCCTCGCCGCTCGCGCCGTTGTCCGAAACGAGGACAATGAGCGTGTTGTCCAGCTGCTCGGTCTGCTCCAGGTGGTCGAGCAGGCGCCCGACGTGGTGGTCGGCATGCGCGAGGAAGCCCGCGTAGACCTCGGCCATGCGGGCGAAGAGACGCTTCTCGTCGTCGTTCAGCGTGTCCCACGGACGCGTGTAGTCCAGGGCGGGGAACGGCAGGCCGTCCGGGCCGGTGCGGGTGTCGGGCGTGCCGATCGGGTTCAGCGGCGGCAGCTCGGTGTTCGGCGGCACCAGGCCCATGTCCTTCTGCCGCGCCAGGGTCTGCTCGCGCAACGCCTCGTAGCCGCTGTCGAAACGGCCCTGGAACCGGTCGATCCACTCCTTCGGCGCGTGATGAGGTGCGTGACAGGCACCGGGCGCGTAGTAGAGGAAGAACGGCTTCTCCGGTGCGATCGCCTTGGCGTCCCGGATGAACTCGATCGCCTTGTCGGTGAGGTCGTCGGTGAGGTGGTAGCCCTGCTCCGGCGAGCGTGGCTGGTCGACCGGGTGGTTGTCGTAGACGAGGTCCGGATACCACTGGTTGGTCTCGGCCCCGAGGAACCCGTACCACCGTTCGAAGCCGCGGCCGCTCGGCCAGTTGCGGCGGGTGGCGGCGAGGTTCATCTCGTCGGTCGGGCACAGGTGCCACTTGCCGACCATGTACGTGTTCCAGCCGCGCTCGCCCAGGATCTCGGGGAGCATGCCGTTCTCCGGCGGGATGGTGCCGCTGGCGTTCGGGAACCCGATCGCGGCCTCGGTGATGCAGGCCATGCTGTTGCGGGTGTGGTTGCGTCCGGTGAGCAGGCACGACCTCGTGGGCGAGCACAGCGCGGTCGTGTGCCACTGGGTGTAGCGCACGCCCCGGCCCGCGATCCGGTCGATGTTCGGCGTCTCGATCGGCCCGCCGTAGCAGCTCATCGCGGAGAACCCCACGTCGTCCAGGACGATGTAGACGACGTTCGGCGCACCGTCCGGCGCGCTCGGTGGCTCGAACGGCGTCCAATCGGACTTCGAATCGCGGATATCGACGTTGATCAGTCCCCGGAACTGCTCGGGCATGGCGTTCCTCCGCACTCGCTTCTCGGCTCGGCTTCACCGCAGTCTGGAATCGGGTCCGGCTCCCGTCCTCATCCGCCACGGATGAACCGGCCGCGTCCAGCGGCTCGGTTCACCTCACGCTTTCGAGGTGATGCCGGGGCGGTGCGGGCACGGTTGCCTGAGTGGTTCGAAGGTGTCGCCGACGGAACCCTGGAGTTGATCATGGCCGACGAGGTGCTCCCGGGATGGCGTGACGGCCAGACGAAAACGGCGATCGTCGACTTCGTACGCCGGGTGTCCGGTACGGACGGATCGGCGCCCGTGCCGGTCGAGGAGCGCGTCGCGGTGTTCGACAACGACGGCACCCTGTGGTGTGAGAAGCCGATGCCGATACAGCTCGACTTCATCCTCCGGCGCCTCGCCGAGATGGCGGTGGCGCGGCCCGAGCTGGGCGAGCGCCAGCCGTGGAAGGCCGTCGTGGAGCGCGACCACGCGTGGTTCGGCGCGTTGATGGTCGAGCACTACGCCGGCGACGACACCAACGTGCGAACACTGGGGGCCGGAATTCTGGCCGCCTACGCCGGGATCAGCGTGGAGGCCTTCGAACACCAGGCATCCGTCTTCATGAGCAACGCACGGCATCCCACTCTCGGTCGTGGCTATCTGAACTGCGCGTACATCCCGATGGTCGGCCTGCTCGACTACCTGCGCGCCAACGGTTTCACCAGCTACATCGCATCGGGCGGCGGCCGCGACTTCATGCGTCCGATCAGCCAGGACATGTACGGCATCCCTCGTGAGCGGGTGATCGGCAGCGCCAGCACCCTGGCGTACGCGAGCGACGATCACGGCGGCACGATCACCCACCGGATCGAGGCCGACTACCTCGACGACGGCCCGGAGAAACCGGTACGGATCTGGAGTCGCACCGGCCGGCGACCCCTCTTCGCCGCCGGAAACTCCAACGGCGACATCGAGATGCTCGAGTTCACCCACCACGCCGACCGGCCGACGCTCCGCCTGCTCGTCTGCCACGACGACGCTGACCGCGAGTTCGACTACACCGCCGGTTCGGAGAAGGCACTCGAACGAGCCACCGCCGACGGATGGAACGTCGCCAGCATCAAGAACGACTGGACGACGGTCTTCTGACGGCGGCCGTGCCGCGGCACCACCGCTCCCCTACGCGCTGCCCTGGTCCAGTGCTTGTTGCGACTCCACGATCTTGACGGCAACGTGGGCGACGAGGCGGTCGTCGGGGTTGGTCAGGTCCAGCGGGGTCAGCTGCTCGATCCGCTGGATCCGGTAGGAGACCGTGTTGACGTGTACCCGCAGGGCGCGCGCCGTCTGCTTGAGACTCTGGTGCTGGTTGAGATAGGTCGACAGGGTCGCGACCAGGTCGACCTTGTGGTTCGCGTCGTAGTCGAGCAGCGGGCCGAGGATCTCCTCGGCGAACCGCCACAGCTGGCGCATGTCGCCGATCTGCAGCAGCAGGCGGTAGATGCCGAGCTCGTCGTAGGCGATCACCTGGCCGGTACGGCCGATCCGGGTGCCGACATCGATGGCGTGCTGGGCCTGGCGCAGCCCCACCGGCGCCTGGGCGGGATGGTCGGCGCGTTCGCTCAGCCCGCAGGCCGGGTCGGCGTCGGTCATGGTGCCGGCGAGGAACTTCGCGCAGTCGGTGAGGACGTCGCCGGCTTCGGCGGCGTCGCCGAGGAGCAGCACCACGTCGGTCCCCCGCGCGGCGGCGAGCCGGCCCGCGGTGACGAACCGGGCGGCCAGCTTCTCGGCGGTGGCCGGCGTCTCGTCGGCCACGTTGGGCCGCAGGACGGCGACCCGGTACGGCCCGGGGTCGGCGAGCCCGAGCGAGCGGCCCTTGCGGTTCGCGTCGGCGGCGTCGAGGAAGTTGCCGGACACCAGCGCGTCGACGAGCGCGCTGCGGTAGCGGCGGCCGAGGTCGGCGCTGGTGCGCTCGTTGGCCATGGTCAGCGCGAACAGCGTGGCCGCGTAGCTCGTGGTCAGCAGGTCGGCGTCGTCGTCGCGGGCGAGCGGGTCGGTGCGGTCCAGGACCACCAGGTAGCCGAGGATGGTGTCGCCGATCGTGATCGGGGTGGCCTGGCAGCCGTGCGGGAGCGCGGAGTCCGGCATGGCCGGCAGGCGAAGCGGGCGGCGTTCGGTCGCCAGCGCCCGCCGGATCCGGCCGGCCGCGGCGTCCGCCGGGTCCCACTCCCCCGCGCCCGCCTGGGCGAGCAGCGCGAAGGCCGGGTCGAACAACAGCACCGTCTGGTCGAGCGTCTCGGCGAGCACCCTGGTGAGCTGGCGGGCGTCCGCGCCCCGCACGGCGGCGTCGGCGATCTGGTCGCAGACGGTGATCATGCGGCGGTACAAGGAGTTCTGCCGGGACAGGCCGGTGACGACGGCCGGGTCCGGCCCGCGATCGGCGGTCATGTCCCCGGCCCGCACAGGCGCCGGACCAGTGACACCGCGTCGGCGTCCGGCGCGGCGGACAGCTGCACGAGAACGCCGCCGGCCAGGTCGCGCAGCGTCGCGACCGCGGCGAGCGCGTGGTCGGAGTCGATGACGGCGGACGGTGCCGCGCGCGACACGGCGACCTCGGGATCCTCGTGGGTGCGCCGCAACATCGTGGTGACGTCCTCGAACGGGGCGAGGGTCAGCACCACCGGCACCGCCACGCCGCGGTCGCGCAGCTCGGTCAGGAAGCGCGCGGCGGCCTCCACGTCGTAGATCACGTCGGTGAGCAGGAAATGCGCCCCGGCCGCGACCTTCTCCCCGGCCCTGGCCAGCTCGCGCCCGCGATCCAGCGCGGCGGTCCGCAGCGCGGCACCGACCACGAACCGGGTCCGGTCCGGTGTGGACACGCCACGCCAGTCGACGCCGTCATTGAGCCCGGACAGCGCCGCCACCAGGCGCACGGAGTCGACGTCGCTCGCCGGGCCGATGCCCGGATAGTCACCGGCGACGCGAGGTGTGCCCGTCCGGCAGACGACGAGCCGCAGCCCGAGCGCGTGCGCGCCGAGCAGGTCGGCCTGCAGAGCGGGCAGGCTGCGGTCGGCCGTTTCCACCTGCAGCAGCACCTCCGCCTTGACCCGCTCGCCGAGCAGCGCGCCCGCGGCGATCGGGTTGACGCGGGCGGGCGGCGGGCCCGGGTCGGTGACGGCGAGCACGTCGGCCCCGGCCGCGGCCAGCTCCCCGGCCCGGCCGATGAACTCGCCCAGCTCGCTGCCGCGCGGCGCACGCAGGCCGGCCAGGACCACGAACCGGTCCGCGAAGGGCCACTCGACCCGCTCGGCCACCCCGACAGGCCCCCCGGTCACGCGGACCGTCGCGCGCCCGGCACCCGCCGGCCGGGGCGGCGGGGCCGGGACGATGCCGTCGACGGCGCCCGCCACGGCCCGGATGTGGGCGGGCGTGGTGCCGCAGCATCCGCCGACCATCGCCGCGCCGTCGGCCACGAACTGCCGCGCGGCCTGCGCGAAGTACTCGGTGTTGTGCGCGTACCGGAGCCGGTGGCCGAGGCGGCGCGGACTGCCGGCATTGGGTTGCACCGACACCGGCACGGTGCAGTTGCGGACCAGCTCGGGCACGACCTCGCGCAGGACGGCCGGCCCGACGGTGCAGTTGGCGCCCAGCGCGGCCAGGGCCAGCCTGTCGAGGGCCGCGGCCGCGGCGGCGGGTTCCTCGCCGCGCAGCGTCCGGCCGTCCTCGCCGAAGGTCAGCTGCGCCACCACCGGCAGGTCGCATTCGTCGAACGCGACCTCGACGGCCTGCGCGAGCGACTCGGTGTCGCCGAACGTCTCGCACACGATCACGTCGACCCAGTCGGCCAGCGCGGCGACCTGTTCGCGCAGGATCGCCACCCGCTCCCCCGCCGGGACCCGCCGGACGAGGCTCGCGCTCATCGCCGGCCCGACGCTCCCGGCCACCAGGCCGTCGCGGTCACCGATCGCCTCCCGGGCCAGCCGCGCACCCGCGATGTTGATCTCCGCCACCCGATCCTCGAGACCGAAGCGGGCCAGCCGCAGGCGGTTCGCGTCGAAGGTGTTGGTCTGCACGAGCCGCGCACCGGCCGCGAAGTACGCGGCGTGCAGGTCCCGCACGAGGGCCGGCCGGGTCACGTTGAGCTCGCACAGCGAACTGTCGAGCGGCACCCCGGCCGAGTGCAGCATCGTGCCCATCGCGCCGTCGCACACCACGACGTGTCCGGCGGCGCCGGGCTTCCACGTGCCCCGTATCCGGCCCACCACGACCTCCTGACCGCATCGTCAGCAGCTGTGAGACAGACCTGTCTATGAATCGGGTCAGCGTACCGCCGACCCTCTCGTCGCGCCATACATTGACTTGATTCCCGGCCGCGGCTAACCTTCAGTGATTGTCTGAGACAGACCGGTCTCAATCTTTAACTCGGACGGCATCGCACTCCACAGTGGATCAAAGGAGAACACGCATGAGTGCTTTTGACCCGAGGACGGAAACCGGCATCCCCACCGAACCGGTCGGCTCACTGCCGCGACCGAGCAAGCTCCAGGAGACCTACGCCGGATACGACGCGGGCACCGCGACCCACGAGGAGCTCGAGGCGGAGCAGGAGAAAGCCGTCCGCGACTCCATCTCCCGCGGCGAGGCGACCGGCGCGCCGATCATCTCCGACGGCGAGCAGCGGTGGTCCAGTTTCGCCACCTACCCGATCACCGACACCTTGGCCGGCACCGGCCTCGCCGAGCACCTGGGCGGGGAGGGCGGCCAGTTCTTCGCGATCTTCGCCGACGGGCACGGCCGCCAGCTGCCGCGGCTGACCAGCGGGCCGTTCCGGTACAAGAACTTCGCCGCGGACTCGCTGAAGAAGTCGATCAAGCTGACCACGCGGCCGATGAAGCAGGCCGTGATCGCGCCGTCGATGCTGGCACTGCTGTACCCGCTCGACGAGGAGGTGCCCGGCTACCCGCGCGCGCAGTTCGAGGAGGATCTCACCAACGAGTGCGAGAAGGACATCCGCGAGGCGTTCGCCGCCGGGGCCGCCCGGGTCTCGATCGACTTCACCGAGGGCAGGTTGTCCACCCGCAAGGACCCGCGCAACCCCTGGACGGGGCGCAACCTGCTGCCGCACTTCATCGAGCTGAACAACCGCGTGCTCGCCCGGTTCACGCCGGAGGAGCGGGCGAACATCGGCATCCACACCTGTCCTGGCGGGGACCGGGACTCGGTGCACAGCGCGGACGTGGACTACAACGACCTGCTGCCGTCGATGTTCGACATGAACGCGGGCTACTTCCTGATCCAGCTGGCGAGCGAGCGGGACCGCGACCGGGTGTACAAGCTGATCGGTGAGCACCTGCGCGGCGACGCGAACGGCGTCGCGCAGTTCGCCTTCGTCGGCGTGATCAACCCGCTGAACCCGCGGGTGGAGAGCGCGGAGGAAGTGCGCGACTCGCTGGTTCGTGCGGCCAACTTCATTCCGCGCGAGCAGCTCGGCGCGACCGACGACTGCGGCTTCTCGCCGTTCAGTATCGACGAGAAGCCCAACCACGGCTCGCCGGACTACGCACGGGACGTGGCCTTCCAGAAGATCACCAACCGGGTGGCGGGCACCCGGATGGCGGCGGACAAGCTGGGCGTGAGCTGAGGTCGGACCGGCCGGGACGGACCCCGTCCCGGCCGGCTACCCGGCCTCGATGCCGTGTGCACGCAACAGCAGCACGGCGAGCTCCCCCGCCCGGCCCGCGGCCGCGGCGTCCCCTTCGTGGGCGGCCATGATCGAGCCCTTCATGAGGATGTGCCACTGGCGGGCGAAGGCGTCCGGGTCGTCGATGCCCGCGGCGGTGGCGAGGCCCTTCAGGTAGTGCCGGATGTTGGCCAGGTGCTGGACGCTCGCCCGGTACACGGCGTCGTCCTTTCCGCTGGTCTCGATCATGGTCGTGAGGAACGAGCAGCCTTCGAAGTCACGCTTGGCGAACCATTCGCCGAAAACGTCGAAAATCGCGAGCAGCTGTTCGGCCGGCGTGCCCCCGCGGCGCCGGCTTTCGGCCTGCAGCCATTCCTCGGTCCACAGCGTCTCCCGGCGTTGCAGGAAGTCGAGAATGAGGTCGGTCTTGGACGGGAAATTGCGGTACAGGGTCATCTTGGCCGTGCCTGCCTTCGCGATGACGGCGTCGACTCCGACGCTCGCGGTGCCTTCCCGACTGAACAGCTCGTAGGCGGCCCGGCTCACGCGTTCGCGCCCGCTGTCGCTGTTGTTTCCGTCCTTTGGTGCCATTGTGGTTCCCTCGCTTCTCGCTACGTTCGATGATACCCGGAATGACGACCGCACACGCTCTCCTTTGTAGCTCGTGCACAAGAACCGGCTGCTGAATCCGGACCAGGCGGAGGCGTCGTGAACGACCGTCGCCAGGCTCCGCGGATCCGGCGCCGACCGGGCGCCGGTGCGCCGGTCGCGCTGATCGGGCTCGCGGCGGGCACTGGCGTGACTGCCGGGCTCGTCGCGGCCGCGATCTCGCTGGCGATCGACGCCGCGACGCGGGCCGGGCTCGGGGCCGGCCTGCTCCTGCCGCTGTTGCCGGTGCTCGGCGGGCTGGCGTACGGGCTGGTCGGGTACCTGGTCGCGCCCGGCATGCGGGGGCTCGGCATCCCCGACCTGATGCTGGCGATGGCCGCGCCCGGCGCGGACGCGCATCAGGCGCGGGCGGCCGTTGCCCGCGTTGTCGGCGCCGTGCTGTGCGTCGGCACCGGCGGTCCGCTCGGCGGCGAGGGGCCTGCGGCGGTCGCCGGATCGGCGATCGGCCACGCCGCGGGGCGCCGCGCGCGGGTCCCGGAGCCCTGGCCCAGGCTGCTGGGCGGCTGCGGGGTGGCCGCGGCCACCGCGGTGATCTTCGGAGCCCCCGTCGCCGGCGTGGTGTTCGCGCTCGAGCTGTTCCTGGTCGGGCCCGTCCGGCGCGGGCCGGCCCGCACGTTGCCGGCGCTGCTGGCGGCGGCCGGGCTCCTCGCGACGGCGAGCCTCGCCGGGACCGCGGTACGCCGGATCGTGGTCGGTGCGCGCCCGTTCGCGGACGTCGGGCAGGCCGGCGAGGCGGGACTCGCGGCCGCGGTGCTGGTCGGCGTGCTCGGTGGTCTGGCCGGCGCGGGGTTCGGGAAGCTGGTGTATCTCGCCGAGGACGCCGTGGACCGCGTGTGGCGGGGCCCGGTGTGGCTCCGGCCGGCCGCCGGCGGGGTCGCGCTCGGCCTGCTGCTGCTGGCTTTGCCGCAGCTGTACGGCATCGGGCAGCCGGTGATCGCGCAGGCCGCGGCCGGCGCGCTACCGGTGGCGCTGCTGCTGGTGCTGGCCGCCGGCAAGGCGGTCGCGGCGAGTGCGACGCTCGCGGTGGGCGGGGTCGGCGGCGTCTTCGCACCCATGCTGTTCGCCGGCGCGACCCTCGGCTCCG
Source organism: Actinophytocola sp. (assembly GCA_035995025.1). Classification (GTDB taxonomy): domain Bacteria; phylum Actinomycetota; class Actinomycetes; order Mycobacteriales; family Pseudonocardiaceae; genus Actinophytocola. The sequence goes on from DASYKY010000133.1 coordinate 60,806, forward strand.
CGTGCGCCGCGATGACCGGTGACCAGCCGGGCGGCTGCGCGCTCGCCGGCATGGCGGCCGTGGTCGCCGGCGGTGCCCGGGTTCCGGTGACCGCCGTCGTGCTCGCCACCGAGCTGGCCGGCGGCCTGGCGCCCGCCGCGCTCGGGGCGCTGGTGGTGAGCACCGCGCTGGCCACCGCGGCGGGGCGCGTGGTGTCGCCCCGCACGGTCTACACCCGCAAGCTGTGCCGCCGCGGCGTCCGCTGGCCCCAGTGACGGCACTTGTGCCATGTGCACAAATGGCGGCCGGTCAAATTTGTGCCGAGAACCGGCTTATGAGGCGGCGTCGAAAGCCGGACCATGGACACGAGAAAGAATGGAGCACGTCATGACCGTAACCCAGGTCCGCACTGCCGCATTCGACTGGCCGCGCGATTTCGATCGAATTCCGGACGCCGGCTGGGTTCGCCAGCCGGTCGAGGAGTTCGGCCTCAGCTATGACAGCGTCGGCACGCACAGCTGGTACAAGAATCTCGAACCGACCGTGGCCCAGGTACTCGCCGCACTCGACGAGAACAAGCTGCTCGTCGACTACTCGGCCGGCACGGGAATTCTCGCCCGGCGGCTGCTTTCTCGCATCCAGCACCGGGTCGGGATTCTCAACGTGGACGCCTCGCCGAAATTCCTCCGGGTGGCGCTGGAGAACTTCCGCGACGACGAGCGGGTGGCGTTCCGGCTGCTCGACTACGTGAAGGCGGAGCGGCGACTGCAGACCCTCGACGAGGTGCTCGGCGGGACGCTGCCGGTCGACGCGATCACGTCCACGAACGCGATCCACCTGTACCACAACCTGCCCGAGACGCTCGAGTCGTGGGCCCGCGTGCTGCGACCGGGAGGGCTGGCGTTCGTGTGCTCCGCCAACCTGCGCAACCCGCTGCACCGCCCCGGCGACTGGATCATCGACGAGACCGTCGCGAAGGTCAACGAGATCGCCGCCGACCTCGTCTCGCGGGAGCCGGCGTTCGAGGAGTACCGCGACACGCTCGAGGACACCGCGGCGCTCGCCGGGCACACCCGGCTGCGGGAGAAGGTGTTCGTGCCGGTCCGCCCCCTCGACGAGTACCTCGACGCGTTCACCACGGCGGGCTTCGACGTGCTGCACACCTTCGACGCCACGATCTTCGCCCGGGTCGACGAGTGGTGCCAGCTGCTGCACACCTACCACGACGGCGTGCTCAGCTGGGTCGGCGGCTCGCCCAAGGTGGACGGCCGGGAGCCGACCGAGAAGGCGTTGCGGGACCGCAGGTTCCTCATCCGGTACAGCCTGGAGAAGCTGTTCCCGGCCCAGGAGTCGTTCCCGTGCACGTGGACCTACGTCACCTGCCGGCGATGACTCCCGCGCCGACACCGGCACAGCGGGCCGTTCACGTCGCGGGCATCGGGATGACGAGGTTCGCCAAGCGGCCGAACCTCACGTTCAAGGACCTGGTGGCCGAGGCGGTCACCGCGACGCTCAAGGACGCGGGCCGCACGGTCGAGGACGTCCAGGCGTGCTACTTCGGCAACGCCGTCGCGGGCACGATCACCGGGCAGGAGATGCTCGCCGGGCAGTTCGCCCTGCGGCCGCTGGGGTTCGGTGACCTTCCGGTGGTCAACGTGGAGAACGCGTGTGCGTCCGCGTCGACGGCCTTCCACCTCGCCTGGCAGGCGGTGGCCACCGGGGTGCACGACGTCGTGCTCGCCGTCGGCGCGGAGAAGATGACCCATCCGGACAAGGCGCGCTCGTTCGCCGCGATCGGCGGGTCGGTCGACATGGACACCGTGCCCGCGGACCTGCCGGCCGGCCGCTCGTTCCTGATGGACCTTTATGCGGAGTCCGCGCAGCGCTACCTCGACCGCACCGGGGCCACCCAGGAGGACCTGGCCCGCGTCGTGATCAAGGCGCAGCACAACGGGGCGCTGAACCCGGCCGCGCAGTTCGGTGGCGAGTGGACGGTGCCGGAGGTGCTGGCCGCCCGGCACATCGTCGGCCCGTTCACGCTGCCGATGTGCTCGCCGGTGACCGACGGCGCGGCCGCGGCCCTGCTGATGGCCGACCGGACCGGCGGGGCACCGCGGGTGACCGTGCTCGCCTCGGTCAACACCACCGCGCCGGCCGACGGCTCGGGCAGCGTCACCGCCGCGGCCGCCCGGCGCGCCTACGAGCACGCCGGCGTCGGCCCCGAAGACCTCGACTGCGTCGAGGTGCACGACGCGGCGGCGTCGGCCGAGCTGGTCATCACCGAGCAGCTCGGCATCGCCGGGCCCGGCGAGGGCGCCCGCCTGCTCGCGAGCGGCGCGACCGAGCTCGGCGGCCGGGTGCCCGTGAACACCGGCGGCGGGCTCCTCGCCCGCGGCCACCCGATCGGCGCGACCGGGCTCGCGCAGATCGTCGAGATCGTCCAGCAGCTACGTGGTGAGGCTGGCCGCCGCCAGGTGCCGGACGCCCGCGTCGGCCTGACCCAGAACGCGGGCGGCTGGCACGGAGACGACAACGTGGTCAGCGTGGTCCACCTGTTCGGCAAAGGAGATTCGTCATGACGGAGTTCGTGTTCACCTCCGAGTCGGTGACCGAGGGGCACCCCGACAAGATCGCCGACCAGATCTCCGACGCGGTCCTCGACGCCGCGCTCACCGCGGACCCGAACTCCCGGGTTGCCTGCGAGACGCTGCTGACCACCGGCCTCGTCGTGGTCGCGGGCGAGATCACCACGCCCGGCCAGCTCGACATCGCCGCGATCGTGCGGGACACGATCCGGTCGATCGGCTACACCTCGGAGTGCGGGTTCGACGCGGAGAGCTGCGGGGTGCTGAGCGCGCTCGACAAGCAGTCCCCCGACATCGCACAGGGCGTCGACACCGCGCAGGAGGCCCGGGACGGCGCCACCGAGGATCTCGACCGCGTCGGCGCGGGCGACCAGGGCATGATGTTCGGCTACGCCACCAACGAGACGCCCGAGCTGATGCCGATGCCCATCGCGCTCGCGCACCGGCTCGCCCGGCGGCTCGCCGAGGTGCGCAAGAACGGCGACCTGCCGTACCTGCGGCCGGACGGCAAGACCCAGGTGACCGTGCGCTACGTCGACAACGTGCCGGTGGCGGTGGAGAAGGTGCTTATCTCCACCCAGCACGAGCCCGGCGTCGAGGCACGGATTCCCAGCCACCTATGGGAGAACGTGGTCACCGACGTGATCCCGGCCGGCCTGTACGACGCGAAGTCGTTGCGCGCCAACTTCTTCGTCAACCCAACCGGCCGGTTCGTCATCGGCGGCCCCGTCGGCGACGCCGGCCTCACCGGCCGCAAGATCATCGTCGACACGTACGGCGGGTTCGCCCGCCACGGCGGCGGCGCGTTCTCCGGCAAGGATCCGTCCAAGGTGGACCGTTCGGCGGCCTACGCGGCGCGCTACGTGGCGAAGAACGTGGTCGCCGCCGGGCTCGCCGACCGGGCGGAGGTGCAGGTCGCCTACGCCATCGGGATGGCCCGCCCGCTGTCGCTGCTGGTGGAGACGTTCGGTACCGAGCGGGTACCCAAGGAGCGGATCGTCGACCTGGTCGACGCCCACTTCGACCTGCGGCCGGCCGCGTTCCGCGACTACCTGCGGCTGCACCGGCCCGTCTACGCGAAGACCGCCGCCTACGGGCATTTCGGCCGCGACGACGCCGACTTCACGTGGGAACGCACCGACCGGGCCGAAGCGCTGGCGGCCGACGCCGGCGTGACCGCGACGGCAGTGGCCTGAGGAGCTGACATGACACACCTCCGCACCCAAGGGAAACGGGACGCAAACCAACCACCGATACGTCCCGAACCGAACGGAACCAACCCAACGCGACCACAACGTGAAATTCCGGGGCGGCGGACCATCGTCGTCACCGGGTCGATCGCGACCGACTACCTGATGGTGTTCCCCGGCCGGTTCGCCGACCAGCTCGTGGAGGGCAAACTCGACAAGGTCTCCCTGTCGTTCCTCGCCGACGAGCTCGAGATCCGGCGCGGCGGGGTGGCCGCCAACATCGCCTTCGGCCTCGGCTGCCTCGGCCACGCGCCGGTGCTGGTCGGCGCCGTCGGCTCGGACTTCGCCGACTACCGGGCCTGGCTCGCCGGCCACAACGTCGTCACCGAGCACGTGCGCTACTCGGTCACCCGGCACACCGCGAAGTTCCTGTGCACCACCGACACCGCGCACAACCAGATCGCCACGTTCTACGCGGGCGCCATGGACGAGGCCAGGGAGATCGAGCTCGCGCCGATCGTCGCCGGCCTCGCCGACCCGCTGGTGGTGATCAGCCCGAACGACCCGGAGGCGATGGTGCGGCACACAACCGAGTGCCGCGAGCTCGGCGTGCCGTTCGTCGCCGACCCGTCCCAGCAGCTGGCCAGGATGAGCGGCGAGGAGATCCGCGAGCTCGTCGACGATGCCACCTACCTGTTCACGAACGAGTACGAGCGGACGCTCCTGACCTACAAGACGGGCTGGGCCGACGACGACGTACTCGACCGGGTCGGCACGTGGGTGACCACGCGCGGGCGGCTGGGCGTGACGATCGAGAGCTGCGAGCGGCCCGCGACGACCGTGCCCGTCGTGGCGCCGGCGGGGCCGACCGAGCCGACCGGCGTCGGGGACGGCTTCCGGGCCGGGTTCCTCGCGGGCATCGCGGGCGGGCTCGACCAGGAAGGGGCCGCGCAGCTCGGCTGCACGCTGGCCACGCTGGTGCTCGAGTCGGTCGGCCCGCAGGAGTACCGGATGGACGAGGCGTCGTTGGTGGCGCGCCTGGCGGGGGCCTACGGTCCCGCCGCCGGTGCCGCCGCACGCTCCTGTTTGGACACTTCGCTGGTGAGGGAGGGTGTATGAACACCGACCACAAGGTCGCCGACCTGTCGCTCGCCGAGTTCGGGCGCAAGGAGATCACGCTCGCCGAGCACGAGATGCCCGGCCTGATGTCGGTGCGCGCCGAGTTCGCCGAGGCCCAGCCGTTGCGCGGCGCGCGCATCGCCGGGTCGCTGCACATGACCGTGCAGACGGCCGTGCTGATCGAGACGCTCGTCGCGCTCGGCGCGCAGGTGCGGTGGGTCAGCTGCAACATCTTCTCCACCCAGGACCACGCCGCCGCGGCCGCGGTCGTCGGTCCGGACGGGACACCCGACGAGCCGGCCGGGGTACCGGTGTTCGCGTGGAAGGGCGAGACACTGGAGGAGTACTGGTGGTGCACCCAGCGGCTGTTCACCTTTCCCGGCGGGCGCGGGCCGAACATGATCCTGGACGACGGCGGCGACGCGACCCTGCTGGTGCACAAGGGCGTCCAGTTCGAGCGGGCCGGCGTGGTGCCCGAGCCGCTCGCGTCGGATTCCGAGGAGTACCGGATCGTGCTCGGCGTGCTGCGTGACTCGCTCGCCGCCGACCCGGGGCGGTTCACGCGCATCGCAGAGGGCGTCGTCGGCGTGACCGAGGAGACCACCACCGGGGTGCATCGCCTCTACGAGCTGGCCACGGCCGGCGAGCTGCTGTTCCCGGCGATCAACGTCAACGACTCGGTGACGAAGTCCAAGTTCGACAACAAGTACGGGTGCCGGCACTCGCTGGTGGACGGAATCAACCGGGCGACGGACGTGCTGATCGGCGGCAAGGTGGCCGTGGTGTGCGGCTACGGAGACGTCGGCAAGGGGTGCGCGGAGTCGTTGCGGGCTCAGGGCGGCCGCGTCGTGGTCACCGAGATCGACCCGATCTGCGCACTGCAGGCGGCGATGGACGGATACCAGGTGACGACGCTGGAGGACGTGGTCGCAGACGCGGACATCTTCGTCACCACGACCGGCAACCTCGACATCATCACCGCCGACCACATGGCGAAGATGAAGCACCAGGCCATCGTCGGGAACATCGGCCACTTCGACAACGAGATCGACATGGCGGGCCTGACGCGGATCCCGGGCATCGTCCGTACGGAGATCAAGCCGCAGGTGCACGAGTGGCGCTTCCCGGATGGACACACGGTGCTCGTGCTGTCCGAGGGCCGGCTGCTGAACCTCGGCAACGCGACCGGTCACCCGAGCTTCGTCATGTCGAACTCCTTCACCAACCAGGTCATCGCGCAGATCGAGCTGTTCACGAAACCCGAGCAGTACGAGCGGCAGGTGTACGTGCTGCCCAAGCACCTCGACGAGAAGGTCGCGCGCCTGCACCTCGACGCGCTGGGCGTGAAGCTCACCGTGCTGTCGAAGAAGCAGGCCGAGTACATCGGCGTGCACGTCGAGGGCCCGTACAAGCCGGACCACTACCGGTACTAGCCAAGGTCACCGGGGAGGTGTCCGACCGTTCGGCCGAACGCGGCGGCTGGTCACAGGACCACCCACACGGCCTTGCCGCCCGCGTAGGTCGGGGTGTTCCCCCAGGTGCGGCACAGGTCCTCGACCACCGCCAGGCCGTGCTCGGCGCCCGTTGCCGGGTCCGTGCGGGGCCGCGCCGGGCGCGGGTCACCGTCGTACACGGCGACCGTGAACATGCCGCGGCGCAGCTCCACCCGGATGCTGGGCGCCTCCCGGGTGTGCCTGATCGTGTTGTCGACGAGGGCGGTGGCGATGCGGAGCGCATCAGCGGTCCGGCCCTCGGACACCTGCCAGCGTTCGCACCACTCGGTGACGAAGTCGTGTGCCAGTGCGAAACCCGCGGGACCGTACGGGAGATCGAGCCGCGCGACCCTGCGCGGCGGCGGATCCCCGATGGCGATCACCGCTTCCTCGAGGCTGCGGTGTACCGGGATGTACCGCCGCATGCGGTAGGCCGCCAGCACCCGGTGCTTCGCTTCGTCGGCGACCACGAGGATGAGGGGAATCCCCGGCCACGCGGCGATCTTGGCCGCGACCGACGGGAACAGTGCCAGCGCCACCGGGCTGTGTACGCCCATCCGGTCCAGGTCGACGAGCACCGCGCACGGTGCGTCGGCGGCCGCCTTCAGCAGGGTGTCCCGCAGCTTGGCATAGCTGGCCGCGTCGAGAGTTCCTTCCGCGACGACCACCGAGGCGCCCGCGTGGTGCCACCAGAACGCACTGAGCTCGTCAGTCACCTTCGCTCACGGCCAAGCGACGCACGCGAGCGCCTTGCGTCGAACGTTGACACGTTCCACCCCCCGAACGGGTGCGTCGACCGCAACCCGTTCGCATAGCGTACGCCGGTGTTCGGCTATCCGCGGTTGCCGGTTGGTTCGTGCGCCGGGACCGGCTCCGCGGGTGGCTCGACGACCGGTTCGGTGCCGCCGAGGTCCATGCCTCGCGGGTAGGTGCCGGTGAAGAGCAGCGTCACGGCGGCGAACGCCACCAGGACCGTGACGAGCGAGGTATCCGGCACGTAGGCGCGGGCCAGCGCGACCCCGATGCGCGGCAGGTCGGCCTCGTCCCGGTACGCGACGTGCATCGGCGCGTACCACGGCTCGAACTTGGTCTTGAACGCGTGCAGGGACCGGAAGCCGTAGAGCGGTTCCATGGCGCCGCCGACGAGTCCAGCAGCCGCTCCAGTGCCGCCGCAGGGACGGCGGCATCGCCGCGCGCGAGGGGAGCGCCGGACAGTGACACGAACTTCGCGCCCTCGGCCCTGAACGCCAGGCGGCTCGCCGCGATGAGGTACTCCATGACGGGCCGGAAACCGCTGCGTGGCCTCGTCGGCCGGCCGGTGCTGCTCGGCGACGCGGCCCACGCGATGGCGCCGACGCTGGGCCAGGGTGCCAACAGCGCACTCGTCGACGCCGCGGTGCTGACCGCCGAGCTCGCCGCGGCCGGTTCCGTGCCGGACGCGCTCGACCGCTACGCACGCCGCCGCCGGCCCGCGGTCACTCGCGTACAGGATCGGGCCGACCGCCTCGCCCGGCTGTCCCGGCTGAACAAGGCCCGTGCTGCGCGGCATCCGGGACGCGGGCATGCGCGTGCACGCCCGAGCGCCAGGCTCGCCGCCCGGCTGGCGCGCGACGCCCAGCAGGAGGACCCGGCGCGCCTGGTGACGCTCGTGGCCGGCCTTCCCCCTACCAGGACCTGGCCGACTAGCTTTCCTGCCCGTCGGTGCGGCGGAGCTTGCGTGTCCCGCGACGCCGGCGTTGGGGAACGACCCGGGTGCGCCAGTATGCGAGGCCGTCGCGGGCCGCCAGGGTCTCGCTGTGGTTGCGGCCGAGCAGCCTTCGCTGGTCGGTGACCAACTCCTGGAAGGCTGCGACGGCACCTGCCGCGTCACCGGCCTGGCCGCGGAGGTCGGCGAGGCTCAGACGGGTGGCGAGCACGTCCGGGTGCTCCGGGCCCAGCACCCGCTGCTGGGCGGCGAGCACTTCGGCCAGCGCGGTGACGGCTGCTGCCTCGTCGACGTGGTCGCGGTGGAGCTCGAGCTGATGGCGGGACACGAGGGTGTCGGCGTGTTCGGGGCCGAGGATCCGGCGCTGGGTGGCGACCAGTTCGTCGAAGGCGGCGAAGGCACCGGCCGCGTCGCCGACCGCGGATCGGCAGGCCCCCAGCGTGAAGAGGGTGATCATGGGCTCGCCGTCATCGGCGCCCAGCACGCGCAGCTGATCGGCGAGCAGCTGCTCCAGGACCGGGATCTGACCGGCCGGGTCGCCCGCCTCCGCCTTCGCCGCGCTCAGCCTGTGTCGCGTCATCAGGGTGTCGACGTGCTCCGGGCCCTGCAACCGCGTCAGTGCTGCGAGCAGCTCCTCGTAGGTCTCGACGGCCGCGGCGGTCTCGCCCGTCACGCTCCAGAGGGCGGCCAGCTTCCCACGGGTGTACAAGGTGGCCAGCTGCGTGGGTCCGAGTATCCGCAGTTGCTCGGCCAGCAGGTCCTCCAGGGCCCGGATCGCCCCTGCCGGGTCACCTGCCTGCTCACGCCAGTGCGCCACGGCGTCACGGGTATAGAGGACATCGGGGTGGTCTGCGCCCAGCACCCGCGCCTGGGACTCGAGCAGCCGCTCGTACTCGGCGACGGCGCCCGCCACGTCGCCTGACCCGCCCAGGTAGTGCGCCATGGTCGACCGGCTGGAGAGCGTTTCGGGGTGGTCGGCACCCATCGCGCTCGCCTGGTCGGTGATCAGGTGCCGCAACTCCCCCAGACCGTTCGGATCGCCGTTCTCGGCGCGATAGGCCGCCAGCACGAGCCGGACGCTGAACGTCTCGGGGGTGGCGGCGCTCCGGGTCCGGCGCAGGTCCGCGAGTACGGCCTCAAGTGTGATGATGGCGCCGGCCAGGTCGCCCGAGTCCCGTTGCGCCTCCGCGAGGCCGCAGCGCGTCATCACGGTGTCGGGATGGTCAGGACCCAGTACCCTCAGCTCGTCGGCGATCAGTGTCTCGAAGGCGTGCAGCGCACCGGCCCCGTCCCCCGCCTCCGCCCGGCAGGTCTCGAGGTTGTGCCGAGTGGACAGTGTGCCGGGGTGGTCGGGACCCAGCATCCGCAGCTGGTCGGCGACCAGCTCCTCGAACACGAGCAACGCACCGGCCGGGTCCCCGGTCTCCATCCGGCACACCCCCAGGCTGTTTCGCGTCTCGAGGGTGCCGGGGTGGTCGGGACCCAGCACCCGGAGCCGGTCGGCCAGCAGTTCTTCGAACGCGGCGATGGCGTCGGCGGGTTCGCCCGCGATCTTCAGGTAGGTCGCGATGCTGTGCCGAGTGGACAGTGTGCGGGGGTGGTCAGGACCCAGCACCCGGAGCTGGTCGAGCCGGATCTGCTCGAAGGTCTCGGCGGCGTCGGTCAGATCTCCGTGGTCCGCCCGATGGTTCGCGAGGCTCAGGCGGGTGTCCAGGGTGTCGAGGTGATCGGGCCCCAGGAGCCGCAGCCGATCGGCCAGCAGCCGCTCGAACGTGGTGATCGCCTTCGCCCGGTCACCGGCATGGGCGTGGCACTCGCCCAGACTTGCCCGGGTGATCAGCGCGTCGGCGTGATCGGGTCCCAGGATCCGCACCTGATCGGCAAGCAGCTCATCGAATGTCAGCACGGCGGCGGCGAAGTCACCGCCGCTCGCCCGGCAGTTCGCGATGGCGTGCCGGCAGGACAGGGCCTGGACATGGTCGGGCCCCAGGACTCGCACCTGGTCGGCCAGCAGGTGTTCGAGGTCGGCGATCAGGTCGGCCGGGTAGTCCGCCGCGTCCGCCTGGAAGACGAGCATGCTGTAGCGGGTGCTGAGGGTCTCGGGGTCATCCGGGCCCAGGACCCGTGACAGGTCGGCCAGCAACGCCTCGGCTGCGGCATCGACGTCGTCGCCGCCGGACGCGTATTGCCAGTACATCAGCGCGTAGCGGGTCACCAGGATGTCGGGATGGTCGGCCGCGTGCCTCGACATCTGGTCCGCGAGCAGTTCCTCGAGTGCGGCGAGCGCGCCTGCCGGGTCACCCGAGTCGCCCCGCCGATCCGCCAGCTCGTGCCAGTTCGAGACCGTGTGCGGGTGGCCGGGCCCCAGGATCCGGCGACGATCGCCGAGCAGCTCCTCGAGCGCGGCCGCCGCTCCCGCCGGGTCACCGGCCTCTCCTCGCCAGTGCGCCACGGTGTGCCGGGTGGCCAGAACCTGGCGGTTCTCCGGCCCCAGCGTCCGTGACTCCACGTCGAGCAGCTCGGTGAAGCCGGTCACCGCGCCATCGAAGTCACCGGCCTCACCCCGGAACGTCGCGAGGGCTGTGCGGGTCGTGAGGATGTCGCCATGGCCCGGGCTGAGGATCCGTTCCTGGCGGGCGAGGATCTGTTCCAGGACGGCGATCGCGTTGCGCAGGTCGCCGGCCCGGTGCTGCCACAACGCCAGTGCGTACTGCGTGGACAGCGTGTGCGGGTGGTCGGGGCCTAGTGTGCTGAGCCGTTCGGCCAGAAGCCGTTCGTGGGCGGCGATCCCGTCCGCCGGATCGCCTGCCTCGCCCCGCCAGTTCGCGAGGTCCTCCGCGGTCGTGAGGGTGTCTTCGTCGTCGGGCCCCAGCAGTCGCGCCAGGTCGGCGAGCAGCACCTCGAGCGCCGTGACGGCGGCGGCCGGGTCGCCGGCGGTGCCACGCCACTTGGCGAGACCGCCGCGCACGGACAACGTGCTCCGCTCGTCCGGGCCGACCACCCGTTCCTGGTCGGCGAGCAGCTCCTCGTAGGCCGCGACGGCGGCGGCCGGGTCACCCGCGTCGCCGTACGCGGACGCCAGGCTCGCGCGGATCATCAGCGTCTCCGGGCGATCTGCCCCCAATACTCGCTCGTGGTCGGCGGCCAGTTGCCGAAAGTCCGTGATGAGGCCCGCCGAGTCGTCTGTGACCTCGCCGCGGGTGGCCGCCAGGAGACCGCGCGCCAACATGCTTTCCGGGTGTTCCGGCCCGAGGTACCGCTCGGCGTCGTGCAGCAGGCCGGTGACGTAGGCGAGCGTGGCTTCGCCGAGCCCGCGCTCGTGGATGCTCACACCCGCACGCCACAACACCACGCGGCTGGCCGGCTGCTGCCACAGCGCCGCACCGGATCGCGCGGCGAGGATGCTCGTGTTGGCACAGAGGACCTGTGCCAGCTGGGTGTCCCGTTCGAGATCCGGCCAGATCTCCAGCAACGCGTCGGCGGCGGTCACGGCGAGGTCGCCGGCGTGCTCCGCGGCGACGGCCTCCGAGGTGGCGCGCTGGACCAGTCCGTGCACGCGCACGGCGCTCGAACCGCCCGCGGGGTCGACGGTGACCAGGCTGAGACGGGCCAGGTTGTGCAGCGCGTCCCTGCCCGCCGCGTCGTCGGGCGAGCCACCGTCCTCGGCCGGCAGCGGGTCGCCTCGACGGCCGTGCAGGTAGCCGGCCACGGCCGCGGTGCCGGCGAGCTCGACCGGGAAGCCGTGCGGGTCGAGCAGGCTCGCCAGTTCCAGCAGCGGACGGCTCACCCCGGCCGGGGCCAGCTGGTCGGCTCGCTCGACGGAGATCGACCAGGTGGCGGCCACCGTCGCCTGGTAGTCGTCGGCCAGCGCGTCGGGCGGGAACACGTCGGGCAGCCGCCGCCGGCTGTCGGCGAGCCTGCGCCGGTAGCCCGCGCAGGTCTCACCGCGGTCGAGCATGAACGCCGCCGCCTGCGCCATCGCCAGTGGCAGGTAGCCGAGATCGGCGGCGAGCTCGGGCGCCTGCGCCGGCGCGTCCGTGCCGAGCTTCTCGGCCAGGTACCGGGCGGCCTGGTCGGCCGGGTAGAGGCCGACGTCCGTGCGGAGGCGGCCGCGCGCCGACAAGACGGCGTCCCTGCGCCGGGTGGTCACCAGGGTCTGCCCGCGTGGTCCGTCCGGCCACAGCCCGCGCAGGTGCGCGGGATCGGTGAGGTCGTCGAGCACGACGAGCCAGTCCCGGCTCGTGTTCTGCGTGAGCCAGTTCAGGAACCAGGTCGCGGCCTGCTCGGGATCGTCGGCGACCCGGTAGCCGAGGCGGATCGCGGCTTCGGCGTAACCGGCCAGGATCGCCTCACGAGTGGCCGCCGCGATCCACACCAGCAGGTCGACCCGGTCCGCGACCGAAAGCGCGTAGCCGGCCGCGAGTTGCGACTTGCCGACACCACCCAGCCCGGAAAGCACCCGGGTGGCCGCCCCGGTGCCCGCCGGGTCCCTCAGGTTCTGAGCCTCCGCGCGGACCTGGAAGCAGTCGGCCAGCGGCGGAACGGCACCGACCCGGAGCGGCCACGCCACCTCGACCGCCGGCAGCATCGTCTGGAACACGTTGTGCTGGGTGTTGCGCTGTCCGATCTGCGCGCCCATCGCCCCGGACGCGTCGACCACCCAGCGACGACCCCGGCCGTCGTCCGCGGGCCGCTCCGCCGCACCGGTCACGACGGCGGCCGGTGGTGAGCGGGCGGCTGCGCCGTCGTGAAGGTGTTGGTCTGGGCGTTGTGATCACCGAACTGGCCGCCCTGCCGGGCCGCCGCGACGATCAAGGACACCGGATCCATACCGCGCTCCGCTCCACTCTGTGGGCCCAATCCTCTCCGACGGCACACCGCAGCCGCTAGCTGGCAGTGAGGTGACAGTGACAGCGGTCTGACAACGGCCTCCGTTTTTGTGTGCACCGACGATGGACGGCAACGCGTCCGCGATCGACAATCTCGAGCCCCGGAGTCAGCCGGTCGAGAACAAACGAACACTCGTCGAAATTCTCCGGAATGCAGAAGGCAACCGACGTACTACGTGAACAACCGAACCGGCGTGATCCGTGCGACCATCATCGGACTTTCCATCGGCGGCCTGACGCTCACCGGCTGCGGCGGCTCGCCCACGCTCACCGCGGTCGCACCGGCGGACTCGGCGACCACGACGACCCCGACCAGCACGACGACCACGACCAGCACGGAGTCGCCGGCCGGCATCACAAAGCCATTGAGGACAGCGGCGAGACCGCCGACGACACGCGGAACACCAACCACTGCACGGAAATCGTGGCGGATGGTCGACCTCGGGACCGGCGACAACAGCGTCGCCATGGCGATCAACGACCGCGGGCACGTGGTCGGCACGCGAGCCGGCGGTGAGGCGTTCCTGTGGCGGGACGGCCGGACCACCGACCTCGGCGCCTTCACGCCGACCGACATCAACAATCGGGACGAGGTCGTCGGATACCGGTTCGACGACACGCAGGCCGTGCTCTGGCGCGACGGCATCCGGACCGATCTCGGGACGCCGGGCACGCACCGCGTCGCCCACGCCGTCAACGACCGCACCGAGGTCGTCGGGTGGAGCTCCGCCGGTGCGGACGGCCGGATGCGCGCGTTCTCCTGGCGGGGCGGCGTGCTCACCCTGATCGGGGACGACGACTCCGTGGCAACCGACGTCAACGACCGTGGCCAGATCGTGGGCAGCGTCGGTGCCACGGACCAGTTCGCGGTCCGCTGGTGGCGCGGTACCGAGCGGCTGAGGACCGAGCCGGCACAGGCCGTGGCCGTCAACCGGGAGGGCGCGATCGCCGGCGTGCACTTCGGATCGGGCACCGCGGGTTTCGTGTGGCAGCGCGGCAGGTTCATCGAACGAGCGCGGCGTGATCGCCGGAGCCAACCCGACGACCGCCGACGGCTGGGCGCCACACGCGGTGATCTGGCGACGATAAGGCCGCGGGCCGGTGTGCCGCCGTCCGACCTGACTGTCGCTTGAGGACGGATCCGCCGCCGCGCCGGTCGCGCGGCGGCGGATCCGGGCACCGCTAGCGGTCGAGGATGCCGCCGGAGTCGTCGACGTCGATCCGCTCCTTGCGGACCTCGCCGTTGACCGTCTGGTCCTCGGTGACCGTGTCCTTGGCCAGCCGTACCCGTTCGACGGCCACGGATTCCTTGTCCACCACCGGTCGTTCGGCGTGCAGCCGGACCTCCTGCTCGCCGTCGGCGAGCCGCTGGCCCGGCTTGCCGGCGGTGATCGGCTCGCGCTCGAGGTGTACCTCCTCGTGCGACACCGGCACGGTGACCTGCTGGTTCTCCGTCACGACGTGCTTGACGAGCCGGACCCGTCCGGTCTCCACGCGTTCGGTGCCGACCGTGAGCCGCTCCTCGGAACGGGTCATGGCGGCCCCGCCGTCATCGCCGCGGCCGTTGGGGCGGCCGTCGCGGTTCCCACGGCTGTCGCCGTTGCCACGCATGTCGCGGGCACCCGCGCCGCATTGCTGCCCACCCGCACCGTTCCCGCTCGTCCGGCCGCCCGCCTGCTGCCCGCGGCCGGTCCCGCCCTGGCCCGGGGCGGTGACGCCGTAGTACTTGTACAGCGTCGCCTGGTCCGACTCGCTCATCCGGTCGTCGCCCGCCTCGATCCGCGGCGCCTCCTTGACCTGTTACTTGGCCACCGGCACCTGGACCTGGCCGTCGTGCAGCTCGGCACGCTGCAGCGGGACGAACGTCTCCCGCAGGCCGAAGAGTCCCGTGTGGACCGACGCCCACACCGGCTCCCCGGTCTGCCCGTCCAGCCACACCTGCTTGACCGAGCCGATCTTCTCCCCTCGCGGGTCGACGACCTGGCAGTCGTACAACCGGTCGATCATGCTCTGGCCGATCATGGTCTCCCGCTCCCTTCGAGGCCGCGCCGGAGTGCGCCGGGTCCTCGTCTGCGCGGGTGCGTCCATGTTCGGGGAGCAACCCGAACGTGCACCCGGTCGGGAGCGGAGAGGCCGTTCTGGCCCGCGGGGCACGGCGGGCCAGAACGGCTGGTCCAGTCGATCCGTCCGTGGCCGCCGGCGGCACCGGACGACCCGCTAGTCCTCTGTGTCACTACTCGTGATGACCGCCGGCAAGACCTCGAGGTCGTCCTCGTGATCCTGGGACACCTCGTACTTCCGCTGGTGTTCCTTGTCCTCGCCCTGGCCCGCTCGGCCGGCACCGAGGGCACCGAACGGGGCGCCGCCACCCAGCGCGCCACGGCCACTCCCGGAGGAGCCGGCCTGGGGCCTGCCTTCCTGCCGAACGGTGTCGCCGACGCGCCCGGTGCCGACCCGGGAACCGGCGCCGGGGCCTCCACCGACGGCACCGATCGGCATCGCGCCGCTGGGCACGGCGGCGCCGGACATCCCGCCGCCGCCGACGTTGCCCACCGACCGGGACACGTCGGGCACTGTGGCGTGGGACTGCGAGATCGGGGGGACGACGGCGGCGGACGAGTGGGTGGGCACGTCGAGCCGGGCGCCCGAGCCGCTCGGCATGAGCGAGCCGTCCGACATGGCAGCGCCACCCGACGAGAGCGCGCCGCCGCCGATCCCCCCGCCGGCCGACGACGCGTTGCTCGCTGCGTCCTTCACGCCCAGGCCGGCCCCGGCCTCGCCGGCCGCTTCGATCCGGTCCGCGGCTCCGCCGCCGCCCTGGCTCTGTTCGGCACCGGCACCGCCGCCGCCGGCCTGCGGGTCCGAGTCGGCCCGGACGCTCTGCTGGCTCATGCCCGACAGCGCCTGCTGGATCAGGTCCACGACGGCCATCCCGCCCTGCACGAGCTTGAGCAGGTTGTCCCCGCTGGCCACCAGCGCCGCCAGCTTCGCGGCGATCCTCAGCGCGTACTCCACGGCGATCCCCACGCACGGCGGGATGGCCTCCGCGACGCTCTCGCCGAAGGTCTCCCCCGCCCTCGCCACGGCCTGGGTCAGGATCGGGACGATCTGCGCGACCGCCTCGGCGATCAGCTCGGTGACCTCCGCGATGGCCTGCGCCACCACCTGGCCCGCACCGATGATCGCGCTGCCGACCGTGTTGCTCCCCTGGCCGAGACCGGCGATGCCGTCCGCGTACTGCGCGCCGGTGTCCCGGTACTCCGACGCGGCCGTGCCGGACCAGCCGGAGGTCTGCGAGCTGGTCAGGTCCCGGTACGAGCCGGCCACCCCGTCGATGTCCTGCCCGGCGGCACCGAAGTCCTGCGCGCCCGACGTGACCGAGGAACCGTTGCCGCCCTGCAGCTGGCTGAGCGGCTCGCCCAGGAACGACACCATGGGCATGAACCAGCCGAGGCCGGACGCGGCGAGCCCGGACAGCGGGTCGAGCGTCGAGCCCAGCATGCCGAGCCCGGCGCCGGGCATGCCGAGTCCGGGTGCGATCCAGCCGTTGGCGCGCACGGCATCGTCCGTCGCCCGCAGGTCGGCGACCATCTGCGCGGTGTTCGTGTCGGTCATCGGGGATACTCCCGGCTCAGGTTGGTGGCGCTCGTCTCGTCGGTGTACTGGTAGCCGGCGGCGGTGCGGGAGATGCCCGTGCTCATCTCGGCGACCGAGGACGACGCGTCCGTGATCGTGTTCGCGACCTGCGTCATGGCACCCTGCAGGCCGGTCGTCAGGAACTGGGCGAACAGGCCGAGTGCGAGGTCGGCGAGGCCGCTCGGCAGCCGCCCGCCGATGGCGGACAGCTGGTCGGCGACGTCGCCGACGCTGCCGGCGTGGCCGCGGAGTTGGTCGGTGTCGACGTCGAAGCTGGTCATTGGGTGATCTCCGGTGGGTTGGCGAAATAGTCGTCGTCGTCGGGGTCGCCGGCCGCCGGCACGCCGGCCGGCAGGTGCTGCTTGATCACCTCGAGCGCGGGGCCTTCCCCGAAGTACTTGGTCGAGATGCCGAGGATCTGCGCACCGACCGCGTACCGCGCCCGCCGGGTGGTGTCGAGGATGAGCTTCGCCAGCTCGTCGGACTCCAGCGTGCGGGCCGCGGGCGTGAGGGTGAGATCCTCGAGCGCGCCGCCCGCGTCGACCCTGACCTCGACCTCACCGCGGGGCGAGGTCGCCGTCCTGCCGACCTGCCGCAGACGCGCGTCGGCCTCCTTGGCGCGGGTCGCGACGTCGGTGAGCCGCTTGTCGTACTGGGCGAGCCACTGTTCAGGATCCATCATGTTCCCTTCTGGCGATCACAGCCAAATCGTTGAGCGCGAAGCGCAAGTCGTTCTGTCGCAGCGAGTTGACGCTGACCCACCCGTCATCGGCGCGGTTCACCAGCACCCGGCCGCGCGGACCGTCCAACCAGGACAGCTCGGTGTCGGCCCTGGCGGGCCCATCGGTGCCGCGGCGGGCTCCCCCGAGCTGGCCGGAGCCGGTCAGCTCGGGGAGCAGTTCGCCGAGCTCCTCGAGCACGGCGGGATCGTCGCTGCCCGGCGGGAGCGTGACCGGCATGGTCACGGCAGGTTCGACCTCGGGCACCATCCCGAACAGCTCGTCGGCGAGCGCGTTCTGCGCGACCCGCCGGATCCGCACGCCGTCCCCCACTCCGCCCGGCTTCGTGTCACCGGTCAGCGGCTGCCGGCAGAGCAGCGTCCACGACCGGTAGATCATGGCCACCACGCCCACCGTCGCGTCCGGTCCGGTCAGCACGAGGTCGACCGTGCCGCGGTACTCGCGCAACGCCGTGACCACCTCGGCGGCGACGCCGAGCGGCCCGCGCTCGCCGGCCAGCCCGCGCGCCCGCAGGGTCACGCCCGCCGCGGCCAGCAGCACCTCCCGCTCTCCCTCGATCCGGCCGAACTCCGGCACCCGCAACGGGAACGGGAACCGCGCACCGGCGTGCGTGGCGAGCAGGTCCAGCTCCACGAGTCCGAAGTGGACCATTCCCGCCGCCCCGGAATCAAATGTGTTGGCTACTGATCTCGGTCCTGAGGTGGACACAGGAATTGTCATGTCATTCCCCGTCGGTGAAACGCCAGGCGATCTCGTCGTCGCCGTCCTGGTACCGCTGCACGGTGGCCTGCAGCGCCCGGTGGTAGCTGGCCAGCTCCGTGTCGGCGGCGCTGACCTCGCCGGTGAGCCCCGCCGGCCCGGCCGCCTCGCGCAGCCGCATCGCCAGGTGCATCGCGGGCGGCGAAGTGCCGAGCAACGGCTTGCGCTCGGCCAGCCGCTCGGCCGTGGACACCAGGCCGTTCGTCTGGTCGCCGACGTCGACGAGCGCCCTGACCCGCCCGATCAGCTCGTCGGTCAGGACCTCGAAGTCGTGGGGTGACTTCTTAGCGTTCAATGTCGTGCTCCCTGTCTGTCACGCCCCCGATGACCGGGGCACTGGATCGCTGGTCCAGCTTGAAGAGCCCGTTGTCCACGTTCGGCAGATTGCGGCGGTGCCGCCGCTCCTCGTCGTCCGCGCCGTGCCCGAGCGCGGCCATCGGGGACATGTAGCCACCCGCACCCATCGCGCGCTTGGCCGCCGCGTCGGACAGCGCGGCACTCTCCGCGGCCAGCACGCTCGGCACGGCCCCCGGACCGGCACCGGTCAGCCCGCCAGGGCCGGGCTGGGCACCCCCGACCAGCCGGGACCAGGGCGCACCGCCGGTCCCGCCCAGGGGCAGCCCGCCGGAGACCGCGGCCGCACTCGTCGTCCCCTCCGGCCCGTCGACCTTGTAGTTCCTGGACGTGGTGGCGTCGGGTTGCGATGGCACGACCTGGTGGCTGCTGTTGCGCAGGCTCGCCTCGTAGCGCTGCATCACCCGAACCGCCTCGGCCTTCGCGGCACCGGACACGGCGTCCGCGGTGAACACCCGCGCGCCGCCGACCAGGATCGCCTCGAGCGGCGGTATGGGCCCGGCGCCGACCGCGCTCGAGGCCAGCGTCATCGGGTCCGCCGGTGGCGGTGGCATGGTGTTCCGCGCGACGGCCAGCGCATCGCCCGCGTCGCCGGCCGCCTTCTGGACCGTGGCCGCCCGGGCACCGGAGTTCCAGATCCGGTCGCTGAGCTCGGCGAGCCGGTCCGTGGCCAGGTCGGCCGCCCGCCCCTGCCAGTTCGACCGCATCTCGGTTCCCTGGCCGCGCAGCACGTCCGCGAACTCGGTCAGCGCGGAGCTGTGGCGTCCCCACTCGGCGGCCACCGTGCCGACATCCCCGACGTCCGCGTCCTGCCACAACATGTCGTACAGCTGTTGGTGGGTGTAGGCGTTCCAGTTCGTGCTTCCCGGTGGGGTCGGCGCGGCGAAGAACTCCGCCCACACGCCGTCCAGCGCGTTGGTAAGGGTCCGGCTCAGCGACCCGAGCGGCCCGTCGGGGCTCAGTACCGAGGTGACCACGCCCGCGAGGTCGTCGACAGATTCGTACCGGCCAGATTCGTACCCGCCAGATTCGTACACGCCACTGACAGTGGCGTGGACCCGGCCGACCGGCCAGGACCGGGACCGGCCATCTATGTCCGGCCGCCGGAACCGCAGGTCAGCCGATGTCGGTCAGGTGCGCCTGGAGGCGGGCGTGCCGGAACTGGTAGACCGCGCCGACCTGGCGCAGCACGCCGCGCCGGCACGCGTCGTCGAGGAAGGCGGCCACCGACCAGGGCAGCCGACCGGTCAGCGGCAGCCAGACCCGCGCGAACGTGAGCCACTGGCCCCACGCGGTCAGGCAGGTCCCGATCGCGAGTCCGATCACCGGGCCGAGCGCGAGATCGAGCGGGAGGGCGGCCGGATCCACGTGCCCGAACACGAGCGTGAGCATCAGCAGGTGCGCGAGCCCGAGCACGACTCCCAGGCCGACGAACTCGAACACCACGGTCGCCCGGTTGGTGCGCAGCAGGTCGCTGGGGCCCACGGCGGACCTGATGTCGACCGGGGCTTCGAGCCCGGCCAGCAGACCCCACCCGAGGCCGGTCACGACCCCCATGCCGGCCCCGGTCGCGAGCCCGCCGAGAAACCCGAATCCGACGAGGCCAAGGGGATTGTGCCCGGCCGCGTTCGCGACCCCCAGCATCAGCCCGATGCCGGCGCCACCGGCCAGACCGACCATGAGCCGGGACCCGAACCTCGCCCGCAGCTGCCGTGCCCCGCCGCTGGTTCGCAGCCGGACGCGCGACGGCTCGAACGGCCCGCCCTCCAGCGTGAGCCCGGCACCGTGCCCGAGCCCGAGGGCCAGCCCGAACCCGAGCCAGTTCTCCAGCACGACCAAGAGCGCGTTCCCCGGCCCGCGCCCGGCGGCCGGCGAGTCCATCAGCCAGATCAGCAACCCGCTGAACAGCCCGACGAGCAGCCCGGACACCAGCCCGGCGACGAGCATGCGCGAGCCGCGGCGCATCGCGCTACCCAGCTGCCACCAGGCGAGATCGTGAGTGCCGAGCCGGTCAAGGTGCTGGGCGAGGTACCCGAGCCAGCTCCGCACGCGTTCGGCGTCCCAGCGCGGGTGCCGGTAGACCGTGGGGATGAAGCTGCTCAGCAGGTGGTCCTCGAGCTCGTACTGGCTGCCGAACCGTTCGGTGTCCAGCAGCATCGAGGGGTCACGTCCGGCGGGGTCGCTGTAGATCGCACGGGCGATCCCGACCATCAGTGGGGTGGTCAGAACCGCGCGGAGGTTGACGCTGGCCGGCCGGCCGGGATGCTCGCGCAGCTCGTTCAGGACCGGGTCCCACACGGTCGCGCCCCCGTTCTTGCGCGTGGTCCGCGGGAGGTAGTCGACCAGGTCGGTCACGGTCAGGTCGGTGAGCCGGACGGCCGCGGCGGCGGTCAGTGCGTCGGTTCCGGCCACGGTCGCGTACTCACCGGGGCGGCTGGTCAACAGCAGCGGCAGCGTCGTGGCGTTGAGCGCGTCCAGCGCGGCCCGGTGCAGTCCCGCGGCGAGCTCGTCGAACCCGTCCAGCACCGGCAGGATGCGGCCGGCCTCGACCAGCGCGGTCGCCAGGTTCGACTCGTCGCCGGCCGCCGCCAGCCCGGGGTGATCGCGCATCAGCTGGCCGGCCAGCCAGTCCCGGAACCCGGTGGTGGTCGGGTTCCAGGACCCGAGGCTGAAGACGACCGGCACGGCGCCGCCACGATCGCGAGTCCGCAACAGGTCGAGGACGAGCCGCGCGGCCAGCACCGACTTGCCCGATCCCGCCCGGCCGAGCACCACCAGCCGCCCGGACGGGATCCGCCGGTAGACATCGGCGATCTCGGGCAGGCGGCCGGAAAGGTCCAGCGGTGTGGCGGACTCGCCCGGCAGGACCCGGCAGATGTTCTCCCAGTGATCCATCACGTCGTCGGGCGCCGGCTGCCAGCGGACCGGCAGCGGGAACGGATCCTGGACCCGCCGCAGCTCCTCTTCCCTGCCCAGGCGCGCGCCGACCGCGTGCGCGAGGTCGTCGGTGGCCTCCGCGAGCCTGCGCTCGTACGCCGACTCCGGCCGGACTCCCTTGGCACCGGGCGGTTCCGCTAACGGCAGGCCGTCGGCGACGGCCAGCATCCGGGCGCGCTCGTCCGGCTCGAGGCTCAGCGCATCGGCGAGCAGCCGCACCGTGTCCCACTGCGGGTTGTCGCGTTCGCCGGTCTCGAGCCGGCGAATGGTCCGCACCGACAAGCCGGAGCGTTCCGCCAGATCCTCCTGAGTCAACGCCGTCTGCCGCCGCAGCTGCCTGAGCAGCACGTTGAACTGACTCGTCACGCATCGCACCCTATCCAACGCAGCCAGCCACCATGGGCAAGTTGCGAGGGCTGCTCGTGATTTGCGGTCGCCCGCCAGGGATCAGCTCACGCAGAGGCAGAAGGGAGGTCGTCGACCCTGCCAGTCCAAGTGTGGATTCGCGAGGAACGTGGTCCGCTGAACACTCTTCACGTCGGGGATTGACCGCAACTTGCCACCACAGGAAGGTTTGAGCAGGATGTCCTCAGCAGAAGCGCCGCCGCAGGCGTCGGCCTGTCCGTCGCCGGCGTACTGCCGAGCCTCACCGAACCGGCCGCTGCCGCGGCCGAAGGGCACCGGCCCGGCGGCGGGTCGTCCGGCGGCCGTCCGTTTCCCCCGCTGCAGGACGACCCGGACGGGATCCTCGCCCTTCCCGCGGGTTTCTCCTACAAGATCGTCACCCGCGAGGGCGAGACCGACATGTCGTCCGGCCAGTCCCTGCTCGCCGAACCCGCCGAGATCGCCATCCGAGTGTTCTGACGGTCGCGACGTACTCGCTGTGGCGGTATCCCGTTGAAGTCCATGGCGGGTGAGGAACTGGACGGCGTCCAGGTCTCGTGGCACGGCCTCGCGGGCGATCGCCGCTGGGCGTTCGTCCGCGAGGGGCAGGTGCGCAGCGGCTTTCCCTGGCTGACGATCCGGCAACGGCCCGAGCTGGCCCACTACCGGCCCCGCTTCGCCGAGCCGGAACGGCCCAACGCCTCGACGACGCTGGTGCGCACGCCCGCCGGTGACAAGTTCGACGTGGCATCGCCCGCGCTCGCGGCCGAGCTGGGGCCGGGCGTCCGTGTGCTCAAAGGTTGGGCCGGAACCGCGTCGGTGTCAGGGCTGCGCGCCATCGCGCGCACGTGACCGCCCGGCTCGGGGTCTACGGGTCGACGGTGGAACCGGGCCGGGTCGAGGTTGGCGACCCGGTCGAACTCGACGCCTGACCTGGCGATCGGGGCGGCGTGCGCCGCTGGCAAGGTGTGGCCATGAGCGCACCGAGCTACGCGACCCTGTTCCGGTTGCTAGCCGAGCCGGACAGCACCGGGCCCGAGCTGTTCGAGGCGGCAGGCGAGCTGCGGGACAGCTTCGTCCGCAGCGAACATCTCATCGGCCTGCTGCCCCAGGACGCGCCCGAGGTGCTGGTCGCAGGCCTCGAACGGGCCGGGGCGGCCGGTGTGGTCGACGCGTGGCTCGAGCTCGGCCGGCTGCGCACCCACGGCGCGGCGCCGTGGGCGCCGTACCCGCAGCGCGACGTCGAGGCCGCGATCGAGGCCTTCCGCACGGCCGACCGGGCGGGCGCGGCGGCGGGTGCGGTGGGCTGGATCCGGACCGCCTACTTCGCCCGCAGCGAACCGCACGCGCGCGAGGCGTCCGAGCGCCTCGAGCAGCTGCTGGCGGCGGCGCCGGACGACCCGGAGCTGTTGCTGCTCACCGGATACCTGACCCACCAGGGCTACGGCCGCGAACGGGACGAGGCCGCGGCGGCGCGGTACCAGCTGGCGGCGGCGGAGCGGGGCAGCGACGACGGCGCCTTCGAGCTGAGCGTGCTGTACGCGACGGGCAGCGGCGTCCCGGCCGACCAGGCCGAGGCGAACCGGTGGACGGTGCGGGCCGCGGAGATGGGCAACGCCAGGGCGATGGGCAACCTCGGCGGCATGTACGCGACCGGCCGTGGGGTCGACCCCGACCCGGCCGCCGCGCTGCGCTGGTACGCGAAGGCCGCCGACGCGGGTAGCGGGAAGAGCGCCTACACCGCCGGCCTGATGTGCCTCATCGGCGACGGCGGCCTCCCGGTCGAAGAGGAGAAGGCGGCAACCTACTTCGCCCGCGCCGACGAGCTCGGCTTCGACGTCGACTCGTCCCTCGAGGCAATGGGCCTCAGCCGGTAGACGGCGTCCGATGCCTGTCGCGGCTTCCCGCCTCGCGCGCGATGTCCACTCGGGACCGGACGGCGAGCTTGCCCAGTATGTGCGACACGTGCGTCTCGACGGTGCGAGTAGAGAGCACCAGCTGTCCGGCGATCTGGCGGTTGGACAGGCCCGTGGCAACCAGTCCGGCGATCCTCGTCTCGGTCGGGGTGAGGCTGTTCCAGCCTGTGCGCACCTGCCGGTGTTTCGACCGGGACCCACGCCGGATGCCGTAGTGGCGCAGCCGAGCACGGAGGTGAGTCAGATCCCAGTTCGCGCCGAGCTGGTCGTAGAGGTCGTCTGCTTGGGTGAACGCCGTGCGCGCGGCGGCGCGATCCCCCTGGCGCGCGTATCCGAGGGCCGCTGCCTCCAATGCCTTGGCGCGCAGCAGCGGACGGCTCGCCTCGTCGTAGTGGCCGGCCGCGACTCGTAACAGGCTCGGATCGTCGTCGCGCAGACCGCGACTGTAGGCCGCGGCGGCGCGCCGGTGCGGCACGCTCGATCGCTGATCGAGCGCCTCGGTCTGGGCAGCCATATCGGCCGAGACGCTTGCGTTTCCGACACGCGCGGCGAGCCGGGAGACCTCTGGGAGAAGATCCTCCGTCTCGTCGAGCTCCTCGGTGCCGGTGACACCGGCGGTGAGTACCGCGAGTGCGGCGCCGGGCGCGCCGGCGAGCTCGTGTGCGAGGCTGCGTGCAAGGGCCAGCGACGCCACGACCCGGTTGCCGATCATCTCGGAACTGGGAGCCGCCAGCGTCAGGTGCTTTCGCGCCGTGTCCGTATCGCCGCGATGAAACGCGATCGTCGCGGCGGTTCCCCGGTCGCAGCAGATCACGCTCGGATCCTTGAACTCGTCCGGCAGCGCCTCGACCTCGGCCAGGGCGTCGTCCCAGCGCCCCACCTCGAACAACAGCTCGCCAAGAGCGCTCTGTGCCTGCGCGAGTCGCACCAGGCTGCCGTCGTCGTCGGCGCGCTCGCGCACCTGCGCCACGACTCGCAGGGCTTCGGTGTAACGGTCCAGATCGCCGAGTGCGATGGCCTGGTTGACCTGGAGCAGCAAGCCGATGTCGATCAGCGTGGTGTCGCCCTCGACGACCTTCAGCGCGCGGTCGAACGATGGCAGCGCAGCGACCACATCGCCCCGCATGATCGAGACGATGGTCAGTACGTGCAGCGACCAGGCGACCGCCCAGCTGTCACCGACGTCCTCGGCGATGACGAGGGCTTCACCAGCGACGTCGCCGGCAATCGTCACCTCGCCCAGATCTCGCTGTGCCCGGGCGATCAGTACGAGCAGACGCGCACGCTCGCGGGCCGGCAGGTCGGGTCGCTCGAGTGCATCGGCCAGGGACTCGAGCGACTCATCCGTCCGGCCGTCCATCCGCCGGCACTGCGATACCGTCGAATGCAGGTCGACGAGCGTGCCGGGGTCGGTGACCATCGTCATGGCGCGGGACGCGACCTGCTCGGCCTCGGCGCGCTCGCCCGCCCGGACGAGGGCGTCCGCGAGCTGGCAGACCAGGACCGCGCCTCGCTTGGTCGTGGGCGGCGACCGGCGGCATGCCTGGCGCAACAGCTCGATGGCGGTCCTGGGCGCCTGGGTGGCCAGTGTCGGTGCCGCGTCGGTGAGCCAATCGAGCAACGTGTCGTCCAGCTGACCGGCGCCGGGAGCGCTCACCGCCTGCAGCAACTGCCTGGCGACCCGGTGGTGCGCGACGCCGGCCTCGGCGAGCGTGCGGGCCGCCTCCAGGTGCCAGGCCGGGCGAACCGCACTCGGGATGTCGTCGTAGAGCGCCGTGCGGATCAGCGGGTGCCGGAACACGAGTCGCTCGCCCACATCCCGCAACACTCCCGAAGCCAGCGCCTCGTCGATCGGGGCCACCAACTCGGATATCCGGCGGCCGACGACAACCGCGAGATCCGAGACCAGAAACTCTGTTCCCAGCATTGCGGCGGCTTGCAGGACAATGCGAACGTCGCGACGCAGGAAGTCGAGCCGGTGTGCGATCGCCCCCAGCAGCGTGCTGGGAACCGGCCCGTCGATCACCTCGACAAACCCTGTCTCGGAGACCTTCAGCCGGCGCGAACGAACCAGCGCATCCATCAACTCGGTGAGGTAGAGCGGGTTTCCGGCGGTTTCCCGCACGAGCCGGAGCAGCTTCTCGCCGGGGTCGCCGTCCGAGATCGACGCGACCAGGGCCGTCACCGCCGTATCCGGCAGGCTGCCGAGTTGTACAACGGCGTCCTGGCCGACCGCGCGCCGCACGGCGAACACCTCGTCGCGCTGCGGCACCGGGCGGGCGACGCCGATCAGCAGCAGCGCGGAGCGGTCCACCGAGCGCGCCAGCCACTCCCACACGTCGATCGTCGTGCGGTCCGCCCACTGCAGGTCGTCGACGACGAGGACGGTCGGCGCGGCGCTGCAGAGGTCCGCCAGCAGGGTGAGCATCTGTTCCGCTGCCGCCGTGGTCGGATCGGCTGCGCTGTCCACCTCCCCCTGGAGCAGCCGCAGAATGGTCGACAGTCGCGGCTCGTTCGGAGAACTGCGTGCTCCCAGGGCATCCAGCAACGGCTGCAGGGGTAGCGCCTGCCCCAGCTCGTCCGCCGCCGCCCAGTAGACCCGGCAACCGCGCTGTTCGGCGAGGGAGCACGCGGCACGCACGAGCGACGACTTGCCGATCCCCGGCTCTCCCTCGACGAACACAGCCCGGCCGGTTCCCGAGACAGCGTCGTCGACCCACCCGGTGAGGCGGGCCAGTTCGGCTTCCCGCCCGACCAGCGTGGTTTGAGCCGGCATGACCTCACCGTACTTGCCGCAATGCGTAACCCCCGCGCCTCGGCGGCGTGACGTGGCCGCCGCCGAGGCCGTACTCGAGCAACCGTGTTCGGCCTGTGGCTGGCCGACAACGACGAGCCGCACCCCCAAGCGGCCGTCGTCTACCGCGCCGACCTTCCCACGCGCGTCGGCGCCGGTCCCAGTCGATTCACCGAACGCTGTCGAGTGCTCGTGCACACGAGCACCTTGGTTCAGATCGCCGTTCGAGACATCAGTGATGCCACGGACACTTGCGGCGAATGCAGCGGTCGCCGGGCTACCCGCGCGCCGTGACGATGATGCGGTCGCGTGGGCCGGTCACCGGCTTCTCGTAGGTGAAGGCCGTGCTCGTGACCTGGCGGCAGTCGCACGCCTCCACCTGGGCGTGCATGTACGCCTGGGACAGGAAGTAGTACGGCAGGTCCCGGTGCACCTGCACCTCGGAGTCGTCCCACGGCGGGTCGTTCGAGACGACCAGGACGCCGCCCTCCGGGACCCACGACCGGAAGCGCCGCAGGGCGGGGCCGACACCCGTCTCGGGGTCGTACAGGTGGCCCAGGATGCCGTCGAGGTAGATCACCGTCCATGGGCCGGGCGGTGGGGTCCAGCTGAGCACGTCCGCGCAGACCGCCTCGACGCCGCGCGTCCGGGCCAGCGCCACCGCGTCCTCCAGGGCGTCTACGCCGAGCACGCGGGTGCCGTCGGCGGCGATGCCGGCCTCGATCTTGGCGTTGCCGCAGCCGAGGCTGAGCAGCCCCGGGTCCGCGCTCTCGGCGAGCAGCGTGCGCAGATGGCCAGTCATCCACGCCCGGTACTCGGGGCTCGACTGGGCCGGGGTCGTCACGTTGCCGCGGCCGCCGCCGTCCTCCCAGATGTGGTAGATGCTCTGCTCGCCGGCGTTGTCGTTCAGGTAGTAGTCGCGGTAGGCCCGGATCTGGTCGGTGTCGGCCACGGGAAAGTCCTTTCTGGACACATCACTGGAACGGGTGGCGGGTCAGGCTTCGGTGCACCATCTCGGTGAGGGTCACGATGTCGAACACCGGCAGGCCGAGCCGCGCCTGGATCGCGTGGGCGAACGGCACCAGATCGGTGCACTCGACGACGAGCGCGCCCAGGTCCGCGTGCTCCGCGGCCAGGCGGTCGACGACGCCCAGCACCTCGCGCTCGAGGCGGCCGGCGTCGAGGTCTGGGCGGCGAGCCTCCAGCATCACCTCGCGGAACTCGGGCTGCTCCTCCATCCCGGCCACGCAGATGGGCACGTCCGACGCGCCGACGCCCGCCAGGTGCCGCGGCGTCAGGGCCCGCTCGTTCGCGGTGAGCACGCCGACCCGCCGGCCCCGCCGCATCATGCGGCCCACCATCGGCAGCTGGATGAGGCTGGACGCGTACACCGGCACGTCGACCGCGTCCGCCAGGTCCTGCTGGAAGATCGCCAGGAAGCCGCACGCGCTCGTGACCGCGGCGACCCCGTCGGCCTCGAGCTTCTGTGCGGCCCGGACGAACGGGTCGAGCAGGGTCGGATCCGCCAGCGTCACGACCCGCTCCGCCGTCGCGCCCGTCACGACGTGGTAGCGCACCGGGAAGTCGAACGTCCGCCTGTTGCGGATGTGGCCGGGGATCTTGGTGAAGTCGGTGTCCATGCAGATGACGCCGATCTCGGCCTCAGGTTCCATGGCTGTCCTCTGTGGAGTACCGGCCGACCCGGAACGGCGCCGGGTCGACGTCGGGCGGTTCGCCGGCCACCAGCTGGGCGAGCAGCCGGCCTCCGGCGGGCGCCAGCCCCATCCCGATGTGGCCGTGCCCGCAGGCGACGTGGAGGTTGTCGTACCGCCCGGCCCGCCCGATGAACGGCAGGCTGTCCGGGCTGCACGGGCGCAGCCCGCTCCACACCGCACCGGGTGTGGCACCGCGCAGCGCCGGGAGGTACCGGCCGGCCGCACGCAGCATGGCGGCCACCCGGTCCGGCGACGTGGTGCGGTCGAGGCCCACGAGCCCGCGGCCCCCGCCGATGCGCAGGCCGTCGCCCACGGGCGCGAGCGCCACCTGCTCCTCCCCCAGCGTGACCGGCCGCCGCGGGCTCACGCCGGCGACGGTCGCCGCGTGTCCCCGGATCGGCTGGAGCAGCAGGCCGAGGTCGAGCCCCCGCGCCACCGCGGCCGACCACGCGCCCGCGGCCAGCACCACCTGCCCTGGCCGGAGATCGCCGCGGTTCGTGCGGACCCGGCGGACCGCGTGGCCGGCGACCTCGAAGCCGGTGACCTCCGTGTGCGGGCGGACGTCGACCCCGGCGTCGGCGAGCGATGCGGCGAGCTCCGTCAGGAACGCGGGCACCCGTAGGTACGCGCCCTCCTCGTTGTAGACCGCGCCGCAGATGTCGAGCTCGACGTCCGGCTCCAGCTCGGCCACCGACCCCGGGTCCAGGATCCGCAGCGGCACGCCGCGCTCGGCCGTCACCTGCGCGGTGCGGCAGGCCCGTTCGAACGCGTCCTGGTCGCGGTAGGCGACGATCATCCCGGGCGCCGCGAACGTGTCGGCGAGACCGCCCGACGCGCACAGTTTCCGCAGGATCTCGTAGCTCTGCCGCTTCAGCTCCAGCAGCACCGGGAACGCGGCCCGGCTCGTCGCCGCGCGCCGGAAGTGCCACAGCCAGCGCACCAGCCCGGCATCCCACCGCGGCCGCACGTACAGCGGGCCGTCGGGACGAAGCAGCGTCGAGAACATGCCGGGCGCGGCGAGCGGCGCGGCGCCGTGCGTGCCAACGAACCCCGTGTTGCCGGCCGAGCACGACTGCGGGCCGCCGACCGGGCCGCGCTCCACCACGGTCACGCTGCCGCCGGCCTGTCGCAGGAAGTACGCGCAGAACAGGCCGGCGACACCGCCACCGATCACCAGGACGTCGGGGTCATCCATGCAGGCTCACGACGAAGAAGTTGGCCGGCAGGTTGACGACGACCCGCTCGTGGATCTGCGCCATCAGCGCGACTCCCGGCTCGGCGAAGGTGCCGGGCGGAGGCTGGCCGAAACGCATCACGGAGCGGCCCGCGTCGAACAGTTGGGCGCCGTGCCCGAAGTCGCCGATGATGGCCGTGCCCGGGTCGACCAGGCGGGTCCGCACGATCAGGACGCCGTTCTGGTCGAGGTCGGCCATCAGGCTGCCCTTCGACATGAACGCGTAGTAGTCGGCCGGGTTGATGATCATCCCGTCCGCGGTGGCTCCCATCTGCTCGACCTCGTCGCACGCACGCAGCAGCGTCGAGGAGAACGGGCCCGGTGACGTCAGCCGCGCGATGCCGGGTGCGCTCAGCAGCCCGCCATCGCCACGGATGATCGTGGCGTTCTCGGCCGTGCCGAGCCGGGCGACCAGCCGGGAGTCCACGAAGGACTGAAAGGCGTCGGTGTCCGTCCAGAGGTCCGGCGGCACCTGCACCCACGCCGTGGTCGCCAGCAGCTCCGGGACCGGCGAGGAGTGGAACCGGCTCGCCGCCTCGCGCAGCATCGCGGCGCCGTCGACCTGCGGGTCGTCCGGGTGCGGCGCCGACTCGTGCCAGTAGTAGCGCCGGTCCTGCCGCGACAGGTCGACGACCCGGAGCAGGTTGCGCGCCGGGTAGCGGGGCTTGCGGCGGAAGCTCTTCAACGAGCCGGTGATCGTCTCGTCGAGCTCGACGGACGCCTCGAGCCCGTCGGCGGCGACCGCCTCCGCGAGGATCCGCCCCGGGCTCTTCCGCTCGCCGCCGACCTCGGCCGGCCTCGTCGCGGTGGTCCGCGTGGTCACCGGCCCGCCTTGCGGGCGACGAAGATGCCCCACCCGAACTCGCCGTCGGCGATCGCGATCTGGATGTTGTCGCAGGACTCGGCGAAGGCCAGCATCCAGTCGCGGATGGCCTGGTCGGTGGTCGTCTCCGCCCGCTCGCGCGCGGTCTTGCCGAGCACGCGGTAGGTCTGGCCGAGGTGACCGGTCACGTTGCGGGCGAGCTGGATGTCGAAGCCCACCGACTCGAGCGCGAGCTGGTAGCCGGTGAACGAGAACCCGGAGTTCCAGCGCACCCGGTCGAACACGTGCTTGCGGGCCCGCTCGCTCACCTCCGCCCTGGGCTGCAGGAAGTCGGAGAACGCGAAGATCCCGCCGGGGCGCAGCACACGGTGGATCTCGCTGTGGCTGCGCGGCTTGTCGGGCACCAGGCAGAGCGCGTCCTGGCTCACGACGTGGCTGAAATGATCGTCCTCGTAGGGCATCTGGGTCGCCGACCCGTGGTCGAACCGGGTGTCGAGCCCGGTGCCGGCGACCTTCTCCCGGGCGACCTTGATCCGCTCCTCGCTCAGGTCCAGGCCGACCCCTCGGCAGCCCACCTGCCCGGCGATCGCGGCGAGGAAGTTGCCGCACCCGCAACCCACGTCCAGCACGTAGGAGGACGCGTCGAGCCTGGCGTCCCCGGCCACGATCTCGGTCGTGCGGTCCGACGCGGCGTGGTAGTCCTCGTCGTGCTCGTCCCGGAAGTACCCGGTGTGCAGCACACCGTTGCTGTCCCAGAACGCCAGGTACGCGTCGAGCGTGTCGTCGAAGAACTGCTCGACATCAGTCTCGGTGAACGTCACGTGCCGGTCCTTCCTGCGTGGTCATCTGAACGTGTCCTCGCGCCCCGCCGTGAGGTAGGAGTGCTCCCGCCCCGACACGTGTGCACCGCCGTCGACCAGGTGCACCCCGCCCGTGACGTAGGAGGCCCGCTCGCTCGCGAGGAACGTGGCGACGGCGGCGAACTCGGCCTCGGTGCCGAGCCTGCCGATCGCGGTGTGCGCGCCCATCAGCCGTAGCTGCGCCTCGACGTCGCCGTCCCCGGCCAGCCGCTCGGCCGCACGCCGCACCATCGGCGTGCGGCTCGCGCCGGGCGCCAGGACGTTGACGGTGATCCCCTCGCGGCCGACGTCCGCGGCGAGGGACTCGGCGAACCGGACGACCGCGACCCGGGCGATGCCGGACAGCGACAGCATCGGCTGGGGCGAGCGCACCGACTCCGACGCGACGAACAGCAGCCGGCCCCACCCGGCGGCCCGCAGGTGGGGCAGCGCGGCGAACGCGAGGCCGATCACCGGCAGCAGCGCGGAGTCCACCGCCGCCCGGTAGTCCGCGGGCCCGAACCCCGTCGCGACGCCGACCGGCGGGCTGCCGCCGCTGACGAGGACGACGTGCAGCGCCCCGAGGTCCTCGGCGACCTCGTCCACCCAGCGGCGCGCCGCCGGCTCGTCGGTCATGTCGATGCTCGTGGTGTGGACCCGGCCGCGCGCGACGTCCTTCAGCCTGCGCTCGGCCGCGGCGAGCCGCTCGGGATCGCGCGCGCCGATCGCGACGTGGGCGCCCTCGGCGGCGAGCTCCAGAGCCGTCGCGAGGCCGAAACCGCTCGACCCGCCCGCCACGAGGGCGACCTTGTTCTCCAGTCCCAGGTCCATGACCTCACCGCTCGTCGGTCGGCGAGATCGCGGCGTGGTCGCCCGCCGGCTCGGGTACGGCGAACGTGTCCCGGTAGTCGTAGCCGTAGCGCCGGAACTGCGGCCAGGACAGCGTCGTGGCGGCGAGCCGGGCGCGGATGGACAGCGCGGTCCGCCAGGTGTCGTCGCGGTCGCGGATGACGGTCGGGCCGGTGTGGAAGCGGTCCGGGTTGCCCGTGACGGTGTGGTTGGTGTGCAGGTCGATCGTGCGGCCGCCGGCCATCGGGTTGGCCGCGGGGTCGGCGCGGCACAGGTCGAGCAGCTCGCCGATGTTGCCGGCCGGGTCGGCGATGAAGTCCTCGTACCGCAGGAACATCGACCGCCCCGGCCAACGCCGCAGGATCGCCTCCGCCGCGGTGTTGAAACCGTGCCAGTAGGCCGTGGACCGGCTCGCCGACATCGGGAACGCGTAGTCCTTCCATCCGCTCCACGACTGGGCTACCGCGCGCGGATCGCGGACGAGGTGGACGAAGTACGCGTCCACGCCGTCCAGGTGCGGCAGCAGCGCGGACTCGCCGGGGATCTTCGTCGTGTCGACCAGGACGCGCGCGCCCGTGAGCTCGGCCGCGGTGTGGTAGGTGGTGGTCATCAGCTCCGCGTGCGCGCGCACGTCGGCCTCGAACACACCGTCGCGCAGAATCCGCCAGGTGTGCCGGGTCCGCACCGCGGCGAGCTGGCGGCGGACGACCGTCTCGGCGTGCGCCTCGGGCGAGACGCCGGGAGGCCGGCCCGCGTCGAGCACCCGCTTCCAGATGTCGCACCCGGTCAGCGGCTTCCCGCAGCCGCAGGAGTTGTTGGCGCCCTTGCCGACCGAGTTCTTCCACAGGAAGTGGATCTCGCCGACGTGGCAGAACCCGGGGATCTCGTTGAGGACGTTGCCGATGATCGTGCTGCCGTTGCGGCACCAGCCGGTGATGCAGAGGATCGTGATCCGGTCCGTGGTCATGGCTGCCGCAGCAGTTCGTTCTCGTCGCGGCGCGCGCCGGCTGCCACCACCTTGCGGACGGCCGTCACGAGGTGGTCGCAGTCCTCGAGAGTCAGGCACGACGAGAGCGGCACGTCGACCGCCTGGCGCAGGTGTGCCGTGGTGTTCGGCAACAGCGCCTGCCTGGTGGCGACGTCCACGGGACCGAACAGGAAGCGCCAGTTCCAGAACACCCGGACGTTGACGTCCTCGCCGGAACCGAGGTTGCGGGCGTCGATGCCCTCGGCACGCAGCGCGCGGGCGAACCACTCGGCGTCCGCGACACGGAAGATGAACGCCTCGCCGAGGTAGGCGCCGGGCGCCACCGGCTGTCTGATCGTGATCGCCGCGTCCGCGAGCGCGGCGGCGACGTAGGCGTAGTTGCGGCGGAACTGCTCCAGGCGGATCGGCAGCCGGGCCAGCTCCGCCCTGAGTAACGCCGCCCGGATCTCGTCCATCCGGAAGCTGAACAGCGGCAGGTCGAGATCGGTCCGCAGCGGCGGCTCGCCGTCCGGGAAGTGCCGCCGGACCCGTCCCTCGTACGCACCCGACAGCACGGTCGCCCGCGCGAACAGGCACGCGTCGTCGGTGACCAGGAACCCGCCCTCGCCGCTGTTGAGCGACTTGTCGGACTGCGTGCTGAACGCGCCGGCGACGCCGAAGGTGCCGAGCTTGCGGCCGTTCAGCTCCGCACCGAGCGCCGGGACGGCGTCCTCGATCACCGGGACCCCGACCTCGTCGGCGAAGTCCAGCAGCCCGGTCATGTCGGCGGCGAACCCGCGCATGTGGACGACCATGATCGCCTTGATCTGGGCGGTCCACCGCCTTCGGAGGTCGGCCAGGTCCAGGTGCAGGTTCTCGTCCACCTCGACCAGGAACGGCCGGCAGCCGGCCAGCACGATCGCGCTCGGGGTGGCCACGAACGTGAACCCGGGGCAGGCGACCAGTGAGCCGGGCGGAATTCCCGCCGCCATTATCGCGAGCGCGAGGGCGGTGGTACCGCTGGACGTGGCAAGGGCGTGCCGGACGCCGAAATAGTCGCGGAGGTCCGATTCGAACTGGCCACACTGGGTGTCGCACTCGGCACGGTGGTCATATCGGAAATAGTGATGGCTACGGATCGCATTCAACGCGGCCGCTTCGTCATCCGGATGGACGAACACGGCGCCCTTGTCGTACGTAGGCCAGGGCGCGGTCCGTACGGGAGAGCCGCCGTCAATGGCCAGCCGGACGGGCTCGGCGCCGTTGGTGCTCACCGTTGAGCCTCCTCGGTTCGCGAGGCGAAGCGGATGCTTCGTACGTATGTTGCACCTCATATTCATGGAACACATTCGACTGATAGCACTAACCAACGGCGACGTTCGCCTGCTTGCGATCATGCGCGAAGGTTCGAGAATTCTCGTCGCCGGGTTCGACAAGTCGAAGTGTGTGGCAAATACGCCTGGAGTGGATGGCCGGCAATGCCGGGCCCGCGGCACCACCGCGCGACGACGGTCCCGCGTCCGCGCGCCTGCTCGCTACCGTGCGTGTTGCGCCGAGTCCCGGACAGGCCGGTCGGTGGGCCGGGCCGCACCAGCCCACCGCGGTCGTGGAACGGCCTCGGGACGAGCGCCTACCACCAAGTAGCCCGCCGCACACCGACGTTCGGACTACAACGAATCGCGGCTCTACGTGCCGGACGCAGATGTGCCGCCCGACACCATTGGCAAACTACATCCTGTCGTGAATCATGCACCTGAAAAGCCTTGATCCGGTTGCCCGCGTGGTGATGTTGAGGGGGGCCGTGCCTCGAGACAGGGAACGATTCGAGCACTGGCTCGCTGACTGGAAGGACCACACCTGGTCACGGCGTGGTCCTCAGGAGTGGTCCCGAATCCAGATAACGGACGCGGACGTGCACGAGCGCACGCGCCAGGTGCTGTCCGCACCGTCCGCGAGCGGGCTGGACAGGTTGTCTGCCGTGGTCGAGGCCGTGGCCACGCAGCGGTACAACCAGAACCGCTGCCGGACGCGCATCGGCGGCGAGCTCCTGGTCCTTCAGGACGCCGGGGGCACGTGGCAGGAGATCGCGGACTGGACCACCATGGACGAACGGACCGTCCGCACGCTGGCGCGAGCCCCGAAGTTCACGGACGCGGCCGCCTCCGGGATCGACGAGGAGCTCGTCGCTCTCGTCGCGCAGGTTCCGGCCAACCCGTTCTTCCGGACGTGCGAACTGCTCACGGTGTCGCGGTTCTTCGAAGCCCTCGCCACCGAGCTGGAGGACGTCACCGACTGGCTGTGCTTCGAACTGTCCACCGCGGGCGTCGAGCGTTCGTACATCGCCCGCCACGCGCACGTCAACCAGCTGACCCTCGCCCGCCGGATCAACCGGGCGAGGCGCGGCAAGAGGCCGGGACGGGCCAGCGCGTCGGGCGGGTAGTCGGCGGCTTACGCACAAATATGATATATCATCTGGACCAGCCTGTCCGAGAGGGGCGGTTCGATGACGACCACATTTCCCAGCACGACGGACCTCAAGTCCGCCGTGCTCACGGTGCTCGACGATGCCGTGCGGCCCAGCGCGGCGGCCGTCGACCGGGACGGCAGTTTTCCCGAAAAGAGCATCGCGGCGCTCGGTAAGGCGGGTCTGCTCGGGCTGACCGCTGCCGCGGAGGTCGGCGGCGGCGGGCAGGGCATGCGGTCCGCGGCCGAGGTGGTCGAGCGGCTGGCCGGGGCGTGTGGGTCGACCGCGATGGTGACGTTGATGCACTACGCGGCGGTGGCGGCGATCGAGGCGCACGGGCCCGATGACGTTCGGCGCGAGGTCGCCGCGGGCCGGCATCTGTCCACGTTGGCGTTCTCGGAGTTCGGGTCACGCAGCCACTTCTGGGCGCCGGTCGGCACGGCGACTCCGCAAGGCGACTCGGTACGGCTGGACGCGCGCAAGAGCTGGGTGACCTCGGCGGGCCGGGCGGACAGCTACGTGTGGTCGAGCCTGCCGGCGGCAGGTGACGGTCCTATGACGTTGTGGTTGGTGCACAACGGATCCGCCGGCCTGAGCGTGGCCGGCGACTTCGACGGGCTCGGCCTGCGGGGCAACGGGTCACGGCCCATGACCGCCGACGGGCTCACCGTCCCGGCCGACGCGATGCTCGGCGCCGACGGCGCGGGCCTCGACATCGCCCTGACCGTGCCCTTGCCGTGGTTCCTCGTGCTCAATGCCGCGTTCTGCCTCGGTCTCGCGGACGCGGCGGTCGCCGAGGTCGAGCGCCACCTCACCGCGACCACCCTGACCCACACCGGGAAGGCGCTGCGGGACGCGCCGGTGCCGCGACGGGACTTCGCCCGGCTCACCGTCCGCACCCACGCTCTGCGGACGTTCCTCGGCGACACCCTCACCGCGCTGGAGACCGGGCGCGCGGACGCGACCCTGCGCGTGCTGCAGGTCAAGGCACTCGCCGGGGACACCGTCGCCGAGGTGACCGACGAGGCGATGCGGCTGTGCGGCGGCAGCGCGTTCCGCAAGGAGCTCGGGCTCGAGCGGATGTTCCGGGACGCGCGGGCGGCGCGGGTGATGGCGCCTACCAGCGACGCGCTGTACGACTTCGTCGGCCGGGTGTCCACCGGACTGCCGCTGCTGGACGAGGAGAACCGGTGACGTCGCCGCCGCGGCTGCTGATGGGCGCGGTCGCCTACGACCCCAAGGTCGTGACGATCTGGGAGGGCTTCCGCACCTGGCTCACCGCACACGGGCTGGACTTCGACTTCGTGCTGTACTCCCACTACGAGCGCCAGGTCACCGACCTCGTCGCCGGGCGGATCGACGCGGCGTGGAACTCCCCGCTCGCGTGGCTGCGCACCGAACGGCTCGCGCACGCCGCGGGTGAGCAGGCGCGCGCGCTCGTCATGCGGGACACCGACCGCGACCTGACGTCGGTGGTCGTGGTGCGCGCCGACTCCCCGGTGACGCGGGTCGAGGACCTCGCAGGCAAGGTCGTCGCCACGGGCGCCGTGGACAGCCCGCAGGCCACCCTGCTCCCCCTCGCGCACCTGCGTGCCGCCGGTGTCGAGCCGGCGGTGCGCCGCTACGACGTGGGGGTCGGGCTGCACGGCGACCACATCGGCGGCGAGCGCGACGCGGCGCGGGCGCTCGTGGCCGGCGAGGCCGACGCGGCCTGCATGATCGACGGGAACCACCTGGCGTTCCTCAAGGAGGGCACGCTCCCGCCCGACGCGACCCGGATCGTCGCCCAGACCGCGCCGTACGACCACTGCAACATGACGGTCGTGGCCGGCCGGGCCGAGCAGGCGTGCGACCTGTTCGCCTCCCTGCTGCTGTCGATGTCGTACGCCGACGCCGAGGTGCGCCCGCTGCTCGACCTCGAAGGGCTCACCGCGTGGGAGAAGGGCCGCACCACCGGGTACGCGGCGCTCGACGCCGCCGCGACCGCCGCCGGCTTCTACGCGGCGGACGGGCGGGTGACCGCCGCGGACTACCGGCCATGACCACCCCGGCCGTCACCGTCGACCTCGAGGGGCTCGGGTTCGCCGACGGTGCGCACCTGCTCGTCCAGCGCGCGCTCGCCGGGCTCCCGCCGGGCGGCCGCGTCGTGGTGACCGGCCGCGACCCGGCGCTGCGGGTGCACCTGCCCGCGTGGGCCCGCGCCGAGGGCCACCGGGTGGAGGCGCCGGCCGACCCCGGCTCCTGTGCCGGCGTCGTCGTGCGGGGTGGCGCCGTCGACGCGCGGTGGTTCGGCGCCGAGCGGGCCGGCCCCGCCCGGCCAGACGGGCTCCGCGACCGCCCACCGCCGAGCTGGGGACTCGGCGTCCGCGGCGCCCTGCTCGAGGCGGGCGGCCCGGAGCCGCGGTTCGACCTCGACGAACGCGACCTCGTCTGGGCGGATCTCGCCCCCCGGCTCTACGCGCAGGCCGCCGCCAGGCAGTGGGATCCCGAGACCGCAGTGCCGTGGGACGACACGTTCGCCCTGCCCGCGGACGTCGAGGCCGCCGTGGTCCAGGTGATGACCTACCTCGTGGAGAACGAGCAGGCCGCGCTCATCGTCCCAGCCCGTTTCGTCGGGCGCATCCACCCGCACTTCCGCGAGGTCGTTCAGCTCCTCGCCGTGCAGATGGCCGACGAGGCGCGGCACATGTCCGTGTTCGCCCGGCGGGCCCTGCTCCGCGGCGACGAACTCGGCACCTCGTCTGCCGGCGGCCGCTCATCACTGTTCACCCTCGTCACCGAGTCCGACTTCGCGCTCGCCTCGTTCCTGCTGTCCGTACTGGGCGAGGGCACCTTCGTCGACCTGCTCGCCTTCCTCGAACGCACCGCACCCGACCCGGTGACCCGCCGCATCTGCCGCCTGGCCGGCCAGGACGAGCGCCGCCACGTCGTGTTCGGCATGGCCCACCTCGTCCACCAGTCCACAATGGATCCGGGCTTGAAGGATCGCCTCCGCGCCGCTATCCACCGCCGCCACGAGGCACTCACCGACACCGCCGGCCTCAACAAGGACGTCTTCGACTCGCTCGTGGTCCTCGCGGCCGGCAGCTGGTCCCCCACCGCCGTCGCCGCCGGCCACCGCCGCGTCCAGGAGCTCCAGTACACGATGGACCAGGGCCGCCGGCGCCGCCTCACCCGGCTCGGCTTCCATCCCGACGAGGCCGAGGCACTCTCGGCACTCCACACGAAGAACTTCATGTAACGATATGCCGGATCCAGAAACGAGCCTGCTCCTGTCAGTCAGGACGAAATCGCCTACGTCGCGCGGAAACCGGCCGAATGTGCACGTACGCTTTCCGCGAAGGAACAGGCACTGGTCCAGTTGATCGTCGGAAACGCGCGCGTGCGACGTCTTCAGGGCACAGGCCCAGCTGAGCGTCGAAGAGGCCGCTCTGGCAGAAGGCGAATCCGACCGGAAATCCCGACGAGGAATTCGAGTCCCCCATTCGCTTCGAGTCCCGGGAAGGCTGAGCGTGGCGACCGTCCAGTTCCACGAGCGCTTCGATGCGTCCACCGTGGAGGC
Source organism: Actinophytocola sp. (assembly GCA_035995025.1). Lineage (GTDB taxonomy): Bacteria > Actinomycetota > Actinomycetes > Mycobacteriales > Pseudonocardiaceae > Actinophytocola. Next base: position 99,739 of record DASYKY010000133.1, read on the forward strand.
CGTAGCGCGCCGGTTTCGGTGATCTAAGATTGTTGCCACTCTACGAGAACATGTCGGCAAACCTGGAACGCGGCGAGTACCGGCGAGCACGGCTCGACGCATTCTGTTGCCGACCGGTCCGTGACACCTCGGCGGCCGGCGCCTCGGACACCGCTTCGCCGCAGCAGGTTCGCCAGAGAAGACCAACATCGCTGACCCGTTCAGCCGAACACCGCGCGCACCGCGGCAAGAACCCACGTAGTTCCGCGTTCACCTGCGCTTTCCCCGGGTAGCATTCGCCCGCTCGCATCCGTTGGCGCGAAACACGTTGTGGCTCGCGACCGAGGCGTACCTGGAGTATGTGATGGATTCCCTGCCCGCCAGACCGGACTATGTGTTGCGGGCACTGAAACTCTTCGCGGCGTACGGCGACCGGGAAGCACTGGTGATCGACGGGAGCCGGTTCACCTATTCCGAGCTCCGTGCCGCGGTCCTGGACATCGCGGCGAACCTGGTCGACTCGGGTCTGCGCCCCGGCACCACGGTGGCGGTCATGCTCGGCTATCCGCCGCAGGCACCCATGATCCAGCTCGCCCTGCACCTGCTCGGTTGCCGCTCGGCGTGGGCGTCCAACGCCAGCTCCGCGAGCGAGCTGGCAACCTATCTCGACCAGGTGCGGCCCGACGCGCTGCTGTACGAAGTGGCCGTACACGCCGAACGCGGCCGCGACATCGTCGGCCGGCTCGGGATTCCGGCGTTCTGCCTCGGGCCCGGCGGCGCCGGCCCGGACGTCACCGCGCCGCGCCCCGCGGGCTCCGCACCGTTCGATGTGGACACCGCGACCGGGACGCCGGAGTCGGTGTTCCAGACCAGCGGCACCACCGGAGAGCCGAAGCCGCTGCTCCACAGGGCAGACCTCTACGAGCAGGTCCTCGCCCTCGCCGAACAGATCGTCGCCGCGGACGAGCCGCGCTACCGCCACCTCAGCGTGACGCCGATGTGGTTCGTCGCCGGGCAGACCTCTGCGTTCCTCTACCTGTTCACCGGCGGCACGCTGCTGGCCACGCGGTTCTTCCGCGCCGCGGAGTTTCTCGAGCTGATGGAGCGGGAACAGGTCAACTCCACGTTCGTCACCCCGCTGATGCTCTACGAGCTCCTGGACCATCCCGACGTCGGCAAGCGCGACCTCTCCGCGATGGTCGTCCTGAGCGTGGGCACCGCGCCCACCAACCCGGTACGGCTGCGCCAGGCCGCCGGCCGGTTCGGCCCGGTCCTGCGCATCACCTACGGCCTGTCGGAGTCGCCGTTCATCTCGGCGTTTCCCGGCGTCGGCGACGACCCGCACCGGCCGGGCCGGATCGGCTCCTGCGGTCCGGCCTACGGCGACGTGCAGCTGCAGATCCGCGGCGAGGACGGCACGGTCCTGCCGGCGGGCGGTACCGGCGAGCTGTGGGTGGCCAGCAAGCTCAACTTCGCAGGCTACGTCGGCCGGCCGGAGCAGACCGCGAAGGCGCTCGTCGACGGCTGGGTGCGCACCGGCGACATCGGCCACGTCGACGACGAGGGCTACATCTACCTCACCGGCCGGGCGAGCGACATGATCATCACCACCTACGGCAGCTACCACATCTTCCCGCGTGCGATCGAGGACGCGCTGACCACCCACCCGCAGGTCCGCGTGGCCGCGGTGATCGGCGTGCCGCATCCGGAGCTCGGCGAGGCCGCGCATGCCTACCTCGTGCTCACCGACGGCGCCACGGTGACCGAGAAGGAGCTCGCCGACCTGGTGACCGAGAAGCTCGGCTGGGCGTGGGCGCCGCGGTCGTTCGACTTCGTCGAAGATCTGCCCAGGACCGGCAGTGGCAAGACGAACACGCGCCGGCTGCGCGAGAAGTACGCGGCCGCGCACGTGCTGGTGGAAAGCACCTCGGATTGAGCACGCTCAGCGAGCCGGCGACGGGCACGAGCAGGACTGCCAGCCGGGCCGGGCTCATCGCGCTGTTGACGGCCCACATCGTGTCCATGCTCGGCAGCATCGTGACGACGGTCGCCGTGCCGTGGCTGGTGCTGACCACCACCGGCAGCGCGACGAAGATGGGCCTGATCTCCGCGGCCACCGTGTTCCCCGCCCTGCTGGCGGGAGTGTTCGCCACCCCGCTGGCCGACCGGTTCGGCATCCGGCGCACCCTGATCGTCGCCGAGAGCGCCGCCGCGCTGGCCATGGCCGCCGTCGCGCTCACGCCGGACATCGGGTTCCTCCCGCTGGCGGCGCTGGTCGCGATCAAGGGTTCGCTCACCGGTGTCGGCGGCCGTGCCCAGCACGTCATGCTCCGTCCGGTCAGCGACGCCGCCGGCATGCAGATCATCCGGACCACCGCCATCTACGACGGGGCCGGCAACCTGGCCATGGTGACCGCCGCACCGCTGGGCGCCCTGCTGATCTTCTGGCTCGGCCCGCAGAACGCGATCTGGTTCGACGCGGCGAGCTTCGCGTTGTCCGCGCTGCTGATCACGCTGCTGGTGCATCCCCCGGCCGGCACCATGCCGGACCGCGAGACGGCGGCGAACGAGTCGTACGGCGCCGCACTGCGCAGCGGTGCCGCCCACCTGTGGCAGGACCGGCTGCTGCTCGGGATGCTCGTGATGACCTCGGTCATCAACCTGTTCACCGTGGCCAACTATGCGGTGTTCGTGCCGCTGTGGGTGGACGAGCACTTCGGCGCCGCGCCCGCGGTCGGCCTCATTCTCAGCGCGTTCGCCTGCGGCGCGATAGTCGGCAACATCGCGTTCACCATTTTCGGCCCAAAACTGCCGCAGTACCTCACTTTCTGCATCACCCTGGTGTTGTGCGTCGCGCCCCGGCAGCTGACGCTGGGCCTGACCGACAACTTGGTCGTGGTGCTCATCGTCTCGGTTCTCTGTGGCGTCACCCAGGCGACGATCCGGCCGATTCTCGGCGCGATGCTCTACGCCCGCGTTCCGGTCGAGCTTCAGAACCGGGTGTTCGGCCTGGTGAACGCGATCACCGGCAGCAGCCTCACGTTCGGCGGAACACTCGCCGGGCTCACGGTCGCCGGGCTCGGGCTGCAGCCGGCGATTCTCCTGTCCGGGTCCCTGTGTCTGCTGATAACCCTGGTTCCGTTGCTGCGTTACCGGCCGAGCGTGCACGGCGAGCTGAATGTCGCCGACACCAAGAGCGATGACGACGCATAGGACCTAGCTCGCGCTCACCGCTCGGCGAGGGCTGCGAGCCGGTCGAGCGAGGCCCGCAGCTTCTCCGGCGTGGTCGCCTTCGCGCGCCGGTACCGACCCTCGTCGGTCAGCTCTGTCCAGTCGTAGGTGTGGGTCACCCGCGTCGACGTCGAGTCGATCTGTTCCAGCTCCCACCGCCACAGGTGGCCAGGCGGGGTCCGCCCCGGCTCGGCGGGCCGCCACGCGATGCGATGCCCTTCGTCGAACTCGACCACGTGGTTCTCCCGGATGGCACCGTTCTTCGTGAGCGTCATGGCGAACACGTCGCCGACGGCGCGGACCCGCTGCCCCGGCTGCGCCTGCGCCAGGTTGTCGTTGCCGTCCCAGCGAGGTTGCTGGGACGGGTCGGCGATGAGCTCGAAGATCTGCGCGGCGGGGGCCGAGATCTCGCGGCCGACGCTGACGACGCGCATGTCCTCGTAGGCGAGCTGCTCGTCCCAGTCGGTTCCGCGGCCGTGCGGGGTGAGGTCGAAGATGTTCCACACCGGCTCGATCGTGCCGACCTGCCGTGGGTCCTGTCCCGGTTCCGTGGGTTCGTAGTACAGCTCGGATCCCCAGAAGTGCCGGATCCCGCCGTCGTCGTCGCGGCGGAACACGTTCAGCATCGGGCTGGGCCGGCCCTCCGGGGTCTCGGCGTGATAGTCGCTGCCGAACGTCGTGTCGGCACAGGACAGCAGCCGCAGCCGCCGCCAGCCGCGCTCGGCGGCGAAGGTGAGCAGGCGCGGCAGCGGCGCCTTGGCCACCACGGCGAAGTCCACGTGGGGTGACACGTGCTCCACCGCGCCGTCGAGCTGGTCCAGCAGCGCGGTGCAGGACGGGCACGGCCCGGCGCCGAGCGGCAACGACGCGCTCTCCCCCGACGCCGGGCCGGGCCGGTCGTCGTCGGGGTCGCGCGGGAACATGTAGTGGTAGATCGCCAACGTGTCGTGTCCGGGCGTGAACAACTCGGACAACCGCACCTCGGCCGGCTCCCCGCGCGCCCCGGCGCCCTGGAACACGTAGTCCTGCGTCACCGGTCCGCCCGGCGGCAGCGCTCGCCGTGCCGCCGCGACCGACTCCATCGCACGTCGCAGCTCGACTTCCTGCCGCAGCAGGAGGTCACGAGCCGCCCGGTAGTCCGCGGACTCGCCGGGAAATCGCACACCCACGCGGCAAACGTACACCGCCGGGGCACGTGCCCGTTTGGTGCTGTTTTCGCAGGCCAGCGCGGATCCGAGTCAGGCGGAGAGCCGCCTTCTGGGGGGTGCGGTCCGCTTGCTCGGCCGGTTGGCCCAGGAGTCGCCCACGACGACCAGAGCCGCGAGGAGGATCACGACCACCCCGAGGACGGCGATGCCGCCCAAGATGAACAAGCCCGCGATAACCAGCATCGGCAGCACGGCGAACAGACAGAACGGGTCGACCCGTCCGAAGGCCTGCTGCTTCTTCCCCGTGGATCCGTACTGTCCAGCGATCGTCGCCCACCCATCATCCGTGCCGCCTCCGGACGGCTGCCATCTTCGCAAGGCACGATACCGCCCGGGTCCGGCCGGCGACACGCGACAGTGCCGGGGCCCGCGGTTGGCCGCGCCGGTCCCTCGCTCACTGGTCGTGGCCGGCGCGGAGCCACGCCAGGTAGTCGCCGACGGCGCGCTCGGGGTCGTAGGCGGGTTCGTAGCCGGTGTCCTGGCGCAGTCGGGTGATGTCGAGGTGGAGCGACTGGGCGGTGCCGCCCGCCGGGAGGTCGACCCGGGCGTCCGGAACGACCTTCTTGATCGCGGCGATGATCTCGGCGTTCGACGTCGCCCGGCCGGACGCGACGTTGTAGGTGGGGTGGTTGAGCCGATCGGCGAGCTGAAGCGCCGCGATGGCCCGGCCGCAGTCCTTGACGTAGCACAGATCGGTGGCGTCCTCCGCGTGTACCGGGCCGTGCAGGGAGCCGAGATCCGGCACCGCGCCGCGGGCGGCGGCGTGGACCAGTTGGGGCGCGGCGATGAACGGTGACGCCGGCCGGCCGAGCGGCCCCCAGATGGCGGCGATGCGGTAGTTGACGATCTCGACGCCGCCCGCGCCGGACAGGTGGTCGGCCAGCAGCTCGCCGACCTTCTTGAACGCCGGGATCACGTGGCCGGAGGTCATCGGCAGTGGCAGGTCCTCGGCCAGCGGGCTCTCGGCCGTGACCCCGCCGTACACACCGATCGTGCTCGCGACACCCACGCGGGCCACGCCCCAGTCCTGCGCCGCCTGCACGACGTTGAGCAGGCTGGTGATCGCCTTGCGTGCGCCGTCGACGGGTTCATCGGTACCGGGCGGCCACGGCACGGAGCCCGCGAGGTGCACGACTCCGGTGATCCGGTGCCGCTTCCCGACGTCGAGCAGCGCCGGCAGGTCGATGATGTCGGCCTGTTCCACGACGACATCCCCACCGACATCCCCACCGGCCAGCTCGGCCGGCACCTCGGCCTGCCGCCGCTGCACCAGCACGCAGGGCTCGCCGAGGTCGAGCAGAGCGCGTGCGGTGTGCGTGCCGATGAACCCCAGTCCCCCGGTGATCAACATCATCTTCGACATCTCCTGCCGTCTAGCTGATCGTCAGTACTACTGACGATCAGGGTAGCGGTAGCCTCGGGCTGTGTCGAGAAACGACGAGACGGACCCCGCGCTGACCAGACGGCTCGGCTACCTGCTCAAGCACGCGCAGCTGCGGATGTTCGAGCTGAGCACGAAGGCGCTGGCGCCGTTCGGGATCAACGGGCGTGAGCTCGCGGTGCTGGTCGTGCTCGCCGGCCACGAACCCGCGTCGCAGCTCCAGGCGGCGCAGCGGCTCGACGTCGACCGGACGACGATGGTCGGGTTGCTGGACACGCTCGAGGACAAGGGTTTGGTGTCACGCCATCCGGACGCGGAGGACCGGCGGCGCAACGTGGTCGAGCTGACCGAGCCGGGCCGGGACACGTTGCGCCGCGCGACGGCGGCGAACGAGGCGGCGGAGCAGGAGTTCCTCGCGCCGCTCAGCGCACGGGCCGCGGGCCAGCTGGTCGACGCGCTGCGGACGGTCGTGCGGCGGCCCGCCGACTGACCCGCGCGGCCACCCCGGGCTCGGGATTCTCCTTCTGTCCCAGTAGGTGCACGCCGGCCGCGCGCCCGACCTGTTCCGCGACGGCGGCGCCGGGACGGGCTACCTGCGCAAGGACCGGGTCACCGAGGTCGACGAGTTCACCGACGCGATGCGACGGGTGGCCCGCGCCGTTCCCGGCGACCGGCACCGCGTCCCCGCGACCGGCGGAGGGCTCCTGAACCACCTCACCCGGTTCAGGCGACGCCGCGCGCTCCGCCGCCTCGGCGGCTGGGCCAGCTCGTCGAGCTAGGGAATGCGAGAGCGTACCGGCGTCGCCGTGTCGCAAAATGAGACACGGCGGGCACCGTCCGTGTGGTTGTCTGAGGCAATGGTTCAGCCGACCGCACTCGCCGCGCGCGAGTTGAAGAGCCCAGCCGCTCGGCGACTGGCCGATCTCGCCGCGGTGTTCGACGACCTGCAGTTCGTACTCGGCTGCGGCGAGCGGTTGCTGCGCGAGCTGGCCCGTGGCGACGACCAGGACCCCGTGGTGCTCGAGGCGTTGTGGGCGGCCGCGCTCAACGCCTACTCCCGCTGCTTCCGCCGTGACGAGCAGGAGGCGGGGCTCACCGTCGACGATCTGGCGGAGACCGGGCTGCAGGGCGACCTCGTGGCCTGGCACGAGATGCTCGGCAAGGTGCGCAACTTCCTGGTCGCCAAGGCGGCCAACCCGCGTGAGGACTTTTCGGTCGGGGTCTCGCGGACGTTGGACGGCCCGGCCGAGGGCGTCGTGGTCACCTCGGTCACCCGCCCGCAGGTCGACGAGGCCACCGTGCGGCAGACCGGGCAGATCGCCTTCGCGCTCGGCCAGGTGGTGGACGGGCGCATCCAGGAGCAGCAGAAGGCGGTCTTCGCCGAGGTCAAGGACATGCCCGCCGAGCGGCTGAACCGGCTGGAGCCGCTGGCGGTGGACATGTCGGCGGCCACCGCCGACAGTCCCTGAGGCGGGCGTACGCTGATCCGGACATCGGGCTACCGGAAGGACCACCATGTCCAAGCGCACGAGCAAGCGAGCGACCCGTCGCAAGAAGGGCGCGAACCACGGCAAGCGCCCCAACGGCAACTGACGGACCGAACCATCCGGGCTACTTGCCGGAGCGGCGGCGCTTGTCGCGGACGAAGAGAATGCCCGGCTTGCTGTCGGCCGCCCTGCGGCGGTCCATTTCGAACACGGTGGTCGCGTCGACCAGGTCGCTGAGCTTCGCGTACCCGTAGGTGCGGGAGTCGAAGTCGGGCTGCTGGTTCGTGATGATGTGGCCGACCGATGCGAGCGAGGCCCAGCCGTCGTCGTCCGAGGCGGCCTCGACGGCGTTGCGCAGCAGGTTCAGTAGCGCGGAGTCGCGCTTGAGCTGGGTGGCGGGCACTGCCTTCTTCGCCGCCGGCTTCGCGTCCGGCGCCGCGGCGTGATCCTCCGTGTAGGAGAGGTTCTCGACGTAGATGAACTTGTCGCACGCCGCGACGAACGGTTTGGGCGTCTTGCGCTCACCGAACCCGTACACGGTGTGGCCGGACTCGCGCAGGCGCGCCGCAAGGCGGGTGAAGTCACTGTCGCTGGACACGATGCAGAACCCGTCGAAGCGTTCCGAGTAGAGCAGGTCCATCGCGTCGATGACCATCGCCGCGTCGGTGGCGTTCTTGCCCTTGGTGTAGGCGAACTGCTGGACGGGCTGGATCGACTGGGCGAGCAACTGGTCCTTCCACCCCTTGAGACTCGTGCCGGTCCAGTCCCCGTAGGCACGTTTGACGTGTGCGGTGCCGTACTTCGCGACCTCGGCGAGCAGACCCTCCACAATCGACGGCTGCGCGTTGTCGGCGTCGATGAGCACCGCGAGCCTGGCCGCGTTCTCACTGACCATCAACGGTCTCCTCGTTGGTCGGTTCCATCATCGGACCATCATCCCGTACGCGACAACGGCCTGATCAGACGGGCGGCCGGAGTGGCCGGAATCGTGTCGGCCGGGAACCACAACTGCCCGCGATTCGTTGTCGCGGTGAGGACTGTTGCCCGGAATCCCTGGTAGCAATGACCGTCAGCTACCGGAGGTAGCCCTATGACAACGCTCGAGCTCCCGGGACGCACTCCGAGACCCGACGAGGTCGAACCGATGCTCTCCGGTGCGAAGTCGCCGTCGCAGGCACTACTGGTGAAGCTGTTCGCGATCGTGCCGCTGGCCGCCTTGGTGGCAGCCGTGCCGTTCGCGTGGGGCTGGGGCCTTGGCTGGGCGGACATCGGGCTGGCCGCGTTCTTCTATACGTTGACCTGCCTGGGAGTCACCGTCGGGTTCCACCGGTACTTCACGCACGGCGCCTTTCGTGCCAAGCGGGGTCTGCGGGTAGCGCTGGCGGTCGTGGGCAGCATGGCGATGCAGGGGCCGGTCGTCGGCTGGGTGGCCGACCACCGCAGGCACCACGCCTACGCCGACCGGGAAGGCGATCCGCACTCGCCGTGGCGCTTCGGCACCTCGCCCGCGGCCCTGGTAAAGGGTTTCTGGTACGCACACATGGGCTGGCTGTTCGAGCGGGAGATGACCAACGCCCGCCGGTTCGCCCCCGACCTGCTCGCCGACCGCGACATCACGCGTGTCGACCGTATCTTCCCGCTGCTGACCTTGGTGACGCTCCTCGCGCCGGCCGCGCTCGGTGGCGTGATCACGATGTCGTGGTGGGGCGCGCTCACCGCGTTCTTCTGGGCCAGCCTCGTGCGGGTCGCGTTGCTGCACCACGTGACCTGGTCGGTGAACTCCATCTGCCACATGATCGGCGACCGGCCGTTCGAGGCGCGCGACAAGTCGGCGAACTTCTGGCCGCTCGCCATCGCGTCGATGGGCGAGTCCTGGCACAACTCCCACCACGCCGACCCGACCTGCGCCCGCCACGGCGTGCGCCGTGGACAGATCGACATCTCCGCCCGGACCATCTGGATCTTCGAGAAGCTGGGCTGGGTGTCCAAGGTTCGCTGGCCCAAGCCCGAACGCTTTGCCCGCAGGCTCAAGACGCCGGTCCACGCTGGATAGTCAGGTCCTTTGTGGAGGCCCTAGATCGTCACGCGGTTGGCCGTCATACGTCTGGCCAAAGTGAACCGATCGGTCGGCGGCAGCACGGGACGAAGGCGGTCGGTGCGCTTGCCCGCGACGGCGTCGGTGACGAACCGTGCCACAGCGGCCGGCGAGGGCACCGCGTCGCCGCCGAGGTAGCAGAGCACGACCGGTGTCTCATGTGGATTGGTCTCCACCCCGAGGTACCAGCCGAGCCGCTCGTCCCACACCAGCATCAGGTCCCGGTCCGCATGATCGGGCATCCGCTCGGCCAGACCGAGATACGCGGTGGCCGTGTCACTGACCTCGTAGCCGATCGCCTCGGTCGGCACACCGACCGCGGCGGCCACCTGCCGCACATAGCCGGCCAGCGACCGGCTCAACGTCGGCAGGCCGCCCTGCAGGTCGTCGAGTCCCAGCATCGACAGCAGGCCGGTGAACTCGTGGCGGTCGCGGGCCTGAGCGGCGATCGTGCGTACCGCGCGGTTGCGCTGGTCGGTCAGCTCCCGCTGCGCCCGGGCCCGGGCCTGCGCGAGATGTGTCGCCGGGCCGCTCCCGTTGCCGTCGTGCTGCATCATGACTCTCCTCCGGGCTGGGTCAGGCGTACTGGGGTGGCTGGTGCCCGATCGGGGCGGCACGGTCGAGATCGGCCGCGCGCAGCCGGAACACCTGCAGGTCGACCCCGAAGTACTTGGTGGTCTCGCCGACCCAGTGCATGCCGTTGTCCCGGACCGCGGCCGCGGCCCTGGCGTTCTCCGGCCGCACTACCGCGAACAGCTCGCCGACTCCCTGACCGAACGCCCAGTAGGCAATCGCGAACGTCGTCTCGCCGGCATAGCCGCTGCCCCACGCGTCCGGGGCAAGGTGCCAGCCGATCTCCAGATCCTCGTCACCGGGTGGCAACGGCAGCAGGAAGGCGCCGCCGACGACCCGCTGGTCAACGGTGTGTTCGATCGCCCACCGGCCGGCGGGCGCGGGGAGCCGGAGGTCCTCGGCGATCCACTGCTGGAGCAGCAGGCGCATGGCGGCCAGGTCGTGCACGCGGTCCATGGTCGGGCTCAGCCAGCGAGCCACGTCCGGATGACCGTAGATGGCCAGCGCGTTCGGTGCGTCCTCCAGCCGCCACGGGCGGATCGTCAGCCGCTCGGTCACCATGGTCGGGGTGGTCGTCGTCATGACGTCCTCATCTCGGGGCGTCGAAGCGGTGGGACCCGCGGCCAGGTCTCCCGAGCAGTGCGACGCGCCGTCACTCCGCTGTGGGCCGCGGCCGCGGCATTCCGTTCCGGCCGGCGACGTGAGCCAGGAGGCTGTCGACACGTTCGACGTTGTGCCCGTCGGCAGCGGCATCCGCGATCTTCGCGGCGTTCGCGGTGGGCGTCTCCGGAGGCACGACGAGAAGCGTGACCCGGCGGCTGCCGGCACCGATGACGTCGACGGTGTTGGCGCCCTGGAAGCGAAAGCCGCCCAGCTTGACCAGGGTTGCGCCACGCTCGAGGCGGCGCGCGGAAGGCTGCCAGTCGCCGAGGTGGTAGGACAGCCGCTCGATAGCACCGAGCCGGGCTGCCAGCGCTGCGAACAACGCCGGCAACTCGGCGGTCAGATCCCGCGAACGGGGCCACCAGGCTCCGTCTACATATCCCTGGTTCCCGGGGGTGGGCGTCGGCTTCAGTTGTACACGCGACGATTGCGCTGCCGGATCGGCTTCAAAGTCAAGGGGAACACACGGGCCCGACGTCATGTCGGTGCTCCCTTCCCGGCCGACATGTCAACCGGATGGGACCGCCGAGGACGAAACCGACCCGAGTGCCAGCATGCGAGGTGCCGTCGGCAAGCCCGAGCCTACACCCGTTCCTGGTGGAGAAGCTTCGGACCAGCGACAAGGCGGTCGCCTGCGGGCCGTGGGAATCCGGTTCAGCGTTCGCTCAAAATCCTTGCGAGCGTTGAACACGGGTACAACGAACACAAATTCAACCTGTTCCAGTTAGCCCGCGCGCGAGGGGCCGTCCAACCCCGCGCGAAACCACCTGTGGGCGGGCCCACCATCCAAATGTGGTGTATACCTCGGCGAACGGGCAATTCTTCTTCCGATCGCCGACGTCAACTGGCAGGAGACACTGATGTGTCCCAAACGCCGCCCGACCTCCCGTTCGGCGACCCGCCTCCACCATCGCGGAGCTGCCACCGCCGCACTGGCCACCCGCCTGCGCCGCGAGCTCCACGACTGGGCGGCCTTCGCGGGCATCCCGGCCGACACCGTGGACGACCTCACGCTGAGCAGCTACGAGGCGATGGCCAACACCGTCCGCCATGCCTACCCGGCCGGCACGACAGGCTTCCTCGAGCTGCACGCCAACCTGGAACGAGAGGACGTCGTGGTCACGGTCGCCGACAACGGCCGCTGGGCGCCCACGCCCGACGAGCGCGATCCGGTGAGCGACGGATCCTACGACTGTCACGGCTTACGGCTCATCCACGACCTCGCAGCCCATTCGGAAGTCGTGCGCGACGAGCGCGGGACAACCGTGCTGATGACTTGGCCGCGCCGGTCCACCGACGTCACCTTGCCACCGTAGGCGCACCCGCCCGGTTGGGGCATGATGCCGAGATGGACACCTCGCCGCCGCCCGCCGGCGGCAACCCTGCCAAGCCGGCTTCCGGCATCGTCACCGGCACGCAGCGGCACGGCGACGCCGTCGTGGTGGACTGCACCGGTGACATCGACGCACTGACCGCGCCACAGCTGATCGCGGCCGTAGCCGCCGCGATGGAGAAGCGTCCCCGGACCGTCGTCGTCGACCTGAGCCGCGTCGCGTTCCTCGCCTCCGCGGGTCTGGCCGCACTGGTCGAGTTGCACCGCATGGCCGGCGAGGCCATCCGGTTCCGCATCGTCGCCGCCGGGTCGGCGACGCTGCGGCCGTTGACGATGACGGGGCTGACCGATGAGCTCGCCGTCTTTCCCACCTCCGCACAAGCACTGGCCACCTGACGGCGGATAGACGACACGCCGACACAACATGTGGGTACCCGAGTGCACCCGAACCGCCATGTATTGTGCTCGCGAGCTGGTTCGGACGTCCACGCCATGGGTGTCCGTCGCAAGAGGGAACCCGGTGTGAGTCCGGGGCTGCCCCGCAGCGGTGAACGGGAACGAACGCCGTCATCGAGCACTGGACGCGAGTCCGGGAAGCGACGGCCAGTAGACCACCGACGTCTCGTCGGCATGCCCGTGAGTCCGAAGACCTGCCGGCTCACCCATCCGCGCCGCGGGTGGGAGGTCTCCAGGCCCCGAGGGAGGGCGTGCGGACACTCGAGGCGGTGACCCGTGCCGGGCGCCCGTCCGGGTTCCTCGCGTTCGCGCCGGCCTGGGGCGGTCAGCCCGAGCTCGCGAGGAGAGCCGTGACGGTCACACCGGTCGACGAACACAGCGTCGGCGGCGATACCGATGCCGACATCAAGCACCCCACGATGCGGGTGCGCAAGCGCAGTGGTGAGTTCGAGAACGTCAACCTGGACAAGATCGTCCGCGCGGTCGAGCGGTGCGCGACCGGACTGTCCACTGTGGACCCGCTGCGGGTCGCGACGAAGACGATCAGCGGCCTGTACGACGGTGCGACCACCGAGGAGCTGGACCGGCTGTCGATCCAGACGGCGGCCGAGCTGGTGGCCGAGGAGCCGGAGTACTCACGCCTGGCCTCCCGGCTGCTCGCCACCTTCGTCGACAAGGAGGTCCGCGGGCAGGGCATCCACTCGTTCAGCCAGTCGATCGCGCTGGGCCACGCCCAGGGGCTGATCGGCGCCGAGACCGCGGCGTTCGTGGCGACGCACGCACGCAAGCTGGACGACGCCGTCGACCACGACGCGGACCGGCGGTTCGAGTACTTCGGGCTGCGCACCGTGTGCGACCGCTACCTGCTGCGCCATCCGCACTCCCGGCAGGTGACCGAACGGCCGCAGTACTGGCTGCTACGCGTCGCATGTGGACTGTCGCACACGCCCGGTGAGGCGATCCGGTTCTACCGCCTCATGTCCTCGCTCGCGTACCTGCCCAGCTCGCCGACGCTGTTCAACTCCGGCACCCGCCACACCCAGATGTCCTCCTGCTACCTGCTGGACTCGCCGCGCGACGAGCTGGACTCGATCTACGAGCGCTACCAGCAGGTCGCCCGGCTGTCGAAGTTCGCGGGTGGCATCGGCGTGCAGTGGTCGCGGGTGCGTTCGCGGGGCGCGCTGATTCGCGGCACCAACGGCCACTCCAACGGGATCGTGCCGTGGCTGCGCACCCTCGACGCGTCGGTCGCGGCGGTCAACCAGGGCGGCCGGCGCAAGGGCGCGGCCTGCGTGTACCTGGAGACGTGGCACCCGGACATCGAGGAGTTCCTCGAGCTGCGGGACAACACCGGCGAGGACGCCCGCCGCACGCACAACCTCAACATCGCCAACTGGATCCCGGACGAGTTCATGCGCCGCGTCGAGGCCGACGCCGACTGGTCGCTGTTCGACCCCGACGAGCTGCCGGAGCTGCCCGACCTGTGGGGCGACGCGTTCGACGAGGCGTACCGGGCCGCCGAGCAGGCCGGGCGGGCGGTGCGCACGGTGAAGGCTCGCGACCTGTACGCGCGGATGATGCGCACGCTCGCGCAGACCGGCAACGGCTGGATGACGTTCAAGGACACCGCGAACCGCACCTGCAACCAGACCGCAGACCCCGCCAACGTCGTGCACCTTTCCAACCTGTGCACGGAGATCCTCGAGGTCACCTCCGACGACGAGACCGCGGTGTGCAACCTCGGCTCGGTAAACCTGGGTGCGCACGTCGCCGACGGCGAGGTCGACTGGGCGCGGCTGCGGGAGACGGTGCGGACGGCGGTCACGTTCCTCGACCGCGTGATCGACATCAACTACTACCCCACCGAGCAGGCCGGGCGCAGCAACCCGCGCTGGCGGCCCGTCGGGCTCGGTGTCATGGGGCTGCAGGACGTGTTCTTCAAGCTACGCATGGCCTTCGACTCGGCCGAGGCGAAGGAGCTGTCCACCCGGCTCGCCGAGGACGTCTACCTGACCGCGCTGGAGACCTCCGCCGACCTGGCCGCAGCCGCGGGCGCGCACCCCGCGTACGCGGAAACCCGTGCCGCGCAAGGACGGCTGCAACCGGACCTGTGGGGAGTCGCGCCGGCGCAGGCCGAGCGGTGGGCGGCGCTGCGGGCGCAGGTCGCCGCGTCCGGGCTGCGCAACTCGCTGCTGGTCGCGATCGCCCCGACCGCGACCATCGCCTCGATCGCGGGCTGCTTCGAGTGCATCGAGCCGCAGGTGTCGAACGTCTTCAAGCGCGAGACACTGTCCGGCGAGTTCCTCCAGGTCAACGCCCACCTGGTGGCGGAGCTGAGGAAGCACGGCCAGTGGACAGCGGCCACCCGCGACCTGATCAAGCGCGCGGACGGTTCCGTGCAGGGACTCACCGCGCTCCCGGCCGGCTCGCGCGAGCTGTTCCGCACCGCGTGGGAGCTGCCGCAGCGCGCGCTGATCGACCTTGCCGCCGCCCGCGGCCCGTACGTCGACCAGAGCCAGTCGCTGAACCTGTTCGTGGCGTCCCCCACGATCGGCAAGCTGTCGTCGATGTACCGCTACGCGTGGGCGTCCGGCCTGAAGACCACCTACTACCTGAGGTCGCGGCCCGCGACCCGCATCCAGCAGGCGACCGTGTCCGCCGAGCCGTCCGTGTCCACTGTGGACGCCGTGGATGCTGTGGATGCCGTGGCGGCCGTTGCCTGCTCCCTGGAGAACCCCGAGACCTGCGAGGCATGCGAATGACCCGGCAAGCCCTGCTCGACCCCGGCATGGACCTGACCCTGCGGCCGATGCGTTATCCCCTGTTCTACGACCGCTTCCGTGACGCGATCAAGAACACGTGGACGGTCGAGGAGGTCGACCTGCACTCCGACCTCGCCGACCTGAACAAGCTCACCGCCGCCGAGCGGCACCTGGTCAACCGGCTGGTCGCGTTCTTCGCCACCGGCGACACGATCGTCGCGAACAACCTGGTGCTGAACCTCTACGAGCACGTCAACGCCCCCGAGGCGCGGCTGTACCTGTCGCGGCAGCTGTTCGAGGAGGCCGTGCACGTCCAGTTCTACCTGACCCTGCTCGACACCTACCTGCCCGACGAGCAGGAACGGGCGGCCGCGTTCGCCGCGGTCGAGAACATCCCGTCCATCAGGGACAAGGCCGAGTTCTGTTTCAAGTGGATCGACTCGGTCGGGCACCTGAACCGGCTCGAGACCCGCGCGGACCGGCGGGCGTTCCTGCTGAACCTCATCTGCTTCGCGGCGTGCATCGAGGGCCTGTTCTTCTACGGCGCCTTCGCCTACGTGTACTTCCTGCGCTCCCGGGGCCTGCTCAACGGCCTGGCGTCCGGCACGAACTGGGTGTTCCGCGACGAGTCCATGCACATGGCCTTCGCCTTCGACGTCGTCGACACCGTGCGCCGCGAGGAGCCGGACCTGTTCGACGACGAGCTGCACGCCCAGGTCCGCCAGATGCTGCGCGAGGCCGTCGACGCCGAGACCCGGTTCGCGGAGGACCTCCTTGACCAGGGTGTGGCCGGGCTGCCGCTCGCGGACATGCGCGGCTACCTCGAGCACGTGGCGGACCGGCGCCTCGCCGCGCTGGGGCTCGAGCCGGAGTTCGGCGCCAGGAACCCGTTCGCGTTCATGGAGCTGCAGGACGTCCAGGAGCTGTCGAACTTCTTCGAGCGCCGGGTCTCCGCCTACCAGGTGGCGGTGTCCGGCACGGTCAGCTTCGACGAGGACTTCTGATGAGACGCCCGTGGCCGGGCGTCGGTGCGCTCGCGGGCGCGCGCACCGCGGCGCTGCCGGGCGACGACCTGGTGCCGGACGCGCAGGTGGTCATGGATCGCGGGTTCGACCTGGCGGCGCCGCCCGGTGCGGTGTGGCCGTGGTTCGCGCAGCTGGGCCGCCACCGTGCCGGGTGGTACCTGCCGCGCGCGGTGGAGGTGCTGCTGCCGCGGCGCGGGCGGGCGCTGCGGCACATCGAGGAGTCTCTGCAGCACCTGCGCGCGGGTGACGTGATCGACGACTGGGGCGGCCGCGACGCGACGTTCGAGATCGTCACCCACGAGCCCCCGAGCACGCTCGTGCACCGCTCGAGCAGGGGCGCGATGCACATCAGCTGGACGATCGTGTTGCGCCCCAACGACACCGGCACCCGTGTCCACCTGCGACTCCGCCTCGCCGGCCTGCGCCGCCCCTGGCTCGCCGAGTACGGCGGCGGCCTGGTCGACGTGCTCACGATCGCCGGCCTGGCCGCCGGCCTTCGCGAACGCGTCACCCGGCCCTGACCCTGTGGCGCGCCGCGTTGTACGGTTCGTAAAGTACGTACTTGACGAAGTGGGTTGGAGCCGATGGTCGAGATGAACCCGGGCGAACACGAGTTCGTCGACCGGATGGGTCTGGTGATGGAGCGGTTCGGCGGGCAGCGAACCATGGGGCGGGTGTACGGGTGGCTGCTCATCTGCGACCCGCCGGACCAGTCCCTCACCGAGCTCGCCGCGGTGCTCGGCGTCAGCAAGACCTCGATCAGCACGGTGGCCCGGCAGCTCGAGGAGGCGGGGATGATCGAGCGCTTCCCGACGCGGCACCGGCAGCACCGGTACCGGTTCACCCAAGGCGGGTGGACGCGGGTGCTGCGCACCCAGCTGCCCCCCGCGCAGCTGAGCGTGGAGGCGCTCGAGCTCGGCCTCTCGGCGCTCGGCGAGGACCGTGCCGAGCAGCGGGCCCGGCTGACGGAGAGCCGGGACTTCTTCGCCTTCATCCTGCAGGACACCGAGGAGATGATCCGGCGCTGGGAGCGGTACCGCGCCCGTCAGCGCAAGTCGGGAAGGAGTGGCCGGTGAACAAGGACCGGATCGACGTCTCGGAGCTGGACGACGACGGCATCACCTGGACGTTGCTCGGCACCCTGTACCTGCGCGCGTGGGAGAGCCGCCTGCCACAACCGATCCTCGGCGACCACCATGCCGCCGAGGCGGTCGACAGGATCGACTACGACTTCGCCACGCTGGCGAAGCGGCTCTGGCCGCAGGGCAACCAGTTCCTGGTCGCGCTGCGCGCGAAGCGGCTCGACGAGTGGGGCGCCGACTTCCTCACCCGCCACCCGGACGCCACGGTCCTGCAGCTCGGCTGCGGGCTGGACAGCCGGATGCTCCGGCTCGCGCCGCCGGCCGGTGTGCGCTGGTTCGACCTCGACGTACCGAAGGTCGTCGAGGTGCGCAGGCGGCTGTTCGCCGAGCCCGAGGGCTACCACCTGATCGGCGCGTCGGTGACCGATCCGGACTGGCTGGGCGAGGTGCCGGCCGACCGGCCGGTGCTGGTCATCGCGGAGGGGTTGTTCCCCTACCTCGACAGCGAGCAGCTGCGCGTGCTCCTGCACCGGCTCACCGACCGGTTCGACACCGGCGAGCTGATCTTCGACGCGGTGGCCCCGTGGATCACGCGCGTGTCCAAGCCCTTCCGCTGGGGCACGCGCGACGGCCGCGAGATCGAGCGGTGGAACCCACGACTGCGTTGCCTGGCCCGGGAACCGTTCGCCACCGGCTACCGGCGAATCCCGATACCGGGCTACCGCCGGCTGTTCGGGTTCATGAACGCCACGCCCGGGTTGCGAAAGGCATACCTCGAGCTCCGCTTCGGGTTCTAGCCGGTACCGGGGCTGCACAATGGCCGGCATGAGCTACGAGGTCGACTCCCGGGTGGACGACTACATCGACCGGCTGCCGGACTGGCAGCAGGAGATCTGTCACGAGGTCCGCGACCTGGTGCACGAGGCGGACCCGGAGGTCGCCGAGACCATCAAGCGCACGGTCCAGCCGTACTTCGTGCTGCGGGGCAACGTGTGTGCGCTGCTGGCGGCCAAGACGCACGTGAACGTGTTCCTCTACGACGGCGCGATCGTGCCCGACCCGGCGGGCATCATCACCGGCGGCCACGACAACGCGACCGCGCGCACGGTCGCCGTCCGGCAGGGCGAGCCGATCAACAAGCCCGCGCTCCTCGCCATGTTCCGCCAGATCATCGCCAACAACCGGGCGGGCGGGTGGCGCAAGCTCAAGCGCGATGGCGGCCCGCCGGCCTGAGTCCGGCTCGAAATTACTGTTCAAGAAGGCTCGAAAACATCGCCCGTTCCAGTAACCTTCTCACACGGTTCGCTTGTTCGTTGTGAGAGAGGAACAAGATGTCTCGCCCTGCCTTCTTGAACCGTCGTAACCTGCTCCGCGGCTCCCTCGTCGTCGGCGCCAGCGCGCTCGTCGCCCCGGTCCTGCTGTCCGGAAGCGCGAGCGCGTTCGGCTGGACCCGCACGCTGCGGCAAGGGATGACCGGTTCGGATGTCACAGAACTGCAGATCCGGGTCGCCGGCTTCGCGGCAGACAGCGCCAGCCAAACCCGCGTGTCCATCGACGGCGACTTCGGCCCGGGCACCGCGGCCGCGGTCCGCCGCTTCCAGTCCGCCTACGGTCTGGGTGCCGACGCCGTCGTCGCCGCCAGCACGCAGGCCAAGCTCAACGCCCTCGAGCAGTCGGACGGCTCGACGCTGCACTTCAACTGGAGTGAGTTCACCGACCGGATCAGCGGCAACTTCAACGGCGGCAAGGTCAGCGCGGCCTCGGCCAAGGAGAACGCGCGCCGCTGCATGTACAAGCTGGAGGCGCTGCGGCTCAAGCTGGGCAACAAGGCCATCACGGTCAACTCCGGCTTCCGCAGCATTCAGCACAACTCCGACGTCGGCGGGGCGTCGGACAGCATGCACCTGTACGGCACCGCGGCCGACCTCGACGTCTCGGGTGTCGCGAACCGGACCGTCTACCAGAAGGCGGAGACCTGCGGGTTCTCCGGCCTCGAGACCTACAACGAGGACCACCAGCACGTCGACAGCCGCGCCGACCTCGGCCGCGCGTGGTGGTGGGAGAACGGCACCGTCTGATCGCCTACCCGGACAGCCAGAGGGCCGGCCCCACCACGGGGCCGGCCCTGTGTTCGTTCCAAGTGGTCAGCCGAGGGCCAGTGCCTGCACCTGGCCGTAGTCGCCGTTGAACCAGTCCTGGTCACCCGGGAAGGTGCCGGAGTCGGCGTACTGCCAGATCGTCTGGCTTCCCCAGTTGTAGGGCAGTGCGCCGACGGTCGACGAGTAGCGGGCCACCCACAATGGGTTCGTGCTGGAGAAGTCGCCCCGGTTGCCGGTGCACTCGGTCCACCAGCTCGTCGACGTGTAGATCACCGGCCACCGGGTCGTCCTGGCGTGGTACTGGTCGCTGAACGCGAGGATCCAGGACACCATCGCCGACTGGCTCAGGCCATAGCAGTCCCCGCCCTGGCTCGCGGTCCCCCACTCGATGTCCAGCGTGCCCGGCAGCGTCAGGCCGTCGGCCGACCACCCGCCGCCGTGGGTGGCGAAGTAGTCGGCCTGGGCCGCGCCGCCCGCGCCGTCCGGCCGCGCGTAGTGGTAGGCGCCGCGGACGATGCCCTGCTGGTATGCCTGCAGGTAATTCGCGCTGAAGGTCGGGTCTTGGTAGGTGGTGCCCTCGGTCGCCTTGATGTAGGCGAACTTCGCGCCCTGGGACTTGACGGTCGCCCAGTTGATCGTGCCCTGCCAGTGGCTGACGTCGAGCCCCGGCGTCTGGGTGGCCGCAGGAGCCACGCCGGAGATCTTCCCGACCCCTTCGCGGGCACGGATGCTCGCGCCCATCTCGTGGTCGGCCACGCTCCGGTCGCCCGCGACCGGCTCGGCGGACGCCGTCAGGACCGGACCGGCGAGCAGGGCGGACACCGCGATGCCGACCCCGACGACCAATCTCCAGCTGGGAAATGACTGCCTCATGTTCAACCCTTCCGGACCCTCGCATGAATGCCGCAACAGAGAGTGTAAGGACTGATCACCAGAAGTCACGACATCTGGTAAATTCCCAACTAGTTGGGTGAACTCGCGGAACCGGTGGTCGGCAGAGCCCGTCCGAGCAGCCATGCCGAGGGGAAGCAAGGTTTCGGGTTTCGTGGGTCTCGTGGTGTGCGTGGTGCTGGGCACCGCCGCGCCGGCGGGTGCGGAGCCGGCGCTGCCACCGCTCGCGTCCGCGCAGCTTGTCGCCGGCATCGGGGCTCCCGGCTACTCCGGCGATGGCCAGGACGCGACCGACGCACGGCTCGGCCGCCGCCTGCGGATCGACGTCGCCGCGGACGGGTCGCTGCTGATCGCCGATCCGGACAGCCGCCGGGTGCGCCGGGTCGACGCCGACGGCGTGATCGACACGGTGCCCGCGCCGGCGAGCGAGCGCGGCACCGGACCGTGGTTCGAGAAGACGTTCCTGCCGGGCGACGTCGTCGCGGCACCCGACGGCGCCCTGTACCTGGCCGACGACGACAAGGTCGCGCGGCTGGGCCGCAACGGTTCGTGGACGATCCTCGGCGGTGGCGGGGAGGCGTCGTTCTCCGATGGCGGCGACGGCGGCGACGGCGGCCCGGCCACGAAGGCGTTCCTCTACGACGTGCACGCCCTGGACGTCGACGCAGCGGGGCGGGTCTACGTGACCGACGGCTACCAGCAGCGGGTCCGGCGCATCGAGCGGGACGGCACCATCCACACGATCGCCGGCGGCGGCACCGTCGCGCCGTCGGCCAAGCCGATTCCCGCGCGGTCCGCACGCATGTACCCGATCGACATCGAGCTCGATCCGGCCGGCGGCTACTGGGTCGTCAGCCAGCCGCGGCTGAGCAGCGACAACGCCCACCTGCTGCATGTGGACACCCGCGGCATGGTCACCGCGGTGCCGCTCGACCCACCGGCCGGCCGCACGCTCCCACTCGCGCTCGCGCCGGACGGCACTCTCTACGCCGGGTACGGCAACTTCGTCCGGACGGTCGCCGACGACGGGACGACGACCCTGACCGGCGGACCGTTCGCGTCCGGCCTCTTCGGACTCGCCGTCGCCGCCGACGGCACCCTGTACGGCGCGGGCGAGGGCGTCGTCGAGCGGATGGTGGCGCCCGACCCACGCGAGGGCAAGCGTCAGCCCGCCGCGCGGCCGGCGGCCGACCCGTGGGCGGACGAGGACGCCGGGACCGTGCACCGCATCGCGGGCGACGGGCGCTACCGCGACGACAGCGCCCGGCCCTACCGCGAGCCACCGCGGCCGCCCGAACCGCAGAACATCGCGCCGGGCGACGACGGCGACGTCTACGTGCTCGACTGGGCCAACTCGCGAATCCTGCACGTCGCCGCCGACGGCCGGATCGACGTGCTGGCCAGGCTCGGCGGTGACGATCCGATCAGCTGCGCCGGGCTGGTGACGGGCCCGGACGGCGCGCTGTACACAGTGGACGTCGTGGCCCGCCAGGTCCTGCGTATCACGACCGACGGCCACGTGTCCGATGTGGACGGCCCCGCGGTCCCCGCCGAGAACCGGCCGACCTCGCTCGTGGTGGATCGCGCCGGCCGGTTCTACCTGCTGCTCGAAGGCGGACAGAAGCTAGCGCGGTACACGGCGGACGGCGTGGCCGGGGCGTTCGCCGGCGGCGGAGACCGTGACGGCGCGGAGGCAGAAGGCGGACCCGCGCGCGCCGCGTCCATGTACAACCCCGAGCCTGCCGCGATCGCGCCGGACGGCTCCGTGGCGATCCTCGAGCCGGACAGGCACGCGGTACGCGTGGTGCGGCCGAACGGCACGCTCGCCACGGTCGCCGGCCACGCCGACGACAGCTACTGGCGTGCGGGCTTCGCCGGCGACGGCCGCGCCGCGAAGGCCGCCCTGCTCAACGACCCGCGCGGTGTCGCGTTCGGACCGGACGGGACGCTCTACATCGCCGACACCTACAACAACCGGGTACGCCGCGTCGGCCGCGACGGCGTGATCACGACGATCGCCGGCACGGGCGAGCGGGCGGAGAACGGCGACGGCGGACCCGCGACGCGGGCAGCGCTGCTCGAACCCGAACACCTCACGGTTGCCGACGACGGCGCGATCTGGGTGAGCGGCTCGGCGACCACCCGGCTGCGCCGCATCGCCTCCGACGGCACGATCTCCACGCCGGCCGACGTCGCGTCCACGGCCGGCCCACGGCCCGAAACGCTGATCACCGGCAACGCCCTCGCCGTCGATCCACACGGGACGGTGTACGCCGGAGCGACCGACCAGGCGATCCTCGCGGTGAAGCCGGGCGAGCGGGCGAAGCCCTTCGGACAGCCCGGCGCCCTGACCAACACGATCGCGGCGGCCCCCGACGGTTCGCTCTATGTCGGCGGTCTGCCGTTGTACCACCGCTACTCCGACGGCGCGCGGTCCGCGGTCCTTGCGGCGCTGGCCGCGCCCGGCGAGCCGGCCGACGGCGTGGACGCACGGACGGTCGCCCCGCAGATCAGGGACAGCGCGGTCGGCCCGGACGGCACGCTCTTCCTCACCACGACAAAGGTCGTCTACGCGCTCGTCGGCGGCCGCCTGCAGCAGCGGTGGCGGATGCCGGGCGTTACCGACAGCAGCAGCGACGGCATCGCCGGCATCGCGGTCGGCCCGGACGGCACGCTGTACGCGGCGACCGCCGAGGACGAGGTCGTCGCGGTGCGCGACGGGAAGGCGCGCCGGGTCGCCGGAAACGGCGAGGACGTCATCGACGACGACATGGGCGACGGCGGCCCGGCGACCGAGGCGGTCGTCGACAACCCGTACGACGTGGCCGTGGCGAGCGACGGAACGCTCTACGCCAGCACTGTGCACGGCATCCGCCGGGTGACCCCGGACGGCGACATCGACACGATCGTCCCCGGCGGCGAGCGGGCCGACGGCTCGTCCACCCAGTACACGCCGCCGACCAGCCTGGCCGTGGACGCGCACGACAACCTGTACTTCGCCGAGCCGGAGCTCAATCAGGTCCGCGTGGCGGTGCACGCGAACCAGATGTCCGGCCAGGGCGGCACGTCGCTGTGGTGGTGGCTGGGCGCCGCCGCCCTGCTCGCCGCCGCGGCGGCGGTCCTGCTGTGGCGCCGCCGTGCGGGCTCCGGCGGGCCGCAGGACATGAAGCGCGACAACGACTAGTGCCGAGGTCTTCCCGGTGCTGCGCAATGGGTCGGCGCCCATGACGTACTTCAGTGGGTAATTTTCGTCCAAACTGATGGGTTCGATGTGTGATCTTGGCGAACTGTGGGTAACCAGCTCACTGTCGGGACGACGAAGTCCACCACGAACGGGGCCGGGCCATGACGGTACGCCGCACCTACAGCACAGCGAACCCCACCACGCGCACGGTCGCGCAGCGCCGCCGCGTCCACGCGGCGGGCCGGCGGATGGCCGAGATGCGGGCGCGGATGGCGGCACCCCGGTCCGCCGCCGCGCGGCAGCACCTGGAGGGTCCGGACCACGTGCTCGACCTCGACGCCGAGTAGCGCCACTGTCCTCGCCGCGGCGGCGGCCGCCTCGCCTGCGTCGTGGCAGATGTAGACGTGGTCGGTGGACGCCGAGCTGAGCGGCTTGACCACGACCGGGTAGCCGGTGCGCTCCGCCCAGGCGGCGACCTCGGCCGGGTCGGCGCACAGGTGCTGGTCGGCGCAGCGCAGGCCGGCCGCGCGCAGCGTCTCGATCATCCGGTACTTGTCGCGCCGGGCGAGCGAGCGGGCCGTGCCGGTGGTGGCCAGGCCGAGCCGCTCGCTCAGCGCGTCGGCCAGCGGCACGCCCGGCTCCTGCCCGGCCAGCACCACGACGGGGGCCAGCGCGGCGAGCGCGGCCACGTCCGCGCACACCAGGTTGTCCCGGTAGTCGCGGTCCAGCGCGGGCGGCAGCATGGTGGGCATCAGCTCGGCGCTGCTCTGCACGTGCGCCAGGTCGACGCCCAGCTTCGCGAACGCCGCGGGCAGGAAGTTGCCGGTGGAGTAGCCGTCGACGACCACGGCGGTCGGGGTGGACATGCCGCCCCGCCTACGCGCGCGGCGGACAGGTCCTCGAGGATCCGCGACTGTTTGACTGCTCGGCGTCCGGGTCGTACCAGCAGCCGGTGAGGTGCTTGAGGCACGGCTCCATGCCGAGCGCGTAGACGAACACCTGCCGGGCGCCGACCTGGCGGGCGACCTTGTCCGCGCCGTCGGCGAACGAGCCCTTCAGGCCGCGGTCCTCGTCGTACTCGCGGCTGATCGGCTTGTCCAACAGGGGCCCGTACAGCCATGTCATCGGCGCGCCGACGCACTCGAGGCCGATGAACAGCGCGTCGACCGTGCCGATCTCGCGGGACACCAGCTCGTAGATCGTCGGGTCCATCGGCGAGGTGTCGGTGGCGAACAGGAAGCCGCGCCCGCCGATGCGCACCATCGGCACCATCTTCGCGCGGATGTCGAGGTCGGCGTGCTCACCGAGGAACGGCAGCGCGGTGATCTGCGCCGGTCCGAGGTCGGCACGCCGCCGGCACGATCGCCAACCAGATCCGGATCTTCACCCTGCCGACGGAGTTCCGCGCCCGCCTGAACACGGTGTACATGGTCGCCACCTTCGTCGGCGCGGCCGCCGGCTCGATGGTCACGACCGCCGTCTACGCGCATTCCGGCTGGACCGCGACGATGTTCACGATGGCCGGTTTCGTCGCCGCCGCGGCCGGGGCGCTCCCGGCCGCGCGGCGTTCGAAGAACGTTCCCCGCTTCGCGGACTCCTAAGAGGGCACCGAGTCGGTCCACTCGGCGTTGATCCTGATCGTGCTGCCCTCGACGCCCGGGTACCTCTCCGCGCCGTCCATGGTGACGATGACCGATGTGCCGTTGACCCGTCCGGTCGCCGGGTCGACGACCAGGCGCTCGCCGTCCGGCAGGAGCAGGCCGTTCCCGCCCGGCACCGGGCCGAGGCTCCGCACACCCGGGTAGGCGGCGATCGCGCGGAAAGCCGCGGCGCGCACCTGCGGGGGTGCGGGCAGCATGGACACCAGCGAGATGAACGAGTCGAACGTGAAGTCGGCGAGGGCTTTAGGGTCGTCCCTGATCAGGCCCGCGCTCGTCCGGACGTCGTCGTGCTTGATGGCGTTGATGATCGCGGCCTTCAGCTTCTTCGGGTCGGTCGGCAGCGCCCGCAGCCGGTCGAGGGTCATCGTGGCGGCGGGCAGCGAGAACGGATTCCGGATGACCAGCGCGTCCTTCACGATGTGGCCGAACGACTTGAAGCCACGCCACCACTGCTGGCCGTTCGGCTTGGTCCACGTCTCGAACACGTCCGCCGGACGGTTCGGATAGTCCGTCGTCTCCTTCATGTACCAGTAGGTGCCGGTCTCGTCGGGGGCGCGCTGTGCCACGGCGGCGGCCGCGAGGAGGATCTCTGGCCCGGTGAGCGGCTTCGCGGGCGCGCTGGACTCCGGCCGCTCCGGCGGGCGCGCCGTCGGGCCCGGGGCCGGCGCACCCGGTACCACGGTGATCACGACGGCCGCGGCGGCGGCCGCCACCGTGAGCCCGGTCCCCGCAGCCAGCCACCTGTTCCGCTTGCGGGTGGCGAGGCCGCCGATCCGGTTCTCGAGCCGGCGCCTGCTGTGGTCGACGACATCCTGGGACGGCTCGTCCGGCATCAGCGCTGCGTGCAGAGTCTGCAGGTCATCGTTCATCGCGGGCCTCCTGGGTCAGCGCGGAGTTGAGCTTCTTGCGGGCACGGGAGAGCCGGGAGCCGACCGTGCCGGAGGAGATGCCGAGTGCCGCGGCCACCTCCTCGTAGCCGAGCTGGCCGAGCGCCACGAGCAGCAGCACGTCCCGCTCTCCTCGGGTCAGCTGGGCCAGGGCCGGGGCGAGCCGGGGCAGCAGCCGCTGGGCGGTCACGGACGCGACGACCCTGCTCTCGTGCCCCTCGGCGGCCGGCGGCACGCCGACGCGTGCCAGCGCCCGGTAGTGCCGGGCCTCCTTCCGGCGATGCCGGGCGACCAGGTTCGTGGCGATGCCGAACAACCACACCCGCAGGTCACCCCGCTCGGCATCGAACGTCCCCCGCCGGTCGAACGCGACGAGAAACGTCTCCGCGGCCACGTCCTCGGCGGTCTGTGCCCCGAGGCGGCCGGCCGCGTACCGGTAGATGGCCGCGAAGTGGCGGTCGTGCACCTCGGTGAACAGTTTCGGATCCCGCAGGAATCGGGCGGCCAGGTCGGCGTCGGTCATCCGCTCACCCATTCCGGCCGTCACAGGTGTGCCTCGGTCATGCGCGTCCCTCCGGTTGGGCGTCGGCCTACACCACCACTTCGCCGCCGGCCGCTTCTTCTTCCCGGGCAGCGTGCCGCGACCGGTCAGGAATCGAGAAGCGCCGGCTGCCGGAGCGCGCCTAGCGTCCCTGACATGACTTACATCGACACCATCACCCTCGAGGTGGCCGACACCGCGGCCGCCGAACGCTTCTACTCCACCGCCTTCGCGCTGGGCGACCGGCTGCGGCTGCGCGCCTCGCAGGAACCGACGAGCGGCTTCCGCGGGTTCACGCTCTCGCTGATCGTGTCGCAGCCCGCCGACGTCAACGCCCTCGTCGCTGCCGCCCTCGATGCCGGCGCCACGACTCTCAAGCCCGTCGCGAAGTCCCTGTGGGGCTGTGGCGGGGTCGTCCAGGCCCCGGACGGGACGATCTGGAAGGTCGCCACCTCGGCGAAGAAGGACACCGGGCCGGCCACCCGGAAGGTCGACGACCTCGTGCTGCTGCTGGGCGTCGCCGACGTGGCCGCGAGCAAGCGGTTCTACGCAGACCAGGGTTTCACCGTGGCGAAGAGCTTCGGCCGCATGTACGTCGAGTTCGACACCGCCGCGAACGGCGTCAAGCTGGGTCTGTACCGGCGCCGCGCCCTCGCGAAGGACGCGGGCGTCTCCCCCGACGGCAGCGGATCGCACCGCATCGCGGTCGGTGGTGGTGCCGCGCCGTTCACCGACCCGGACGGGTTCGCCTGGGAAGCCACGTCGATGGCAACCAGACGCTGATGTGTCACTACCGCATGCCCGAGATGGCCGCCGTCAGGGTTCGAAGGAGTCCTCGATCAGCCGCCGGTGCCGGCCGACCAGCCGGTGAACGAGAACCACGAGGACCAGCTGGACGAGACCGGACACCAGGAACACCGCCGGGACGCCGGTCCGGTCGGCCAGGGCGCCGCCGACGAGGGCGCCCAGCGGGATGCCGCCCCACAGCGCCACGCGGTGGGCGCCGAGCACCCGGCCGAGCAGCTCTGCCGGGATCATCGCCTGCCGCAGCGACATCGACAGCACGTTCCACATGGTCACGCCGAGGGAGAGGCCGAAGAACCCCAGGCCGGCCGCCCAGCGGTTCGCGACCGCGCCGATCACGACGAACATCACCGGACCGAGAGCCGCGGCGAGGGTGATCGTCCGCGGCCGGCCGAGAAGGGAGACCAGCGGCCCGGCCGCGAAGGATCCGGCGAGCCCGCCGATCCCCATGGCGACGAACAGGATGCCGTACAGCGACGGCGTGAGGTTCAGCGTGTGCAGGGCGTACAGCACCGTGATCGACGTGGCCATGGACATGAGCGCGGCGATCAGTCCACTGTAGATCGTCAGGTCCCGCAGCACGGGGTGCCGCCACAGCCACCGCAACCCGTCGCGGACGTCCGCGCGCAGGGTGGTGGGCGCGGTGCGTTCGGCCCGGAACCGGCCGGGAACGGCGAGCACGAGGCACGCGGCCAGCGCGAACCCGGCCGCGCCGCCGGCGAACGGGGCCGCGCGGAACCAGCCGAAGAGCGCCGCGCCCACGGGCGGCCCGACGAAGTCCTGCCCGACGGTCTCCTCGACGGTCAGCCAGCTGTTGGCGGTGTCCAGCCTCCGGCGGTCGGTGACCACCTGGGGCAGCATGGCGCGAGCCGCCGAGTCGTACCCGACCTGGCACGTGCCCAGCGCGAACGCGACGACGTACAGCACCAGAACGTGCCCCACCCCGGCGGCGACGAACACCACGAGGAGCCCGAGCAGGACGGCCCGGACGAGGTTGACGGCCGACATGACCCGCCGGCGGTCCAGCCGGTCCACGAGCGCCCCGCCCGGCAGACCGAACAACAACCAAGGCAGGAACGCGAACGCGGTCAGCCCGGAGATGAGCACGGGACTGCTGGTCAGCGACGCCGCGAGCAGCGGGAGCGAGATCTTGCCGATTCCGTCGGCACAAGTGGTCGTGGCCGACGAGGCGAACACCGTCCAGAACGAGCGGTCGAGCGTTGTGATCTGCCGAAACAAAGATTCCCACCTTCGGAAACGAAGCGCCGTTTCCGCTCAGGTGAGGACCGTCCCCCTGCCGGCGCGGAAACGCATGACACGACCCATGTCCATGGTTACCGCCTCCGATCATTTCCGGTGAGGACAACAGTTTCCGGGCGTCCCGGCGTTCTTCTCAGGCCACTGTAGACGATGTAGCGGCCGCGTCGCGGACGCTGGTGCTGCTGGTGACGCTGGGGTTGTTCGCGCTCGTCGCCTACCCGTGCCTGCCGGCCTTCCAGGCCCGCCTGGTCGGTTCGTTCGCGCCGCGGATCGGCTCGGTGTTCAAGGTCGTCAGGTGGCAGGCGGGGTCAACGCCGGTCGTTCCGGCCCGTCGCCTCCCGCTGCGCTCGCCGGCCGGCGTCGTAGCTGCGCAGCGCCGCGCCGACCGCGGCGGCGACGGTCATCTCGTAGATCTCGTCCTCGGTCCGGCCCGCGGCGGTGAGCCGGGCGACGTCGGCGTCGGTGATGCGATGGGACGCGTCGCGGACCAGCCCGGTGTAGGACGGCCACGGCTCGGGCAGCTCCCCGCCGGTCGCCGCCGCGGCGCGCCACCCGGGGTCGGTGACGGCGGGCGCCACGAGCACCGCGTGACGGAGGTTCTCGACGGGGTCGCCGAGGTCGGTGCGGTCGCCGCCGGCGAGCAGGAAGCCCGGGAACCGGTAGCCGAACCGGTGCAGGGCGCGGGTGCCGCTGTGCACCTGGTCGCCGCGCAGCTCGAACCCGAACGCGTTGCCGACGCGGTTCACGACGTTCCACACGAGGTTCACGGCCAGCGCCTCGCGCACCGCGTGGTCCGGCAGGCCGGCGACCCGGGTGGCGTCGGCCGTGTCGGGCGTGACGCTGACCTCCGCGAGGAACTCGCGGACCGCCCGCAGCTCGGCACGTGCGGAGCCGGGGTCGGCAGGGTCGATCTCGCCGTGGCCCGCGATGCGGGTCAGCTCGGTGTGCGACTCCAGGCAGAACTCGCTCTGGTGCAGCCGCGCGGTGCTCATCGCCAGGTACTCGCGTTCGGCCGCGGTCCAGTACGACTCGCCGCGCATGGCGGGCACCGTGATCGCCAGCAACGGCCGGGCGAAGAAACCGGGGCGGTACAGCAGGGTCCGCACGATGTCCGGCGCGTCCGGCGACGTGGCCCGGAAGAACAACCGGGCACGCGTGCGGTGCCCGTTATCGAGGATGGACAGTCTCATGAACGCTCCGTGAGTTGCTCGTACCTGACCGGTCTGAAAGATGACGAACGAACTGCCCCGGTCTCGACACCTGGCCGGGCGGTTTCGCCAGTCTCCCTGCCGGTCGTGCATGCCTTGGTACCCAAGGTAATACCCTACGAACGAATGAGTGACGGAGTGCGGCCCATCGTGCCAGAGTGTCCCGGTGCACGAGAACCAAGCCACCTCCGGCCGCGGTTCGCACAGCCTGCCGGCGCCGCGGTCGGTCGACGAGCTGGCCCGGGACGACGACTGGACCGTGCTGCGCAACGCGCCCGGCGGACGCTGGAGCACGGCCGAACGGAACATCGAGCGCGACGGTCACCACTGGCAGATCGGCATGACCCCGGTCGGCACCGGGACGGCCGCGCTCATCATGTGGTTCGACGGCGCCGTCATCGCCCACCGGCGCGGCCGCGAGGCGGAGCTCTGCTCGACCGCGCTGGTCTGGATCAGCGCGGTCGAGGACGAGGCCGCGGCGGTCCGGTAAGGCGCTCACGACACCCCCGGCTGGTCGACCGGCTGCGGCCACCCCGATCCTGGTCCTGACCACCTCCGCCGGCGGCGAACACCGGTACCCGGCGCTCGCCGCCGGCGCGCACGGATTCCTCGGCAACGGACACGCCGCCCGAGAAGACCGGCCTCACGAACCGGGTCCGGCTGGCACCGCTCGCCAACCGTCGGTGATGAGCCCTCCCGTTGTCCATCGTGGACCAACAGTCGTGACGAGAACCGTCGATGTGGACACAACCCCGCGCGTTCGGCAGTAGCCGAGCCGCTACGATCAGCATTCGTCGTGATTTTTGCACGAGGGGGAAATATGAGTGGCCTCAGCGATGCCGAGGGATTTGTGAACGCTTTGCTCGGCAACCTGGCCAGCGCGCGTGCACGCGGCGACGACGCCGAGGTGGAACGGCTGCTGAACTACACCGCGCAGGAGGCGGGACAGGACGTCGCGGCCATTGTGCGGGCAAAGCTCGATGAGCTGCCCGCGGGTTTCTTCGCGAGTCCCGGCCAGGACGTGGGACAGGATGTCGCGGCGATCCTGAAAGTCAGGTTCAATCAGTCGCCCTTGCCTCCGGACACATCGCCGCCCGGCT
This sequence comes from Actinophytocola sp., assembly GCA_035995025.1. GTDB lineage: Bacteria > Actinomycetota > Actinomycetes > Mycobacteriales > Pseudonocardiaceae > Actinophytocola. Next base: position 130,649 of record DASYKY010000133.1, read on the forward strand.
TTCTTCCACCGGAGGTCCGGCCGCCGGTACCGCCGACGGAGCTGCCGCCGAGCAACAACCGGCGCCTGGTGGTCTTCTTCTCCTCGGCGGTGGCTCTGCTTCTCGTCGTGGTCGTGGTGCTGGTCGTCGTCCTCGTCACCCGCACGTCCACGACCACTGCCACGACGAACACCGCCACGTCCGCTCCGACGGCGGTCCAGACGACCAGCGGCCCTTCGTCGACAGCAGGGACACCGTCGACAAGCGATCTGCCTCCCGCGCCGGCCTCCGCATCGCCCACGGCTCCGGACAGCGGATACACCATGGCGATAAACCGGCAGCCGATCACGATGGGAACGCCGGATGTCTCGTGCCAGATGACCCTCGCCGATCTCGATTCCGGCAGCGTCCGGGTCAACGGGGAAGACGAGGACACGGACGACCTGCTGTACTGGCATTGCAGCCCCGTCGGCTTGCAGCGGTGGAATGCGCAGTTCATGGGCAACGCGCCCGCGCAGGGACCCCGTGACTCGCAGGAATGCGCACAGTTCGCTCGTTCGGACGCGGTCAGCGGATCGATCGAGCCGAAGGATCTCGAAGTCGGCCAGTCGTTCTGCGTCATTACCGACGAGGAGAACATCGCATCGCTGAAGCTGACCGGCAAGCCACGAAGCGGCAGCGAAGACCCGAACCTCAAGTTCGAGCTCACCGTGTGGAAACGGTCCTAAGTGGTCAGAGCAGGTGCAGGTCGCGGGCCCCGGGCGACGGCTTCGGTGCGGTTGCGGACCTGGAGGCGGCCGTAGACGGAGCGCAGCTCCGTCGCGGGGCGGCGGGGCCGGGCGCGCTAGCCGGACGCCGTCGGCCGGGGATGATGAAGGGGTCCGAGCCCGTGTGATCGTCAGGAGTGTGGCGTGGGTCGACCCGAGATCGGTTTCCAGCTCCCCTGCCGGCTGCCCGCGCCGCAGATCGCCGCCGTCGCGCGGGCGGTCGAGCAGGCCGGCTTCGACCAGGTGTGGGTGGTCGAGGACTGCTTCTTCGCGGGCGGGATCGCGGCCGCCGCGGCAACGCTGGCAGCGACCGAGCACATCAGGGTCGGCATCGGGATCCTGCCCGCGGTGGCGCGCAACGCGGCGTTCACCGCGATGGAGGTGGCCGCGCTCGCCGAGCTGTACCCGGGGCGGCTCACCTGCGGATTGGGTCACGGCATGCGGGACTGGATGCGCCAGATCGGCGCGGCGCCGGCCTCGCCGCTGACCGCGCTCGGCGAGCACCTCGACACGGTGCGCCGGCTGCTCGCCGGCGAGGAGGTCACCACACAAGGTCGCTACGTGCGGCTGGACAAGGTCGCGCTGGAGTTCCCGCCGCGCCGGCCGCCACCGGTGCTCGCCGGCGTCCGCGGGCCCCGGTCCCTCGAGGTCGCCGGGCGGTACGCCGACGGAACGCTGCTCGCCGAACCCGTGACGCCGGCCTACCTCGCCGCGGCGCGCGCCTCGATCGCCCGCGGCCAGGGCGACGACCCACGTCCCCACCCGATCACCGCGTACGCACTGTGCCACGTCGGCGAGAACACGGCGGCCGCCCGCGACGCCGTCCGTCCGGTCCTGGCGGCGGCGCTCACCCAGCCGGCCTGGTCCGCCCATCTCGAGCCGCTGGACCTCGCCGGGGAGCTGCCGCGGATCACCGCGCTCCCCGAGTCCGAGCGAGCCGCCGCCATACCCGACGCGTGGGTCGACGAGCTCGCCATCGTCGGCACGCCGGCCGGCTGCGCCGCGCGGATCCGCGAGCTGCACGACGCGGGCGCGGACAGCGTCGTGCTGTCCGCGGTCGGCGACCTCCACGACCAACTCGACCGCGCGGCGGTTCTCAACTCGGTGCCCTGACGACACGCCGAGCGATCCACGATCGAGTGAACCACGCAAAAACCCCAGGTCAGCGCACCTACAATGCTGACTCGTGGCAGAGTTCCGAAGCGCGCGCACTCGGTCCCCGCACATCCTCCGGGCGAGTGGGGCCGTCGCGGCGATCGCCGGAGTGGTCACCGCCTGCACCGGGCTGGTGATGTCGGCGGCGGCGGAACCGGGTGTGCCGGTCAACCCGGTGCGGCCGGTGTCGGCCACCAATGCCGCGGCCGACCCGAGCCACCACTTCCTCGTGCTGGTGGAGAGGAACGCGGGGCTCTACCAGAACGAGTCCGAGGGCGCGATGCTCGTCGGCGGCGACGTCAGCTGGCGCGGCTACCAGGTCGCACCGAAGTCGACGCCCTACACGGTGCCCGGGGACGACATCCCTGCCGGCCTGGTCGTGCGCGGCGCCGTCGACTTCGCGGGGTCGACGAGCGGGTCGCAGACCCTTGCCGTACAGCAGAACACGAACGCCTACCTCGCCGACCTCTCCGACGCCACGGTCGTGCCCAACGGTGGGGTGACCTACGTCGTGCCGCAGGGCGGCAACGGCAACTTCCGCCCGGTCATCGCCGTCCAGCGGGCGCAGACCGCCGGGTCCATGGCTCGTGATCCCGGCTTCGACGTCGCGTCGCTGTTCTCGACCTACCGCGCGCTGGCCACCGAGATCGCGGCGTGCGACAACACGGTCGACCTGCTCGACCAGAACGGCAACGGCGCGTGGCCCGGCAACGGCCCCGCGACGATCCGCCTGCGGCCGGGGCAGAACGTGCTGAACACGACGACCGCGCAGCTCGCGACGCTGGGGAACCTGAACCTCGCGCCGGGCAGCACACAGCTCGGGCAGGCCACGCTGGTGATCAACGTGTCGGACGCGGGTGACTACGACTGGCCGGTGCCCTCCGTGGGCTTCCAGGGCGCGGCGAACGCCGGCTACGTCCTGTGGAACCTGGCGTCGTCGGGCACGGTGACGCTGCCGCAAGCCGAGTCCGACACCGTGTGGGGCACCGTGTACGCCCCGAACGCCGCGCTGGTCGACCACTCGTCGTCGAACATCGAGGGCAACGTCGTGGTCCGTGCGCTGCAGCACGGTGGCCAGACCGCCGGCTCCCCGGGCGCGGACGGCGGCGAGATCCACGACACCCCGTTCCTCGGCACCGTCACCCCCTGCACCCCGCAGGCCACCACGACGACCACCACAACCACGACAACCACGACAACCACGACAACCACGACAACCACCACGACCACCACGACCACGACAACAACCGACGAGACGACAACGACCGAACCTGCGACCACCACCACAACGACAGACGAGACCACTACGGATACGACGACGACCGACGAGACGACAACTACGACCGACGAGACGACGACGACAACCGGCACAACGACCGACGGTTCGACGACCGGGCCTACGACGACGGAAGGACCCGTCACAACGTCGCCGACCACCACGACGGCCGCCGTCCCCGTGCCGGCGACCGCGGAAGGCAGCGACCCGATCCTCGGCGGTGGCGGATCGGGCGGCACCTCACCTACGGACGACACGGGGCTGGCCGGAACCGGCCTCCCAGCAGCGTTCCTGACTCTCGGCGGCGTCGCGCTGACGCTGCTCGGCTGTGCCGCGCTCATCGCCACCCGTCGCCAGGACGACCGTCCCTGACCGGTAGCCGGATCGGCTTTCCCTGTAGCACGGAGCTTTCCGCCCGGTCGTCACTCCACAGCGGCGGCGACCGGGACGTGGTGGAACTCGGGCCGGGTGAAGTGACCCTCGACGCGCGAGGACGTGGCGAGCGCGGCGACGCCCTCCCCGGACGGCAACGCGTACGCCTCGGCCGCCTCGAGGTCGACCTGGTAGCCGAGGTCGATGAGGCTGGCCACGGTCAGCCTGCTGATCGGGTTGCCGACTCCGCCGATGGCACTGGACATCAGCTCGTTGCGGAACCGCGACTCGCGCCAGTGGCTGTCCCGCGTGCCGTCGCCGCCCTTGTTCTCCACCGGCACGGTCTCGGGGTCGCCACCGGTGAGGCGGCCGTACTCGATCATGGCCACCCGGCCGGTGAAGCGCGGCTCGTCGGTGCCGACGTTCTGCACCAGCCCGTCCCACAACGAGCCGAAGCCCAGCACGTGCCCCATCTCGTGGGTGATCACGTCGACGAGCGTGCCGTCCCGCTCCATTGCCGCGAGGTCGGCGGTGTCGAACCGCATCTTTCCCTTGCACGGCGGCCCGCCGACACGGACGTGGGTCGGCCCGGCCTGGCCGAGAATATTGCCGACACCGTCGATCGGCGCGCCCTCGGCGAGAATCAGCACGTCGTCGACCAACTCGCCCTCGACCTCCACATCGGGCAGATCGCCGACGATGACGGCGGCCCAGCGGTCCGCCGCGCGCGCGAACGCGTTCTGCTGGGTCTCGGTCAGGCCGCCCACGAACCGCACGGTGATGACGAACGGGGAATCGGTGTTGGCGATCGCCAGCGCACGCGCCGCGTCGGCACGAGCGTGATAGACCTTGAACTCAGACATCTCGACCTCGTTTGCGGGTAGGGGATACCACGACCGTCATTTCGGCCGCCCCGGTTCGATGTGAGGGTGAGTCACGGCACGTAGGTCCGCGATGACGCCGCGCGGATATCGCGAGGCCTTTTGTCTCGTCGTGCCGAGTGCTCTAATGCGGGTCGTGTCCGAACAGAACGCCAGCCAGGACGTCGAGCAGTTCGGTTACCGGCAGGAGCTCAAACGCTCACTGTCGTTCTGGGACCTGTTGATCTACGGGCTCATCTTCATGGTCCCGATCGCGCCCTTCGGGATCTTCGGCAGCGTGTTCAACGCCGCGGGCGGGATGGTGGTGCTGGCCTACGCGGTCGGCGCGGTGGGCATGCTGTTCACCGCCCTGTCCTACGCGCAGATGTCGCGGGCGTTCCCGCTGGCCGGTTCGGTTTACGCGTACGCGGGCCGCGGGATCGCGCCGCCGTTCGGGTTCATCGCCGGCTGGCAGATCCTGCTGGACTACATCCTCGTACCCACATTGCTGTACATCATCTCCGGCATCGCGATGAACGCCTTCGTGCCGGGCATTCCCGTCGTGGTGTGGGTGCTCGGTTTCATCGTCCTGAACACCGTCGTCAACTACTTCGGTATCGAGCTCACGGCACGCACCAACCGCGTGATGCTCGTCCTCGAGCTCATCGTGCTGGCGATCTTCCTCGTGGTCGGCATCGTCGCCCTCGCCGCCGGCAAGGGCACCGGTGACGCGCTCGCGCCACTGTTCGACTCCGGCACGTTCTCCGTCGGCCTGATCTTCGGCGCGGTGTCGCTGGCGGCGCTGAGCTTCCTGGGCTTCGACGCGATCTCCACGCTGTCGGAGGAGAACCGGGAGGCGGGCAACCAGGTCGCGCGGGCGACCGTGCTGTCGCTGCTGGTCGTGGCCGTGCTGTTCATCGTGCAGACGTGGGTCGCGGCGCTCCTCGTGCCCGGCCGGGAGAAGCTGCTGTCCGAAGGGGACACGGCAGGCACCGCCTTCTACGACGCGGCCGAGCACGCTGGCGGGCACTGGCTGTACGTGCTGACCGCCGTGATGACCGCGGTCGCCTGGGGCTTCGCCGACGCGCTGGTCGCCCAGGCGGCGACGTCCCGGCTGCTGTACTCCATGGCCCGGGACCGCCAGCTGCCGCGCGTCCTCGCGAAGGTGCACCCGCGACACCGGGTTCCCGAGCGGGCGACCTTCCTGGTCGCGATCATCTCCGTCGCGGTCAGCGTCGGCATGACGTTGCGTGACGACAACGGCGTCTCGCTGCTCACGACGCTGGTGAACTTCGGCGCGCTCACCGCGTTCGTGTTGCTGCACGTGTCGGTGATCGTGCACTACCTCGTGCGCCGGCGCAGCCGGGACTACCTGCGGCACCTGGTGGTTCCGTTGTGCGGCATCGTCATCCTCGGCTACGTCGTGATCGAGGCGAAGGTGGCCGCGCAGGCCGTCGGGCTGACCTGGCTCGCCATCGGCCTGGTCGTGATGACGGTGTTGCTGGTGACCGGCCGGACCCCGACGCTGGCGCGACCACAGTCGCAACCAGAGGCGCAAGGGCAGTCGCAACCGACCAGGGAGGACACGTGAGGGTCATCGAGTACCGTCCCGACCCCGCCGAGTTCGCCTGGACCTTCGGCGGCGTCTCCCCCGTGCGGACGGTCAAGCCAGGCGACGCGCTCTCGCTCTGGACCGAGGACTGCTTCACCGGCAAGGTCCGCACCGAACGCGATCTCGTGTCCCAGGTCTGCGAGTTCCCGTTCCTCAACCCGCAGACCGGACCGTTCTATGTGGACGGTGCCAGACCGGGTGACACGCTCGCCCTGCACTTCGTGTCGATCGAGCCGGCCACCGAGATCGGGGCCGCGACGACCGTGCCGTTCTTCGGCACGCTCACCTCCGACGCCCAGACCGCGACGCTGCAGGAAGCGCTGCCGGAGCTGGTGTGGCTGTACGAGCTGGACAACACGAAGCGAACGGTCACCTACCACGCGAAGAGCGCGGAGCTGACCATCGAGCTGCCGATGGATCCCATGCACGGCACGGTCGGCGTCGCCCCCGCCGCTCTCGAGGCCCGCTCCTCGCTCGTCCCCGACATGCACGGCGGCAACCTCGACACCCCGGAGATGCGAGCGGGAGTGACCGCCTACTTCGGCGTCAACGTCGAAGGCGCGCTGTTCTCCCTCGGCGACGGGCACGCCCGCCAGGGCGAGGGCGAGGCGTGCGGCACGGGCGTCGAGGTGGCCATGAACACCGTGGTCATCGTGGAGCTGATCCCGGGGATGGCGACACCGTGGCCGCGGCTGGAGTCCGACACCCACCTGATGTCCATAGGCGCGGCACGGCCGCTGGAGAACGCCTACCGGGTCGCCCAGGTGGACATGACCGGCTGGCTGTCCGAGCTGTGTCACGTCGACCGCATGGACGCCTACCAGATCGTCGCCCAGGCCGCCCTCACCCCCGTTGCCCAGGTGTGCAACCCGATCTACACCGTCACCAGCAAGATCCCCAAGGCGCTCGTGCCCGCCGACGCCGCGTACCGCGGGATCCACGCCGACCTTCGCGCGCGGGCGGGCCGGCTGCGCGGTTGACCGCTACTGCTCGCGGCGAGGCAGCCGGACCAGCCACCTGGCTCGCCTGCCGAGCCACAGCGCCGGCCAGGCGGCGAGCAGACCGACACCAGCCGGCAGGCCCTGCTGCCACACGGGCGCGCCCAGCGCGGACGCGACGGCCTGCGGGTCGTGGTCGCCCACGCCTCCCCATCGCGACGGCGGCAGCACGATGTAGCGCGCCTTGCCGATCACGTTGTCGGTGGAGACGACACCGCGGAGCCCACCGCCGTCCTGGAACCGCGAGTCCTTCGAGTTGTTGCGGTTGTCGCCCATGACCCAGAGCGTGCCCTCCGGCACGACCACCGGGTCGAACCGCTGCCTGCCGTCCGGCTTGCCGTTCTGCCAGTAGACGTACGGTTCGTCGAGCGGCCGGCCGTCGACCAGCACCCGTCCCTTGGGGTCGCAGCACTGGACGGTCTGCCCGCCGACCGCGATCACCCGCTTGACGAAGTCACGCTCGTCCGCCGGCGCGAGGCCGACCAGGGCGCCGATCGACTGGAGGGTGTTGGTGACGAAGTTGCCCGACGAGGACGCCTGGTCGTAGTCGTCGCTCCAGGAGGCCGGGCCCTCGAACACGACGACGTCGCCCGGCTCGGGATCGGTGAACGCGTAGGTGAGCTTGTCCACCAGCATGCGGTCGTTGTCGCAGTTCGCGCAGCCGTGCAGCGTCTTCTCCATCGACCCGGACGGGATCAGGTAGAACCGGCCCAGGAAGGTCTGGATGAGGAACGTCATCAGCAGCGCGACCGCGAGCAGGGTCAGCAGCTCCTTCCAGAGCGGCTTCTTCCGCCCGGCCCGGCGGCGCCTGCGGCCCTGGAACGTCGCACCGGTGTCGAACGGATCGCCTTCCGGACGAATCTCCTCGAAGCGGCTTTCCTGCTGGCGCGTGCCGTCCGCGAAGAAGCCGTTGGGACGGTTCGGTGCGTCCGGCCGCCATGCCCGCGACTCGTCGAACGTCGGGATCATGTCGGTGCGCTCCGGGTCGTCCCCCGGCCGCTGCGGGTGCACGGGGAAGGCCACGGGACCACGTTACGGGAGATGCGCGCAGACGCGTGTTAAATCGCGACTCCCGGTGACCGGCTGTGTCGTCGAGTGCCGTCGTCGAGTGCCACAGTGTGCCCATGCTCCTGGACTACGCGGACAAGCTGTGGCGCGGCGAGGTCGGCATGGACGGCCTGCTCGCCGACGGGTCGCTCTGGGGCGTCGCGCACGAGCTCACCGACGGGGTCGCCGTGGTGGCGGGCTTCTCCAACGTCGTCGTGTTCCGCACCGGGGCGGGCCTGCTGTTGTTCGACACCGGCGCCGAGTTCGCCGCGGCGGCGACGCACCAGGCCGTTCGCCGGTGGTGCGCGGACCCGGTGCGGTACGCGATCTACTCGCACGGCCACGTGGACCACGTCGGCGGCATGGCGCCGTTCGACGCCGAGCCGGGCCCCGCGCCGGTGGTGATCGCCCACGAGGCGGTGCCCGATCGCTTCGACCGGTACGTGCGCACGGCCGGGTACAACGAGCTGATCAACCGCCGCCAGTTCGGTGTGCCGCAGCTGAGGTGGCCGCGCGAGTACCGCTACCCGGACCGGACCTTCCGCGATCGGTACACGCTGGAGCACGGCGGTCTGACCGTCACGCTGCGCCACGCCCGCGGCGAGACCGACGACCACCTGTGGGCGCACGTGCCCGAGCTCGACATGGTGCTGCCGGGCGACCTGTTCATCTGGAACGCGCCCAACTGCGGGAACCCGCAGAAGGCCCAGCGCTACCCGGCCGAGTGGGCGGCGGCGCTGCGCGCCATGGCCGAGATCGGCGCCGCCCGGCTCGTGCCGGGTCACGGCCCGCCGGTCGTCGGCGCGGACCGGGTCCACGAGGCGCTGACGAACACCGCCGAGTACCTGGAGTCACTGCTCGAGCAGACGCTGGCGCTGATGAACCGCGGCGCCCGGCTCGACGAGATCATCCACACCGTCACCGTGCCGGCGCACCTCGCGGACAAGCCCTACCTGCGACCGGCCTACGACGAGCCCGAGTTCATCGTGCACAACATCTGGCGCCGCTACGGCGGCTGGTGGGACGGTGACCCGGCGTCGCTGCATCCGGCCCCGGCGGGCCGCGAGGCGACGGTGATCGCCGAGCTGTGCGGCGGCCCGCACGTGCTGGCCGGGCGAGCGTCGCGGGCGCTGGCCGAGGACGAACCCCGCATCGCCGCGCGCCTGGCCGAGCTGGCCGTCCGCGCGGCACCGTCCGATGAGGACATCCGAGCCACCCACCGCGCGGTCTTCACCGCCCTGGCAGACGCCGCGACCTCCACGATGGCCCGCGGCATCTACCGCGCCGAGACGTAGCCAACCGCGAGCCCGGGTACGACCGCCGGTTCACCGGCGGCGAGCCGGGACCGGTCCCGCCGCGGCGGACCTAGCGTCCGCGCCATGAACCCCATTCGACGTCCTCGACCGTGGGTGCGGCTCGCGGCCGTCATCGCCCTCGGCTTTGCGCTGTGGTTGCTGCTCGTCCCGCGGATCGCGCTGTACTACACCGACGACGAGGGCGCGCCCTACGACGTCGACGTCAAGTACGCATGGGGCCGGGGCACCAGCGACCAGGTGATGATCCTGCCGGCGGACCTGTTCGGCGAGGAGGACCCGGCCGTCGGCAGCGGCGGTGCGGACGGGCTGGTCACGAGCGTCCGGCTGAACTGCGGTCTCGTGTTCACCTCCGGCGGCAACGAGGCGGAGAGCCCCGGCGGCGACGTGGCGTGCTCGCAGGTCGAGACGCCACGGCTGGCCGGCGGGATCGTGCTCGCCGTGCTCGGCGTCGCCGGGCTGACCGTCGCGCGGCGGCTGCCGGCCGACCGGGACGCGCGGCTGCCGGCGGATCGCGACTAGCCGACCGTTTCGACCGTTCTGTCAGCGCCGCCCGGAACACTGGCCATCCCACGGGGGCTGGTTGTGGAGGTGTTGCGATGTCGCGCTCGGCCGTCCGCTCGCCGTGGCTGGTGGTCCTGCTCGGGTTCGCCGCGATCGTGTTCGACGGGTACGACCTCATCGTGTACGGGTCGTCCGTGCCCGCGCTGCTCGCGCAGCCGGGGTGGGACCTCTCCCCCGCCGAGGTCGGCGCCATCGGGAGCTACGCGCTGCTCGGCATGCTCGTCGGGGCGATCAGCGCGGGCTGGCTCACCGACGTGCTCGGCAGGCGGCGGGTGTTCGTCGGCTGCCTCGCCTGGTTCTCGGTGATGATGCTGGGTGCCGCGCTCGCGCCCGGACCGGAGCTGCTCGGCGTGTTCCGCTTCCTCGCCGGGCTCGGCTTCGGCGGCATCGCGCCGACGGCGATCGCGCTCGTGGTCGAGGTCGCGCCCGCCGCACGGCGCAACCTGTTCAACGCCGTGATGCTCGCCGGCTTCCCGGTCGGCGGCGTGCTCGCGGCGATCCTGGCGGTCGGGCTGCTCGAGCCGTACGGGTTCCGGCTGCTGTTCGGCTTCGGGGTGCTGCCGCTGGTGACGCTGGTGCCGCTCGCGTTGTGGCTGCTGCCGGAGTCGCCGCAGTTCACCCGCACCCGGACGCGCCCGGCCGACCTGCTGCGGGGCGGCGGCGCGACCTCGGCGCTGTTGTTCGCGGTGGCCAACTTCTGCGGATTCCTGCTGGTCTTCGGGCTCAACACGTGGCTGCCGCAGCTCATGCGGCTCGCCGGGTACGACCTCGGTTCGGCGCTGGGCTTCCTGCTGGCGCTCAACGTCGGCGGCGTGCTCGGTGGCCTCGCCGGCTCCGGGCTGGCGGACCGGTTCGGCGCGCGCTGGGTCGCGACGGTGCTCTTCGTCGTGGCCGCGGGCTCGCTCGCCCTGCTCGCGATCCCGCTGCCGATCGTGGTCGTGTACCTGGTGGTGGCCGTCGCGGGTGCCGCGTCGGTGGGCAACCAGATCGTCGTGTACGGCTACGTGGCCACCCACTACCCGGCCGGTATCCGGGCGACCGCGCTCGGGTTCACGTCCGGGATCGGCCGGCTCGGCGCGGCGTCGGGCCCGCTGCTCGGTGGGCTGCTGGTCGCGGCCGGCTTCGGGCTCGGCATGAACGTCGGCGTCTTCGCGGCGGTCTCGGTCCTCGGCGCGCTCGCATCGGCGCTCGTGCGGCGTCCCGCGGTCCGGGCGGTGTCGTCGGTCGAGGCAACGCCCGCGGAGCGGTCGCTGCCCGAGGCGGCCTGACCGGCGCGGGCCAGCTCACCGAATCCTGGGGCGCAGCACGTCGTCGCGAATGCCGGTCAGGCTGATCACGGCACCGGCCGCGAGCAGCGCGGCGCTGACCCACATCGCGGCGCGGAAGCCGGACGCGACGACGGCCGGGTCGTCGAGGGCGCTCCCGGTGAGGCCGACGGCCGGCGGGATGACCGCCACGGCGAGCAGGCCCGCGGCCCGCGCCACGGCGTTGTTCACCCCGCTCGCGACGCCGGAGTGGCGGCCGTCCACCGTGGCGAGTGCGGTGGCGGTCAGCGGTGCGACCGTCGCGGTCAGGCCGAGTCCGAACACGGTGACCGCGGGCAGCACGTCGACGAGGAACGAGGCTCCGGCGCCGATCCGCGCGACGAGCAGCATCCCGATCGCCCCCAGCGCCAGGCCGAACGTCATCGGCAGCTTCGGCCCGATCCGCTGGGCGAGCGCGCCGGCCCGCGCGGACAGGGCCAGCATCAGCACGGTGGTGGGCAGCAGCGCCGAGCCCGCCGCCGTCGGCGAGAAGCCCGCGACCACCTGCAGGTGCGTGACGAGCAGGAACACCATCACCGACAACCCGGCGTAGACGACGAACGTGACCACGTTGACGGCGGTGAACTGCCGTGACCCGAACACGTCCAGCGGCAGCATCGGCCGCGGCCCCCGCCCGCGGGTCCGGCGGCGTTCCACGAGCACGAACGCCACCGCCGCCCCGACGCCCGCGACGCCGGAGAACGCGGCGAGGCCGCCGGAGGCGACCGAGGGCAGCTCGGTGAGCGCGTGCGTGATGCCGGCCAACGCGGCCGCCGCGAGCACGGCGCCCAGCACGTCGAACCGGCCGGTGGCGTCGTCGTCCGCGCTCTCCGGCACGAACCGCAGTGCGACCACGACGGCGATCGCCGCGAGCGGGAGGTTGAGGAAGAACACCCACCGCCAGCCGGCGGTCGACACCAGCCAGCCGCCGAGGAACGGCGCGACCGCGACCGCGATGCCGCCGAACCCCGACCACGCACCGATTGCGCGCGGCCGGTCGTCGGGGTGGAACGACGCCTGGATGATCGCGAGCGACCCGGGCGTCAGCAGCGCGCCGCCCACGCCCTGCAGCGCGCGGGCGGCGACGAGCGTGGTGATGTCCTGCGCGACGCCGCACAGCGCGGACGCCACGGCGAACCACACGACGCCGACCACGAACACCCGCCGCCTGCCGAACCGGTCGCCGAGCGCGCCGCCCAGCAGGATCAGGCCCGCCAGCGTCAGCGTGTACGCGTTGACGATCCACTGCAGCCCGGCCATGGACGCGGACAGGTCCCGCGCGAGTGCGGGCAGCGCCACGTTGACCACGGTCATGTCGAGCATGGCGACGCTGCTGCCGAGAACGGTGGCGAACACGACCCAGCGGCCCGCCGCCTGGGACAGCCGCATGGTCTGTGCGGACGACGCCGCGGGCCGGGAAGCTGAGCGGGTGGTCATGAGAAGTCCTTGTGCTGTCTGGGTTTCTACCGGTTCAGGGCCGCGCTGAGGTGGAGTGGCTCGAGCCGCGCCGCCGCGCGGCCGGCGCGGGCGGCGACACCGCGCAGGGAGCTTGCGGGGAACATGGTGATCACACCTCTTTCGTTCGTGCTGTCAGGGATTCCGTGACCTACGTGTCGCGCCTGGCTTCTTCGGCTTCTTCGGCCGCTTCGGCGAGGCGCTTGATCCGCGCCAGCCTCCGGTCCCACTCGGCGGCGAGGGAGGCCATCCACCGCGCCGTCGTGTCCAGCGCCGCTGGCCGCACCATGTAGCGGGCCTCGCGACCGACGCGGCTACCGGACACCAGCCCGGCGTCGGCCAGGACGGCGAGATGCTTGACCACCGCCTGCCGCGACACGGGGAGGCGCTCGGCGAGCGTGGTCGCCGTCGCCTCCCCCTGTGCCGCGATCAGGTCGAGCACCTTGCGCCGCGTGGGGTCGGCCAGCGCGGCGATGACGGTGTCCACCGTCTCGCCGACGCCGCGACCGTCCTCGCTCATGCCGATGGGTCCTCGGCGCGCTCCTTGAGCTTGTCGAAGCACTGGGCCCAGCCGTTCGTGTGGTCGGCGACCACGCTCTCGCGCAGTTCGTCGGTGCCGGGCAGCGTGACGAAGTCGCTCTCCACGACGCGCAGCCGGGTCTTGTCGCCCTCCTGCGTCAGCGTGAACTCGACGAGCGTGCTGTTGTCCTCGCGCAGCTCCTCGCCCGGGTACGCGCTGACCCAGCGATAGGCCACATAGGACGGCGGCTGGATCTTCTCCACCCGCACCGGGAAGTCACCGTGCTCCTCGTGCTTCGCGATCATCGACTCGCCCTCCTCGGCTGCCACGCCGGCCAGACCCGTGTCGTCGGAGACCCAGAACCCGGGCTGGGTCACCAGCGACCACACCCGCTCCATCGACGCGGCGATCAGGGTCTCCCGCTCGATCCGGTCCTCACTCATCACTTGCGCTCCAATCGTTTGATGTGCAACCCCAGAGTTGCACATGACGACGGGAGACGCAACCCTTGAGTTGCACTTCGAGGGCTCAGCGGTGCGGCTAGGGCCGCTGCTTGATCCCGGCGGCCAGCAGGTCGACCACCTCGGCGATCCGGGCCGCACGCAGCTCAGGCCGGCGCTTGGTGCCGTCGATCCAGCGCAGGTAGGCGCGCCGGTAGAACTGGGCGAGCGAGTCGAAGAACGCGGCGGCGGCCGGATCGGCCTCGAGCGCGGCCACGATGTCGTCGGCGAGGTCGTCGCGCTGCGGCCCTTCCGGCGACAGGACGACCTCGACCCGGTCCCCGGCGGCCACCCCACAGTCACGCCGCCACGCGGCACCGAGCACGAGGCCGCGCTCCCCGCCGACGGCCTCGACGACACCGCGGACACGCCGGCCACCGACCGTGCCGGTGACGTGGTGGCGCGCCTTGGCACCCCAGACCTGGTCGGGATCGAACGGAACGGGCACGAAGACCCGCCCGCGCTCCCCTGCACCGACAGTCGCAGTGAAACGACGTACCGCCATGACCCGCGATCGTAGTGGCGCTCGTCCGGGTGCCCTGATCGACAGCTGATGACCGAAGGCACTTGGGCCAGCGGGGGCCGAGGTGATATCACCGTGCAGGCCACCGTCGACGTCGTGCGGCGGGGTTCGGGTGATCGGGAAGGTGATCGGGTATGCCTCAGAGGCGAAACGTGCTGGCCGCCGGGGTGGCGGGGGTGTTCGGGGCGTTGTCCTGGCCGGGTCGCACCGCGCAGGCGTCGGTCCCCCACATGCGGCTCGACCAGCTGGACCTGGTCAACCTGTCGCACGTCAACGACCCGGCCACGACCAACGTGTTCCCGGGTGACCCGGCGTTCTCCCTGGAGACCATCGCGACCATCCCGGACGACGGGTACTTCCTGCAGTTCGTCCGCGAGGGCGAGCACACCGGCACGCACTGGGGCGCGCCCGGCCACTTCAACGAAGGTGCGCTGCTGGCCGACCAGATGGAGCCCGCCGACCTGTTCCGGCCCGCGGTGAAGATCGACGTCCGGGACCGGACCAGGCACAACGCCGACTACGCCGTGACGACCGACGACCTCAAGGCGTGGGAACGCCGGAACGGCCGGATCCCCGACGACTCGGTCGTCGTCCTCTGGACCGGCTGGGAGTCCCGCTGGGGCACCCCGGCGTTCCCGAACCTCGACGAGGACGGCGTGCCCCACCAGCCCGGCTTCTCGATCCCGGCGGTGCGCTGGCTGATCGACACCGGCCGGCTCGGACGCCGGGGCGGCACCGGCACGGACACGTTCAGCCCGGACGTCGGCACCGAGGAGACGTTCACCGTGTCGAAGCTGGTCTACCAGCGGCGCCGGATCAGCCTGGAGATCCTCGCCAACCTGGCCAAGCTGCCGACCACCGGCGCCTGGGTGCTCGCGGGCGGGCCGCTCAACCGCAACGGGGCGGGCTCGACAGCCACGATCTTCGGCGTGATCCCGCCCGGCGTGAACTAGCGGCGTTAACTAGCGGCGTGGACCGGCCGCCCGGCTAGCGGGGCACCGCGAGCCGCCTCGCGGACAGCGGGCCGGGGCGGCCGAACCGGTAGCCCTGCGCCAGGGTGCAGCCCGCCCGGGCGAGGAGCGCGGCCTGCTCGGCGGTCTCGATGCCTTCGGCCACGACCGCGAAGTCGAGCTCGGCGCCCAGCCCGACCAGCGAGCGGCACAGCGCGACGTCGCGGTCCGGATGCCTGCCCGTGGTCAGGGCGAGGTCCAGCTTGATCAGGTCGACCGGCAGCGCGTGCAGGCACGTCAGCGAGCTGTACCCGGCGCCGAAGTCGTCCAGCGCCACCCGGACGCCGAGTGCCTGCAGCCGCCGGATCGCCTCGGCCCCGGCGCCGAGGTCGAGTACCGGCACCGTCTCGGTGATCTCGATGACGAGCCGCTCGGCCGGCATCCGGTACCGGGCGAGCGCCGCGGTGATGCTCTGCTCCAGAGCCGCGGTACCCAGGCGGCTCGCGCAGATGTTGACGTGCACGGCCAGATCCAGCCCGGCGGCGGTGATCTCGCGGCAGGCGACGTCCAGCGCCAGCGCGTCCAGCTCCGCACCGAGCCCGGCGCCCTCGGCCGCGCTGACGAACGTGTGCGGCGGGATCTGGGCGCCGTCCGGCGCGGTCCACCGGGACAGGGCCTCGACCGCGACCGGGGTGTCCTCGCCCAGCCGCACGATCGGCTGGAACTCCATGGCGTAGCCCTCCGGGACGCCGCCCCGGGCGCGCCGCAACGCGGCGGTGAAGTCGGGCGGGGTGTCCGGCGCGTGCCTGTACACCACCGTGGTGTCCTTGCCGAGCCGCTTGCCCGCGTACATCGAGCTGTCCGCCCGGCCGAGCAGCACGTCCGACGTGACGAGCGGCTCGCCCGGGTCCAGCACCACCAGACCCATGCTGGCACGGACCGCGACCTGGGTACCGTGCACGGCGAACGGCCGCCGCACCGCGCCGCGGATCCGGTCCGCGACCGCCTCCGGCTCGTCGACCTCGCCCTCCAGCAGGATCGCGAACTCGTCGCCGCCGAGCCGGGCCACCGTGTCGGACGAGCGGACGCAGCCGAGCAGCCGCTGCCCGACCGCGCGCAGGACGACATCGCCGCCCGCGTGGCCGAACCGGTCGTTGACCTCCTTGAAGTCGTCCAGGTCGACGAAGATCAGGACGAGCGCGCCACCCGAACCTGCTCCCTCGGCGAGCGCGCGGTCGAGCCGGTCGGCGAACAGGGTCCGGTTGGCGAGCCCGGTCAGCGGATCGTGGTACGCCTGGTGCGCCAGCTGTTGCTGGCCTTCGTAGACCCGGCGCAGCAGCAACCGGTTGTCCAGCAGCGACAGCAGCTGGCGCGCGAGCACGAGGAAGATCACCACGACGCCTACGAACACCTCGACCCCGTCCGGCCCGGTGCCGAACAGGAGCTGGCTACTGATCAACAGCGCCACCGCCAGCACCGGCACGTACGGCAGGACCATCCGCCACCAGTCCACCGCGACCGTCTGGCTCTCGCTCGGTCGCCGGCTGCGCGCGACCAGCAGGGCGTACGCGACGAACACCGGCCCGAGGACGAACCCCGCGTCGGACCAGGGCTTCATGCTCTCCGCACCGATGCTGACCAGGTACGCGAAGATGCTGTCGGAACAGGCCAGCGCCACGATCCCGGTGGCGAGCAGCAGCAGGTTGGCGCGGTACGGGCGGTCCACCCGGTCGAACACGACGAGAAGCACCGCGACCACGACGAGCACCAGGTCCGAAAGCGGGTACGCGATCGCCACCGCCCAGGCGAGCGCGTCCGGGCCGGTCGCCCGCACCACCGACGCGAGCGCCGCGGTCCAGGTCAGGATGAACAGCGAACCGGTGACGACCAGGCCGTCCAGCACGAGGGCGGCGCCGAAATGCGCGTTCCACCGGCCGGGCAGCCATCGCTCGCCGCCGGACCGGTCGCGGGCACGGGCCAGCACGAACAGGCCGGCGAGCGCGAAGCCCGGGAACGTCAGGTAGCCCACGTCGGCCAGCGACGGGGACGGCAGGCCCTCGCCGTCGACGAGCTGGTACCAGGACCAGATGAACTGGCCGCAGGACCAGCCGAACATGCCCAGCCCGATCAGCAGCCGCCACCAGCGCTGCGCCCCGCGCATCCGGCGGCCGACGACCAAGCCGCAGACGGCCGCCGTCAACCCGGCGCCTAGCTGCATCGCGTTGTCGACCCACAGGGCGAACGTGTCGCCCCACAGCGCCAGGCCGTTCACCGCGATCAGGACCGTCAGGACCACGATCAGCAGGACGGCGAGCCGGTAGCGCCGAACCTTCATGGCACCTCGTATGTCGTCCACGGGGCCGGCACGCATCGTCACGTGCATCGAAACCGCCTGCGGAAGATTACCGTAATCGGACACCTTGCGATCCTCGGCCCGACCAGCGCAAACTGTCCGGAAGTTTCCGGCAGGGCATTCGTTGACCTGGTGAACTTCTCGCCCGCACACTTCGCGCACGGTGACCTCTGCCCCGTTTCCGTGTGTCGCGCGCAAGGGAGCCCCGCTTTGAACGTCCACAAGAGACCGACGCCGGAAGAAGCCGTCGACCGTGCGTGGCTGGAGAAGGTCGCGGGCGAGATGCTCGCCGACGCCTCCTGGCAGGCCACGCGGCAGCCCGCGCCGCCCGCCGTCACCCACATCGTGGACGAGGACCAGCCGGCGAGCGACCGCCGCCCGGCCCGGCCCCGGAAGGCGAAGGTTGCCCGCGACGGATACGGCAGGCCGCTGCGGCCGGTGCCCGTCCCGCCGCCGGCCACCGAATGCCAGGTACGGCAGGAGATGCCGCGAACCGGCCATCCGCCCGGGATCGCGGGCAAGGTGTTGCTCGGTGCCGCGCTCACCGGCGTCGGATGGGGCTGACCACAGGGTTCGCGGCCGCCGCCCCGCCGCAGGACAACAACGCCCCGGCGGTCACGCCGGAGTCCCGCCCGGCGCCCCGGGCCGACGTGCGGGCGATGACCGACCGGGAGCTCGGGTCCGAGCTCGGCCGCGTCAGTGGCAAAGACTAGTCAGTGGCAAGGACTATCTGCGCGAACAGGAAGTCGTCACCGAGATGAAGCTGCGCGGCATGCAGCTCTTCGAGGCGACGCCACCGGGCGGCACGGCGACGGTCCCCTTCGGCACCCAGCAGCAGGTCCCCGCGGCGCCGGCCGAGACGACCAAGCCGACGGTGAAGGTCGTCGTCGTCGGAGACTCGTTCACCAGCGGCGAGGGGGCCGATTCTTCGACCTACCGCAGGGTGCCCGTTCCGTACACGACCGAGGACAACCTCACCTACGAGACCGTGCAGATCGACCCGGCGCACCAGTCCTCGACGGCGCCGACCCTGCAGGCGCTCGGCCGGATCCAGGCGGCCAACCCGGGGACACCGTTCGAGCAGGCGCCGCAGATCAACGCCGTCAGGGGCGCGGACGTCGTGATCGTCGGCATCGACGCGCGCTTCGCCGACTGAGTCAAGACCTCGCTGTCCAGCACCGACTCGTCGTCGGCACAGCAGTTCCCGGGGTTCATGCAGCAGCTCAACGACGGCACGTACCTCGACAACCAGACCAGGCTGCTCAACGACGTCTCCTGCATGGGCTCCCCGAACGCGACGATCGTCTCGCTCGGCTATCCCAAGGCGCTGCCGTCCGCCGTGCCCGGCACGCCGGTGTGGTACTCGCCGTTCAGCTGGTCGACGATCAGCCAGGGCGAGGCCGACCGGTCCAACCAGCTCGCGACCGCGCTGAACACCAACAACCAGGCCGCGTCCGCCATGGCGGCGTCGCAGCACCCTGGCAGCAGTGGCTCTACGCGGACGTGGCGACCGCGCTGCAGGGGCACGAGCTGCTCACCCAGCCAGGAGGGCCTCAACGGCCTTGACCTGACGAACGTTCAGGGGTCCTACCACCCGAACGACCTCGGGAAGCGGCTGCTCGGCAGCGTGCTGCAGCCCTACGTCGAGCAGGCGGTGAACAACCAGCTGACGAGGTTCGGCGTGCAGGGCGCGCAGAACGTCCCGGTGAGCGACCAGACCTTCGCCAACCAGTGGAACCTCCGGGTGGACGTGCCGCTGCAGATGCAGAACCAGCAGCAGCCGGCGCCCCAGCCCACCGACCAGGCGCGCCGGAGGGCACGAACCAGCCCAACGGCACCGGCCAGACACCGGCCCAGCCCAACGGCACCCAGCCAGCCGACCCGAACGCCGCCCAGCCAGGCGCTCAGCCAGCCGATCCGAACGCCGCTCAGCCGGACGCCCAGCCGGCCGACCTGAATGCGGACACCGGATCGGGCAACTTCAGCGGCACCCTCGACCCGGCCTCCCGCAGCGTCTCCGGCAACGCGGAAACCGGCACCGGCACCGTGGACAACGGTTCCGGCAACGTCGACACCGGCGCCGGTAGCTCGAACACCGGCTTCGGCAACAACAACGGCGGCGTCGACACGGGCGCCGGTTACTCCGATTCCGGGTTCGGCAACAACAGCGACGGTGCCATCGATTCGAGCGGCGGTTCCGTCAACTCCGGTGGCGCTGTCGACACCGGCGCGGGCTGCTCCGTCTCCGGACTCGGTAGTTCCGGCGGCAGTGTCGACTCCGGTCTCGGCAGCACGGGCGGCCTCGACACGGGCAGCTCCGGCGGATTCGACTCCGGCGGCGGGTTCGACTCGGGTGGTGGGTTCGACTCCGGCGGTGGCTTCTAGCCGAAGAACCGAGGACCGGGCACGGTCCGGACGCGCCGACTCAGGCCGTCGGGGCCGTGCCCCCGGTGCGGCCCAGATGCAGCGCGGCGCGGTTCGCGGCGTTCAGGTCGCCGACCGTCACCAGCCGGACCTCCGCCGCGCGACGGCCGACCGCGAAGCGGACGTTGCGGTGCTGGCCGCCCGTGCCCCGGAACGGGTCGTCGTGGCGGCCGAAGGCGACCGCGGCCACCTTGCGGATCGCGTCGTCGACCCGCTGCGGGCGTTCGAGGTTCCACGCGTACCCGTGCCAGGTGAGCACCCGCTCGTAGATCTCCCGGTTCGTCGGCGGCCGCGGGTAGTCGTCGGCCCCAGCCAGCCACGGCTCGGCCAGCGCCAGCGCCACGAACCACTCCCGCCCGTGCGGCATCAGGCCCGGCGCCTCCTTGGTCGGCGCCGCGTCGCGCTGCATGAGGGCCGCCAACGGAATCGGGCCCGTGATGGACGAGTCGGTGCGCATCACGTCGACCACGAGCACCCGGTCGGCGAGCTCATGGCCGACTTGCTTGCCGCGCAACACCAGTAGCTGGCTCTCCCCCTCGTCGAGCTGCGCGGACATGCCCACGGTGAGGATGACGCGGCGCGCCCCACCCGGCGCGTCCAGCATCGAGGACAGCTGCGCCTCCGTGCCTCCGTGCCACCGCAGGCGCGCGGTCTCCTCCCCCACGATCAGCTCACCGAGCATCCGTGACACGTGTTCCGCGCTGTCCGGCAGCGGGAAGGCCGTCACCCGAAGCTGCGTGTCCAGCCGGTCCTCGGGAACCCTGGGTGCGCGGCCGAACAGCAGTGTCTCGCCGGACCCGAGAATCACCGCCGGCACATCCGACCCACGAACAGTGACCCGCAGCACGGGCGCCAGCCTAGAGAACCTTACGGAGCAGTGAGTCGGAAACTGCCGAGAATTGCGGTCAGGTCGTCCTGCCGGGTGCGCCAGAGCCGTTCCGCCTCGGCACGCGTGTTGCCCTGCGAGCTGATCGTGAGGATGTACGTTCGCCCGGCGCTGGTCACGAACGCGTTCAGCCGCTCGTGGAGGTCGTATCCGCCGTCCTCGTCGACGTGGTAGGCCACCTCGAGCTGCGCGCGGGTCGTGCCCTTCGCCGCGGGCACCTTGGCCAGCTTGATCCGCTTGTACTTCGAGATGTAGTCCACGTCGAGGAAGTCGCCCCGCTCGAGATCGGTGAGCTCGCCGAAGGCGCCACCGGGAGCGGCGTCGTCCCACCACTCGAGGTGGGCCAGCACCAGGCGCGGGCTGTGCGGGTCGCTGACCCAGAAGATCTCCTGCTCGGACGGATCCTTGAACCAGCCCCGCGGAATCGCGATGCTGAACCCGTCGCCGCGGTGTTCGGTGAAGCCGGACGGCACGGCGCTCGGCTGCGCGGCGGCTGTGGCGGTGGCGGACCCCGCCACCGCGCCCGGCCGCCCCAGCAACCAGACGCCGCCCATCGCCACGAGGACGAGCACGGCGAACAGGAGCACCAGTGGTTTCCGCAAGCGGTGCGCGCGGGTGTGGCTGCCGGTCGTCGAGTCCCGCAGCGGCCCCACGACGTGCACGGTGCTCGAATCGACCGCCGGTTCCTTGGGCGACCCGGACACCAGGTCCCTGGCCGGCCTGGCGATGAGGTCTGTCCCTGGCCGGCCCGCCGGCGCGCGCCGTGGCCGCGACAGTTGTTGCGACCGTGACCCGGACTGCGGCCCGGACGGCGGCCCGGACGGCGGCCCCGACCACTGTCCCGGCCGTGGTCCGGGCCGTGACTCAGGTGCCTGCTCGGGCGCCTGCACGATCCTCGGGACACCGGCGATCGCGGCGAGCAGCGCGCTGGCCGCGGCCGCGGTGGGTCGCTGCCACGATTCCTTGGCCAGCATCATCTCGAGCACCCGCCACAGCCGGGGTGCGTTGGCGATGGGTGCGGGTTCGTAGGTGAGGACCGCCGCGAGGGTGGCGTGGGTGTCGGAACGCGCGAACGGCGACTCGCCCCGCAGGGCGGCGCACAGGGTGACGCCCAGGGACCACACGTCCGACGCCGGGGTCACCTTGCCGTTGATCCGTTCCGGCGCCATGTAGTCCATCGAGCCGACGACCGTGTCGGTGCCGGTTCCGTCGGACGTGATAGCGGCGATCCCGAAGTCGGTGAGCACGACCCGCTCGCCGTCGAGCAGGATGTTGGCCGGCTTGACGTCACGGTGCACGACGCCGCGCGCGTGCGCCATCGACAGGGCGTCCAGCACCCGGACCCCGATCTCGGCGACGCGCTGCTCAGGCAGCGGTCCCTGCTCGCGGACCAGGTCCGCGAGCGAGCGGCCCTCGACCAGCTCCATCAGGATCAGCGGCCGGCCGTCGTCGACGACAACGTCGTGGACGGCAACCACGCCAGGGTGGCGCAGCTGCGCGGCCGCGCGCGCCTCCCGTAACGCCAGCCGGGCGTGGGCGTCGTTGTCCACGCCGATCCTGACGTGCAGTTCCTTGACGGCAATATCACGTCGCAGGAGCTCGTCGTGCGCCCGCCACACCACACCCATCCCGCCCTCTCCGATGCGGGTGAGTAAGCGGTAGCGACCGGCGACCACTGTCACCTGTAGAAAACTACGCGCGATCATGCTGCGTGGTAAACAAAACACCAACTGTTACGACAATTGACACACACCGCTGTCCCCCATCTGCTGACCGTATTGTTGGGCAGCTGGTTGGGCGCCAGGCCCGGATCCGACATGGCCTTCGGCTCCTCCCGGACGATCCGGCCGTCCGCGTCGGTCGGGTGACCCGCGAAGTTGTCCCGTTCCACCAGCTCAGCGGCGTTGTAGTCGCCGGCGGTCTGGTTGTAGCGCTCGATCGCGACGTTGCGTTGCCTCGCCGTCGTCGCGTTGGTGATGTCGTCGATCGCGCTCTTGAACCGCGCCCGGAACCGGTCGCGCAGGTCCTTGTTGAAGTGGTCGTTGAGGAAGCTGTCGCACATCTGTGCTTCGACGACACCCCTGACGAGTGACTTCCGGACCTCTGCCGGCAGCGCGCCGAAGCGCGACGCGTGCGACGGGTACTGGTCGACGTACCCCCGGGGCTCACCGGCGTTCATGAGCCCCCTTCTCGGTCGGACACCCGCCGCCGGATCGGGACGTGGTGCGGCATGGCGCCGGGGCCAACAGCCGGCGCCATGCCGAAGACTTGCCACGGACGGGATGTACATCCCCGGCACGACACGGCCCCTCGTGCCGGGGATGTACCTGACGGCTCCCGTCTGCCGCCAACAGGAAAGACACTTCGAAACTACGGGTTCGATCTTGATCGCGTCAACGAACGAGCCCCGGAAACTTCCGGTTCGTCCGAGTCCTATGTGGAGTGTTTGAGCACGACCAGCTCGCCAGCGCTGTGGATGAGCGGATCACCGTACCGACCGCACACCTCGTAGCCGCGCGTGCCGAACATCTCGACGATCCGGTCGGAGGTCACGGGGTCGAGCACGCCGCCCTCGGTGCCGGCGGTCGCGCGGCGCTTGCCTTCGCGGGAGTTCAGCGACACCACGTACGTCACGCCGAGGCCGCTCACCACGTCGACGTAGTGGTCGACCACGTGCGGCTCCATCTCCTGGAAGGAGAACGAGTTGACGAACACGTCGAACGGGCCGCGCACGTCGGGCAGCCGCCAGTTGGGCAGGCAGGCGGACCCGGCGGCGTCCGGCGTTTCCGGGGTCCCCACGCGATCGCCGAACAACGTGGTCAGGTAGTACGCGGCGACCGTCAGCAGCGGCGGGATGTCCAGGTTGACGTAGCGGGCCTGCTGATCGCGCTGCAGCAGGATCTCGCCGAGCACGCCGAAGCCGCCGCCGATCTCCAGGAAGTGCCGTGGCGGCGCGTCGACGTGGCGGGACAGCGCGGCGAGGCACAGCAGATAGTTCAGGTACGGCTTGCCCCACCGGGTGTCCGTGTCGGTCAGCGCGTAGTGGCGCGGGGGCCGGCCGGCCGCGTTCTCGCCGAAACCCTCCAGTTCGAACGGCCAGCGGGACTGGTCCCAGGTCAGCCGGGCCGCGTCGAAGTCCCGCACGGCCTCGTGAAAGCCGTTCAGCGAGCGCAGCCACGACAGCCTGGTCAGCGCCGGGTTGGCCTTCGCGGCATGCTTGAACGTCTTGTCGACGGTGCCGGGCGCAAGGAGCCCGCCGTAGCCGGGGTAGAACCAGTAGCCGGCGGTCGGCCAGGACTTGAACGTCTCCAGCCCGCGCGCCTCCAGATCGCCGAGGATCTCCCGCAGCCCTGGTGTCCAGAAGTTCGTCGGACGGTAGATCGGGTCGCAGTCGCGGACGTCCTCGAGGAGCCGCTTGGTCATGCCGGTCCAGTCGGTCACGGCACGACCTTAGTGGGCTCGAATTGACCTAGTAGATATATGATATTTCCGTGAGCGTGGTACGGATCGGGTGCGGTGCCGGGTACGCGGGCGACCGGCTGGAGGCCGCGGCGGAGCTGGCCGAGCGCGGCGACCTCGACTACCTGGTGCTGGAGTGCCTGGCGGAGCGGACCCTGGCCCTGGCCTACGCGCGCAGGCGGCGCGATCCGTCGCTCGGCTACGACGCCGGGCTGGCGGCGCGCATGGAGACGCTGCTGCCCACCTGTGCCACGGGCACCACGCTGGTCTCCAACCTCGGCGCGGCCAACCCGCGCGGGGCGCTCGACGCGACCGTGGAGATCGCCGGGCGCCTCGGGCTGACCGGCATGCGCGTCGGCGCGGTCGACGGCGACGACGTGCTCGAGCGGCTCGACGGCCTGGACCGCACCGTCTGGGAGACCGGGCAGCCGCTCGGCGAGGCGCTCGGCGACATCGACTGGGCGCACGCCTACCTCGGCGCGGACGCGCTGCTGCCGGCGCTGCGGGCCGGCTGCCGGGTGGTGCTGGCCGGCCGGATCGCCGACCCGTCGCTGTTCCTCGCCCCGCTCATGCACGAGTTCGGCTGGGCGGCCGACGACTGGCACCGCCTCGGCCGCGGCACGATGGTCGGCCACCTGCTGGAGTGCGGGTCCAGCGTGACCGGTGGCTACTTCGCCGAGCCCGGTCGCAAGGACGTGCCCGGCCTGACGAGCATCGGCATGCCGATCGCCGAGGTCGACCGGGACGGCACCGCGGTGGTCGGCAAGACGCCCGGGACCGGCGGGCAGGTGTCCGTGCGGACCTGCAAGGAACAGTTGCTTTATGAGATCCATGATCCGGCGGCCTACCTGACCCCGGACGTGACCGCCGACTTCTCCCGGGCGACGCTGGCGCAGGCCGGCGCGGACCGGGTGGCCGTCGACGGCGGGTCCGGCCACGTCCGGCCGGACGAGCTCAAGGTGGTGATGGGCGTCCGGGACGGTTTCATCGGCGAGGGCGAGATGTCCTACGCCGGGCCAGGTGCACTGCGCCGGGCCAGGCTGAGCGCCGAGATCGTCCGGGACCGGCTGGACCGCCAGGGCGTGCGCTACTCGGCTCTGCGCACCGAGTTCATCGGGTACGACGCCGTGCTCGGCCCGATCGCCCGCCGGGCCGAGCCGCCCGAGCCGTTCGAGGTCCGGCTGCGGATCGCCGCGCGGACGGAGACCGAGCGCGCGGCGGCGGTCGTCGGTGCCGAGGTGGAGGCGCTGACCATCACCGGCCCGGCCGGCGGGGCCGGCAAGCGTTCCTCGACCCGGGCCGTGGTGTCGGTGCGCTCGACCTCGATCCCCCGCTCGCTCGTGCGGACCACGCTGCACACGGCGACCACCTGAGGAGACGGCCCATGCTGTTGCACGAGATCGCCCACGCCCGGGCCGGTGACAAGGGCGAGATCACCAACATCTGCGTGTTCCCGTACCGGGACGAGGACTACCCGCTACTCGTCGAGCAGCTGACCGCGCAGCGGGTCGCGGCGCACTTCGCCGGCATCGTGACCGGCACGGTGCAGCGCTACGAGGTGCCGACCGTGTGCGGGCTGAACTTCGTGCTGAACGGGACCCGGCCGGGCGGGGTGTCGGCCGCGCTGGAGCTGGACGCGCACGGCAAGAGCCTGTCGTACGGCCTGCTGCTGATCGACCTCGGCTGATGGCGCGCATCCCGTACCCGGACCCCGCCGGCGACCCCGAGCTCCTGGCCGCCGCGCTGGCCGTCGGCCGGGCCAGGAAGGGCAAGCTGCCGAACCTGTACCGGATGCTGCTGCACGAGCCGTCGCTCGCCACCACCTGGTTGGAGCTGGGCAACAGGCTGCGCTACCGGGGCCGGCTGGACGACCGCACCCGTGAGCTGGTCGTCTGCCGGGTCGGTGCGCGCACGGGGTCGGTGTACGAGCTGCACCACCACGGGCCACTGGCGCTGGCCGCCGGCGTCGACCAGGACCAGCTGGACGCGCTCGCCCACCCCGAGCCGTCGCGAGACCTGTTCACCGACCGGGACCAGACCCTGATCCACTACGCCGACGCGGTACTCGCCGCCGCGGTGACCGACCGGGACACCGCGGCCGTGCGCCGCTGGCTGACGGATGCCGAGCTGATCGAGCTGACCGGCCTGGTCGGCTACTACCTCGCGGTGTCGCGGTTCCTCGCCGCGATGGCCGTCGAGGTGGAGACGGACTGAGCGGCCAGCTCGTCCACAGTGGACATCACGCGGACCGGATCGGCGCCGGGTGCCCGGACCCGGACGTCGACCTGGTCCACCCCGGCCGCGGCGAGCCGGGCCAGCACTCCTCCGCCGGTCCTGCCGAAGCCCATGGCCAGGCTCAGCTCGCCGGATCCGCCGGCGGCGCGGTACCTGCCGGCCAGCCTCTCCCACCCGCCACCCGGGTCGAACTCGACGTGCAGGCCGAGCCCGTACCGCGCGGCGGTCTCCGCGCCCGCGCCGTCCGTCGCGATCATCGACAGCGGCGGCCCGCCCGGCCGCACCGGACGAAGCGTCGGGCGCACCTCGTCGAACACGTAGCCGGGCCCGGTGCCACGCACGGTCTCGTCGGTCCACATGGCACGCAGCAGCGCCAGGCCTTCGACGAACCGGTCGCCGGCCCGCGCCGGATCGATGCCGTGGGCGGCGCATTCGGCCGGCGTGCCGAGCGCGAGGCCGCCCCGGAGCCGGCCGTCCCAGGCGTGGTCCACCGTCGCCAGTTGCTCTGCCAGCTCGACCGGGTTGCGCACCCCGAGCGGCAGCCCGCGCACGGTGACCTCGAGGTCTCCGGCGGCCCCCGCCAGGTACGCGGCGGTGGTCAGCGCCTGCGGGTTCCAGCGTGGCGCGGTGGCCCAGCCGTGCCGCAGGGTGATCCCGTCGAGCCGGCCGCGGACCGCGGCCAGCAGGGAGAGGTCGGCGGCCAGGGCGGCCGCGGGGTCGGCGCCGGTGGGATGGCCGTCGGAGAGCACCACCGAGATTCGCATGCCGGCTCCTCAGCGCAGCCGCTCGATGACCGCGCCGGTGAGCGCGATGCGTTCCATCACCTTGTCGTGCGGCATGCCCGGGTACTGCAGCCGCAGTTTCATGTGGGTGATCCCGAACTCCTCGCCGTACCTGGCGATCTCGTCCGCGCACTCACCGGGATCGCCGAGGACGAACGTCTCCCGGGCCATGTCCTCGAACTCGCCGGTGAGCTGTTTGTCCTTTTCGGACAGCGAGTCCTGCAGGCCGTGTTCGGCGTAGACCTCCCACTTGCGGACCATGCCGGCCGCGCCGTCCTCGATGGCCTGCGCCCGGGTCCGCCCGATGGAGAACTCCCTGGCGATCGGCACCTCGCCGGGCGGTGGCCGGCCGTGCTCACGCCGCGTCCGCTCGTGCAGTTCGTGGTGCCGGCGCAGCGCCGCGCCGCCGAGGAACGGGCTCCAGAACGGCGCGTCGCCGACGGTGGCCGCCCGCACGGTGGCGGGCTCGGAGTTGGTGGCGATCCAGACCGGCGGGTGCGGCTCCTGCACCGGTCTCAGTCCGGGGCGCACGTCGTCGAGATGGAAGAACCGCCCGCGGTGGGTGACGCTGTCCTCGGTCCACAGCCGCCGCATGACGTCGAGGGCTTCGGTGAACCGCGCCGCGCGGTGGCGCAGGCTGGTCCCGAACATGTCGAACTCGACCGGCCGGTAGCCCAGCCCGCACCCGAACCGGAACTTGCCGCCGCTGAGCACGTCGAGCGTGGCCACCTGCTCGGCGACCTCGATCGGATCGGCGAGCGGCACCAGCACCACGGAGGACACGACGGTCATCCCGGGCGCGGCCGCGGACAGCCGGGCCAGCCACGGGTAGATGTTGAAGTACTGAAACGGATGCACGGCGAAGTGCGTGCCCACGGAGAAGAACCCGAACCCGTGGTCAGCCGCGGCGACGACCTGGTCGACGTGCTCGCGCCACTGAGCCCTGAGGTCCGTCCCGGCCAGCACCACCGGTCCCATGTGAAAGCCGACTTCCACGTCACCTCCCGAAGACTCCACGCGATATGATATACCGCCGTGCGTTGGCTCGTACAGCCGAGCTTGGCGACGAGTCGAGCCGACGAGACCCTCGACGACCTCCAACATCTGAGAATGCGTTTCGGGAATGGCTACCGTTTCCAGCCTCGGGGCACCTGTCGACGTGATAGATCCGACCTCGAGGACACTTCTTGCCGGGGGCCGCCATCGCCGTATCACTCCGGTGAACCATGCAAAGTGTCATGTTTCTGACAACACGCCACATATTTCGGGAGACGATCAAGCATTCGCTCGGGATAGCTGGGCGTATGACCTGCGACGATGGTCATGCTCCCAATTGGTAACCCGCCGAAAGTCGGGAATCTCGTATGCGCTGGCGAAGTCACGAGAGCGTGACGTGCTGTGCACGGTTGGATGGATTCCTATGTTGGCTGTCACGGGTTGTGGTCAATCAACGACCTTCCCGTCAAGACAGCTCATTCAGGCGTCGGATGACCGTAGCGCTCCGTGCTACAGTCGGGGCGTTCCGTGACAACTTGGGGTTGATGCTCGAGTTCGGTACACGCGGACATCCTGGGGAGGACGCATGCGCGCCAATGCACACTTATCCGACGGATTCTCCGTCCACGCAACGGCGATGACACGCGGCTCGAACGATCGTTTCACCAACAGAGAGGTGTGCGTCCAGCCGGCGACGAGCGCGGACATGCCGTATATCCACGAGGCCATCCACCAAGGACTGAGTCCGTACTACGACGGCAACCACGCAGCGCACGCTGAGCGCTTGGTAATCACGCACCTCTCCGGCGGAGCGGATCAACGCGGGCTGCTGTCCACCAGGCAGCTGCTTTTTGTGCTCTGGCAGGGCAATGCGCGTGTTGGATTGTTGAACCTGGTATTCAAGCGCCAAGACACGTGCAAGATCAGCCCGCTCATCCTGTACCCACCAGATCACCGCAACCAGGGTCTCGGCGTGATTCTCATGGAGGAGGCCGAGAAGCAGGCGCGAAGGGCCGGTGCCCGACAGATCTATTGCACGGTCGCCGAACGGAACGAGGACGCGCTGTTGTTCTTCCGACAGTTCGGGTTCTTCACCTGTGGCACCTCGAGGAGTCAGTACAAGGACGACGAGACCGAAGTGCTGCTCCGCCGACCTCTGCCCGCAACGAGCACCGACGACGGCCCTGCTTCCGTCATCTCTGTCGCCGAGGTACATACAGAACGTGATTGGCATCCTGTCCGCGAACTACTGCTGGGGCAGGTAGCCGACGAGGTAGACGGCGCCGACGGGAGATGGCTCGAGTCGCTGTGGGCCAGCACGTCACCTCCCGACATGGAGAAGCACGACGAATCGACGACTTGGGTGTTCTGCGCCAAGGACAGGGCAGGTCAGTATCGTGCCGCGGCTGTCGGAAGGAGCAAGAAGGGAGACTCGGTCAAGGTGATGCCGGTTGCCGCCACCGATGCGGATGGCTTCCGCGCGCTGGCCTTGGACCTGCCGTCCCTGCTCAGCGAGAAAGGCAGGAAGGCGTACCTGCACCTTACCCCGAGCGCATCCCAGGTCGCGATTCTCCAGGAGTCCGGCTGGCAGCTCGAGGCATTGCTGCCAGGTGCGTACCGCGACAGCCTGGTCACCCAACAGTGGGGTTGCCCGCTGGGCAAGAATGCACTGGTGACAAACATTCGAATCCGCAAGGAATATCTGGAGCTCGTTCGTAGCGGCAAGAAGACCTTGGAGATCCGTGTCGG
This sequence comes from Actinophytocola sp., assembly GCA_035995025.1. Taxonomy (GTDB): domain Bacteria; phylum Actinomycetota; class Actinomycetes; order Mycobacteriales; family Pseudonocardiaceae; genus Actinophytocola. The sequence continues at coordinate 160,728 of DASYKY010000133.1, forward strand.
CTACAAGCACATCAGACGGATCAAGGCCGGCGACACGCTCGACCTCTGGTGTGGATCCGAACCACCCCTGCGGTGTCACGTGGAGGACGTGCGTTCGTACCACACCTTTCCCGAGCTCCTCGACCATGAAGATGTCGACAAGGCGTTGCCCGGCATGAACAAGTCGGACGCCCTTCGCCTCCTGCGCACGCTTTACCCGCCCGCTAAAGAAGAGCAAGGAGTATACGTGCTCGAACTCAAGGCATCTTCCGGCTGAGACTCGCCGGCTCGACTCCTTCTGTCGACGGCTACTCGAGGACGGCTCAACGTGATCAAGGTCGATGTCACGGCTCACTTGAGCAAGAACGGCCGTCCACCCAACGGCAACGCGATTGAAGCGTCGATCAGGCAATGCGTGGCCGACGCGGTCGAGGGTTCTTTTGACGAGTACCCACCGCACTTGAAGGGGATGCTTCGCGTCCGGGCCCGACTGTTGAACGACAGTGTGATCAACGCTGGTGACCACGTCGAGGTTCGCTTCTCGATCGGACTGCCCGACCAGTTGTTCCCGGTCGCCAGCGGAGGACTGCAGCTACTGGTCAACCTCTTGGCCGGCGACTTCTTCCCGAGTGAGGTGTCCGGATGCCGGTGGTCTGAGGCCACTGTGCAGAACGTGGAGCTACCAGACGAGCTGATGGCGGTGGCGGTCAAGACTTTCCGGCAAGCGAGTGCACACGACATCGAGGCGATCCGATCAGCATTCGGGCTGCCCGCCAACCGGCCACTGCTGGCCTTCTCGCTGAAGCCGCGGGTAGGTCCGACCTTCGACGAAATACGGCGCATCACGCTGGACGTGCTGGCCGAAGGTTTCAACATCGTCGAGCTTGACGCACGGAACCTCGCGCTCTCCACGGCACCTCTCGAGCGATGGATCGAACTGGGCGTGGAAGCAGCCCAGGTCGGCACGCATGTGACAGCCTTCTCTCCCAACGTCACCATTCCCGCTCCCCAGCTCTTGAACGCGGCCAACGCGTGGGTGGAGGGAGTGGCAGGCCACGGGCCGCCGGTGCTGAAGGTCGACGGCGGACTCGACGGCATCACCAATCTTCAGTCGCTGCGCACCGCACTGGTGGGCGACCGGGCGCCCATCGTCACCTCGTACCCCGTGCTGAGGAACCAACTGTCGTCAGCGCTCGGCGGCCCCGACGCATGGACCGACCTGCTGGCCCTCAGTGGCGCGGACATCGTCTACCCCGGTGGACGCCCGACGTTTCCGAACGAGCGGCGGCCGGTGTGGGGAGTGCACGCCGAGGACTGGTCTCGAGCAGCTCGCATCTACGACTCGATGATCATGCGCGGCTGGCCGATGCCTACGATCGCCGGCGGCATACACCCCGGCCACCTCCACGCGTGCTACGAACTGGTCGGCCCCAAGGTCGCCTACTTCCTGGGCGGTGCAGTCGCCTTACATCCCAACACCATCCGCGATGGTGCGAGGTTGTGTGTGGATGTGCTCGAGGAAGCGATCCGCCTTGCGGACGATGCCGTGGAAGCCGGGAACGATCACGCGGCGGACCTCTCGCACCGATTGCTCAAGCGCGTGGAGACGACAAAGTACCCGAAGACCAAGCTCAACTACTTCTCTCCCGCCAACATCTTCGGACTGTCTCAGGAGGCGAGCCCGCAAACCTTCTACCGACGCAACAACTGATGGCGGGCGTAGCTGCGCTCGTCTGGTGCGGGGCGAGTGCGCCGGTGGTCGAAGGCTTCCTGACTGGATTGGGAATTATCTCGGTAGGCCTGATCGCGTTTCCGTACAGCTTGACAATCGTTCGGCCGGCGTCTGGCCAGCAGTCGAACTTCTCCGGCGCGAAGAGGATCAGCCGATGGTCGCGTGTCGCCTCGTGGCTGCTCGCTGCCCTCACCGTCGGCACGATCGGGGGCTATGTAGTCATCTTCGTTTCAGCGGAGGGCAAGTTCTGTGACGCCCGGCTGAACCCCGCCACGAGTTGTTTCGTCATGGTGTGGACCGGCGGAATGGTGCTCACCATGTGTGCACTGGTTGCCTCGGTAGTGCTCCGCTGGAGGTTGCGCGTCGGATACTCCAGGTGACGTCGTCGCTGAACGCGGCCCGGCCGGAGTCGCTCGGATTCCGGCCCGGCCGGCTGCTCAGTGGTATGCGGGCGAGTCGATCTCGGTGAGTCCGGTCAGGGCCTGTGGCAGCGGGCCCTGGTGCAGGACGCCGAGGCGCTGGGTGGCGCGGGTCAGGGCCACGTACAGTTCGGCGGCGCCGCGCGGGCCGTCGGCGAGGATCTGGTCCGGGGCCACCACCAGGACCGCGTCGAACTCGAGGCCCTTCGTCTCCGAGGGGACCACCGCGCCCGGCACGCCCGGCGGCCCGATCACGACGCTGGTGCCTTCGCGACCGGCCTCGTCCCGCACGAAGTCCTCGATCGCGGCGGGCAGCTCGTCCTCCGTGACCTGCCGCGACCACGGCTGGACGCCGCTCGCGCGGACCGACTCAGGTGGCGCGACGCCGGGTGCGAACTCGGCGAGCAGCGCGGCGGCGACGCTCATGATCTCCGCCGGGGTGCGGTAGTTCACCGTCAGCGACCGGTACACCCAGCGGCCCGGCACGTAAGGCACCAGCATCGTGTCCCAGGACGTCGCGCCGGCGACCGCGCGGCGCTGGGCGAGGTCGCCGGCCACCGTGAACGACCGGCCCGGGCAGCGCCGCATCAGCACTCGCCAGTCCATTTCGGACAGTTCCTGGGCCTCGTCGACCACGACGTGCCGGTAGGTCCAGTCCCGGTCCGCGGCAGCGCGTTCGGCGAGCTCACGGGTGTCGTGCTCGACGAACCGGTCGGCCAGGTCCTCGGCGTAGAGCAGGTTCTCGGCGGCCAGCAGGACGTCCTCGTCCATCTCCTCGCGGTCCAGCTTGATCATGTCCATCACGCGGGAGGCGTAGTCGGCCTCGGCCCTCCGCTCGCGCTCGGCGGCCTGCTCGGCGGAGTTCTCGGCCGCCTTGTCGTGACCCAGCAGGTCGACCAGCTCGTCGAGCAGCGGCACGTCCGACACCGTCCACGCCTCGCCGTCCGCGCGCGACAACGCCTCGTCGGCGCCCGCCGCGCGCAGCCGTTCCGGGGACGTGTACAGCTGCGCCAGCAGCGACTCCGGCGTCAGGATCGGCCAAAGCGCGGCGATCGCGGCGGTGAACGTGTCGTCCACCGCGAGCTCGGAGAGCAGGTCCGCGCGCAGCTGCGCCCACGCGTCGCGGTCCGACCGGGACAGCCAGCCCTGGCCGATCCTGGCCATCGCCCGCTCGGTCAGCACATACGTGACGATCTCGGTGAACACCGGCCGGGCCTCGTTGTGCGGCAGGCCGCTCGCACGCGCCTCCTCCCTGGCCCACTCCGCGGTCTCGGCGTCGATCCGCACGGTGACGTCGCGCAGGTCGATCGGCACCGGCTGCTCCGGCAGCCGCTGCCGGTCGGCGACCGCCCCCTTGAGCACGTCCAGGATCTTCAGCGACCCCTTGAGCCGCGCGGCCTCGGGGGTGTCCTCCGCGGTGACGTGCCGGCCCGGCACGAGGTCTCCGGGGGTCATGAACACCACGTCGGACTCGCCCAGCGACGGCAGGACGCGGCCGATGTGGGTCAGGAACGCCGGGTTGGGCCCGACCACGAGCACGCCGTGTCGTTCCATCCGCTCCCGCTGGGTGTAGAGCAGGTAGGCGACGCGGTGCAGCGCCACGACGGTCTTCCCGGTGCCCGGGCCACCCTCGATCACCAGCACCCCGGGGTGGTCGAGCCGGATGATCTCGTCCTGCTCGGCCTGGATCGTCGCCACGATGTCGCGCATTCCCTCACCGCGCGGCGCGTTGACCGCCGCGAGCAGGGCCGCGTCTCCACCTTCGGTACTGCCGGGGCGGCCGAACACCTCGTCGGTGAACTCGACCACCTGGCGCCCGCGGGTGTGGAACTGGCGGCGCCGGCGCATGTTCTCCGGGTTCGCGCCGGTCGCGATGTAGAACGGGCGCGCCGCCGGCGCCCGCCAGTCGAGCAGCACCGGTTCGTATTCGTCTTCCTCGTCGAAAAGGCCGATCCGGCCGATGTAGGAATGTTCTCCCGAAATGGCGTCCAGCCGGCCGAAACACAAACCGTTGTCGGCAACGCCCAGCCGCTTCACCTCTCTGGCCCGCGCGCGCACCTCGACGTCGCGCTCCATCGGTGTGCCGCCGGTCCCCAGCAACGCCGCGTCGAACTGGGCCTTCACCCGCGTGCGCTCGGCGTCGAGGCGCGTGTAGAGCATGGCCACGTAGCTCCGCTCGGCCCGCAGTTCCTCTTCGTACCCCTGAGTTGACACTTGCCCCTCACAGCCGCTAATCTGACACCAGGAACGGCGAGTTCTCCAATACGTTTTGGAGTGCACGCCGATTTTTTATTGTCCACCTCGTGTCAAATTCGCGCCCGGAACGTCAGTGCTCGGGCGGGGCCAGCCGGTAGATCGCGCCGGCCTCGTCGTCGGAGACGTAGACCGCGTTGTCCGGGCCGAGGACCGCGGCGACCGGGCGGCCCCAGCGCGACCCGTTGGCGTCCTGGAATCCGCCCACCAGCGTCTGCTGCTTGCCGAGCTCACCGTCGTGCCAGGGGAAGAACGAGACCTCGGGCGCGCGCGGCGGCTTGGCGTTCCACGAGCCGTGCACGCCGAGCAGCGCTCCGTGGGCATAGGCGTCCGGCAGGCCGCCGTCGACGAAGGACAGGCCCAGCGGTGCGGAGTGCCCGCCGAGCGTCTGCTCGATCGGGGGCAGCTTCGAGCAGTCGAGCTTGCTGCCGCCCGGGTTGGTCTCGACGTCGCCGGTGAACGGCACCGTCGACCGGTCCTGCTCGCTGCCCTTGACGCCGGGCTTCACGTCCGCGTCCGGGTTGCAGTACGGCCAGCCCAGGTTCCGGCCGGGCGTGAGCCGGGCCAGGGGCTCGACGGGGTGGTCGCGCACGTAGTCGTCGATCACCTGGCCCTTCGACGAGCCCGAGCCGTCGCCGTAGGGCTGGTCGAAGGGGTACTGGACGTTGTCCCGGTTGTTCACCGCCGTCCACACCGCGCCGTCGGGCGCCACCGCGAGGCCGGTGCCGTTACGGACCCCGACCGCGAACGGCTCCGGCTTCCCGCCGCCCGGCGGCACGCGCAGTATCGAGGCGCGGGGCGGGTTCGCCGTGAGATCTTCCGCCGAGATGTTGCCCGTCGAACCGATCGACACGTACACCGAGCCGTCCCTGCCCAGCGCCACGCTCTTCAGCGCGTGCGCGTACCGGCCGCCCAGCTCCGGGCTCATCGCGCTGGGCAGGTTCGTGAGCACGGGCCGCTGATCCGTCGCCTTCCCGTCCTCGTACGTGTAGGTGTCCACCCGGTCGGTCTGGGCGACGTAGAGCGTGGAGCCGTCGAACGCGAGCCCGTGCGGCAGGTTCAGCCCGTCCAGGAGCGGGGACACCGTGGCCTGGCCTTTTCCGTTGGGCACCAGCCGGACCACGGAACCGTCCTCCGGCACGGAGACGATCAGGGTCCGGTCCGGCGCCCACGCCTCGAGCCGCGCCGAGGGCACCCGCGCGTAGACGGACATCGTCCAGCCGCGGGGCACGAGGGCCTGACGTCGCATGTTCAACGGTGCCGCGTTCATGCCGTCCGGGACCTCGACCGTCACCGGCACCAGCCCGGCAGGCTCGGCCGCCGACGACGAGCTGTCGGGCGGAGCCGACGACGGCGCCCCGTCTTCCGACGAACAGGCGGCCAAAAGCACGGCCACCGCCACTGCCAGCAACGTCACCCGCCGGGCCCCGCCAACTCCGCGCCTGCTCACCGCACCATGATCCCGGCATCGGCGATCGCCTGCACAACCACCCCACGAGACGCGCCGGCGCGGCCGACACCCAATCACCCTCAGCACAGCCTGCCCTTCGGTCGTCCCCGGCGACCTCAGTACGGTTTCCTCGTCGCCGCGCCGTCGTCGGGGACGGTAGCCACTGCAGTGGAATTCGGGGAGAGAATGCTGTCGACGGTGGCATGGTGAAGCTGGTCGAGTCCACCGCCGGGTAGCAGGTATCGATCACCCGAGATCACGTCGCGCCCAAAACGCTACGGTCGAGGGAGGATCAGCTGGAAGTGGGCGCCACTGAAAACCGGGTGCTCGTTGGTCCTGGCGATCAGATCCACTTCACCGTCTACTCGGCGTGCCAATCGACGCGCCAGGTACAGGCCGACGCCCCGGCCGCCACCGCGCGTCGAGACTCCTCGGCGGAATAGACGGTAGGAGTTGTCGATCTCCGCAGAGATCCCCGGGCCGCTGTCCTGCACGTCGATCAGTACATCCTGCTCGACGAGCTTGATGACGAGCGAAATGCTGCCACTGCCACCGACAGAATCGGCCGCGTTCGCGAGCAGCTCGTACAGCATCACGCGCATGGCTGATCCGCTCACCGCCGTGGGTGCCGTGGTCAGCGCCACCACACTCAGCTCAATACCTGGGTGTTGCGTCGCGAACACCTCCCCCATCTCGCCCGCGATCTGGGCCGCGTCCACTTCACCCGCCAGGTCGGTTATGTCGTCGAGCAGGTCGTCGTCCGGCATTACTAGGTCACATAGCGCTGCGGTCAGGGCCTCACCGGAGGCGTCTCCAGACGAGCGCAATCGCTCGTACTCGGGCCATCCGGTCCCGAGGGCGTAGCGGTACGCGGCCCACGCGGTCGGCGCGGCGATCTCGCTCAGGGCCTCAGCGTCGTCGAGTTGCGCGCCGATCTCCCTGATGCGCCGCTCCGCGACACTGGCGAGACCGACGATTGCGCCGCAGGAACGCAGGGTTATCCGGTCCACACCGACGCTTTCCACGAACCAGCAGTCGGCCAGCTCGGCGATCCCAGAGCGCAGCTCGCGCTCCCACTCCTTGCCGTTTCCGTGCAGTGCCAACGTGAGGACCATCCGGTCGAGGGAGACCTCCTCACCGGGAGATTGACTGCCCATGGCTGTCCAGAATGCCGCGAGGGCGAACGGCGATCGCTGGATCGAGTGCACCATCGCCGACTCGACGGCTGCGGCAAGCTGCTCGTCCTGGTGCCACTGGTTCGGACCGTCCAGCCGCATCAGGCTGCGCCCCGATCCAGACAAGTGGTCCACGAAGACCTGGAGCAGGCGCGGATCGTAGGCCGTCTGGAACGCCAATGCCTCGGCGACCAGCACGCCGCCGAGGCCAGCAAGGTCCGTTATCCAGCACAGGGACCGCCACCGGGCCGCGGGCTCGGAGGGAAGAGTTCTGCTCAGCTGGGTCGGCGAACCGGCGCCGAACGCTGCCGGGGGCCACTGCCGACCGAGTATCCGCAGGAGGGAGACCCGCCGCCGATCGCGGACAGTCACCAGGCGAAGCAGGTCACGGAGCCCGAGCACCGCACAGGTCCCGCGCATGGCGCCGCCGTTGGCCTCGATCGAACGGCCGACGGCGATGATGGGTTCAGCACCCATGCCGGTAGGCACCGACGTGGTGTCCTGGTCGGCGACGAACAGCTCAACCGGGCGCAACGCGGCCAGGTCCTCGTCCCGGAAGACGTTGCGCAGCTTCGTGAGGTATCCACCGGGGATCGGGTTCACCACCGGCGGGCCCGGAAAGGGACCCAGGAAGCGGTCAAGCGACGCGGCGAAGTCCTGTGCCGCCACCTCCCCGCCGACGGAGAGGCGGTCGTAGTCCGCCAGGAGCTGCCTAGCGGACTCGTCGATATCCGCCCACGACGCGAACTCGGCCGGCCGCGGCAGCCCGGGCTCCAGATACCAGCGTAGAACCTCGTCGGGAGAATCAACGGTCCAGATCCAGGCCGGCAGCGGGGGAACCTCCTCAGGCCCCTGTAGGTCCGGATCACGGTGCTCGACGATGTACGCGGCGGCTCGCAGCTTGCCATCCGCCAGCAGCCGGTCGAACAACTCGACCGCGTTCGCCGGCAGATCCTCGCCGGCCATGCGCTCGCGCAGCTTGTCGGCCTCAGCGGCGATACGCACGTCGAGTTTCGTCGCGGCGGACGTCAGCCGCTCCTCCGCTGCCGCCCACGAGACATCGCACGCGGTCTTCAGATCCTCCTCGTCGATGTCGAACCTCAGGCAAGCAGCCGTGGAACGATGCCGCAGGCGCAGTAGGCGATCGGACAGCTTCTGCAGGTACGTCGCACGGCTGGCATCCAGCTTCTCGTAAAGTTGCGACACGTCGGCAGCCAGTGCCGTGCACTGGTCGATGAACCGAAGTGCGGAGGCGAACTGACCGTCGTCGATGAGCTCGGTGACGACCGCCCGCTCATCCTGCGCGGCGACGATGCCCGCGAGCACCGCATCGGTGAGCGTGCCGCGGTCCCGGCGGTCCGGATCGTCCAATGCGACGAACAACTGTACAAACCGGAACCTGCCGGGCCAGCGCGCGAGCAGATCCGAGGGCAGCTCACTCATGACGCGCCCACTCGACCATCGGGTTCAGTATGTCCATGAGGCCCAGCAAGGGCTCGCCGTACGGCTCGGCGACCGACTTCGCTTCGCTGAAGAGCTTCCCCCACTCGGCGGCGAGGTGGCGGGCCAGATCGGCAGAGCCTTCGATCAGCTGCCTGTCCTGCGGCGCCATCGTGCTGACGGTCTCCTCCGCGATGACCTGCTGCATCATCCGTACCATCTTCTCCACGTTGCGCAAGAACTGACCGTGGTGGCCCCACTCCATCGGGGGAACGTTCGCCTCCGCGATCAGACCGTCCAAGTGGTCACGAACGTGTTCCGGCAGCCGGTCACGCAGTGCGGCTCGCTCAGTGGCGTCCCCAACGGCAGCCCGGCGGACAACGTCCAGTAGCCCGCCGCTGACGAACATCCGGTCGTGCAATACCTGACCGGTGTTGAAGTCGAACCGGCCCCGCAGGCAGGCCAGCTTGTCGATGTCGACGACGAGACCCCGGAGCGTCTCGTCGAGGTCCATCTGACTGGTGGCACGCCTCAGTTCCCTCCGGTATGCCGCCAGCGAGACGGCGACGTGCGTCCTCGTGAAGTGCCCCCGCACGACGTCGGCCAGCGTCCGCCAAGCGGCCGGCAGCGCCTCGAGCAGGACGGACAGTGCCTCAGGCCCCTCCCCGCCCGCCCATCGGAGCATCTCGGCGAGCGCGCCTGCCGAACCCGCCGACTGCGCGTCGGGCTTTTTGTCGATCAGCTCCAATGCCGCGTCGCTCGCGATCTCGCCGAGCGGTCCGATGTCGATGGCGGCGGCCAGAGTCGCGGCAGCGTCGAGTCCGTCCGACCTGTCAGGAAGACGCTCGGCGAGCAAGGCCGCCTCGACGAACGCGCGGCGTTCCCACGCATCGCGGACGAGCCACCGGACCCATCGCAGCTCGCCGGCGCGGTCGGCCGAGACGCCTGCGCAGAGCATCGCGGCCGCGGCCACCCGCAACCGCTGCGCCGGAACGGCCTTCATCAGCCAGGCGTCCAGGACGGACCACGGCTCGTCGACCTCGCGCAGCCGTCTGACGACGAGTTTGCCGAACTCCGCGTCGCTCGGCGCCGATTCGGCCTCGATCAGGAGCGGCAGCGCCGCCGTGCCGGCTACCTTCGTTCGGACCGCCGGAGTCGACCTGACCGGCTGGGCCTGCTGCTCCGTACTCACGCCATTCACTGCCATGATGCCGGCGGCGATGGCCTCGCCCATGATGTGCAGGCCCACCTGGCTGCGGCGGTTCGCCGCCGCCCGCAACCGGTCGTCCCGACTGCCCAGCGCCGAGAAGCTGCCGACGAGAACCTCATCGTCGGCCACCACGACCCGCCCATTGGCGGCGCCGAGCCGGACCGAGACCCGACCGCGGCCGCTACCCAGTTCGGCGAACGGCGCCGGTTCGTTGCCGGTTCGACGCGGAGCAGGATGCACGAGCCGGACAACTGCGCCATCCTGGCGGCGCTCCCGGATCGTCTTCGCCATCGCCTCGTTGGCGATCTCCAGGTCGATGCGATCGTCGGCGATCAACAGTCTTCGGCGGGCGGTGCGCAGCCCGTGCCACAGAACCTCTCGGTGCCCGCCGTCCAATATCACCTCGACGGTCGGCGCGAGCTTCGTCAGCTCGTCCTTCGCCGCCGCAAGAGCCGCATGGTGCTCCGCCCAGCTGTCCACCCACAGCTTCTTCTGTGCGTCTTCGACTGGGTCGGGTGGGCGAACCGGGATTGGTACGTCGGCCGGGACCGGACCGATGGTCTCCGGCCGGTCATCGTGGTCGAACTCGTGCCGGTGCAGCTTGATCCGCCGGCCCTGCTGCCAGTGGGGGAACGTCTCTCGCGCCCACAACAGCAGGTCCACCACGGCATGCGGCGGATGAGCGCCCTCCGCAGCTGGCTCGATCAGCGCGCTCACCTCGTTCGCGCCTATCGGATCCGCGCCGAGAGGACTATGCGAGCCGACCAACGCACGATGATCGTCTTGCACGATAAAGCAGGCATCGGTTCGCGCACTGCGCCGTGCGACCAGAACACGGCCCGCGTAGCGGTACTCCAGGTCGTCCAGCGCCGTCCGGGCGCGCTGCGGCAACCGGTCATCGCCCTTGCGTCCCCACAGCACGACAACGTGCACACCTCTCGCCAACGCGTCCCGCAGCGCGGGGAAGAAGTCGTTGAGCGCCTGCGGCGACAGGCTGGGCGCGACGATCACGAGCTGGCTTCGCGCCGACTCGATCAGTTCCCCGACCGCCCAATCGTGGCCCTCGGCACGCGTCACCGGAGTCACCTCGGCTCTGGCCTGCGCGGCTGTGGCGATCCGTTCGCTGAGCGTGCGCGCCATGCCCGCCAGCACGCGGTGGGCCTCTCCGACCTGGTTAGGCGGCGTCGCGGGCAGTTCGGCGACCTTCTCCCGCATCCGGTTCAGCAGCTTGTCGACGCGCTCCGCTGGCCTCAGGGTCACCTCCGCCCTGCCACGCAGATGCTGCACGAACGGAAGATCGGGCTCCCTCTCCGCGAGCTCGGCGATGTAGGTGCTCAAACGCTGACAGGCGTCGGCGCTCCAGAGCGAGTCGACCACCCGCACCTCGATCGAGCCGGAGGCAGCTTCGTCGTCATCGTCGCTCACCGCCACGGAGATGCGGTTGTTCTGTGTGTCGTGGCTCGCCGTGACCCGCAGGTGAACCCACCGGACCACCGTGGGTTCACGGAGGATGGGGTTTCCGAAGCTCACGTCCAGGACGTTCGCCCGGAAGCTCTGCCGCCGATCACGCCGGATCGCCGCCTGCACCGCGCGGAGTAGGGCCGGCTGGGGGATGTCGGTTTCGGTGATTCCGTGGCGCAACGGCAGCTGCGCACTTCCTTCATACGGCCTGAACGCGCTGACCTGATCCGGCAAGACAAGCCCGGTGATCGGTTCGAAGAGAAACTTTCTGGTCTGCGATTCGGCTCCAGAACCGGACAATGACTGGTTCCTCGTCAGCATCTCTCGCGCGTCGTCGGACAGCTCGATGGTGCCGTTGTCGAAGTCGACCGTCACGTATCCCTTGCTCCACAAGGTACCAACCACGTCCACGACGATGCTCTTCGGCAGCGCGAACAGCAGAGCCAGATCGCCCGCGGTCGCGCGCCCCGCCAGCACCGCGCGGGCCACGAGATCCTCGAGGGTGGTCGTCCCGCTCTCGGGGCCTACCCGCAGATGCAGGCTGACAAGCCGGCAGGGCACAGCCAGCTCGAAGACTGTCATGGACGGTCCCACAGGTCTGCCGGAACGACCTTGCCGTAACGCTCGACGATGCGGGTGATCATGTTCCAGTTCTCACCGCCGTTGTCGGCGAAGTGTCTGAAGTTGCCGACCAGGAGGAGCAGTCCTTTGGCCCGGGACAGGAGCACATTGGCGACCTCGTCCTGGCCCACGTGTCCGACGTTGAGCGCCGGTTCGTCACCGCGCGTGCGTGTTCGCACCAGCGAGACGATGACCCGATCCGACTCGCGGCCCTGGAACGAGTGCACCGTGTGCACCCGGCCATTGAGCACGCCGCGCCGCCTGAGCTTTTTCACCTGGGCCCGGTACGGGGTCAGCACAACCAGGTCGTCGTCGCCGTCTTCGGCCACCGGGGATGGCGCGGGTCGCATGCCGTTGACCACAGACTCGATGAGCTCCACCTCACCGTCGTTCGACCACCTCGGCTCCTCGTCACAGCCGCTTCGCTCCGACGTGTCCAACCAGATCAACGCCTTGCCGGCCAGAAAGGTGGGGGCGGTGACGCCGTGGCTGGGAGCGGTCGAATCGTATGTTTCGAGGAAGCTCTCCGGGAGGCCGTCAGCGTCCATGACGGGCGGGTCCAGAGGGTAGAAAACGCGCCGCACCGGCTCCGCGATGTCGTTGTGCATGCGGAACTGCATCGTCAGCTTGCCGAGGCCCTTCCTCTCGCGAGTGCGCGCCGCACTCGGGTAGTTCGCCACGACGTTTTCCTTCTGCTCGAACAGTGACCGGAACAGATTGAGAACGCTTAGGTGGTCGTCCATACGGTCGAAATGCGAGCGGACCTCCTCGTTCGGATGGAACTGGAGTTCATCGAGGAACCTCTCGACGGAGTCGCTGCGATGTGCACCCAGCTGCCGGTGGTCGCCGACGAGTGTCCACCGGGTGCCCAGCACCAATGGGATGATCACCTCCGTCGGCCACGCCTTCGCGGCCTCCTCGACGATCACCCAGTCGAAGTTCTCTGTCAGGCTCGTCGCGCCGTTGAAAATCGTCTCGGCGATCGAGCACGTGGCGAGCACAACGTTCGCGCTGGCCCTGATGCGGTCGCTCAGCTCGATCTGGTTCGACCGCACCAGGCCGCGCCACTCGCCAGCAAGCGCCCTCTCCTCTTTGGACAGTGGCGGCTCGTCGTCGAACCGGCCGTCCTCCTTCATGTCGCCGCGGATGTCGGCGTCGTCCCCGAGATGTCTCGCCATCGCCCGCTCGACGTCACTGACCACCTGGGTGGTCAGGTTGTCCAATGTGTAACTCTGCAGGTCATGGCGGACGTTCTCGGTCTCCCTGCCCTCCGCCGCCTGCCGGAGCACGAGCAGATCCTTTGGCAGTGTCTTGACCAGACGGTCGCCCAGGTTGTCGAGCGCAAAGTTGGACTGGGCACTCACAAGCACCCGGGCACCTGCCTCTGCGGCCAGGAACGCCCGCAACGCGTGGGCGACGGCGTGCGTCTTTCCGCTGCCTGGCGGCCCCTGCAACGCGTAGAAGGGTTGCAGGGTCAGCATCTCGCGAATCACCATCGACGCGTTGCCCAGCAGCTTGCCGTCGCTCGTGTCGAGGCTCCAGTGCTGCCGGCTGAGATGGAACGAATCCGGCTCCCGTAGCGCGCGAACCAGACCGGGCTGGTTCTCTAGCGCCTGCCGGGCGCGGATCTGGCGCATCAGGTTCGGGCGGTCGCCCCGGTCCCGTGCCGGGCGCAGCCATCCGCACTTCGGGATCGTCCGGCCACGGAACGCCCGGAGTTCCACCGTGTCCTGGTCACGCCTCGCGACGAACTCAGCGGTCATCGAGTCGCGGGTGAACCCCGGCTGGTCGAGACGCGAGTCGACCTCCACGAGGATGGCATCCCCCTCGTCGTCGAGCTCCGTCAGGAAGTCACCCAGTGCCGGCCTCCGGTGGCGCATCGTAGCGAACGCCGTCAACAACGGGGACCGGTGCAACCAGCGGTGCTCTCGGTTCTTGTCGTGCCGGACGAGCACCGTCGGACCAGTTCCGGCGTCCTCGAGGACGAAGGGATACGTTCGCGCGTCGAGCTCGATGCGCTGGTATTCGAGCAAGAAGTCGAGGGACTTGAGCCACTTCTCGTTCAGCGGATCCCGCTGGTTCCTGCGCTTGACCGACTCGTTCAGTCTCCGCCAAGTCGGGCGGCCCTTGCGCACGTGCGCGAGACTCTGGTCCGGTTTGAACGCCACTAGGTCGATCGCCGGCACCCGGCGCCGGGGCTGCGCCTCGTACAGCTCCCGCGCGGTCTCATGTTCCCGGAAGTACTTGATCAGCAGCGCGTCTTCGCACACGACTCCCTGACGTCCGTCCATCCCGACGTGTTCGCGCAGGTAGGCGCAGAACCACACCGCGCGCTCGCCGACCAGCACCCATTCCGCCTCGGCGAGCACGTCATCTGGCCCGGTGGCATAACCCCGGGCACCGGACGCGGAGTGGACAAGAAAGGCCTGCCGCAGCTCGCGGTCGAAGAACGCCCTCAGCTCATCCCTGCCCGCCGCGTCCTCGGGGCTCCGCGAGATCCACCGGCGCTGGCTGTAGATCGTGTCGATGGACTCCGTCGGCATGAAGGCCACGAGGTACGGCTGGTCGACAGCGGTCTCCCACGTGCTGCGGATACCGTCCCACTCCTGCTCGAGTCGCAGCGCGAGCTGGAACGACGTGTCGCGACGATCGGGCTGGGCATCCAGCATCGTGAGCAGGATCGACCGAAGCGCCTCGGGGACGGGCGCCTTGGTGCGCAGGTGCTCCTTCATCGCGCGATGCAGCTTCTGCAACGCCTGCACGCGACCGATCCCCGTCGCCGTTGCGACGCCCGTCAGCTCGTCCGGCAGGATATTCGGCAGCCCACCGCAGAATAGCTCCCAGCCGAGCACGCCGAGCCCGAAGATATCTGTACTGTCCCAATCCCGGCGGCTTCGTTGCTCCTCGTCGAAGATGTACCCGTGCATCTCGGGAGCGAGATACGCGAGATGCCGGGCCGCGTCCTCGGCGTCCCCCGGGGGCAGGTAGATCTGACAGACCACCGTGCGAACTTCGAAGGTGTCGCCCGCGACCACCCGGCGGATCAGGTTGCTGATCAGCGTGCTCATCTCGAAGCGTGCAAGCGACAGGTGCCATCCGGTGCTGTCGCTCCTGGTCCGGAAGGCACCAGGAAGCAGCCCGCGGTGCATGACGCGGGCCCCGTGCAGTTGGCGGAGGGCATCCAGCAGGATGCTGAACTGCTCGAACGCGTCCACCGGGCGGTCTGCCGCCCATCGAACGGCCTCGTCGAGGTCGAGCGGCCGGCCCAGTTCCCTCGTGAGCGTGAACGCGATCCGCCGCGCGGAGATGTACCTTGCTGCGATGATCTCGGGGATGCCCGTGTGATTGAGCGGGCGCAGCCGCAGCAGGGTCTTCGTGGACCTTTCCCACAGGTCGCCAGCGAACCCGTCGATACCCTCGAAGAGGGTCAGCTCGTAGCGGTCGGACTCGTCTCCTGCCCGCTGCAACGTCACCCTTGCCATGACACCCGACACGACGACGGTCGGTGTGCCGATCTGGACGAACTGGTTCTCCCCATACTCCGAGTTCGGCCGGCAGAACAGGTCGTCGGTGAGATCCGTGTACCGGCGCACCTCGTCGGAGTCGTTCGTCATCTGCCGCCACCTCGTTCCAGTGAGTCGGCGAACCAGTCCACCAGCAGTCGGACGACCAGCACACCCTCGTCCGACCCGATCCGGACATCGACGTCCGCGCCACCGGACGGTTCCACCGAGAGCGATCGGACGCGCAGTCCCAACGGAGTGGTGTGCAGCGGCTCGCCCCGGCCAGGCTTCCACACCCGGAGAGTTCGATCGTCACCCCCCGTCACGAGCAACCGTTGTCCGGCCAACTCGACGGCCAGCATCGCGGTGACCCAGTCGACGTGCCCAGAGAGCTCGGGCCCGTGACGTTCACCCGTGCCCGAGTTCCAGACCCGGACGACACCGTCGTGGTCGCCGGTGGCCAGCAATGGCACCACGCCAGGGCCATCACTCAACACCGCCGCCGACCGCACCGGCCCGGACGGCCGGGCTACCTTCAACTCGACCGCCCCTTCCGAGCCGCCGCGGGCAACCCGCACCGTGCCGTCCACCCGGGCCGTGATCAGGAACTCCTCCGCCGCCGGACCAGGGAGCGGGATGTGCCAGGACGACGATCCATCCGCCGCAACGGCGATCCCGGGAACTGGCTCCGCCGGTGGTGCCGGCGCGCTGGACCGGTCCACGACCCAGGACGAGCCGGCCGGATTCGGGTCGAGATCCCAGATTCGAACCGTGCCGTCATCGGCGCCGGTCGCGAGTCGCACGACGCCCTCCGCGTCCGGGAATGTCACCACGCGATGCACAGGGCCCCGGTGACCGGTCAGCGCGGGGCCGACCGCGTGGCCGTTGCGCGGGTCCCAGACGCGCAGCGTTCCATCCCCGCCGGCCGTGATCACGAGGTCACTTCCGTCCTGGCCCGCCATCGTGGCCACGGCCGTGACCGGCTGCCCTTCGTGCGGAGTGACCGGGTCGGCGATCTGGCGGCCCGCGACCGGGTCCCAGCAGATGACCGTGCCGTCGTCGCCGCCGGTCACGATCATGCCGGATGGGGCGCCGGCCATCGCGCGTATCGGCTCGCTGTGGCCGTGGCAGACAGGTCCGGCTCTGCGGCGGAGCACGGGATTCCATAGCCGTACGGTGCGGTCGCGCCCGGCCGTGGCGAGGCAGGAGAGACCGTCACCGCCCGGGTACGGACATACCGCGGTGATCGCGCCGACGTGACCGGTCACCAATCGCTCGGCACTTCCGTCCCGCTCCGGATCCCACAGCCACAGCTCACCGCTGCGTGTGCCGATTGCCAGGTTGGGTCCGCCGTCAGTGCCGGTGAACACGGCAATGCAGCTGGCCAGTCCCTGGGTGAAGTTACCGACCACCGTGCCGTCGGCCGCGTCGCGCACCGTCACGACCGCGTCTGCATCGAGGGTGACGAACCGCAGGCTCTCGTCGAACGCGACGTAGGCTCCGAGTGCCGTGACACCGGAACTCCCGGCGAGACCCGTCCGAACGAGACGGGCCCGCGTCGCGTGCCATAGGCGAACATGACCGTCGTCGCCGCCGGTGGCGAACAGGGCCGCGCCCGCGCTCGATGGCAGCACCGCGATGTCGCGCACCGCTCCGATGTGTCCGTCGAGTGTGAGGTGCGGTGGATGCGTACGCAGTCGCGCCGACCGCAGCTCCCATGCTGATCCACCCGTCGGATCGCCGTCGGGCTCGTCTCGCCACCGTCCCACGGCTCTGGCCGACCCGAGCTGGCGGAGTCCGCGACGGTCCGCCGGCGACCCAGCTCCGATCAGGTGCCCGGACACGAACGTACCGAGGACATTCGCGGGCAGCTGCCGGAGGCGGCCCGGCGCCCGCAGTACGTCGGCCACCACCGATCGCAGCTCGAGCCGGTCGAGGAGGTCCGGATGTTCCGCGAGCGCCAGCCAGCCGTCTGCTCCGGCCGCAGCCGCGTGGCCGGAGAGGTGCTCCTGCAGGTACGAGTTGAGGCCGGGCAGGTCATCACCCGCGGCGAGCAATGCGGTGAGAACGGTGAGCTGCTTGGCCCGCGCGTCAGGCTTGGCAAGGTAATGGTCGTGGAAGGTGCGGTGCGCCAACCGAAACACGCTCTGGCCGTGCGCCGAGTCCAGCATGATGTACGGTCCGGCGACCGCCAGCACCTTGTCAACATCGCTCTCGTCCCAGCGGCGCACCTCGCCGCCCGAACCGGAGCCGTCGACCGCGCCGGCAACCTGCGCCCATAGCCCGTCGGCTCGCGGCAACCCACGGCCCTGCGCGAAGGCCAGTGCCGCGAGCAGCGACCGGGCTTGCGGGGCGTCGCGCTCCATGCGGGCGAGTGCCCTCGCGAACAAGGCGTCCCGGTCGAGCCCGATCAGGTTGGCGAGCTCGGTGTGCCGGGCCGGGCGCAGCAGCCCGGGATCCGCCAGGATCTCCCGCACCGCGAGCCGAGCGTGGAGGAACTCCCGCGGTGGTTCGCCGGCAGGCGTGGCGGCGATCAGCTCGGTCGCCCGGTCCACCGCGGACGACACATCTGTGCCGAGGGTGCGGACGACGCCATCGTCGTCGGCCAGCCGCCGGGCGACGTACTGGGTGATCGCGCCGGAATCGTGTCCGATGTGGCGGATCGACACGTGGGCGGCGCCGCTACCGAGCTCCTCGATCAGGTCGAGCCGGCCCATGGCGTACGGGCCGTTGGTCTCCGGACGCGTACCAACGACGATCCGGACGCCGGGCGCCGCAGTCAGCTCCCGCAGGAGGTCGGACACCTGCAACGGGTCCAGCGTCTCGTCGAGACCGTCGGCCAGCACGGTGACCGGATCCGCCCGGCGGCCTCGCGCCGACGCGACGAGCGCAGCACGGCGTTCCGCAACGGTGCCGAGCGGCAGTTCGAGTCGCAGGATCACCGCCAGCTGGTCGACGACCTCGTCCGCCGACGCGCCCGTGAACAACACCGACGCATCGATCGGCGGCGGCTTCGCCGACACCGGCCACGCGTCGCCGACGCGCCCAGTACGCGCGAGCACATGGCTGATGTTGGGCTGGGCGTGCAGGAGGATGTTCCCGAGGAGCGCCGACTTCCCGCTGCCCGCCGGACCGGCCACCACGAACAGGCCGTTCTCGTGCGTGCGGAGCCATTCCAGGATGGCCGTGCGGTCCGCCTTCCGGCCGACGAAGTACCAGCCGAACTCACCGAGGTCTGCCCCCATTCCCTTGGTGGCGAAATGCGCCCGCTCGTGTGGCGGCAGCTCCCGCAGCATCGTGCGCAGCTCGTGGTAGACGTCAACCGGTGCGGTGATCGAGTGCAGTTCGACTGTCCGCTCGAGCGGCGCCGCGCCGGCAAGACGACCAGGAAACACGTATCCCATCGGCAGCAGCTCACCGATGCGGCGGCCGAGGTCGCCGAGGGTGATCCGCGTGTCGTTGTCCGTGTAGCTGGCGAGCACCTGCTCCAGCACCCGACGGAACGTCGCGAGATAGCCACTGCCCTGATCGGAGCCGCTCCCGATCACGAGCACGCCGTCCACAGCCCGGTCTTGCAACAGCTCGGCGGCCACCCGCTGGACGAAGCGAGCCGCGCCACACGCCTCAACGATCACGATCGCCCAGTGCGCTGTTCCGGCGCGCCTGCGCTCCTCGTCGGCGACGTGCCTGCTGACCATCGCCGGCTCGACCGGGTGGTCCCGCGTGGTTCCGGCGGGCCCACGAATCACCAGCTCAGCCCGGTCGTGATTCGACGCCCCGTGACCGAGCCACAACAGGACCGAGCTACGCGGTCGCGGCGGTTTGGCCCAACTCATCAGCCGAGTGTTGACGGTGCTGAGGTCGCGCTCGTGCGGCGGGATCTCCCATGAAACGTACTCGCCACCGAGTGAGCCGAACAGTGTGCCGATCGCTTGCGCCTCGTCCTCCGCCCCCGGCAGCTCCGGCCACGCCGTCTCGAGGTATTCAGAGATCACCACTGGGACGACGTCGAACCCGCCCGGCGTCGGTTCCCCCTCACTCGCGTCCGGCATCCGCATGCTCCACAAGCACGATTGCGCTGACCGGGTCGCCCCCCGCGGCGACCGAGACGCGGTATAGGCCAGGCTCAGACGTGACGACAGCGGCCTGGAGGGACTGGTCGTCCCCTCGCGAAGTCAGACGCGGATGGGCGATCACGCGATCGTCGGAAGCGTCCTCCACAGTGCAGGAAATCTTCGCCGGATCGACGTCGCCGGTCACCGTGATGGTCAATGAGTCGCCCACACCGGCAATCTCCGGCACGGCCAGGCCCACGTCCCCGGCGCCGAGGACCGCGCCAAGGTCGCGCACATCTGTCACGACCCCGCACACGATGTCCAGCACCCGACTGGTTCTGGGCAGTGCGCCATGCTGCTGCACGATCGGGATCTCCGGGACGCTGGCCAGGTGTGCCGCGTACCGGTACACCGTTCCGTCGCCGCCGCGATCGACCCGCGCCAACCGGCCGATTTCGTCTCGCACGAGATATCCATCGTCATCGCGGTCATATCTGTACATATGACAGGCAACGATACCGTCACGAAACTCGACGCTTTGTGCCGTGGGTTGGCTCGTTCCGACGATCAACTTGTGTCGGGTTAAAGCAACGTCCGCGATGTCGTGCCGCGCATCGAATGCGTCGGTGGCCAGCTGACGGTCGCCGCCGATGGCCTCGATATCCGTCGGCTGCAGCGCAACGAGATCATCATTGTGCAGCCGACATTTGTAAGATGGCAAAAGCTCGTGCAGCCCGGGCATTCCGGCCGCGAGCTTCTGCAGTGGACCGGTGGGAAACGGAACGGGTGTGCCCCGCCCGGAGGCCAGCACCTCCACCGCCTTCAAAGAGCCGTGAAACGGCGTGCCGAGCGTGATGGTGTCACGGACGTCGGCCATGACATCCGTCGTGTCCGACAACCCGGCCATTTCCCGGACGACGAGACCGCCCATGGAATGGGCGACGAGCACGACCTGGGGTGTCCGGTCGATCTGGTAGCGACGCTGCGCGGCCCGATGTACTGGATGTGCACGCCAATCCGCGAGATGCCGGCGTATCGCCACCGCGAGCTCGCGGGCGTTGTGGGCCAGCCCGAGCCGCCAGTCGTACGCAAACGGGCGGATCGCATCCGGGTCGATCACCGCTGTTCGCAGCCTCTTCATCAACCGGCCGTACGGTTCCAGGCCGCCGATCAGCGGCGCCCACGCCGGCGCCGACAGAATCCGCGTCGCCTCGACCCGACCGGCCCGGCCCGCGCGCTCCTCATCCGTGACTCGCAGCGCGGCGAAACCCTCGCGGTGTCGCCACCGTGCGCCATAACCGGCAATTGCCGGCATTCCCCAGAGGACTCGGCCGGTTTCACGCTCGACCAGCTCGCTGCCCATGAATCCGGGAACTACCACGACCAGGTCGCGCGATCTTTCGCCGATCGTCGGCGTTTCGGATCCCACCCCCAACGGCGTCATGGGCCATCACTCTACGTTTGCGGTCCATCTGAACGTGCGCCACCCGGCCGGATGGACGAGGGCGTGTCGAGGGCACGGATCTTGCTCACCTGGGCAGACGGTCACTACCGTGGGGGCCCACTGCGTGAATTCCTGTCGTCGGAGGTGATCATGAGCTTCGGCGACTACCTCTCCCAGCGCTGGGAGGACATCACGCTCCTCGCGATCGGGCACCTGCAGATCGTGCTGATCGCGGTCGGGATCGCGGCCGTGGTGGCCGTCGTGCTCGGGGCGGCGGTCGCGGGGCGGCCGGCGGCCAGCCGGCCCGTGCTCGCGGTCACCGGGGCCATGCTGACCGTTCCCTCGTTCGCCCTGTTCGGACTGCTCATCCCCGTCTTCGGGCTCGGCGCGGCGCCCGCGATCGTCGCGCTCGTGCTCTACGCGATCTTTCCGATCCTCCGCAACACCGTCACCGGGCTGGAGTCCGTGCCGGCGGACGTGCTCGACGCGGCGCGCGGCATGGGGCTGTCCCCGCTGCGCAGGCTCGTGATGGTGCGCCTGCCGCTGGCCTGGCCCGTCATCCTCACCGGCGTCCGGCTGGCCACGATCATGGACGTCGGCATCGCCGCGATCGCCGCCGCGGTGGCCGGGCCGGGGCTCGGGCAGCTGATCTTCGACGGGCTCGCCCGGATCGGCGGGGCCAACGCGCTCAACGACACGCTGGCCGGGGTGCTCGGCGTCGCGGTGCTCGCGCTGGTGCTCGACCTCGTGTTCATCGGGCTCATGCGAGTCACTACCTCCCGGGGGCTGCGATGACCGAGCCGATGATCCGGCTTGCTCAGGTGAGCAAGCGCTATCCCGGCAGCGACACCTACGCGATCGAGAACCTGTCGCTGGACATCGCGGACGGTGAGACGGTCATGCTCGTCGGCCCGTCCGGGTGCGGCAAGACCACGACCATGCGGCTGATCAACCGGCTGATCGAGCCGACGAGCGGCCAGGTCTACGTCGACGGCAAGGACGTCAGCACGGTCGACGCCGACGAGCTGCGCCGCCATATCGGCTACGTCATCCAGCAGATCGGCCTGTTCCCCCACCTGACCGTCGCGGCGAACATCGGCATGGTGCCCCGCGCGCTGGGCTGGTCCCGGAAGCGGATCGCCGAGCGGGTGGACGAGCTGCTCGCGCTCGTCGGCCTGGACCCCGCCGTGTTCCGGCGGCGCCACCCCAAGCAGCTCTCCGGCGGCCAGCAGCAGCGCGTCGGCGTGGCGCGGGCGCTCGCCGCCGACCCGCCGGTGATGCTCATGGACGAGCCGTTCGGCGCCATCGACCCCATCACCCGCGAACGGCTGCACGACGAGTTCGCCGCGCTGCAGGCGAACATCCGCAAGACGGTCGTGATCGTCACGCACGACATCACCGAGGCGATCAAGCTCGGCGACCGGATCGCGATCTTCGCCGAGGGCGGCCGGGTGGCGCAGTTCGACACCCCCGCCCGGATCCTCGCCGAGCCCGCCGACGACTTCGTCACCTCGTTCGTCGGCGCCGGCGCCGCCGTGCGTGGCCTGAGCCTGCGGCGCGTCGACGAGCTCCCGCTGGCGCCGGACTCCGGCGCGCCGGGCCGGCCGACCGTGCGTGCCGACCAGAGCCTGCACGACGCGCTGAACGCGATGCTGCAGGCACGCACCGACGTCGCGGCCGTGCGCGACAACGGGCAGGTGGTCGGCGAGCTGAGCTGGGACACCGTGGTGCGCACACCGCCGAAGGACCAGTCATGACGGCGCCCGCCGAAGCGATGAGCGTGCTGGCGACCGACCTGCCGCCCCGGCGGATCTCGTGGTCGGGGGCGCTGGTCACCCCGCTGGTGCTCGCCGCCGCGCTGGCCGCGCTGTTCTGGTACCTCAGCGCGCAGGAGCTCGACGACATCGAGCGCCGGTCGATCAACGCGGACACGATCCTCACGTACCTGCGCGAGCACATCGCGCTCGTCGCCGTGTCCAGCGTGCTGGTCATCGTGATCGCCGTGCCGATGGGCGTGCTGCTCACCCGGCCCGGCCTGAGCGCCGTGACCCGGCCGCTCGTCGGGTTGGCCAACGTCGGCCAGGCCGTGCCGTCGATCGGCATCCTCGTGCTGCTGGCGGTCACCGTCGGCATCGGCTTCGACATGGCCATCGTGGCGCTCGTGCTCGTCGCGGTCCTGCCGGTGCTGCGCAACACCATGATCGGTCTGTCCACTGTGGATAAGTCATTGGTCGACGCGGCACGCGGGATGGGGCTCACGCGCACCTCGGTGCTGCTGCGGGTGGAGCTGCCGCTGGCGGTCCCGGTGATCCTCGCCGGCGTCCGGATCGCGCTGATCCTCAACGTCAGCAGCGCGACGCTGGCCACGTTCACCAACGCGGGCGGCCTCGGCACCCTCATCGCGACCGGCGTCGCCCTCAACCGGTTCCCGATCCTGATCACCGGCAGCGTGCTCACCGCGGTGCTCGCGCTCGCCGTCGACTGGCTTGCCGGGCTCGCCGAACGCGCGCTGCGTCCGCGGGGCATCTGACCCGCTCACGAGGAAAGGAACTGCCATGCGTACGAGGTCCCGGATCGTGTCGGTCGTGCTGGCGGGGGCGGTGACCCTCGCCGGCTGTTCCATCGCCCAGCCGAAGTCGGACGTCTCCGCGGGCAGCCTGGCCGACATAGCCTCGCTCAAGGGCAAGACGTTCACCGTGGGCGGCAAGGAGTTCACCGAGCAGCTGATCCTCTGCCAGATCACCATCCAGGCACTGCAGTCGGCCGGTGCCGACGCGAAGGAGAAGTGCGGGCTGAACGGGAGCGACACCACCCGGGCCGCGCTGACGTCCGGCAGCATCGACCTGTACTGGGAGTACACGGGAACGGCGTGGATCAGCTACCTGAAGCACACCGACCCGATCCCCGACGCGGACGCCCAGTACAAGGCCGTCGCCGACGAGGACAAGAAGAACGACATCGTCTGGCTGGACCCCGCGCCGTACAACAGCACGTACACGATCGTCGCGAAGACCGACGTCGCCGAGCAGCACGGCATCAAGTCCATCTCCGACTACGCGGAGCTCGCGAAGTCCGACCCGGGCACGGCGACGATGTGCGCCGCCACCGAGTTCCTGGCCCGCAACGACGGCTGGCCCGGCCTGGAGAAGACCTACGGGTTCACGCTGCCCAAGGACAGCCTCGCGACGGTCGCCGAGGGCACGCTGTACGACAGCGCCGCCAAGGGCAGCGCGTGCAACTTCGCGGAGGGCGTGACGACCGACGGCCGCATCCAGGCGCTCAAGCTGACCGTGCTGGAGGACGACAAGTCGTTCTTCCCCGTCTACAACCCGGCGCCGAACGTCCGCAAGTCCGTCGCCGACGCCAACCCCGACCTGGCCAAGATCCTCAAGCCCGTCGCCGACGCCCTCGACATCACGACCATCCAGAAGCTCAGCGCCGACGTCGACATCAAGGGCGAGCAGCCGGCGGACGTGGCCGAGCAGTGGCTCAAGGACAAGAAGTTCGTCGGCTGAGGCCGGGTGGGCGCGCTCACACCATAATCTGCCAGCGCTGTCGCTGGTGGGCGGCTAGTGTCCGAGAGTCATGACGGACCTGACGATCACCCTCGCGCTGTGCGTGGCGGTCGCCGTCGCCTACGCGGTCGCGGCGGTCCTCCAGGCCCGGCACGCGCATCTGAAGGTCCGTGAGCTCGCCGCGGTCCCGGTGCTGTGGTTGGCGCTCGCGCTCAACGGCATCGGCGCCGCGCTGCACGTGACGTCGCTGGGGTTCGGTCCGTTGTCGCTGATCCAGCCGCTGGGCGTGCTCACGCTGGTCATCGCGGTGCCGCTGGCGGCCGTCACGACACACCGCCGGGTGACCAAGCTCGAGGTGCGCGGCATGACCACCACGGTGATCGGCCTGGCCGGGCTCAGCATGCTCATCACGACCGACGGCGGGACCCGGACGCTCTCCGCGCCGGAGCTGGTCGGCCTGGTCGTCGCCACGGTCGCGGTGATCACCGTGCTCGGCGTGCGGGGCAGCCGGCCGCGTGCGTCGAGCCTGTGGGAGGCCGTGGCCGGTGGTGCCACGTACTCGGTCTGCTCGGCGCTGTGCCAGACGGTGGTGGTCAGCGTGGGCCGCGACGGCCCGGACGTGCTGCTGCGGCCGGTGATGATCGTCGCCGTCGTCGCGATCGCCGTCTTCGCGATCGCCGCGACCGTGCTCACCCAGCGCTCCTACCGTGACGGCCTCGGCGCTCCCCTGGCGGTGACGAACCTGGTGAACCCCGCGAGCGCCACCGTCATCGGCGTGCTCCTGCTCGGCGAGCACCTCGGCACGACCCCGGTGCAGGTCGTCGTCGCGATCGCGTGCGCCGTGCTGTGCGGTCTCGGCGTCACGCAGCTGGCCCGCGCCCGGGACGTCGCAGCCCCGCAGCCGGTCCCCCTTGGCGCGAACGCGTAGTCCCGGCTCAGCGTTCGACGCGGTAGCGCAGGTGGGTCGCGAACCGGGTCCGGGTGACGTCGACGGTCTCGAGGCGCGTGTGGTCGATCGGCATGGCGTCGAACAGGCGGGTGCCGTCACCGAACAGGATCGGGACCACGTGCAGGAGGATCTCGTCGACCAGGCCGGCCTGGAGGTACTGCCGCGCGAGGTGCGCGCCGCCGAGGACCTCGACGTCGCCGCCCGCGGCGGCCTTCTTGGCGCGGTCCAGTGCCTCCTCGATGCCGCCGGTGACGAACTCGTACACGCCGTTCCCGGGGCTCTCCGCGGGCGTCTCGTGGGTGACGACGAAGACGGGCGTGCGGGCGTCGCCCTTGGGGCCGTCGGCCTTCCACCACGGCAGTGAGTGCTCGTACACCCGGCGGCCGCAGACGACGGCTTTGGACCGCGCCGCGGCCGCCGTGCCGATCCGCTGGCCGGCCGGGTCCCCGGACCAGCACCAGTCGTGCAGCACCAGACCGCCCGCCCCCATGGGCTCGGCGGCGGTCTGGTGCGCGGCGGTGATGTACCCGTCCAGCGAAATGCTGATGTCGAACACGACGGTCATCGGCTCTCCCAGTTGTGCTGAGGCGCTGTGCGCCTGTCACCACGGCGTCGAACGACCGGCGGCCGGATCGACATCGATCGGGAGAGTTTCCGCCGGGGTCAGCTGAAGGCGGGGGTGCGCAGGGGGGACGTGGGCAGCCTCGGCTGCGCGACGGTGAACGGTGCCGGGTGGGTGCCGGTCAGGATCTCGTGTTCCAGGCGGCGCAGGCGCGGGCTCGGTTCCAGGCCCAGCTCCCGCGCGAAGAGTGCCCGCATGTCGCGGTACTCGCGCAGTGCCTCCACCTGGCGGCCCGCCGCGCACAGGGCCGTCATCAGCTGGCCGCGCAGGCGTTCCCGGAACGGGTGTTCCCCCACCAGCGCCATCAGGTCGCCGATCATGGGGGTCGAGCGGCCCAGCCGCAGCTGGACCTCCGTGAGCTCTTCGAACACGCTGATGCGCCGGTCGGTCAGCTGCGCGGCGATCGCCGACACGCGGTCGCCGTGCACGCCCGCGAACGGTTCGCCGCGCCATAACCGTAATGCCTGGGCGAACGACTCCGCCGCCTCCGGCAGCTCGTCGTTCGCCGCCTGGGTGTGCGCTCGCGTCACGTGCTGGTCGAACACGTGCAGGTCCAGCTCGCCCTCGCGAATCCACGCCTGGTAGCCAGGGGGTCTGGTCGAGACCAGCGCGTGCAGGCCGCTTCTGGCCAGCCGCTTCCGGATGCCCGACACGCTGATGTGCACCTGGCTGCGCGCCGTGGCCGGCGGCTCCTGGCCCCACAACGCGTCGATCAGCACCTCCGTCGGAACCACTCGGTTCGCGTTCCACAGAACGATTGCCAGCACGATCTGCTGGCGACGAGCTGTGAAGGTGACCGGGCCTTGTGAGCCCACCACCTCTAAAGGACCCAGGATGGAGATCCGCATTTCCGCTCCTTGCTGACGACAAACTAGTCAAGGTTGCTTCCCCGCGGCCCCCATGGCATCGGGCGAGTGCCCCCACATTTCCCGAAATTGACACGGCTGGTCAGCGGTGTCGCGCCGGTGGTTCGTCGCGGGCGGTGAGCGGAACCGCGCGCCGTCGTGATGTGGTCGTGCGGAAGATGGGGGCCAGACACCGTTGTGCACGAAGGAATGCCGTGCTATCCAGCCGGGGAAACTGCCGGTCTCCTGCCGGTGGAAATGCCGTTTTCCCCTCCATCGGCGCATTACGGTTGAGCTGGACCATCTGACGATCGGGGCGGGAATGCGCAGTCTGATCTCCCTCTTGGACATCTCGGGCGAAGACGTCGCCGGAATCGTCGACAACGCGGTGAAGTACGCCGAACAGCGGCCGCCGCGCTCGCTCGACGGGCGCGCGGTGGGAATCTACTTCCGCCGCTCCTCCACCAGGACCAGGACGTCGTTCTGGCGCGCCGCCACGCTGCTGGGTGCCGACGCGATCGCGTTCGGCCCGGACGACCTGCAGCTCACCACCGGCGAGACGCTCGCCGACACCGCGCGCGTGCTGTCCGGCTACCTGGACGTCCTCGTGGTGCGCACCAACGACGACATGGCCGAGCTGCGCGAGCTGGACGCCGCGGGCGGGCTCGGCGTGGTCAACGCGCTCACCCGGTACGAGCATCCCACCCAGGCGCTCGCCGACCTCGCGACGCTCCAGGAGGAGTTCGGCGAGCTGGCCGGGCGCCACGTCGTCTACGTGGGCGAGGGCAACAGCACCGCGCAGGCCCTC
The DNA here is from genome assembly GCA_035995025.1 of Actinophytocola sp. Taxonomy (GTDB): domain Bacteria; phylum Actinomycetota; class Actinomycetes; order Mycobacteriales; family Pseudonocardiaceae; genus Actinophytocola. Next base: position 188,209 of record DASYKY010000133.1, read on the forward strand.
GTGTTCGCCGCCGCGCTGACCCCGGGTCTGCGGCTCACGGTGGTGACGCCGCCGGACTACGGGCTGCCCGCCGACGTGTTCACGACGGCGGCCGCAGCGGACCGCGTGCGCCAGTGCCACTCGTTCGACGACGTCGAGCGCCCCGCCGACGCGGTCTACACCAGCCGCTGGCAGACCATGGGCGTCGCGAAGGCGAACCCGGACTGGCCGACCGCGTTCCTCCCCTACCGCGTCACCGCCGGGCTGCTCGACCGCGTCGGCACCGCGCACACGGTGTTCCTGCACGACCTGCCCGCGGTGCGCGGGCAGGAGGTCACCGACGAGGTCCTCGACGGGCCGCGCAGCCGCGCCTGGCGCCAGTCGCTGCACAAGATGACCGCCGCGGCAGCCGTGCTGCAGTGGTGCGCCGGGCAGCGGTAGCTCAGGCGCCCACCGGCTGCGGCGCGACCCGCACCAGGCCCAGCACCTGGAACCGAGCGGGCCCGCGACGGCGCAGCAAACCGTGGCGCAGCAGGGTGTGCACGGCCGCCGGGTCCGCGTCCGCCTCGTCCAGCGACCACGGCCCGGCCAGCGCGGCGAGCCGGTCCAGCAGCCGCCGCTCGGCCGGGGCGAGCAGCGCCAGGCTCGCCGACAGGTCGGCGACCGGGCCGGCGGCGAGGCGCTGGTGCACGACATGGACGGACCGCAGGGCGCATGCCGTGCCGGCCCGCTCGAGCGCGCCGGGATGGCCGTCGAGCAGCACGCAGATGCCGGCGACCGCCGCCACGGTTGTGCCGTCCAGCCGGAACTGCGGGTCGAGCGCCCGGATGTGGCGCAGCAGCAACCGGACCGCCGGCGAGTCGGCGGCACCCACGGGACCGTCCGGCACGGGCAGGGGCAGCAGCGGCACCACCCGCTCACCGGGCAGGCCCAGCGGGGCGGGCGCGGTGCACAGCATGCGCAGCAGCGGCCGGTGGCGCAGCAGCCCGGCGACTGCCGCGCGCGGCTCACTCACCCCGTCCAGCACGAGGACGGTGCCGTCGGACGGCACGGGCGGCCGCACACCCGGCCCGCACCACGTGACCGGGCCGGGCAGCCGCGCGGCAGCCTCCGTCGCGAGCCGCGTCTTGCCCACGCCGGCCACCCCGGTGAGCGTCACGACCCGGTCCCCGTCCGCGGCGAGCAGCTCGGCCAGCACCGCAAGCTCCGCCTCCCGGCCGAGCAACCCGGCGAGCGGGAGCGGCGGCGTGAACGACCCGACGCCGCGCGCGGCGGCCACGAACGCGGCCCGCGCACCGTCGCGCAGCGCGAGCCCGTCGGCGAGCAGCCGGACGGTCACCGGCCGCGGCCGCCGCGCCCGGCCCTGCTCGAGGTCGCGGATCGCCCGCTCGCTGACCGCGGTCATCGAGGCCAGGCACTGCTGGGTCAGGCCGGCCCACTCGCGATGTGCGCGCAGCAGCCCGCCGAACGCGGTGCTCACGGGCGAATCAGCAGCTCGTCGAGGCCGCGGTAGGTGCGGTTCGCGCCCCACACCGCGCGCCGCACCTCGGCGTCCGGGGCCGCGGCGGCGAACCGGCGCAGCAGCGCGACGGCCTCCGCGCGGGCCAGCGGCGCGCCGCTGCAGTAGTGCCGGCCGCGCCCGAACGCCAGGTGCGCGGGGCGGCCTGGGCGGTGCGCGGGCGGCCGCGCCGGACGGTCGGCAGGCGCCATCGGGTCGGCGCCGGTCAGCGACAGCAGCACCAGCTCGCCGCGCGGCACCGGACAGCCGCCGAGCGCGGTGTCGGCCGCGGTGACCCGGGCGACGTGCCCGAGCGGCGGCAACCCGGCCAGCACCTGCTCGACGATCTCCGCCGCGACCTCGGCCCCGCCCGGGCCGGCCACCGCCGCGGCGAGCCCGTTGCCCAGCATGTGCCACAGGCAGACACCGATCAGCCCGGCCGTGGTCTCCAGCCCGCCGAACACCATCAGCGAGCAGACCGCGAGCCGGTCCGCGCGCTCGCCGCCGACCCGGGCCCACAGGCTGCCCGGGCCGCACCGCTCGACCACCGCGGCCAGCTCGGCCAGGGCCTCCTGGGCCGCCCGCGCGCACGCGCGGCGGTAGGGCGTGGCGAAGAACCCGGCGAGCGCCGCCGCCCACGCGTGCAGCCGCGCGGGATCGCACTCGGGCAGCCCCAGCAGCGCGGCCATGGTGCGCGCGGACATCACGTCGGCGAGCGCGGGGATCGCGTCACCACCGCCCGCCGCGAGGAACGCGCCGACCGCCTCGGCGGCGAGGTCCTCGAGCGTGGCGGTGAACCGGCGGATCGCGCCCGGCGAGAACACCGGCGTCATCGCGCGCCGGGCCGCCGCGTGCCGCTCACCGTCGTGCAGCACGTACCAGCGGCCGAGCACGTCGACCAGCGGGGCGAACCGCTCGCGGTCGGCGACCGGGATGAAGTCGGCGTACGCGGCGTGCAGGGTCCGCGACGACAGGCCGGGGTGGCCGAACGCGGCCAGCGCGGCGTCGTGGCCGGACACCACCCAGCAGCCCACGTCGTCGTAGCGGACGTCCGCGGCGGCGGCGGTGATCACGACGCGTGCCCCGCGGTCACGCCAAGCACGGCCGCGACAGTCTCCACCGCGCGGTCCACGTCCGCGGCAGTCACGCCGTGGTGGGTGACCGCGCGCAGCTGCCCGTGGCCCAGCTCGGCGAGCCGCACCCCGCGCTCGGCGCAGTCTGCGATGAGCCGCGCGTGCGCCAACTCCACGGTGTGGAACATGACCATGTTGGTACGCAACGGAACCGGCTCGACGACCACGCCGGGGACCGCCGCGAGACCGGCCGCGAACCGCGCGGCGTTCGCGTGGTCCTCGGCCAGCCGGTCCACCATGGTGTCCAGCGCGACGAGCCCGGCCGCGGCGAGCACGCCGGCCTGGCGCATCCCGCCGCCGAGCATCTTGCGCACCCGGCGCACCCGGCCGACGAACTCCGCGGACCCGGTCACCATCGACCCGACCGGCGCGCCCAGCCCCTTGGACAGGCAGAACTGCGCCGAGTCCGTGCCGGCGGCCAGCGCGGCCGCGGTGGTGCCGAGCGCGACGGCGGCGTTGAAGATCCGCGCGCCGTCGAGGTGCACGGCGAGCCCGTTGGCACGCGCGAAGCCGAGCGCCCCGGCAAGGTCCTCGGGGCGCAGCGGCACGCCGCCCGCACGGTTCGCGGTGTTCTCCAGGCACAGCACGGAAGGCGGCGAGAACTGCGGGTCGTCCGGGTCCTCGGGCAGCGCGCGCGTCAGCTGCGCGAGGTCGGGCAGCCCATGCGCGGTGTCGACGGGGTCGAGGGCGACGCCGCTGCACACCGAGACGCCGTGCGCCTCGTAGACGTAGATGTCGGACTCGCGGCCGAGGAACACCCGGCTGCCGCGCGGCGCGTGCGCGGTGAGCGCGGCGAGGTTGGCCATGGTGCCGCTCGGCATCAGGCACGCGGCGGCCATGCCCAGCATCGCCGCGGCGCGCTCCTCGAGCGCGCGGACCGTCGGGTCCTCGCCGTAGACGTCGTCGCCGAGCGGCGCGGTGGCCATCGCCTCGCGCATGGCGGGCGTCGGCTGGGTGAACGTGTCGCTGCGCAGCTCGACGGCCGGTAGGGCCTGCATGGTCACTCCTGGGGGATGCGTTCGTCGGCGTAGTGGATGCGCACGGCCGCGAGCGCGGCGTCCGCGGCGGCGGCCGTGCGGGCGATGACGTGGCCCTTGCGGTCGGTGAAGGCGTGCTGAAGCACCGCCGTGTCGCCCGGTTCGAGGCGGCACAGCACGTCGACGACGCCGGGCATCGCGGCCGCCTCGGCCAGCCCGGTTACCGCGTCCACCACACCACCGCGGCCGGGCACCAGGAAGCGGATGGACGCCGTGCCGGTGGCGCCGCGGGGTGCGCGGGCGGGCTGCCCGGCGGCCGCGGCGACCACCTCGTCGACCAGGTCCCGGCCGGCGGCCAGCAGCACCAGCCGCGGGATCAGGCCACCGGCGAGCCGCGGGTTGATCTCCACGACGTGCGGTGGCGCGCCGGGCGGCACGCGCAGCTCGACGTGTGCGGGGCCGCGGTCCAGCCCCGCCACGCGCAGGGCGTCGAGCGTGGCGGCGCGCAGCGCGGCGGCCGCGTCCGCGGGGATCGCGGCCGGGAAGTCGTGGCCCAGCTCCACGAAGTACGGCTCGGCACCGAGATGCTTGCGGGTGACGCCCACCGGCTCGCCGTCGAGCACCTCGACGGAGAACTCCGGGCCCGCCAGCGCCTGCTCGACCAGCACGCGGTCCGCGGTCGCGAGCAGTTCCGCCGCCCACCGCCGCGCCTCGGCGGCCGTCGCGCACCGGCGCACGCCGACCGAGCCGGACCCGAGGACCGGCTTCACCACGACCGGGCCGCCGATCGTGGTCGCGGCGGCCTGCGCGTCGGCGGCGGTGCGGCACTCGGCGAACCGGGGCGCCGGGAGGCCGGCGGCGGAGGCGGCGCGACGCTGTGCTGCCTTGTCCCGGCAGCACGCCACCGCGTCCGGGTTCGGGCCCGGCAACCCGAGCCGCTCGGCGACCAGCGCCGCGGTGTGCACGAAGTACTCGCTGCTGGTGGTGATCCCGGCCGGCCGCAGCTCCTCGGCCACGGCCGTCACGGTGGCCACGTCGGTGGTGTCGGCGACGCGCGTGTCCAGGCCCAGCTCGGCGGCGTACGGGTAGCGCGCCGGGTCGCGGGCGAGCAGCAGGGGACGCAGCCCGCGGCGGCGCGCGGCGACGGCGAAGTCCCGGCCGGTGCCGGTGGTGTTGCTCTCCACGAGAAGGAACCAGGCGCCGCTCATCGCGCTCCCCCGCTCGAGGTCGGTTCGGCGGCGCCGGCACGCAGCGCGCTGACCGCGGCCTCGCGGCGGGTGCGGGCCACGTCCTGTTGCTCGGCCGTGCGCAGCACGGCCGAGACCTGCGCGCGCCAGGCCGCCGCGAGCCGGTCGTGTCCGGCCTGGAAGGACGCCGGGCCCGGGCCGCCGCCGTGGTCGGTCGCCGTGGCCACGGCGGCCGGCGAGGCGTCGCCGTCGGTCAGCGTGACGGGCGTGCCGAGCCCGGCGGTGAGCCTGGCCGCCAGGTCCCCGGCCGTGCGGTCGGCGAACCCGCGGGCGCCCTCGGCGATCAGCTCGGTGATCATCGCGCCCACCGCCGTGTGTGCGCGGCGGAACGGGATCCCTTGGCGCACGAGGGAGTTCGCGACCGCGGTCGCAGCGGTGAACCCGCGCTCGGCGGCGGCGAGCATCGCCGCGGGCCGGGGCCGGGCGCCGGCGGCCACGCAGATCGCCAGCTGCACCAGGTCGTCCAGTGTGGACAGACCGGTCCACACCGGGCCGACCGCCTCGGTGGTGGCCTCCACGGAGTTGCCGAACGGCGTGTTCTTCATCGTCGACAGCGCGGCCGTGCACGCGCCGATCAGGGTCCCCGCGCCACCCTTGATGTGCTCGAGCAGGAAGGGGTTGCGCTTCTGCGGCATCGCCGAGCTCGACCCGACCAGCTCGTCGCCGAACTCGACGAGGTCGTACTCGGGCGTGCTCCACAGCTGCAGGTCGGTGGCCAGCCGGGACAGCGTGACGCCGGTGAGCGCGGCGGCGGACAGCAGCCGCAGCAGCTCGTCGCGGGAGGCGATCGCGTCACCCGCGTGCTCGACCGGCGCGGCGAACCCGAGCAGCGCGGCCGTGCGCGCCGGGTCGATCGGCACGTCGGTCCCGCCGCCACCGGCCGCGCCGAGCGGGCAGCGGGCCAGCTCCACCGCGGCGAGCGCGGCGTGGTCGCGGTCCAGCGCCGCGGCGACGCCGAGCAGGTACCAGCCGAACGTCGCCGGCACCGCGGGCTGGAACTGGCTGTACGCCGGCATCACCACGTCGCGGTGCGTCCGCGCGCGGCTGAGCAGCACGGCCTGCAGCCGCAGGAGCCCGCGCCGCAGCCGGTCCACCAGCGGCCGCGCGCGCAGCAGGTGGGTGGTGGCCTTGAGGTCGTTGCGGGAGCGTCCGGTGTGCAGCACGCCGCCGACCTCCGGGCCCAGCCGGTCGATGAGGTGCCTCTCGTACAGAAGGTAGGTGCCGCGCGGCGCGGGCCGGTCGCGCAGCGGCGCGTAGTCGCTCGCCCGCAGCGCGCCGATCTCCCGCAGCAGCGCTGCCGCGGGCGCCGGGCCGACGAGCCCGCGCTCGGTCAGCATCACCAGGTGCGCCTCGTCGATCTCGGTGAGGTACGGCAGCTCGGTGTCCAGGTCGGCGGCGAACACGATGCGCGCCGCCCGGGCCGTGACGCCGCGACGCAGCCGTCCGGTGCCACCCTGTGACATCGAATCGCTCGCAAGCTCGCTCATGCGCCCACCAACGCGGCCGGCCCCGGCACGACGTCGGCGAGCCTGCGGCGCCCCCACTCGATGCGGCACCACCCGTGGGTGGCCGCCGCCGGGTCGGCGACGGTCCGCGGCACGGTGCGGTCTCGGGGTACGAAGTCGTTGGCGCGCAACCACTCGTCGTCGTAGACGGTGTCGGTGTACCGGTAGCCCTCGTCGGGGAGCACGACCACGGTGACCGCGTCCGGGTCGAGGCCCGCGAGCCACGAGCCGACGAGGTAGGACGCGCCGCTGGTCGGTCCCATGAACAACGCGTGCGTGCGGTGCAGGTCGCGGGTGGCGGCGTACACGCCGGCCGCGTCCACCCAGTGCACCTCGTCGAACTGCGTGTGGTCGAGGTTCGCCGGGTGCAGGCTGTTGCCGAGCCCGCGCAGCACCCGGTGGCCGTCCGGCTGTCCGAACAGGACACTGCGGTGCGTGTCGATGCCGACCGCGCGCAGGCCGGGGAACGCGGTGCGCAGCGCCCGGGTCGTGCCGCACATCGACCCGCCGGAACCGACCGGGCCGACGAGGTGGTCGACCTGCCCGATCTTGTCGGCCAGCAGCTCGGCGACCATCGCGTAGGAGGCCGGGTTGTCCGGGTTGGCGTACTGCTCCGGGCAGAACGTGTCCGCCAGCTGCTCGCGGACCTCCGCCACCCGGGCGAGCCGGGACGCCTGGTAGCCGCCGTGCGCCGCGGGCTCGGCGACGATGTCGATGCGCGCGCCCAGGTCGGTCAGCCTCCGGTGCAGCCGTACGTCGATCACCGGGTCGCTGACGAGCACGAGCGGGTGGCCGCGCAGCGCGCACTGCATGGCGAGCGCCAGCCCGAACGTGCCGGAGGTCGTCTCGACGACGGTGGTGCCGGGCGACAGCGAGCCGTCGGCCGTCGCGCGCTCCAGGATGTGGCGCGCGGGCACCATCTTCATCAGCCGGTAGGCCAGCGCGTAGAGGTTGGGGGCCAGCCGCACCACGGTGGGTATGCGGTGTGCCTCGACCACGTCGGCGAACGCGCGGGACGTCATCTGCCGGGCTCCTTCCGGTGGGGGCTCAGCCGGACCGCCGCGCGGTGCCGGTACGGGTGTGCTCGAGCAGTGCGGCCGACACCGCGCCGGCGACGGCCGCGGGGTCGTCGTGCGGGTAGCCGTGGCCGCCGGGGAACGTGCGCGTCGTGAAGCCGCCGGCGGTGTGCACGCCCCAGCGCGCCAGCACGCCGGGGGTGGCCACCGGGTCGGCGTCGCCGCCGAACGCCGCGACCGGCACCGGGAGCGCCCGGCGCGGCCGCGGCCGGTAGCTCGCGCACAGCGTGAGGTCCGCGCGCAGCACCGGGAGCACCAGCTCCATCAGCTCCGGCAGCTCGAGCATCTCGGCGGGCGTGCCGGCGGTGCGGGCGAGGTAGTCCCGCAGGTACTCGTCGGTCATCTCCCCGGTGGCCGGGAGCGCCTCGCGCAGGTGCAGCAGGTGCGGCGGCACGTGCGCGGACAGGACCAGCAGCGCGGGCGGGCGGCCGAGCTCGGTCAGCCGGTGCGCCAGCTCGTAGGCCAGCAGCGCGCCCATGCTGTGCCCGAACACCGCGTACCGCTCGCCCGCCCGCTCCAGCAGCGGCCCGGTGAGCCGCTCGACGACCTCGGCCGCGTCGGTGATCGGGGGCTCCCCCAGCCGGACCTCGCGGCCGGGGAGCTGCACAGCGTGGACCGCGACGTCCGGGTGCACCGCGGCGGGCCAGAGCCGGTACCCGGACGCGCCGCCACCCGCGGGTGGCAGGCAGAACAGCGCGGGCCCGGTGCGGCCGGCCGGCGGGTAGGGGAACCAGGGCGAGGCGATCATGTCAGGACCGCGCGAGGTCGGTGGCCCGCTTGCGCGTGACGAAGCCGTCGATCCGCTCGACCGAGGTGAAGTTGCGGATGTCCAGGTCCTCGCCGGCGACCGGGACGCCGAGGGTGTTCTCGACGAACATCACGATCTGCACGGCGAACAGTGAGTTGACGTAGCCCGCGGCGAACAGGTCCTGCTCGTCGGCGAACTCGACGCCGCCAAGATGGCGGGCGACGAATGCCCGGATGGCGGCGCGCTGGTCGTCCAGGGAATCCATTGTGGAGGGTCTCCGATCTGGTCAGGCTGGTACGGGGGCGGGTGTCCGGGCCGGCGTGTCGGTGTAGGTGAAGAAGCCGCGGCCGCTCTTGCGGCCCAGCAGCCCGGCGTCGACGTAGCGGCGCAGCAGCTGCGCGGGCCGGAACTTCGGGTCGTGGAAGTTCTCCAGCAGCACGTCGAGCGAGTACAGGACGGTGTCGAGGCCGATGAGGTCGGCGGTGGCGAGCGGGCCCATCTTGTGGCCGAAGCAGCGCACGAACAGCCGGTCGATCTCGGCGGCCGGTGCGACACCCTCCTCGAGCAGGCAGATCGCCTCGTTCACGGTGAGCATCGCGACCCGGTTGGTGACGAACCCCGGCGAGTCGTTGACCACCGCGGTCTCCTTGCCGATCGCGGCGAGCAGCCCGACGGTGGCGTCGACGGTGCCCTGCGTGGTGTGGAAGGCGCGGATCACCTCGACCATCGGCTTGAGCTGGGCCGGATTCATGAAATGGGTGCCGATCACGCGGTCCGGCCTGCCGGTGTGGCCGGCGATGCGGGTGATCGGGATGGCGGAGGTGTTCACGCCGAACAGGCACTCCGGCGGGCAGATCGCGTCGAGGTCGCGGTAGACGGCGGCCTTCACCCCGGGGTTCTCGGTGACGTTCTCCACGACGAACCCGGCGTCGGCGAGCCGGGTGAGGTCGGTGGTGAACGCGATCCGGTCCACGACCGAGTCCGCGGCCGGGCCGCCGAACATCGTCGCCATCCGGGCGTCGAGGCCGATCCTGGCGCGTGCGGTGTCCAGAGTGGACTCCGTGAGGTCGACCAGGGTGACCCGCAGGCCACCGGCGGCGAACGCCTGGCTGACGCCGACGCCCATGGTCCCGGCGCCGACGACGCCCACGTGAGTGATCATGACTTGTCCTTCTGTCGGGTCGGGTCGAGCACCTGCCGCACCGCCGCGGGCCAGCGGGCGGGGTCGGTGCCGTGCTGGCAGACGAGCGCGAAGGCCAGCCGTTCCAGGCCGAAGCCGACGCACCCGCTGAACGGCGTGCCGCCGCCGGGCAGGCGCAGGTCGAACGCCTCCCCGAAGAACTGCTCGTGGAAGTTGAACGAGGCCACCGAGACGGCGTCGCCGGGCGCGAGGTCGAGTTGCAGCTCGTACTTCAGCTCCAGCAGCCGCTGCGAGGTGGCGCGCATGCCGGAGCCGACGTTGGCGAAGAACGGGTCGCTCGCGACCTCGCAGCGCCCGGACAGGCCGAGCGTCCCGGCCAGCTCGAGCGCGCGGCGCAGGAACCGCTGCCGCGCGTCGAGCACCTCGTCGCGGGTGCCGAGGAAGACGATCTCCCGGATCGTGAAGTCCCACAGCCGCGCGAGCCCGCGGTGGTAGCGCGCCTCGTGCCGGAACGACTTGCCGCGCGCGGTCACCACGTTCGTGCCCGCCGGCAGCGTCTCGCCGGTGAGCTGGTGGAACGTGTGATAGCACATGGTGGGCGGCAGGCAGTAGTCAACGCCGCCGCAGTGCGGGAGGATCTTCTCGTTCGCCGGGCCGTCGTCGCGCATGCGGTCGAGGAACGCCCGGTAGTTGTCCACATCGGACCGCAGCCGGGTGGCGAACATGCTGTACTGCGGGAACGACGTCAGGTACGCGCAGCGCTGGAGCGCGGCGAGCGGGATGAGCGTCGGGTAGCGGTACTCCCGGCCGCCGAACTCGGCGCGCACGATCCCGCGCACCACCCGGTCGAGGTCGTCCATCAGGGACAGCAGCGGTTCGCCGAGTGCGACCTGGCCCTCGCCGGCCTCGGTGGCGACGCCGGTCGCGACGAGCCGGTCGAACGTGTCGGCCGGGTACGCGCGGGTCGCGTCGTGCCGCCAGATCACCTTCGGCTCGCGAACCAGCTGTGGCAGGACGTCGTTGCGCAGCACGAAGTCGACCTTGTCCGCGAGCCCGTCCGGCAGCCGGTCCCCCGCCACGGTGACGGCGAGGCCGGTGACGGTGACGCCGTCGCCGAGCACCCGGAAGCCGAGGATCTCCTCGGCGACGAAGTACACCCGCTTGGCCAGCTCCTCGGCCTGCAGCGCCGACACCGGCGGGTCCAGCGGGAGGATGTGTTCGGTGGTGCGTGCTTCGGTCGTGGTCATGACGGGAGTCCGATCAGGCCGGCGATGACGTTGCGCTGGATGTCCGAGGTGCCGCCGAAGATGGCGGTGCCGACCGCGTCCCGCAGCTCGCGCTCGATCGGCAGGTCCGTGACGTAGCCGCGCGCGCCGTGCACCCGCACGGCGTCCAGTGCGGAGGACAGGAGGCTCTCGCTGGCGAACAGCTTGAGCATCGCGGACTCGAGGAGCGCGAGCCTGCCCTGCTGTTTGAGCCAGCCGATCTTGTAGAGGAGCAGCCGGGCGAGCTCGAGGCGCACGCGCATGTCGGCCAGCCGGTGGGAGACGGCCTGGAACGAGCCGATGGGCCTGCCGAACTGCTCGCGGCGGCCGGCGTGCTCGACGCAGGTCTCCAGGATCCGTTGCAGCCGCCCGATCTGGCTCGCCGCCATGAAGCCGCGCTCGTACTCGATGGCGGAGGTGAACACGTGGTAGCCGAACCCCTCGTCGCCGAGCAGGTTCGCCGCCGGCACGCGGCAGCCGTCCAGGCGCAGCTCGCCCATCGGCGTGCCGCGCAGCCCGGACTTGCCGATGGCGCGCACGACCTCGAAGCCGGGGGTGTCACGCGGCACCAGGAACGCCGACAGCGCGCGCTGCGGCGCGGTCGTGGCGTCGCCGGTCCGCGCGAACACCACGAACAGGTCGGCGATCGGGCCGTTGCTGATGAAGCACTTGGTGCCGCTCAGCTCCCAGCCGGCTTCGGTGCCGCTGCCGCTCCGCGTTGCGGTGGTGCGCACGGAGAGCACGTCGGAGCCGGTCTCCGGCTCGGTGAGCGCGTGCGCGCCGATCAGCGTGCCGGCGGCGAGGCCGGGCAGGAACCGGGCGCGCTGTTCGGGGCTGCCGTGCCGCACGACGTGCACCACGCACGCCCACAGGTGGTTCTCGACGGCGAACACGAGCCCGTTGTCGGCGCAGCCGTAGCCGAGCGCCTCGCAGCCGATGACGGTGGTCAGCTCGTCGAGGCCGCTGCCGCCGTGTTCGGCCGGGACCGGCCAGCCGAGCACGCCGAACCCGGCGCACGCGCGCCAGCCTTCATGGTCGAACGTCTCGTCGCGGTCGTGCTCGGCGGCCTTCTCGCCGAGGCGGGTGCGGGCGAACTCGACCACCCGGTCGCGGAACGCCTGCTGCTCGGTGGTCATCGCGAAGTCCATGTCATCGCCTCCCGCCCGACCACAGGCCGGGCCAGTCGATCCGGGCGCCCGCCTGCCACAGCCCGCCGACCGCGGTGAGCAGGGCGGTCACGTCGGCGGCGTCGCCCTCCCCGGCCGTGTCGGTGGCGGGCGCGGTGCCCCACACCGGCGGGTCGCCGGCGCGGGGTCGGGCCGGGTGCTGGACGGCGAGGCTGCCGAGCATGTGGCCGGGCCCGACCTCCAGCGCCAGCGCGTCGGGGTCGGCCCAGACGGCGGCGAGGTTGTCGTGGCAGCGCACGGTCGCCACGGCGTGCCGCGCCCAGTAGCCGGGGTCGGCGGCCTCGGCGGCGGTGATCCACGTGCCGGTCACGTTGGACAGGAACGGGATCGCGGGCGGGCGCGGCCGGAATCCGCGCACCAGCTCGGTGAGCGGTCCGGCGACCGGGTCGAGCATCGGCGAGTGGAACGCGTGCCGGGCGGTGGCGCGCAGCCCCGCGACACCGGCGGCGGCCAGCCGCTCCTCCAGCCGTGCCACCGCTGGCACCGGCCCCGCCGCCACGCACAGCCGCGGCCCGTCGACGGCGGCCAGCGCGACCCCGTCGAGCAGGGGCCGCAGCTCGTCCTCGCCCAGCATCGCCACGGTCATCGCGCCGGGCGGCAGCTCCTGGATCAGCCGGGCCCGGCGGGCCACCAGCGTCAGCGCGTCGTCGAGGTCCAGCACGCCGGCGAGCGTGGCGGCGACGTACTCGCCGACGCTGTAGCCGAGCAGGCCCGCGGGTCGCAGGCCCCAGCTGAGCAGCAGCCGGGCGAGCGCGTACTCGACGGCGAACACCAGCGGCTGGGCCACCTCGGTCCGATCGATCGGCGCCTCCTCGTCGCGGCGGCCGAGCAGCGCGGCGAGGTCGATGCCGGCCCGCCGCGGCGGGTCCGGTGGGTACAGCAGCGTGCGCAGGTCGGTGCCCAGCTCGGTGTGCAGCACGGCGGCGCAGTGGTCGAGCCAGTGCCGGAAGACCGGCTCACAGCGGTAGAGGCCCGCGGCCATCCCGGCGTGATGGTCGCCGACGCCCGGGAACATCAGGTACACCGCCCCCGGCCCGGCCGGGCCGGTCACCGCGGGCGGGCGCCGCAGCCGCCGGGCGGCCTCGGTCGTGTCGCGGGCGAGAAGCGCGAGCCGGTACGGTCCGTCGGCCACCGCGCTCGGCAGGCCGCGCACCACGTCGGCGAGCGGCGTGCCCGGCCGCAGCGCCAGGTCGCGGCCCAGCTCGCGAGCGACCCGGCGCACCTCGTCCGCGCTGTCCCCGCCGATGGCGATCAGCTCGGCCGGTCTGCGCAGGGTGTCCACTGTGTACTCGTCAACCGTTGTCATCGCGGGCCCTTCAGCCGATCAGGTAGCGGATGCGCACGCCGAGCTCGTGCAGCAGGCCGGCGGTCAGGGGCGCGTCGCCGCCGATGTTGGCCAGCACCACCAGCCCGTCCCCGGTGTGCAGGTCGGTGGCGGTGAAGCACTGGTGGGACTTCTTGTCCCCGGGGTGGCCGAACCAGTGCGCGGCGGCATCGCGGCTCACCGCCGTGCCCAGGCCGTAGGACTCGGTCAGCGGGGTCACCATCGCCATGGCCGCCTCCCGGCCGAGGAACACCGCACCCTCGCCGGCGGCGGCGCGGACGACCTCCCGGGACACCTTCGCCAGATCCGCCGCGGTGCACCAGAAACCGCTCGCCGCCTGCTCCGGGAAGACCCACCAGCCACCGGCGATCGGCCGCCCGTCGGCGTCGTGGCCGTGGGCGACCTCGCCCGGCCGCCGGTCGGGGAGGTCCTGCTCGAACCCGCTGGCGGACATGCCGAGCGGGTCGAGCACGAGCTCGCGCATGGCCTCGGCGAAGGGCAGTCCGACGACGTCGACGACGAGCTGCTGGATCACCGAGAAGTTGCCGCAGGAGTACCGGAACTCCCCGCCCGCGGGCCGTTCCCGCCGCACGGGCGGGGTGTTGGCCGGCCTCGTCCCGGACAGGACCTGCGGCAGTGTCGGCAGCGGCGCGCCGCGCCGGTAGCCGGGGTGGCGGAACTCCGAGAGCCCGCCGATGTGGCCCAGCACCTGCCGGAGGGTGACCGGCCCGGTGAGCCCCTCGGTGGGCGGCAGCCGCCAGGACCGCAGCTGGTCGTCGACGTCCCGGTCGAGGTCGACGCGGCCCTCCTGCGCCAGCCGCAACACGCCGAGCGCGGTGACGAACTTCGACACCGAGCAGGCGGGGAACAGCGTCGACGCGGTGACCGGTGCCGGGTCGGGCCCGCCGGTGTCGCCGTGACCCCAGGCCGCGACGACCTCGCCGCCCTCGAGCCGGGCGACGCTCAGCCCGGGCAACAGGTTGCGCGCCATGGGCAGCAGGACCGCGGGCCCGTGCGGGACGAGGCGCTCGGCCAGCGCGGCGGGCCCGGTCTCCGGCCGGGACACGGCCGGTTCACGGCTCAGCGCGGCCAGTGTGCGCAGCTGCGCCAGGCAGTCGGCGGCGACGCGGGCGATGGTGTCCTCCCGGTACCGCGCGCCCGGGTAGGTCCAGCACACCTCGACGCGGCCGCCGGTGATCGCGGTGTCGACCGCGAGCGGGTGGCTGCGCGGCGCGGCCGGGTGGCGGGTCGCGCCCGGCGCGGTCGCGCACACGGCGAACTCGTCACCAGCGTGGTCGGCGGTGCGACCGTGGTGGGTCAGGATCACCTCGGCGGCCGGCCGGCCGGCCAGCTCGCGGCCCAGCGACGGGTGCAGGTAGCGGGCCGGACCGTAGCCCGCACCGTGGTCCGGCACGGCGCGGATCTGGTCGCGTACGGCGCCTGCCCGGCGCCGGAGCCCGCCGCCGGGCAGGTGCAGCCAGAGCGGGTGGACGCTGGTGAACCAGCCGACGGTGCGGCCGAGGTCGACGCCCTCGACGATCGGCTCCCGGCCGTGCCCCTCGACGTCGAGCAGCACGTGGTCACCGCCGGCCCAGCTGGCGAGCGCGCCGGCCACGGCGGCGACCAGCAGCTCGTCGACCCGGCAGCCGAGCGTGGCCGGCGCGGATCGCAGCAACGCCCCGGTGTCCTCTGTGGACAAGAAGGTGCGGACGACCGCGGCGTCCGCCTCGCGGTCGGTCCCGTGGGGATCGTCGACCGGCAGCGGTGCCGGCGCGGGGCGGCGCGGCAGCCAGTAGGCGGCGTCCTCGGCGAAGCGGTCGGTTGCGGCGTGGCGGGCGAGCAGGTGCGCCCACTGCCGGTAGGTGGTGCCGGTGTCGGGCCGCGGCGTCGCGGGGTCGCGGTACAGCTCCGCCAGGTCGTCCAGCAGGATCGTCCAGGAGACCGCGTCGACCGCGACGTGGTGTGCGACGAGCAGCAGCCGGCCGGCGGTGGCGCCGGTGAACAGCGCGGCCGCGAACAGTGGCCCGGCGGCGAGGTCCATGCCGGCGTGCAGTTCGTCGGCAACCCGGGCCACGACCGCGTCCTGGTCCGCCTCCCCCGTCAGGTCGACGACCCGCAGTGGGCCGGGTCCGGCGTCCTCGGCGGTGTCCCAGCTGCCCGTGGTGAGGCGGTACCGCAGGGCTTCGTGGCGGCCCACCAGCTCGCGCAGTGCGGTCGCGAGCCGCGCCGGGTCGGGCTCGGTGTGCCAGTCGAGCAGTATCGCCTGGTTGTGGTGGTCGTGGCGGATCGGCCGGTCGAGGAACCGGCGGAACGTCGGGGTGAGCGGCGCGGGTGCGGCCGGGTCGTCGAGGTCCGGCACGGCCGGGGCCGCGGGCTGCTCGAGGGCGGCCAGCCCGGCGATCGTGCGGTGGGTGAGGGCCTGTCGCACGGTGCGCGTGATCCCCGCCTTGCGGGCCGCGGTGACCACCCGGAACACCAGGATCGAGTCGCCGCCGAGGTCGAAGAAGTCGTCGTGGACACCGATGCCGGCGGGGTCGTCGACGCCGAGCACGTCGGCCCAGATCCCGGCGAGCGCGTGCTCCTCGGGCGTGCGCGGTGCGACCGGGCCGTCGGGTGGCACCGGCTCGCCGTGTCCGGTGTCCGCCGAACCGTCCATAAGGGACACGGCGACGTCCGGCAGCGGCAGGGCGTGTACCGGGTCCGCCGGGTCCGCGGCGGCCAGTGCGCGCAGCACGGCGAGGTACTCGTCGAGCAGCCGGCCGGCGCTGTCGTGGTCGTTGCCGGACCGGTCGTACCGGATCTGCACCTGGCCGCCTGGTCCGAAGTAGAGGGACACGACGAGGGGGTACTCCGACTCGCCGCCGGCGGTGCTGACGTCGGTGACGGCCAGGCCGCCGTGTGCGGGCGGCACGTCTGTCCCGTCGGCCGCGCGTTCGAAGACGAACCTCGTGGTGAACAGCTGCCGTCCCGGCCCGAAACCCGCCCAGCGCTGGATGTCGGTGAGGGCGCAGTGCTCGTAGGGTTCGCGGCGCACGTGTTCGTCGTGCAGCAGGCGCAGCCACGTTCCGGTCGCCGCGTCGCCGTCGACCGCGATGCGCGCCGGCACGGTGTTCATCAGCAGGCCGACGATGCGGTCGATGCCGGGCAGGTCCGCGGACCGGCCGTTGACGGTGAGGCCGAACGTGACGTCGGGTTCGCCGGTGCGGGCGTGTGCGAGGAGCGCCCAGGCCGCCTGGCTGATCGTGCTGACGGTGACCCGGTGCCGGCGCGCGGCGGCGGTCAGCCCGGCCACGAGCGTGTCGTCGAGGGTGGCGGTCACGAGTGCGGAGCCGCCGGGCGCACCGGTCCGGTGGCCGGGTGCCGGGGTGGGCGTGGTGCGCCCCTCGAAGGTGCGCGCCCAGTAGCCGGCGGTGTCGGCCCCGGCTCCCCGCGGCCGGCGGACGTACGAGCCGAAGGGCACGACGTCGGGGAACGTCGGCAGCCTGCGTTCGGTGACCAGGCAGTGGTAGGTGGCAAGAACCTCGTCGAGGACCGCCGCCGTGCTCCAGCCGTCCAGCAGGATGTGGTGGGTGGTCCACACGAGACGGTGCCGGCGCTCGCCGGTGCGGATCAGCAGCAGTCGCAGCGGCGGCGCGGTGTCCAGCTCGATGCCGGTCTCGCGTTCGTCGGCGACCAGCCGCTCGACCCACGCGTCCCGGTCGGCGTCCGGGATGCCGCGCCCGTCCCACCGGTCGACGGGCACGGTGAAGGTACGGGCGACGAGCTGGACGGGGTGCGGCAGGCCGTCCCAGGCGAACCGGGTGCGCAGCACCGGGTGTCGGTCGACGACGTGCTGCCACGAGCGGATGAGCGCGGGGACGTCCAGCGGTCCGGCGAGGTCGAGCGCCCACTGCCGGAAGTAGGGGTCGGCGTCCGGCGCGGCGAGGCTCTCCACGAGCATGCCGGCCTGCAGCGGGGTGAGCGGGTAGACGTCGGTGAACTCCTCGCCGGGGTGTTCGGCGAGGACCCGGGCGAGGGCGCCGGCGTCGAGTCCCGAGCCGGGGAGCAGGACGGTCTGGCGCTCCGGCCCGGTCGTCGCGGTCTGCGTGGTGTCCATGACGTGCCCGGCGAGCGCGGCGATGGTGCGGTGCTCGAACAGCTGCCCTACGGTGCACGCGGACCCGTTCTCGCGCAGTCGCGCCACGATGCGCACGGCTAGGATGGAGTCGCCGCCCAGCGCGAAGAAGTCGTCGTGCACGCCGATGTCCGCGACGCCGAGCACCTCGGTCCAGCTGCCGGCCAGCGTGCGTTCGACGTCGGTGCGGGGCGCGACCGTCGCGGGCGCGGCGGCGTTCCCGGCGGACGGCAGGGCGTCGCGGTCGACCTTGCCGGCCCGGGTCAGCGGCATCCGGTCCAGCACGGTGAACGTGGTGGGCACCATGTGCTCGGGCAGCGCGGACGCCAGGTGCGCGCGCAGGTCGGCGACATCGGCACCGCCGACCAGGTACGCGGCGAGTCGTTTGTGTCCGGGCGTGTCCTCGCGGGCGACGACCACGCCCTCGCTCACCTCGGGGTGCAACAGCAGCCGGGCCTCGATCTCGCCCAGCTCCACCCGGTAGCCGCGGATCTTCACCTGATGATCGGCCCGGCCGAGGAACTCCAGGTTCCCGTCCGCACGGAACCGCGCCAGATCACCGGTGCGGTACATGCGGTCGCCGGGCACGCCATAGGGGTTGGGCACGAACTTCTCGGCCGTCAGGCCAGGCCGCCGCCAGTAACCACGCGCCACACCGAAGCCGCCGATGCACAGCTCCCCCACCGCGCCGACCGGCAGCGGGGTCAGCGACGAGTCGAGCACATACATCTGGGTGTTGCCGATCGGCCTGCCGATCGACACCGGCACCGACGGGTCGAAATCCGCACCGATCACATACGTCGAGCAGCCGACGACCGTCTCGGTCGGACCGTACTCGTCGATGATCCTGGCGTCGGGCGCGATCTCCAGCCACGCCGCCACCGTCTCCGGCCGAACCTCGTCCGCACCAACCACAAAGGTCCGGACCGAGTCCACCCGATCCACTCCGGACAGGTTGCCGCGCAGCACGTCCAGGTGGCCGGGGGTGAGCTTGAGGAGGCTGAAGTCGCCCGGCTCGGCAAGCAGCGCCGCCAGAGCGGAGAGGTCGCGATCGGGCGGCAGCAACGTGACATCCTTGCCGGTGATCAACGGCAGGAAGAAGTTCGGCACCGACAGGTCCACCGCGATCGACCCCACCATCGGCGCGCCA
Source organism: Actinophytocola sp. (assembly GCA_035995025.1). Classification (GTDB taxonomy): domain Bacteria; phylum Actinomycetota; class Actinomycetes; order Mycobacteriales; family Pseudonocardiaceae; genus Actinophytocola. The sequence goes on from DASYKY010000133.1 coordinate 206,553, forward strand.
TGCGCACCCGACACGCCATAGCCGTCGGCCGCCCACCACAAATAGTTGACCAGCCCGTGGTGGGAGACCATCACGCCCTTCGGACGGCCCGTCGAACCGGACGTGTACATGACGTACACCAGGTTGTCCGCTGTCGACACCGGCGCCGGATTCTCCTCGGGAAAGACGGAGTGGTCGTCGTCGACCAGGACGACCCGGCCCGCGAAGCGATCGGCGAACCCGCGCTGGGTCACCACGACCTCGGCGCCGGAGTCCGACAGCAGGTAGGCCAGCCGGTCCGCGGGGTGCCCGGGATCCAGCGGCACATAGGCCCCACCGGACTTCACCACTCCCAGCAGCGCCACGAACATGTCCACACCGGACTCGACGCACACCCCGACGACCGACTCACAGCCCACGCCCGCCGAACGAAGGCAGTGCGCCAGCCGGTTCGCGGCCACGTTCAGCTCCGCGTACGTGGTCACCGAACCGTCGGCGGCCACCACGGCCAGGGCGCCCGGGGTGCGGGCGACCGCGACCTCGAACAACTCCCCCAGCGTCGTGCGGGGCACGTCGAAGGCCGTGTCGTTCCACCCGTCGACCACCAGCGCCCGCTCGTCCGCGGCCAGCACGTCCACATCGGACACCCGCACCGACGGATCGGCCACCACCTGGTCCAGGACCGCGACCACCCGGTCCACGAACCGCCGCGCCGTCACCTCGTCGAACAGGTCGGTGGCGTACTCCAGCTGCAGTTCCAGGCTGTCCGGCCGGCTGACGCCGTACAGCGTCAGGTCGAGCTTGCCGCGGTGGTTGTAGAGATCGGCAGGCGTCACGTCGAGGCCGGGCAGGTGCCAGCCCTCGTCGGCGGCGTCGGCGAGCTGGAACAGGACCTGGAACAGCGGGTTGCGCCCCGGCTCCCGCTGCGGCGCGACCGCGGCCACCACGTCGTCGAACGACACGTCGGCGTTGCCCAGGGCGCCCAGCACCGCACCACGTGTCCGGTCGAGCAGATCGGCGAACGCCGGGTCGCCCGACAGGTCCGCCGGGATCGCCACCGTGTTCGCGAACAACCCCAGCAGGTGCTCGGTCTCCGGCCGCTCCCGTCCCGACGTCAACGTCCCGACCGCGAACGACTCCTGGCCACTGCACCGCGCCAGCACCAACTCGAACGCCGCCAGCACCAGGCCGAACATCGTGACGTCGTGCGCTCGCACCAGCTCACGCACACGTGCCGCCAGCGCGGCGGGCACCTCGCGGGCGACCAGGCCGGACCGGTACGAGGGCCGCGGCGGGTGCGGACGGTCGGTCGGCAGCCGCAGCACGGGCCGGATCCCGGCGAGCGCCGAGCGCCAGTGCGCCAGCTGCTCCGCACGCAGCCCGGCGGCGAGGCGGCCGGCCTGCCAGCGGGCGTGGTCCGCGTACTGGACCGGCAGCTCGGGCAGCACCGCCGCGCGGCCCGCGACGGCGGCCGCGTACAGCTCGGTGAGCTCGGCGGTGAGCACCGACCAGTCGTCGATGACCAGGTGGTGCAGGTTCAGCACGAGCAGGTGCTCGTCCGGGCCGGCCCGGAACACCCGCACCCTGATCATCGGCCCGGCGGACAGGTCGAACGGGGTGGTCACCTCTTGCCCGGCCAGTTCCAGCGCACGTTCGTGGCCGCCGGCGACGTCGACGACCGTCAGCTCGACCGGGCCCGGATCGGCGACGACCTGCCGCGGCGTGGGTGCGCCGGCGAACGTGGTACGCAGGATCTCGTGGCGGCGCACGACCTCCTCGACGGCGTGCCGCAGCGCCGGCAGGTCCAGCGGGCCGCGCAGCCAGAGTCCCTTGTGGACGCTGTACGGCGAGTTGTCGTCGAGGAACTGGTCGACCAGCCAGAGCCCGTGCTGGGCCGGCGAGAGCGGCGCCGCCTCCCCCGCCGGGCGGCGCGGGATGGGCCGGCGCGACGCGCGCGCGTCCGGCCGGATCCCCGCGAGCCCGGCGACCGTCGGCCGCTCGAACACGTCCCGCACGGTCAGCGGGATCCCCGCCTTGGCGGCGTGCGAGGCGGCGCGCATGGCGAGGATGGAGTCGCCGCCCAGGACGAAGAAGTCGTCGTGCACGCCGACGTCCGCGACGCCGAGCACCTCGGCCCACACGGCGGCCAGCGCGCGCTCGGCGTCGGTGCGTGGCGCGACGCGACCGGCGCCGCCGAGCCGGGCGGGGTCCGGGTCCGGCATGGCCTTGCGGTTGACCTTGCCGGCCTGGGTGAGCGGCATCGCGTCCAGGACGACCCAGGTGGTCGGGATCATGTAGCCGGGCAGCTCGGCGGCGAGGAAGTCCCGCAGCCGCACGAGGTCCAGCTCACCCGCGGGCACCACGTAGCCGATGAGCCGCTTGTGGCCGCCCGCGTCCGCACGCACGTCGACGACCGCCTCGCTGACGTTCGGGTGGTACAGCAGCCGGGCCTCGATCTCGCCCAGCTCGATCCGGTAGCCGCGGATCTTCACCTGATGGTCCACCCGGCCGAGGAACTCCAGGTTCCCGTCCGGCCGGAACCGGGCCAGGTCGCCGGTGCGGTACATGCGGTCGCCGGGTTCGCCGTACGGGTTGGGCACGAACTTCTCGGCCGTCAGTCCGGGCCGGTGCCAGTAGCCGCGCGCGACACCCAGCCCGCCGACGCACAGCTCGCCGATGGCACCCACCGGCAGCGGGTTGAGGTACGCGTCGAGCACGTACATCTGGATGTTGCCGTTGGGCCTGCCGATCGACACCGGGACGGATGGGTCGAAGTCCTCGCCGATCAGGAACGTGGAGCAGCCGACGACGGTCTCGGTCGGCCCGTACTCGTCGATGATCCGCGCGTCCGGCGCGATCTCCCGCCACGCCGCCACGGTCTCCGGCCGCACCTCGTCCGCACCCACGACGTAGGTGCGCACGGAGGTGACCGGGTCACGGTGGCCGGACTCGGCCAGCGTCGCACGCAGCACGTCGAGGTGGCCGGGAGTGACCTTGAGGAGGCTGAGGTCGCCGGGCGCGGTGAGCAGCTCCGCCAGCGCGGTCAGGCTGCGGTCGGGTGGCAGCAGCGTGACGTCCTTGCCGCCGATCAGCGGCAGGAAGAAGTTCGGCACCGACAGGTCGAACGCGATGGAGCCGAGCATCGGCGCGCCGTGCGCACCGCCGAGGCCGTAGCCCTCGATCGCCCACCACAGGTAGTTGATCAGGCCGCGGTGGGAGATCATCACGCCCTTCGGCCGGCCCGTCGACCCCGACGTGTACATCACGTACACCAGGTTGTCCGAAGTGGACAATGGCGCCGGGTCGGTGTCCGGCCGGGCCGCGAGCGCCGCGGCGTCGTCGACGAGGATCGGCTCTCCCCCGACGATCCCGGCCACCAGCGGGGCGAGCCGCCGCTGGGTCACCACGACGCGCGCGCCCGTGTCGTCGACCATGAACGCGAGCCGGTCGGCCGGGTGCTCCGGGTCGAGCGGGACGTACGTGCCGCCGGCCTTCGTCACGCCCAGCAACGCCACCAGGACGTCGACCCCCGGCTCGACGCAGACGACGACGACGGTCTCCGCGCCGACGCCCCGCTCGCGCAGCAGGTGCGCGAGCCGGTTGACCGCGGCGTTCAGCTCGCCGTAGGCGAGGACCGTGCCGTCGGCCGCGCGCACCGCGGGTGCCGCCGGGTCGCGGGCGACGGCCGCCTCGAACAGCTCGCCGAGGGTCGTGCACGGCACGTCGAGGGCGGTGTCGTTCCACGCGTGGAGCACCTGGTGGCGCTCGTCCGCGGCGAGCGGGTCCAGGTGCCACAGCGGGCGGTCCGGGTCCACGGCGAGCTCGGCGATGAGCGCGGCGAAGTGGCGCAGCAGGCGGTCCGCGGTGGCGCGGTCGTAGCGGGACCGGTGGTAGGTCGCGACGATCTCGATCGTGTCGTGCTGGCTGACCTCGACCACCAGCGGGCAGTCGGTCTGCTCGAACACCTCGCCGCTCGGCTCGACCTCGGGCCCGGCCGAGGGCGTGCGGTCGGCCATGAAGTTCTCGTACACCAGGACGTTGTCGAACAGCGGGGTGCCCGGCGGGATGTCGGTGCAGCGCTGGACGTCGACGAGCGCGCAGTGTTCGCGGTCGCGCAGCGCGGTCTGGCGGGAGTGCCGTTCGGCCAGGAACTCGCGGACCCGCACCGTCGGGTCCACGGCCACCCGGGTGGGCACGGTGTTGATCAGCATGCCGACGACGTCCTCGATGCCGGCGACCGGCGCGGAGCGGCCGGCCACCGTCGTCCCGAACAGCACGTCGGTCTCGCCGGTGTAGCGGTGCAGCAGCAGCGCCCACGCGGCCTGCACGACGGTGCCGGTGGTGCAGCCGCACCGCGCGGCGAGCCGCCGGGTCCGCTCCGCGACCTGCCGCGGCAGCGCTATGCGCGCACGCTCCACAACGGACTCGCCGGCCGGAACCGCGCCCGCCGGCCGGGTCGGCGCGGGGAACGTGGTCGGCCCGGACAGGTCGGCCAGCTCGTGGCGCCAGAACTCCTCGTCCGCCGCCTTGTCCTGTGTGGACAGCCAGGAGACGTGGTCGCGGAACGGCGTCACCGGCCCGAGATCCGGGGTGGTCCCCGTGCGGAGCGCGTCGTAGGCGGCGAACACCTCGCCCAGCACGGCGGCGACGCTCCACGCGTCCAGCACGACGTGGTGGAAGCTCCACAGCACGTGGTGCTCGTCCGGCGACACCGAGGCGATCGCGATCCGGCACGGCGGTTCGGCGGTCAGGTCGAAGCCCGCGTCCCGGTGCGCCCGCATGAGCCCGGCGAACCGGCCGGCGACCGCGTCCGGGTGGGTGTCCGACCAGTCCAGCATCTCGACCGGCAGCTCGTGTTCGCTGAGCACGAGCTGCACCGGTGCGGGCAGCCCGGCCCACGCGAAGACCGTGCGCAGGGCCGCGTGCCGGTTCACCACGTGCTGCCAGGCGGCGGCGAACGCGGCGACGTCCAGCCGGTCACGGACGACGAACCCGTTCTGCTCGTAGTAGTCCCGGGTGTCCGGCTCGTACGCCGCGCGGAACAGCATGCCGCTCTGCAGCGGGGACAGCGGGTAGACGTCCTCGACGGCGCCGAGGCCCGCGAGCACCCGGTCCAGCGCCGCCTGGTCGAGGCCGGCCAGTGGGAAGTCACGAGTACCGGTCAGCCCGGCGGCGAACCGCCCGGCGAGCGCCTCGACGGTGACCCGGTCGTGCACCTCGGTCGAGTAGGCGAACGTGGCGTGCAGCGTGCCGTCGGCGACGACGGCGGTGACCTCCAGCAGGTACGGGCGGACGGCGCGCGGGTCCCGGACCTCGCCCAGCGTCTCGGGCACCAGGCGGAAGCGGCCGGTCGGCCCGCCGCGGTCGGCCCGGCCGAGGTAGTTGACGCACACCTCCGCCGCCGGACCCGGCTCGGCGGCCAGGCCGTAGCCGATGCCGTGGTGGGGAGCGGAGTTCAGCTGCGCCCGCACCGCGGCCGGGCCGGCGGCCGCCGGCAGGTGCACCGGGCGGACCGAGGTGAACCAGCCGACCGTGCGGGTCAGGTCGACGTCGTCGAACAGCGGCTCGCGGCCGTGCCCCTCGAGGTCGACGGTCACCGGGCCGCCCGCCCACTCGGTGAGCGCGCCGCCGAGCGCGGCGAGCAGCAGGCCGGTCATCTCCGCGCGCCGGGCGACCGGCACCTCGACGTCCACGTACGCCGTGGTGGCCTCGGTGGCCGGGACGCCGTCGCGGTCGCGGGGCAGCGCGACACCCGGCGCAACGGGCGGCGCGTCGACGTCCGCGTCGCGCAGGCGGGTGGCCCACTCGCGGAACGACGTGGTCTTGGCGGGCAGCCGCACCGGCTCGCCCGACTCCAGCTGCGTGCACGCCGTGTCCAGGTCGGCGAGCAGGATCTCCCACGACACGGTGTCCACCGCGATGTGGTGCACGGCGACCAGCAGCCGGTCCGGCCCGTCGCCGCCGGTGCACAGCACGGCCCGCAGCAGCCGGCCGTCCGCCGGGGAGAGCCCCGCCTGGGCCCGCGAAGCGGCGGCGCCGCTGGCCCCCGGGACGACCTCCAGCAGGTCCGCAGGTGCCGATGGCACGTGGTCGACCGTCCACTCCGGACGCAGCCGCAGCCGCAGCGCGTCGTGGTGGGCGACGAGGGCGGCCAGCGCTGGACCGAGAACCGCGGGGTCGACCGCGCACTCCACGACGACGGACTGGTTGTAGTGCGCCAGGTCCCCGTGGGTGGCGGTGAACCAGCGCAGGATCGGGGTGAGCGGCACCTCGCCGGTGACCTCGCCCTGCTCCGCGTGCACCGGCACCGTGCTCCCGGGCGCCACGGTGGCGGCCAGCGCGGCGACCGTGCGGTGCTCGAAAACCTGCCGCACGGTGACCGCCAGCCCGGCCTCGCGGGCGCGGGCGCCGATCCGGATGGAGAGGATGGAGTCGCCGCCGAGGTCGAAGAAGTCGTCGTGCACGCCGACCTCGACGCCCAGCACGCCGGACCAGATGGCGGCGAGCGTGCGTTCGGTGTCGGTGCGCGGCGCGACCGACTCCGGTGCGGCGTGCCGGCCGGGTACCGGCAGCGCGCCGCGGTCGACCTTGCCGGCCTGGGTGAGCGGCATGCGGTCGAGCACGGTGAGCGTGGGCGGCACCATGTGCTCGGGCAGCGCGGCGGCCAGGTGCGCGCGCAGCGCCGCCGGGTCGGGCGTGGTGCCGGCGGCGGGCACGAGGTAGCCGGCCAGTCGCTTGTGGCCGGGGGTGTCGTCGCGGGCGACCACCACGGCCTCGCTCACCTCGGGGTGCAGCAGCAGCCGGGCCTCGACCTCGCCCAGCTCCACCCGGTAGCCGCGGATCTTCACCTGGTGGTCGGCGCGGCCGAGGAACTCCAGGTTCCCGTCCGGCCGGAAGCGCGCCAGGTCACCGGTGCGGTACATGCGGTCGCCGGGCGCGCCGTACGGGTTGGGCACGAACTTCTCGGCCGTCAGTCCGGGCCTGCGCCAATAGCCGCGCGCGACACCCAGCCCGCCGATACAAAGCTCCCCCACCGCACCGATGGGCAGTGGCGCGAGCGAGGAGTCGAGCACGTACATCTGGATGTTGCCGATGGGCCTGCCGATGGAGACCGGGACGGATGGGTCGAAGTCGTCGTCGATGAGGAAGGTGGAGCAGCCGACGACGGTCTCTGTCGGGCCGTACTCGTCGATGATCCGCGCGTCCGGCGCGATCTCCCGCCACGCCGCCACCGTCTCCGGGCGGACCTCGTCCGCACCGACCACATAGGTCCGGACCGAGTCGACGCGGTCCACTCCGGACAGGTTGCCGCGCAGCACGTCCAGGTGGCCGGGGGTGAGCTTCAGGAGGCTGAAGTCGCCCGGCGCGGTCAGCAGCGAGGCCAGCGCGGTGAGGTCGCGGTCGGGCGGCAGCAGCGTGACGTCCTTGCCGGTGACCAGTGGCAGGAAGAAGTTCGGCACGGAAAGGTCCACCGCGATCGAGCCGACCATCGGGGCGCCGTGCGCGCCGGACACGCCGTACCCGTCGACGGCCCACCACAGGTAGTTGACCAGGCCGTGGTGGGAGATCATCACGCCCTTGGGCCTGCCCGTCGAACCGGACGTGTACATCACGTACACCAGGTTGTCCGCTGTGGACAGCGGCGCGGGGTCGTGGTCGGGCTCGGTGGCACGGTCGTCGTCCACGAGGACGACCCGGCCCGCGAAACGATCGGCGAGCGCCCGCTGGGTCACCACGACCTCGGCGCCGCTGTCGGACAGCAGGTACGCGATCCGGTCGGCCGGGTGGCCGGGATCGAGCGGCACGTACGCGCCGCCGGACTTCACCACGCCGAGCAGCGCCACGAACATGTCCACACCGGACTCCACGCACACCCCGACGACCGACTCGCAGCCGACGCCGAGGCCGCGCAGGTGGTGGGCGAGCCGGTTCGCGGCCGCGTTCAGCTCGCGGTATGTGGTCACCGAGCCGTCGACCGCGACGATCGCGGGCGCGTCCGGGCGCTCGGCCACGGCCGCCTCGAACAGCTCCCCCAGCGTCGTCGCCGGCACGTCGAACGCGGTGTCGTTCCACCCGCGCAGCACGAGCGCTCGCTCGTCCGCGGCCAGGACGTCCACATCGGACAGACGGACGTGCGGGTCGGCCACCACCCGCTCGAGCACGGCAAGCACGCGGTCGAGGTAGCGGCCCGCGGTCGCCTCGTCGAACAGGTCCGCCGCGTACTCCAGCCGCAGCTCCAGGGTGTCCGCCCGGTTGATGCCGTACAGCGTGAGGTCGAGCTTGCCGAGGTCGTTGTGCGCGTCGCCGAGCCGCACGTCCAGCCCGTGGAACCCCCACTGCTCCTCGCTCACCTCGATGAACTGGAACAGCACCTGGAACAGCGGGTTGCGGCCCTGTTCGCGGTCCGGCGCCACCGCCGCCACCACGTCGTCGAACGACACGTCGGCGTTGCCGAGGGCGCCGAGCACCGCCGTCCGGGTGCGCTCCAGCAGCTCGGCGAACGTCGGGTCGCCGGACAGGTCCGCCGGGATCGCCACCGTGTTCGCGAACAACCCCAGCAGGTGCTCGGTCTCCGCCTGCTCCCGGCCGGAGGTCAGCGACCCCACGGCGAACGAGTCCTGCCCGGCGCACCGGCGCAGCACCACCTCGAACGCCGCGAGCACGAGGCCGAACACCGTGACGCCGCGCTCCCGGGCGAGCGCCCGCACCCGCCCGGTCGCCGCCGGGGAGAGCGTGCGGGCGAGGTGGGCCGCCCGGTAGGACGGGCGCGGCGGGTGCGGCCGGTCGGTCGGCAGCCGCAGCACGGGGTGGACCCCGCCGAGCGCGGACCGCCGGTGCGCGAGCTGTGCCCGCCCCACCTGGCCGGCCATCCGGCCGGCCTGCCAGCTCGCGTAGTCCGCGTACTGGACCGGCAACGCGGGCAGGTCCGCCCGCCCGCCGCGCACCCGGGCCGAGTACAGCTCCGCCAGCTCGCGCCCGAGCACCGCGCACGACCAACCGTCGCTGATCATGTGGTGCATGTTCAGCAGCAGCAGGTGTTCCTCCGCCCCGACGCGGTAGAGCGTCGCGCGGAACACCGGGCCCGCGGCGAGGTCGAACGGGCGGCGCAGCTCCGCCACCGCCGCCTCCCGTGCCGCGTCCTGCCCGGACACCGCCACGACGTCGAGCACGCCCGGCCGCGGCTCCCCGATCACCTGCACCGGCTCGTCGGCCCCGGTGTAGGTGGTGCGCAGGACCTCGTGCCGGGCCACCAAGTCGTCGACCGCGGCGCCGAGCGCGGCCACGTCCAGCGGGCCGCGCAACCACAGGTCGCGGTGCACGCTGTAGAGCGCGTTGTCGTCCAGGAACTGGTCCACGACCCACAGCCCGTGCTGCACCGGGGAGAGCGGCACCCGCGCGTCCCGCGGCTGGGGCGGGATGGTGCCGCCCGTGCGGCCGAGCGCGCCACGCAGCCGGGCGGCGAGCAGCTCGCGCTGTACCGAGGACAGCTCGGCGGAGGTTGCGGTCATGGACGGCGTCCTGTCGGGTAGTCGCAAGTGGTCAGTCGGCCGCGGCCATGTGGCGGCGCAGGCTCAGCGGCCGCATGTCGGTCCACACCTCGTCGATGTGCGCCAGGCACTCCTCCTTGGTGCCGGTCACGCCGTCCGCGCGCCAGCCCGCCGGCACGTCGCGGTCGGCAGGCCAGATCGAGTACTGCTCCTCGTCGTTGAGCACCACACGGAAGTCGGACATCACGGTTCCTTTCACCTGAGCAGTTGTCGTGCCTCGTCGTCGGAGAGCCGGGCCACCTCGGCCAGCAGCACGTCCTCGACCGCGCTCGCCGCCCCGGCCACCGTCGGCCGTTCGAACATCAGCGTCAGCGGCAGGTCCGCCGCGAACGCCTGGCGCATCCGGCCGATCGCACGCGTCGCCAGCAGCGAGTGCCCGCCCGCGGCGAAGAAGTCGTCGTGCACGCCGACCCGGTCGCGGGTCAGCACGTCCGCCCAGATCGCGGCGACCACCCGCTCGGTCTCGGTCCGCGGCGCCACGTAGTCCTCAGTGGACTCGACGGTGGACGGCGCGGGCAGCGCGCGGCGGTCCAGCTTGCCGCTCGGGTTGCGCGGCAGGGCGTCGAGCACCGCGATCGACCCCGGCACCGCGTACACCGGCAGCAGGCTCCGCGCGTGTTCGGTCAGCTCGGCGGCGGTGAGCCCGTCGCCCGCGACGTAGGCGGCGAGCCGCTTGTCGCCCGGCGCCGCCGTCCAGGCCAGCACCGCCGCGTCGCGCACGCCCGGGTGCTCGCGCAGCGCGTGCTCGACCTCGCCCAGCTCGATGCGGACCCCGCGGATCTTGACCTGGTCGTCGCGACGGTGCAGGAACGTCAGCGAGCCGTCGGCCTCCATCCGCCCCCAGTCGCCGGTGCGGTACAGCCGCTCCCCCGGCCGTGCCGGGTGCGGCACGAACGCCGCCGCCGTGCGGGCCGGGTCGCCGAGGTAGCCGCGGGCCAGCCCGGTGCCGCCGATGAACAGCTCGCCCGGCACGCCGGCCGGCTGCTGGACGAACCGGGAGTCGAGCACCAGCACCGAGTTGTTGTCGATCGGCACGCCCACCGACACGGCCGCGCCCGAGCCGTCCGCGTCACCAGCGGTGCACACCCGGCAGGTCGAGTCGATCGACACCTCGGTGGCGCCCCACGTGTTGTCCAGCGGCACCCGGTCGCCGAACCGCCCGGCGAAGCGGCCCACCAGCTCCGGGCGCAGCGCCTCGCCGCTGGACAGCACGCTGCGCAGCGCGCCCATCGCGGCGATGTCCGCGTCGCTGACCGTGTCGAGGAACAGCTCCAGCACGCTCGGCACGAAGTTCACGTGCACCGCCCGGTGCTCGATCACCGCGTCGGCGATGGCGCGCGGGTCCCGGTGCAGACCCGGCGCGAGCACCGCGACCCGGCCGCCGTACAGCAGGGGCCAGAAGACCTCCACCGCGGAGTCGTCGAACGTCAGGGTCGTCTTGTGCGGCACCGTGTCTCCGGGCGCGAGCGGGTGGTGGCGCTGCATCCAGCACATGCGGTTCACCCAGCCGCCGTGCGTGCTGGCCACGCCCTTCGGGGCCCCGGTCGAGCCGGACGTGTAGTACACCGACACGAGGTTCGCCGGGTGCACCGGCACCGACAGCGACCCGCCGGTGCCCGGCCCGACCGGCATCGCGTGGCAGCCCGCCGCCTCGACCACCTCGGCGAGCCGCGGCTCGACGAGGCACACGGGGGCGCCGGAGCCGGCGAGCAGCGTGGCGATCCGCGCGGGCGGGGTCTCCGGCTCGATCGGCAGGTACGCCGCGCCGGAGCGCAGCACGCCGAGCAGCGCGGCCACCATCGCCGCCGACCGGTCCAGCAGCACGCCCACCACCACGTCCGGCCCGGCACCGTGCCCGGCCAGCCGCGCCGCGATCGCGCCGGACCACGCGTCCAGCTCCGCGTACGTCAGCGAGCCGCCGTGCCCGGTGACCGCCTCCAGGTCCGGGGTCCGCCGGGCCTGTGCGACGAACAGCTCGTGCAGGCCGGCCGCGGGCACCGGGGTGTGTGGGTACCCCGTGAGCGCGGTGATCCGGGCGCGCTCGTCCGCGGCCATCATCGGCAGGTCGTCGATCCGCCGGTCCGGGTCCGCGGCGATCGCGTCGACCAGCGTGGTGAAGTGGCGGATCAGCCCGTCGATCGTGGCCGGGCGGTACAGCGCGGTGTCGTAGGTGATCTCGCATGCGAGGTCGCCGTCGAGCTCCATCATGCCGACCTCGATGTCGTACTTGGCCGGGATCGGCAGGATGTCCAGTTGGGACACCCGCAGGCCGGGCAGCGTGGCCGGCCGCTGGCGCGCGCTGTCGAGCTTCACCATCACCTGGAAGATCGGCGTCCGCGCGAGGTCGCGCTCCGGGCTCAGCTGTTCGACGAGCCGGTCGAACGGCACGTCCTGGTGGGCGTAGGCGTCCAGCGTGCGGTCCCGGGTGCGCTCCAGCAGCTCGCGGAACGTGGGGTTGCCGCCGAGGTCCCCGCGCAGCACCAGCATGTTGATGAACAGGCCCAGCAGCGACTCCGACTCGGTCAGCTCCCGTTCCGCGGCGGTGGTGCCGAGGGTCAGGTCGGTGACGCCGGTGTGCCGGTGCAGCAAAGTCTGCCACGCGGCGAGCAGCGTCATGAACGGCGTCGCGCCGTGCTCGCCGCCGAGCCGCTCCAGTGCGCGCAGCGTCTCGCCGGGCACGGAGAACGCCACGTTCGCGCCGGGCGCCGTGCGGCGGGCCTGCCGCGGCAGGTCCGGGTCGAGCTCGAACGCCTCCGCACCGTCCAGTTCGGACCGCCAGAAGTCCAGCTTCGCGGCGAACTCCGGCTCGGCCTGCCGCGCCTCCTGGTAGGCGGCCACGTCCGCGTACTGCAAGGGAAGCGGCGGGAGCGGCGACGGCTCGCCCGCACGGAACGCCCCGTACAGGGTCTCCAGCTCGTCGTAGAACAGGCCGACCGACCAGCCATCGAACACCATGTGGTGCAGCGTCAGGCAGAGCAGGTGCTCGTCCGGCTCGTCCAGCGCCAGCAACAGCGCGCGGACCGGCAGCCCCTGCTCGAGGTCGAACGGCCGGGTGGCCTCCTGCTGCACGACGGCGGTCAGGTCGCGGCCGGCGAGGCCGGCCCGCGCGACGACCAGCTCGCCCGCGTCGCGGACCAGGCCGGCCGGCTCGTCGTCCCGCACGACCACGCTGGTGCGCAGGATCTCGTGCCGCGCGACGACCTCGGTCAGCGCCATGGCCAGCGCGCCCGCGTCCAGCGAACCGGACAGCCGCAGCACCAAGGGAATCAGGTACTCGGAGCTGTCGGCGACGAACTGGTCGAGGAACCACAGCCGCCGCTGCCCCAGCGACAGCGGGAGCAGCCCGCCCCGCGGCAGCACCGGCACGCGTGCGGGTGCCGGTGCGCCGGCACCGAGCACGTGCGCGAACACGCGGTCCGCGAGCACCGGCGCGAAAGCCGCGACCGTGGGGTGGCGCAGCACGTCGCGCATCAGGCCGCGCATGCCCAGCCCCGGGACCAGCTCGCCGATGCGGGCCACGACCTGGGCGGCGACGAGCGAATGGCCGCCCAGCGCGAAGAAGTCGTCGGTCACGCCGACCTCGGGCACGCGCAGCAGCTCCGCCCAGATCCGCGCCACCACCCGCTCGACCTCGGTCCGCGGCGCCACCCGCCCGGACCGGTCCACCTGGTCCGGCAGCGGCTCCGGCAACGCGCGGTGGTCGACCTTTCCGTTGCGGGTCAACGGAAGCGCGTCCAGCGTGCACAACACGGACGGCACCATGTAGTCGGGCAGGGTCGCCGCCAGCTCGGCACGTACCCGTGACTGCGGCGGCACCGCGGCGCCCTGTGCCGCGACGAGGTAGCCGACGAGCATGCGGGCGCCCGGCTGGTCCTCGCGGGCCACCACGACCGCCTGCCCCACGCCCGGCACGGCGGCCAGCGCGCGCTGGACCTCGCCCAGCTCGACCCGGAAGCCCCGGATCTTCACCTGGTGGTCGATGCGGCCGGCGAAGCGCAGCTGCCCGTCGTCGGTCCAGCGCGCGAGGTCGCCGCTTTGGTACATGCGCACGCCGGGCGGCCCGAACGGGTCGGGCAGGAACTTCTCCGCGGTGGCGCCGGGCCTGCCGAGGTAGCCGCGCGCCACCCCGGTGCCCGCGACGTAGACCTCCCCGACCGTACCGACCGGCACCGGGCGAAGCCGCGCGTCCAGCACGTAGGCCCGCGTGTTGTCCAGCCCGCGGCCGATCACCAGGACGTCCGGCACGGCGGCGACGGCCCGGTAGGCCGCGGCCGTGGCGTGGATCGTCGTCTCGGTCGGCCCGTACGCGTACACGACCGTCGTGTTCGGACAGTGCCGCAGCACGCGGCGCACGACCTCGGCGGGCAGCACGTCGCTGCCGGTCCACACCTCGCGGACCCCGGCGAGACACCCGGGGGCGTGCGCGGCGACGAGGCCGAACAGCCCGCCGGTGAGCCACAGCCCGGTGATCCGCTCGCCGGTCACGGTCTCGGCCAGCGTCGTCACGTCCAGCTCGCCCGCGGGCGCGACGACCACCCGGCCGCCGGAGAGCAGCGGCACCCACAGCTCGTAGGTGGACGCGTCGAACGCGGCGGGTGAGTGCAGCAGTACCCGCTCGGACTCCGCACCCAGCCTGCTGTCCAGCGCGCGGGCCACCACGTCGCGATGCCGCACGGCGACGCCCTTCGGCACGCCGGTGGAGCCGGAGGTGTACATGACGTAGGCGAGGTTGTCCGGGTGCGGCACCGGCAGCGGTCCCCCGGCGCGCGGGGTGTCCCCGCGCAGCGCCACCACCACCGGCACGCCGAGCGGCCCGGCGTCGGCGGTCTCGTCGACCAGCAGCATGGTGCAGCCCGCCTCGGCCAGCACCCGGCGCATCCGCTCGCGCGGCGCCCGCACGTCCATCGGCAGGTACGCCGCGCCGGCCAGGACCACGGCCAGCTCGGCGACGACGAAGCCGACCGACCGGTCCACCAGCAGCCCGATCCGGTCCTCCGGGCGGGCGCCGTGCGCGAGCAGCCTGCGGGCCAAGGCCTCGGCGCGGGCGGCCAGCCCGGCGTAGGTGAGCCGCTCCGCGCCCTGCGACACGGCGATCGCGTCCGGGGTGCGCCGGACCTGGGCGGCGAACAGCTCGGGCAGCGAGCCCCTCGGCGCCGGGCGGGCGGTCGCGTTCCACTCGGCCGGGACCGCCCGCTCGACGGTGGCCAGCGGGGTGTCCGGGTTCGCCGTCGCCCAGCCGAGCAACGTCTCGAACCCGTCCTGCAGGTCCGCGATCGTCGCCTGGTCGAACAGCCCGGTGCGGTACTCCCACAGGCATCCGGTCTCCCCCGCGCCGGACACGACGATGACCGAGAGGTCCAGTGTCGTCCACTGTGGACAGCGGTTCTCCTCCGTCACCGACAGGCCGGGCAGGGCGACCTCGCCGCCGGGCGTGTTGTGCGCGCCGAACGACACCTGCACCAGCGGCTCCCGGCCCGGCGCCCGGTCCGGGCGGACCTCCGCCACGATCCGCTCGAGCGACTGGCCGCGGTGGTCCAGGTCGTCCAGGAGGTGCTCGCGCAGCCGGTGCAGCAGCTCGCGGAACGTCGGCGTGCCCGATGCGTCGATCCGGCACGGCACGGTGTCGACGAGGCAGCCGACGGTGCCCTCCAGGTCCGGGTCGTCGCGGCCCGCGGACGGGATGCCGACGACGAAGTCGCGCTGCTCGCCGACCGTCGCGAGCTGCCAGGCGAACGCGGCGAGCAGCACCATGAAGGGCGACGCGTGCTCGTCGCGGCCGAGCCGCTCGGCGGCGGCCACGACGCCGCCGGGCAGCGCGCGGTGGGCACGCGCGCCGGCGCTGCCGGTGTCCGGCCCGGCGGGCCGGTCGGCGGGCAACCGGGTCGGGCCGGGCAGCCCGGCGAGCCGGTCCCGCCAGTAGTCCAGCCCGCCCGCCGGCTCCGCCCGCTGCGCGGTCGCGTGCTCGGCGTACTGCCGGACCGGCGCGAGCGGGGCCGGCTCCCCGGCCACGCACCCGCGGTACAGCTCGCCCAGCTCGCGGCTGACGAGGTCCTTGGACCAGCCGTCGACGACGATGTGGTGCACCACGAGGGTCAGCGCGTACCGGTCGGGACCGAGCGTGGCGCAGGTCCAGCGGATCGGCGCGGCGGCGGCGAGGTCGAACGGCTGGCCGGCCGCGGCGTCGACCCGGCGGCGGAGCGCGGCGACCGGGTCCGCCGCCCCGGTGAGGTCCACGAAGGACAGTGGGGCGCGGCCGGGCGGGCGGATCAGCTGGGTCCGCACGTCCGGGTAGCTGGTGCGCAGCGTCTCGTGCCGGTGGTGCAGCTCGGTCAGCGCGGTGGTGAGCGCGCCGACGTCGAGCGGCCCGTCGATCCAGTAGATCCAGGCGAGGTTGCTGATCGCGTCGCCCGAGCCGAGCTGCTCGGCCAGGTACAGCCGCTCCTGCTCCAGGGACAGTGGTGCCGTCCTCATTCCGGGGCCTCCACGGTGGCGACGGGCCGGCGTTCGCGTGCGATGCGGCGGATCGGCGGTGGCCCGGCGGGTGCGCTCGCCCGCAGGACGTCCACCCGGGACGCGAAGTCGGCCAGCTTCGGGTGGTCGTAGAGATCGCGCACGGCCACCTCGGTGCCCAGGTCGGCCCGGATGCGGGCGGCGATCCGCACGGCGACCAGCGAGTGGCCACCCAGCTCGAGGAAGTCGTCGCCGGCACCGATCTGGTGGCGATCCAGCATCTCGGCCCAGATGGCGGCCACCGTGCGGGCGGTGTCGGTGGTCGCGGCCGCCGCGGTGACGGTTCGCGGGGCGGGCAGCGCCGCGCGGTCGAGCTTGCCGTTGACGGTCAGGGGCAGCGCAACCACCGGCACGACCACCGCCGGCACCATGTACCCGGGCAGCCGGGCGCCGGCCCACGCGCGGACCTCGTCGGCGAGCTCGCCAGCGAATTCGTCAGCGAGCTCGTCAGCGTCCAGGCCGGGCACCACGTAGGCCGTCAGCTTCGCCTCGCCCGGCCGGTCCTCGCGGACCAGGACGGCCGCCTGGCGCACCCGCGGGCAGGCCGACACCACGACCTCGATCTCGCCCAGCTCGATCCGGAAGCCGCGCAGCTTCACCTGCCCGTCCGCGCGACCGTGGAACTCCAGCTCACCGTCGCCGGACACGCGCGCCAGGTCGCCGGAGCGGTACATCCGCTCGCCCGGCTCGCCGTCCGGGTCCGGCACGAACCGTTCGGCGGTCAGGGACGGACGGTTGAGGTAGCCGCGTGCCACGCCGGGACCGCCGATGTGCAGCTCGCCGACCTCGCCCCGCGGCATCGGGCGCAGGTCCTCGTCGAGGATCCGCACGGCCAGGTCGGCCATGGGCGCGCCGATCAGGCTGCCGGTGCCGGGCACCGCGAGGCGTGCGTCGAGCATCCGGAACGTCGTGAACACCGTGGTCTCGGTGACCCCGTAGCCGTTGACCACCACCGGCCGGTCGTCCGGATGCCGGTCGTACCAGGCGGCGAGGCGGGCCGGCACCACCGACTCGCCACCGAGGATCACGAGGCGCAGGGCGAGCTCGCCCGCCGCGTACTCCCCGGCGGTGGCGGCGAGCCGGAAGAACGCCGACGGCGTCTGGTTCAGCACCGTGACCCGCTCGCGCACGAGCAGGTCGAGGAAGTCCTCCGGCGAGCGGCCCACCTCGCGGGAGACGAGCACGACCCGGCCACCGTGCAGCAGCGCGCCCCACAGCTCCCACACCGAGAAGTCGAACGAGTAGGAGTGGAACAGCGTCCACACGTCCTCGGGTCCGAAGTGGAACGTCGACGCGGTGGCGGTGAAGAGGCGGGCGACGTTGCGGTGGGAGACGACGACGCCCTTGGGGGTGCCGGTGGAGCCGGACGTGTAGATCACGTACGCCATCTGCTCCGGGCCCGGCCGGTGGCCGAGGTCGGAGTCGTCCTGGTCGGTGGTGTCCACCTCGTCGAGCACCACGGCGGGGATGTCGAACGGCGCGGGCCCGGCGGTGATCAGCAACGCGGCACGCGAGTCGGCGAGCACGAACTCGATCCGCTTCGCCGGGTAGCCTGGGTCGACGGGCACGTACCCGCCGCCGGCCTTGAGCACCGCGAGGATCGCGAGCACCTGGGCCGACGACCGGTCCAGCAGCAGGGCCACCGGCGTCTCGGGTCCCACACCGCGGCCGGCCAGCAGGCGGGCCAGCCTGTTCGCGCGGCGGTTCAGCTCCGCGTAGCTGACCGTCGTGCCGTCGGTGTCGACCAACGCCACCGCGTCCGGCATGTGCCGCGCCCGGTCCTCGAAGCGCTCCACCACGGAGCCCGGGCCGTCCCCATCAGTCCACATAGGATTTTCTCTCCGTTCCCGAGGCGCGGATCAGGGCCGGCACACCCACCGCGTCCAGCGTGCGGTCCACCGACACCGGGCCGAGCCCGGCGCAGGCCGCGACGGCCTGCCCGGCCTTGCCCGCCAGGTGCGGATCCGCGCCGGACAAGGCGATGCCGACCATGGTTCCGCTGTGCGCGACCACGACACCGAGCCCGCCGACGTCGCGGCAGATCTCCTTGACACGGTCCAGATGGCGTTTGTGGCAGCGCTCCTGGTTCAGCTCGGCGCTGCGGGTGGCGACCCGGCCGACCGTGGCGAGGTCGCCGGCCGAGAGCGCGGTACCCAGCTCGTCCAGCAGCGCGCGGTACTCGCGGCGGTGGGCCGGCGCGATCACCGGCCGGGAGGCGTTGAAGTCCACCGTGTCGACCTGCCCGCCCTCGTCGATGCCGACGATCGTCAGCGGTGGCACCGGGCCGAGCACGCGGCGCAGCCTGACCTCGCGGTGGTGGAAGGCGACCACGTCGCGGTACATCAGGCCGTCGGTCGGCTCGACCTCGCGCAGGTAGGCCTCCGTCTGCTCCGGGGAGGGCGGCACGCCGACCGCGTCGCCGACCGCGCGGACCGTGGCCACCAGGTCGGCCGAGGAGCTGGCCATGCCCTTGCCCTCGGGCAGCTCGCTGCTCAACAGGAGCGTGCCGCCGTGCGTGACGCCGTGGCCGGCGAGCACGGCCATCGCGACGCGCAGCGCCTTGCGCTTCTCGGCCGGCTCGACCCGCAGCTCGCCCGCGCCGGGATCCAGCGCGACCCGGGCCGTGGACCAGCGCGCGATCGGCAGCGTCACCAGGAAGTCCCGGTCGGGCTCGAGGGCGCCCTGCAGCAGCTCGCCGAAGGTGCCGAACGAGACGCCGAGGCCGGTGCGGGTGCCGGTGCGGGCGAAGTCGTCCGGCGAGAGGATGCTCACGGCCTGGACTCCTCCGCCACCGGCACCACGGCACGCGGCGCGTCCACCGGCCGGGTCCGCACGAGCACGTACGGACCGGCGACGATGTGCACGACGCCCTGCAGCGACAGCACCGCGATGATCCCGACGACGTCGCCGAGCGTGCTCGCCACCAGGATGCCGAGCACCATGGCCAGTCCGGAGCCGTTGTTGATCGCACCGAACACCCGTCCCCGGAACGCGTCCGGCGTGTGCACCTGCTGCAGGGTGGCGAACGCCGCGTTCAGCGCGGCCGAGGGCAAGCCGACCAGGCAGATCAGCACGAAGACCGGCCACAACGCGGGCAGCGCCAGCGGGTAGACCGCGATCAGCAGGTCGAGCACACCGAAGAGCAATGCGCCGTAACCGAGCAGAATTCGTGGATCACCACGCCGGCCGAGCGCGGCGACGGCGAATCCGGCCGCTATTCCGCCGACCGCCTGCGCGGATATCACCGCACCGTACTCGGCACTGTCCGCATTGAGCACGCTGATGATGAAAGGGGCGAGCAGAACCGCGATCACGCCCTCGCCGAAACCCGACATCACGCGGAAGACGAACAGCGTGGAAAGATGGCGGCGGGTGAAGCAGAGCCGTATTCCGTCGACCCATTCCTGGCGCACGAGCGGCGGCCGGGCGTCCACCGGACCGGCCGGGGGTCCGCCCGGTGCGGTGACCCGGATCAGCACGACCAGCCCGGCCGCGACGAGGTAGCTGACCAGGTCGACCAGCGCGACGAGGAAGATCCCGCCGAGCGCGGCAAGCGCGCCGCCCACCGCCGCCCCGACCAGCCGCGCGATCTGGCGGTTCTGGCCGTTCAGCGCGTTCGCGGCGACCAGGTCGTGCTCGGGCACCACGTGCGGCACCATGGCCTGCTCGGCCGGCGCGAACAGCTGCTCGAAGATCCCCTGGGCGAACACGACGACGTAGATCAGCCACAACGACCCGGTGTCGTGCACCGCGAACAGCGGCACGCAGGTCGCCGCCAGCAGCAGGTTGCTGACGATCATCGTGTTCCGCCGGTCCCAGCGATCGACGAACACGCCGGCGAGCGAGCCGAACAGCAGCTGCGGGAGCATCGAGACGAGCAGCATGGCGCCGGATGCCAGCGCCGAGCCGGTGACGACGTAGACGTAGTACATCATCCCGATGCCGAGAACCCAGTCGCCTGCCGACGAGATGAGATTCGCGGCAAGCAGTAATCGGTAATTTCGGTTCCGCGCGATCAGCTGCCACACATTTCTCATTCGACCCCCTAGATCCGGCGGCGGGGCCGCTCGCGTTGGGCGCTCATGGAGAATATGTACACCGCTGTCGACAAGGTCAATAGTTTTGCGCGACGGGGCCTGATCGCGCTGTGATAGCCGAGTGATAGGCATACGCGCTTTACTTGCGCCCGAATCGAACTCCCGGCCCGTGCGCCGTGCCGGGTCTCTCAGCTCGGAGCACGCATGAGCATTCCCGTCACGGACGCCCATACCCGCGTGGACATCGACGGCGAGCTGATGCTCGGCCGGCTGGCCACCATCTCCACGTTCGGCGCGGAGCCGGGTCCCGGCATCACCCGCACCGGCCTGAGCGCCGAGGAGGTCGCCGCCCGCGAGTTCCTCGCGCAGGCGTGCCGGCAGGACGGTCTCGTCGCGCACACCGACCAGGCGGGCAACCTGATCGTGCGCCGGGCGAACGCCGACCCGGACCGCCCGGTCGTGCTGCTCGGCTCACACCTGGACACCGTGGTCAACGGCGGCCACCTCGACGGCACGTACGGCGTGATCGCCGCGTGCGAGGTGCTCCGCACGCTGTCCACTGTGGACCTGCCGGTCGAGCCGGTGGTGGTCGCGTTCACCAACGAGGAGGGCGCGGCGTTCCCCTACCCGTTCTTCGGCTCGCTCGGCCTGACCGGCGCGGTGAACACGGCCGAGGCCGACACGATGACCGACCACGACGGGCGCCCGCTGCGCGCGGCACTGCGCGCCGCGGGCGGCGACCTCGACGAGATCCATGCCGCCGCGTGGGCCCCCGGCTCGATCGCCTGCTACTTCGAGCTGCACATCGAGCAGGGCCCGCTGCTGGAGTCCCGGGACGTGCCGATCGGTGTGGTGGAGGCGATCACCGGGCGGACCATCGTCGACATCACGGTCCGGGGCAGCCAGGGCCACGCCGGCACGACGCCGATGTCGTTGCGCCGCGACGCGCTGCCGGTCGCCGCGCACGTGGTCCTCGCCGTCGAGCGGCTGGCCGGCAGCCGCGACCTGTGCGCGGTGAGCACGGTCGGCGTGGTGCAGGCGCACCCGAACGTCACCAACGTGGTTCCCGGGACCGTCCGGCTGACCGCGGAGCTGCGCGACGGCGACCCGGCGCGGCTGCTGGCCGCCGAGGAGACGCTGGTGACCGAGCTGCTCCAGCTCGGCGTCGCGACCGACCTCGACATCGAGATCACCACCCGGCCGATCACGCAGCCGGTGCGCACCGACGACGCCGCCTGCCGGGCGATCGAGGCTGCGTGCGACGACCTCGGCCTCGCCCACCTGCCGATGTTCAGCGGCGCAGGCCACGACGCGCAGATCGTGGCCGCGATCGCACCCGTCGGCATGATCCTCGTGCCGAGCCGCGACGGCGTCAGCCACGCGCCTGCCGAGCACACCGACGACGAGCACCTCGTCCTCGGCGCGCGGACCCTGCTGCGGTCCGTACTGCGGCTGCCCGCCGACCTCTTCGACCGACCGGGGACCCCATGACCGACATCGTCTCCCAGCAGGCCGGGTACGTCGTGCCCGCGTCCTTCGCCCAGCGCCGCATGTGGGTGCTCGAGCAGCTCGAGGACGGCGCGCCCACGTACAACAGCCAGCTCGGCCTGCGGTTCACCGGGCCGCTGGACCGGCGGGCGCTGGACGCGGCCGTGCACGCGCTGGTGCGCAGGCACGAGGCGCTGCGCACGACCTTCCTCGCCGGCGACGACGGTGCGCTGTCCCAGGTGATCCATCCGGAGTCGCACCGGAACCTGGTGTCCCACAACGATCTGCGCCAGCGGCCCGACCCCGCCGCGGCGCTGGCCGGCGCGATCGGCACCGAGCTGCGGCTGCCGTTCGACCTCGCCACGGGGCCCGTGCTGCGGGCCGGGGTGTACCGGCTGGCCGAGCAGGAGCACGTCCTGCTGCTCACCCTCGACCACATCACCTGCGACGGCTGGTCGATGGGCATCCTGCACCGCGACCTCGTGGCGCTCTACGCCGCCGCGGCGCTCGGGGCCGCGCCGCCCACCGAGCCGGCGGTGCAGTACGCGGACTTCGCCGTGTGGCAACGGGAGTGGCTGAACGGCGCGGCGCTCGACCACGAGCTCGGCTACTGGCGGCGGGTCCTCGCCGACGCGCCGCCGATGATCGCCTTCCCCGGCGCGCGAGGCGGCGGACACGACCGCGGGACCGTGGTGCAACCGCTGCCCGACGACCTCGTCGCCGGCCTGCGGACGCTCGGGCAGCGGCACAACACGTCGCTGTTCGCCGTGCTGGCGGCGGCGTTCGCGGCGCTGTTCGCCCGCTACACCGGACGCACCGACATCGTGCTCGGCACGGTGGTCGCCAACCGCGGCCGGGCCGAGGTGGCCGACGTGGTGGGCATGTTCGCCAACACGGTCGCGTTGCGGCTCGACGTGGCCGGCAACGACCTGGCGCGGCTGCTCGCCGGCACCCGCCGGGCCGTGCTCGACGCGCAGGCGCACGAGAACGTCCCGTTCGACGAGGTGGTGTCGGCTCTCGGCGCGGGCCGGGCGACCGGCCGCACGCCGTACTTCAACGTGATCGTCGAGCACACCGACGTCGAGCGGGAGGCCGCCACGGTCGGCCCGGTCCACGTCGACCCCATGCCGCTGGCCACCCTGCCCATCCCGGTCGACCTCGTGGTCAACCTGCGCCGCGACGACGGCAGGCTGGCCGCGGTATGGCACCACGACTCGGCCGCGGTCACCGCGGACACGGTCGCGGCCATGCGGGAGCACCTCACCGCGCTGCTGACCGCGATGGCCGACGGCACCCCGCTGCCCGACCTCGACATCGACCCGGCCGCGGCGGCCGCCACAGAACCGGCACCCGCGAAGCCCGAGAGCGCCGCCGACGCGGAGCTGTTCGACGTCGTCGGCAACGCGTGGCGGGAGGTGCTCGACCTCGCCGCGGTCGAGCAACTTCGCGCCGGCGACGACTTCTTCGAGCTGGGCGGCCATTCCCTGGCCGCGACCCGAGTGGCGGCGCGGCTGCGCAAGCTGCTCCCGGTCGACGTGCGCACCCGGCTGCTGTTCGAGTACCCGGTGCTGGCGGACTTCGCGGCGGCGGTCGCCCGACTGCCGCGGGCATCAACGCTGTGACCGTTGGCCGCGACACCAGGAGAACCCGAGATTGATTCACTACGCTGACAGATTGTGATCCGTTCGCCACTGATAGTGGGACGCGATCGAGAACAGCGTCGCCTCACCCGAGCCCTCCAGGCCGCCCGCACCCGGCGCGGCGGCTCGGCGTTCCTGCTCGGCGAGAGCGGCATCGGCAAGACCCGGCTGCTGAACGAGGTCGCCGACCTCGCCACCGAGTACGACATGCGCGTCTGGCGGGGCCGCGGCAGCGCGATCGGCCCGACCGTGCCACTGCGCCCGCTGGCCGAGGCACTGCTGTCCGGGTTCCGCGGCCGGGCCGCGCCGGACGCGCCCGAGCTGGCCCCGTACCTGCGGGCGCTGGGCAGGCTGGTCCCGGACTGGTCGGACGGCACGCGGGCGGGCACGCGGGACGACCCTGCCGAGCCCCTCCTCACGCTCGCCGAGGCGGTGCTGCGCGTGCTCGTGGCGTGCGGCCGCGACCGCGGGCTGCTGCTCGTGCTGGACGACCTGCAGGAGGCGGACACGGAGACGCTGTTCGTCGTCGAGTACCTGGTGGACAACGTCGCCGCCAGCCGGGTGCTGGTGCTCGGCACCGTGCGCAGCGGCACGTCCTCGGCGGTCGACCTGGTGCGCGCGGCCGACCGGCGCAGCACCGGGACCGTGCTGGAGCTGCGTGCGCTCGACCGGGACGCGGTGTGGCGCCTGGCCGCCGCGTGCCTGGAGACCGACCCGTACCGGGTGCCCGTCGAAGTCGCGGACCTGTTGTGGGACAACAGCGCGGGCAACCCGTTCGTCGTCGAGGAGCTCGTGCGTGAACTGGTCGACACCGAGGTGCTGGTGTGCGACGAGCGCGGCTGGTGCCTCGCCGGCGAGCTCGCCGGCGAGCTGCCGGTCGCGCTGCGCGACAGCGTGGACCGGCGGGTCGACACGCTCGGCGAGAACGGCCGGGCGCTCGTGTCCGCGGCGGCCGTGGTCGGGCACCGCTTCCCCACGTCGGTGGTCCAGCAGGTGACCGGGCTGGCCGACCGCGACCTCGTCGCGCACCTGCAGGCCGCGGTGGCGGTGCAGCTGCTGGTGCGCGACAACGGCAGCTCCGACTGGTATCGATTCCGCCACCCGCTCACCGCGGAGGCGGTGCTGCGCACGCTGGCGCCGGTGAGCATCGAGCTGATCGCGCGGCAGGCGGCCGACGCCGTGCGCGCCCGCCACCCCGGCCTGCCCGGCGACTGGTGCGCGCTGGTGGGCAAGCTGCTGCTGACCGCAGGCGACACGGCGGGCGCGGGCGCGGTGTTCGCGATGGCCGGGCGGCGCGCGCTCACCGGCGGCGCGCTGGGCACGGCGGTGTCGCGGCTCGTGGAGGCCGCGGAGCTGCTCGCCGAGCACCCGGACGGGGCGGCGCGCGCCCACGTGCTCGAGGACCTGGTGCGGGCGCTGGGCGAGAGCGGGCAGTTCCACCGCGCGCTACAGATGTCGGGCCACACCGAGCTGGCCGGCACGCGCCGCACCGCCGGCCTGCACGCCCAGCTGGCCTGGGCGGCGAACCTGGCCGGGCGGGTCCAGGACGGGCTGGCGCAGGTGCAGGCGGCGCGGGCGCTGCTCGGTTCGCGTGCCGACCCGGCCCAGCACGCCGCGCTGGACGCGGTCGAGGCGAGCCTGCTGCTCGGCGATTCCGGGCGGGACAACGGAAGGCGGGCCGAGTCGCTCGCCGCGGGTGCGCTGCGGGTGGCCGAGCGGGAGGACCTGCCCGACGTCGCGTGCCAGTCGCTGCAGGTGCTGGGCACGGTAATGCAGGACCGTGACCTCGGGGAGGCGGAGAGCCTGCTCGAGCGGGCCCGGGAGTGGACCGAGCTGCACGACCTGCCGCTGTGGCGCACGCACACCCTGATGCGGCTCGGTGTGCACCGCATGGTGACCGACGGGGACGGGCACACGCTCGAGCTGGCGAGGACGGAGTCGCGGCGCACCGGTGCCACGGTGGTGCACTGCGTGGTGACGCTGGTGGTGGCGATGCACCAGGTGCTGTCCGGCGAGTTCGGCGACGCCGAGGACACGCTGGCCGGCGCGTCTGCGACGGTGTCCCGGCTGCGGCTGGCCGATCTCGCCGCGCACACCCGCCTCGGCGAGGCGATCCTGGCGGCCCACCGCGCCGACCGGGAGGCCATGGACGCCGCCCTGGCCGCGATGCCCGCCGGCGATCCGACCCCCGAGGGCGCGCTGTCCCTGGGGCTGGCCAAGGGTTTCTGCTCGCTGCTGGAGGAAGACGTCGACCGTGCCCGCCGCGAGCTGCGCGCGGCGGCGGAGTTCGAGGAACGCAACCACGTGCGGTTCCGCCTGTCCGGCAGGCACGGCCTGCGGCTGCTGCTGGACCTGCTCGCCGGCGACCTGTCCGAGGCGAAGTTCCGGGTGATGGCCGCCCGCGCGCCCGCGCGGCTGCGGTGGAACCGCCAGTTCGTGCTGCTGGGCGAGGCGGTGCTGCTGGGCCGTACCAACCGTCCCCAGGCCGCGGACCGCATGGTCGACACGGCGATCGTCGCGGGCCGCCCGTACCCGGTGGCCTGGCATCTCGGCACGCGCCTGGTCGCGGAGGCGGCCGCCGCGGACGGCTGGGGCGAGCCGGTGATCTGGCTGCGCGAGGCGGAGGAGTACTTCCACCAGGCGCGGGTGCCGGCGGTCGCCAGCGCGTGCCGGGCGTTGTTGCGCCGGGTGGGCGCGGTGGTCCCCCAGCGCCGCCCCGGTCTGGAGACCGTCCCCCCGGAGCTGCGCGCGTTCGGCGTCACCGTCCGCGAGTACGAGGTGCTGCGGCTGCTCGGCGAACGCAGGGGCAACAAGGAGATCGGCCGCCGCCTGCACATCTCGCCCCGCACGGTGGAGAAGCACGTGGCCCGCCTGATCGCCAAGACGTTCCGTCCCGACCGGGCCGCCTTGTCCGAGTACGCGGCCACCTTGCGCGGCTGACCGTCATCGCAGGCGAAGGACCACCGCGTGCTTGGTCAGGAACGGTGGATCGCGATCATCCTGGCCCGGCCGCAACCAGTGGGCCGAACCCCGCGCGGACGACCCGGCCCTCGACCCCGTCCCGGGCGACGAGGACGACGACCCCCGGGACCCCGTAGGGCTCACGGACTCCCGATGGCCTCGATGATCCGCGGCCGCAACCCGGCGGCGGAGATCACCGCGTCGACGGAGCCCACCTCCACCGCGCGGTGGACGCTGTGCACGCGGTCGAACTCGGTGGCCACATCGGACAGTTTCTCCGCGCGCACGGAGGCCCGCACCTCGGCCAGGGTGGCGGCCAGCTCGGCGCGCTCGGCACCCGTGACCTCGCCCAGCCGCGCCTGCAGGTCGGCCACCCGGCTGTCGGTCTCCGTGCGGCGGTTCACCTCCGCCGTGAAGACCACCGCCGCGGCGGGGGCGCCGCCGATCACCGACGCGAACGAGCCCTCCACGGCCAGCACGGTCATGTTCGCGTTCAGCGCCTTCGAGAACACCACGAACGCACCGCCGTGGTAGCGGGAGATGACACAGAACACGATCGGTCCGTCGAAGTTCACGATCGCCCGGCCGATCTCCGCGCCGTACTCCAGCTGCAGCTTGCGCATCGACTCCGGGGAACCGTCGAAGCCGGACAGGTTGGCCAGCACCACCAGCGGCCGGTTGCCGCTCGCGGCGTTGATCGCGCGGGCCGCCTTCTTCGACGAGCGCGGGAACAGCGTGCCCGCCGTGTACGTGTCCGGGCCGTCGGTGGGCGGGAAACCGCGCCGCTGCACCGACCGCGACTCGATGCCGAGCAGGCACACGGGCCGGCCGCCGAGGTGCACGTCCTGCACCACCGCCGTGTCCGCGTCCGCCATGCCGGCCCATCGCTCCAGCACCGCGTGGTCCTGGTCGGCCAGCGCGCGCATCACCGTGCGGATGTCGAACGCCTTCTTGCGGTCCGGGTTCGTCACCGCCGAGAAGATCTCGCCGACCGTCGTGAAGTCGCTGCCCGCCAGCGAATGCGGGAACTCGCAGACGTCCCGGTCGTGCGGGTCGGTGGTGCCGGCGTGCCGCGGGCCCGGCTCCCCCGGCGCGACGTAGGAGTGGTCGTAGTAGGCCATCAACACGTCGCGCGCGGCGGCCAGGTTCGGCGCCCAGTACTGCGCCTGCCCGTTCGGGCCCATCACCCGGTCGTAGCCGCCGATCCCGTAGTTGTCCTCCGCGGACACGCTGCCGGAGAAGTCCAGCGACTGCTTGCCGGTCAGCACCATCGCCGAGTCCGGCGTCATCACCAGGATTCCCTTGGTGTGCATGAGCATTGTGGCCTCGGCGTTCCAGTACGGCTGGGCGCCGACGTTGATGCCCGCCACCACGATGTTGATCTCACCGCCGGCCTGGGTGAACGTGACGATCCGCTTCAGCGCGGCGGCCACCCAGTCCATGTTCTCCGTCCCGGAGTCCATCGAGATGCGCGCGCCCGCGGACAGCGTGAACCACTCCAGCGGAATCCGGCGCTCCTCGGCGAGGTCCAGCGCGGCGATCACCCGCGAGCACTCCGCCTCCGACAGCGCGCCGAGCGCCTTCGTCGGGTCGCCGAGCAGCACGACACGGGCCATGCCCTCCGGGTGCCGCTTCGTCGACGTGGTGATCACGCCCGCGACGATCGCCGCCGTGTTGCGGCCCTTCGGCCGGTCCACCGGCACGAGCTTGCCGCCCCCGTCGAGGTCGTGTTCGACGAAGTCGCCGAGCAGACCGGTCAGCTCGTACGGGTACACCGTGTTGCGGCTCGCCGCGCGCAGCACCTTCTGCCGGTAGTCGTCGACCGGCTCGATCGGCTCGGCCGACGGCTCCCCGACGATCAGCTCGCTGCCGCCGGTGGCGTCGAACGAGATGCGCACCGCGATCTTGACCAGCGCGCCGGTCGCGGGATCGCGCTGCCGCGCGATGAACTCGATCTCCTCGAGCCCCGCGCCGACGGTCGTCGGCAGCACACGACCGGCGATCATCGCCAGCTCCGCGCGCGTGATGTCGCTGGGCGGCCACACGTAGACCACGATCCGGTTGGTGTTGAAGCGCTTCGCCGATGGCCGGCGCTGCTGCGCGCGGCGGATCGAGTCGAGGCACGTCGCGATCGTGTCCTCGGCCGTGGGCAGCGCGACCAGCCTGCCGTCGTGCTCGCGCAGCTCGGTGAGGTCGCGTACCTGAGCGAACGCGACGAGGCGGTCGTCGGACGGGTTCTCCCTGGCCACGCAACGGAAGAGGTAGACCTCCTCGTCCGAGGACGGCAGCCGGGTGAGGTCGAACTTGCCCAGCCGCTCCAGCTGCATCCGCTGGGCGATGTACGGGTGCAGCCCGCGGATCAGCCGCTCCTCGGTCATCCCGGTGGTCGACGGGCGGAACGTGAAGTGGTGGTGCATCACCGCGCCGCCGCTGCCCGCGACGGTGGCGGTGAGCCGGCGCACCCGGTGCGGCAGCGGGTGCGCGCTGACGACCTCGTGCAGCGCGGCCACCATGGCGTCGAAGTCCTCCGGCTGCTTCTCCCAGCCGAGGTAGATGTCCGCGTCCAGCGTGTCCTCGCCGCTCGCCAGCTCCGCGAGCCCGCGCAGCGCGCCGCCCAGCGCGTCGAAGCTCACCGCGGCGGAGACGACGGACGAGGCCGCGCGCTCGGCGACCACGAACGTGCAGCCCGCGACCTCTTCGGTGCGCACGCGGATGAGGGGCTTGTTCCCGTAGTACCGCCGGGTCAGCACCTCCAGCATGATCGCGTTGCGCATGTCGCCGCGGGCGATCCGCTGGCCGAGCAACCGAACGAGTGGCTCGGTGCTGCGCACCATCGCGGCGATCCGGTCCGCGCGGTCCGGCGCGTCCGGGTTGGCGTCGAGGTAGCCGAGGTTCTTGCGCACGCCCGCGTACACCCGGGCCCGGTTGCGCCGCAGCATCGGCTGGGCGAACCACCGGAAGACGACCGAGCGGGCCAGGTCCGCGACCGCGGGGAAGCGCACCTGGGTGGCGGCGACCAGGTGCTCCAGGGTGAGCCCGGCGGTCTCGAGCAGCGGCTCGCCCGCCGCCGGCTCGGTCAGCCACTGCCGCAGCAACGTCGTCACCACGGCGACGTCGCCCGCCGCGCGGCGCTGCGCGAGGAAGATCCGGAAGACCGCGTCCTCCAGCTCCGGCGTGCGCTCCAGGTCGGTGACCCCGTAGTGGCCCATGACGCGGGTGAGCCGGTCCTGGAACGCCTGGGGCAACCCGGCCCGCTCGACGTCGAGGCTCTGCAGGTAGGCGTGCAGGTACTCGCGGGGGCTGTGCACCTGGGTGTCGGAGATGACGTCCGCGCCCGCCGGGCGGTTGCGGGTCAGTTCGGACAGGTCGGCGAACACCTCGAGCAGCGCGATCTCACCGGCCAGCGGCCGGCCGTCGGCGGGCACGATCTCGGACCGTGCCGCGACGTAGTCGCCCAGCGCCCCCCGGCCGTCCCGCGGGTCGGCGTCGAAGCCGAGCAGCACCCCGCGCAGGTCACGCAGCCCGGCCCCGACGCGCTCGGCCGCGGACACGCCGACGGGCTCGGGCGGCAGGTCGATCTCGACCTCGGCGGCGGTTTCCGGCTCGGCATCCGCGGCGTCGCCGTCGCCGAGCGGTTCCAGCCGCAGCAGTGGCGCCCCGGTCTCGACCAGGCTGCCCACCGTCACGGAGCATTCGCGCAGCCGCGCGCGGAACGGCGCGCGCAGCACGGTCTCCATCTTCATCGACTCGAGCACCAGCACCGGCGCGCCTGCTTCGACCTCGGCGCCGACCTCCAGCGGTGTGGCGACGACCAGCGCGGGCGCGGGGGCGCGCACGACGCCGCCCTCGTCGTGGCTGATCCGGTGCGCGACGCCGTCCACCTCGACCATGCGGGTGGGCCCGTGCGCGTTGGTGACCAGCCGGAACCGCCTGCCGTTGACCACGACCTGACCGGAGTGCCGGTCGAAGCGGTCGATCTCGACGTCCGCCGTGTGCGGCGCGCCGGTGCCCGCGGCGACGGCGACGCGGAACCGCTGCGGCGCGACCCGTCCGACGTGCACCCGGTAGCCGACGCCGCGCAGCTTCAGCTCGACGGGCCGCGAGGTGTCCCACTGCACCTGCGGACGGCCGCCGTGCGCGGCGGCCAGCAGCTGCTGGCGGGCGAGGTGCTCGGCGTCCTCGTAGGCCTCGATGGCGGCGACTGCCAGCGCGACCGCGGCGCCGCGCTGCGAGACGAGCCTGCCCTCGCCGCGAACCCGGTCGATCCAGCCGGTGTCCGCGCTCGCGTCGATGACCTCGGGCTGGTCGAGCAGGTCGAGCACGAAGCTCTTGTTGGTCGCGCCGCCGGCGATGATCACCGTGGTCTCCGCCATGGCGCGCCGCAGCCGGGCCAGCGCCTCGTCGCGGTCCCGGCCGTACGCGATGATCTTCGCGATCATCGAGTCGAAGTCGGCCGGGATGGTGTCGCCCTCGCTGACGCCGGTGTCCACCCGGATGCCGGGGCCCGACGGCAGGTCCAGCCGCACGATGAACCCGGGCGACGGGGCGAAGTCGCGGTCCGGGTCCTCGGCGTTGAGCCGCGCCTCGATGGCGTGCCCGAGCTCCGCGGGCGGCGTGCCCTCGAGCTTGCCGCCGGACGCGACGTGCAGCTGGGCCTTCACCAGGTCCATGCCGGTGGTGGCCTCGGTGATCGGGTGCTCCACCTGCAGCCGGGTGTTCACCTCGAGGAAGGCGAACCGCTTCTCGCCGGGGTGGTAGAGGAACTCGACGGTGCCCGCGCCGCGGTACCCGACGGCCAGCGCCAGCCGCTCGGCGGCGGCCTTCAGCTCGTCGGCCTGGGCGGTGGTCAGCACCGGCGAGGCGGACTCCTCGATGACCTTCTGGTTGCGCCGCTGCACCGAGCAGTCGCGCACGCCCAGCGCCCAGGCGCTGCCCTGGCCGTCGGCGATCACCTGCACCTCGACGTGCCGCGCGCCGGTGACCAGGCGCTCCAAGAACACGACGCCGCTGCCGAACGCGCGCTCGGCCTCCATGCGGGTGCGCTCGTAGGCGTCGGTGAGCTCCTCGGCGGACCTGATCACCCGGATGCCCCGGCCGCCGCCGCCCGCGGTGGCCTTGAGCATGAGCGGGTAGCCGACCTCGTCGGCCACGCGCAGGGCGGCGTCCAGGTCGTCGAGCGCGCCGCGGCTCCACGGCGCGACCGGCACGTCGACCTCCTCGGCGATCAGCTTCGAGCCGATCTTGTCGCCGAGCTTGCGCATCGCCTCCGCGGTCGGCCCGACGAACGTGACGCCGAGCCGGTCACACAGCTCGGCGAACGCCGGGTCCTCGGCGACGAACCCCCAGCCGACCCACGCGGCGTCCGCGCCGCTCTCGGTCAGCGCCTGCTCGAGTTTCGCCAGGTCGAGGTAGGGCCGGGCGGAGGCCGGGCCGAGGTCGTAGCCGAGGTCGGCCTCGCGGACGTACGTGGCCGTCCGGTCGGCATCGGTGTAGAACGCGACGGTCTCGATCCGCGTCCCGGTCTCCGCGGACAGCTCGCGGACGGCATGGATCAGCCGCATCGCGGCCTCTCCACGGTTGACGATGGCGACACGACTGAACACCGACCGAGCCTCCTGCAGCAGAAACGTTTGTTGGGCTGGCACACCCTGCCCACACACTCTCCTGTACCGGCGGGTAGTGAAATGCCGAAACCAACCGTGTCGGGCACCAGAGTTTGTGGGGACCGGCCAAAAAGGTGACTGCGATCCGCCGGTCAGCGCAGGGCCTGCCGGGCGTGCGGCCAGTTCTCGTGCAGCGTGGTCACGTACTCACGGGCGCCCGCGTTGGGCGCGGTGCCCGCCGCGACGGCTGCCATGTGGCCCGGGCCGGCGTTGTAGCCCATGGCCAGCAGGTCGGTGCGGTTGTAGGCGCCCGTGCCGCCGGCGAGGCCGGCGCCGAGGTCGTGCAGGTACCAGGCGGCGGCCTCGATGGCGAGGTCCGGGTCGTCGGGCAGCTCGGTCCACGCCCGGTCGGCGAAGGGCCGGCCGCGCTTCGTGTCGTCGAAGGCGGCCTCGTGCATGTTCGCCACGCCGAAGGCCGCGTCGGGGTCGATCTTCTGCCACGCCCGTTCGAGGTCGGGGTCGTGCGGTTTGTACGACTCGTTGTACAGGATCGCCATCAGCAGCACCGGGCTGATCGCGGCCGCCTTCGCGTGCTTGCGGACCTGCGGCGCGAACCGCGGGGGCGCGTACTCGTCGTTCGACTCCGGCGACCCGGCCGGCGCATCGGCCGCCGCGGTCGACGACGGGCCGGGCGGGCGTTGCGCCGGCGGGGCGGCGCCGTCGATCGGGTCGCAGGCCGTCATGCACACGACGAGGGACAGTGCCGCCACGGCCTGCCGGAGTCTGGGTCTCACGGCCCGAGCTTATAGTTCGCCTCACGAACCATGGGCGGATTCGCTGTTAGCCTGGCCGGGTGAGTACACAGGACGGCCGGATGGGCGTGGTGCCGGCGCTGGTGCGGGCCGCGTTCCTGGTGAACGCCGTGTACACGGAGTCGGCCCGGGAGCACGGGCTCACGATGCAGCAGGGCCAGCTGCTCTGCGTGCTGATGGCCCGCCCCTACGGCATGAGCGAGCTGGGTACCACGCTGGGGCTTGCCAAGTCGAGCCTGTCGGGCCTGGTCGACCGCAGCGAGCGCAACGGGCTGGTGCGCCGCGAACCCGACCGCCACGACACCCGCGCCGTGCGGGTCGCGCTCACCGCGGCGGGCCGCACGCTGGCGGAGACGTTCTACGCCGAGACCTGCCGGCGCGTCGAGAAGCTCCCGGCCGGGCTCGGCGCCGGCGAGCGGGACGCGCTGGCGGAGCTGCTCGGCCGGGTCGTGCGGGACAACGACGTGCCGGTCGTCTTCCTCGAACTGCGGTGACATTGTAGTTCGTGGCACGAATCATTATAGTTCGTGTCACGAACTCATTGTGCGTGCGGAGGGTGGGTCTCATGACCGCTGGCGTCGTCTTCGGATTCGGTGCGGACAGCGGCATCGACCGCGGGCCGGAGCTGCTGCGCATGGCCGAGCAGGCCGACCGGGACGGGCTCGACGTCGTCTCACTGTCCGACCACCCCTACCTCGGTGACCGCCTCGACGCGTACGCCGCGCTCGGCGTCATCCTCGGCCGTACCGAGCGGCTGGCCGCGCTCGCCAACGTCACCAACCTGCCCACCCGGCCGGCGCCGATGCTCGCGCGGACGGTGACGTCGCTGTCGGCGCTGTCCGGCGGCCGCGTCGTGCTCGGCATGGGCGCGGGCGGACTGTGGGACCGGATCGCCGATCTCGGCGTGCCGCGCCTGTCCCCCGGCGAGGCGGTGGACGCGTTCGAGGAGGCGATCGTCCTCATCAGGAAGCTGTCCGGCGGCGGCCCGCCGGTCACCCACGAGGGCCGCCACCACCGGGTGCGCGACATCGAGCCGGCACCCGTGGCGGCGCCGCCCGTGTGGACCGGGTCGAACGGCCCGAAGTCCCTGGCCGCCACCGGCCGCGTGGCCGACGGCTGGATCCCCGGGCACGCGGCGGACTGGCGCAGCGAGCGCTACCGCACGTCGCGGCCGATCATCGACGACGCGGCGGCCGCCGCGGGCCGCGATCCCCGCGACGTCCGCACGATCTACAACCTCCCCGGCCGGATCACCGAGCAGCCGCTGGCCGCCACGCGCGACCGCACCGGCCGGTGGATCGGGGGATCCACCGGCCAGTGGGTGGCGGAGCTGACCGGCGCGGTGCTCGAGCACGGCGCGTCCGGCTTCGTCCTCTTCTCCCCCGGCGGCGGCACCCAGAACCTGCTCGCCCTGGGGCGCTGGGCCGGGGAGATCGCACCGGCCGTTCGCGAGGCGGTCACGAAGGAGACGGCCGGCCGTTAGTCACGTGGTGCGGGTGAGCGTGAACGTCTCGGTCGCGTCGTCCATCGGGTCGACGTTGGCGAACGGGCCGACCCATTTCACTATGTAGGTCACGTCGCCGCCGAATGCGGTCACCTTTCCGCCGGAGCACGTGACGCTGTTCGTGGTGTAGGTGTAGTGATACGCGAAGGGCAGCGCGTAGACCCACGCCTGCCAGACGAGGTTGCCGCTCTGGATCGCCGGCGTTCCTTCCGGGTAATACGTGTTCTGACCGTCGTTGATCACGGTGTGCACGGCGAGACCCGCGCCGCTGCTGGTGACGTCCGCGCGCAGCCGCGGCGGCGGCGATCCGGGAAAGCTGTCGTTGTACAGGTTGCCGTCGAACGCGCCGGTCCACATCGCCGCGGTCGTGCCGCAGGACGCGACCGAGACGGGATCGGCGGCCGCGGCGGCCGGTGCGATTCCGCCGAGCGCGAGGACCGTTGCGGCAGCCAGGACAATTCTTCGAAAATTCATGGCGCCGATGTTAGCGACGGGTAATTCCGGCCCGGTCCAGAATTGCTCGAGCCCGGGATAGGGGCCGATCGGGGCGCTCCCCCAAGTTCGCCCCGATCGGCCATTTTCGGGGTGCCCCCCACTACCCCGGTCCGTAGACGTCCCATAGCTGGCCGAGGAAGAACCTGCCGAACCTGGCCAGCGCCGCCGCGCCGTGCGGGCCCGCCGTGCGAAAGCTGCCCAGCGTCGCGGCGAAGTCCAGCGGGCGGATGCGCAGCCGGCCCGCCGCGGCGGCGACCGCGGCATCGTCCGGTGTTTCGCCCGGTGTTTCGCCCGGTGTCTCGTCCGGCGGGACGTGGCCGCGCAGCACGCGGGTGTACAAAGTGGACGTGTCGCGCCACAGCCGGGTGATCGGGCCGTCGTGCACGTCCTTCCAGCCGGCGAGCGTGCGGGCCTGACCGTCGGCGTCGGTGTACCACAGGCGGTAGCGCATCTCGCGGCTGCCGGGCGTGGTCCCGACCGTGAAGAGGTTGAACCAGCCACGCTCGATCGGATGGCGGCGCTCGCAGCAGGACGCCTGGACCCAGCCCTCGGCACGGGCCAGGTGATCCGGCTCGGCCAGGAACGCGGACACGTCGTCGACGCGGATGGTCAGCCAGAACGACAGCCGGCCGGCTGCTGCTGCGTCCTCAGTGGACATCGGGTCGGTCGCGCCGGGTACCACGAACCCGCCCATCGTCTCCTCGAACGACAGCGACGTGGCCGCCGGCACCGGCGGCGCGGCCGGCCGCGCCGCCGGCACCGCGGAGGCGGTCTCCAGCATCCGCGTGGACATGCGGTCCGCCAGGGCGGCGATCGTCAGCGACGGGTTGGGCCCGACCGGCCCCGGCATGGCGGACCCGTCGGCGATGTAGAGCCCGGGATGGCCGAACACCTCGCCGTACGCGTCGCACACGCCCTCACCGGGATGCCGCCCCATCGCGGCGCCGCCGAGCGGGTGTGCCGTGATGAGGCGCTTGCCCAGCCCCGCCGGCAGCCCGGACAGCTCGCCGCCCAGCACGTCGGCGATCCGCCCCATCGTCGTGCGCAACCGGTCGACGTGCTCGGCGTTGCGCTCGGCGTCCCACCGGACGTCGAGCTCCCCGTCCCGCAGCCACATCCGCCCGCTCGGCACGTCCCGGCCCATACCCAGCAGCGGCAGCGAGCTCACGGACAGCTCGCCGTCGCGGAACAGGCGGGCGATCTCCGCGGACATGCTCGTGTCGCCGGTCAGCCGGGCCCGGATCCGGTCGATGACGAACCGCGCGGCGCGCACGACGTCGTGCCGCACGTCGGCCGCGTCGGAGAGCCAGTCGACGAAGCCCGGGTAGCCGCCGTCCTGGATGTAGCCGCCCCGGCCGGTCTCGTGCGGGTCGTCGAGATGGTCGGCCAGGCGGATCGCACTCGTGATCACCGGGCCGTGGCTCGCGTCGATCTCCCTCGTGCGGCTGCGGTCCTTGGCGCGCAACAGGAACGTGAGCAGGTCGCCGTTGCCGGAGAAGCCGTCGCCGAGGGTGCCGGACAGCCCGGGCAGCGCGGCACGGTTGCGCAGCAGCAGGCGCGTGGTGCCGAACGTACCGGCCGCGAGCACCAGCCGGTCGCACGAGATCGTCCCGGGTCCTGGCGTCTCGTCGTGGCGGACGTAGTCCACGACGTAGCCGCCGCCCATGCCCCGCCGGACCTCGCGCACCTCGTGCAGCGTGCGCAGGTCCGCCCCGTGGTGGCTCGCCGCCGACAGGTAGGTGTGGTCGAGGGTGTTCTTCGCGCCGTCGTTGCAGCCAAGGTCGCACTCGCCGCACAGCCGGCAGGTCCGCCGCGGCGCGCCGTGCACGTTGCCGTATGCCGGCTCGGCGATCGGGAGGCCGAGCCCGGGTTCGGCGCCGGGTTCGGCAGCGAACCTGATCGCGAGCGGCGGCAGCTGCCAGTCGAGACCAAGCTCCATGGCCGCGTCCCGCATGGCGATGGTCTTCGGCGTGTCCGCGTACGCCGGCCGGTCCAGCGGGTACGGCGTCGCGTCCAGCATCTTCTCGACCACGTCGTAGTGCGGGTCGAGGTCGGCACGGGTGACCGGCCACGGCCTGGCGCCGTCCGGCCCGTCGTGGACGAACCAGTGCTCGTCCTTGCGCAGCAACACGTTCGCGTAGATGAGCGAGCCGCCGCCGAGCCCGCTCGCGGTCACCGAGTCGCACCCGTCGAAGCTCCACACGTCGTACAGGCCGTAGAGCTCCTCGCGGGGGTCCCAGAACGCCGTGCTCATCTCGGCCGGGCTGCGCGGGAACGAGCCCGGCGGGTACGCCCTGCCGCGTTCCAGCACGACGACCGAGAGCCCCGCGGCCGCGAGCCGGTACGCGGTGACCGAGCCGCCGAACCCCGACCCGACGACCACGACGTCCACATGTTCGTCCCGCACGGTTCAGCCCCGCTTCCGCTTGAGGAAGTCGGCCATCACCGGGAACACGTCCAGGTGGGCGTTGCGGCCGATGATCGGGTCGATATGCCCGTAGCCGGGCACGACCGCCAGCTCGTGACGACCGGGCACCCGCCTGTTCAGGATCCGGTGGCACACGATGTTGGAGTCGGCGAAGATGCGGTTGCGGTCGCCGGTCATGAACAGCACGGGCGTCTCGACGCGTTCCGCGTTCGCGAGGTAGTCGTCCGGCAGGTCCCGCAACGCCGGGTTGTGCGGGTCGGACTTGACGATCGTGCCGGCCCGCACGACCTTGCCGATGTGCCGGTAGTAGCTCACCGACGCCGCGCCGTTCAGGTCGGCCAGGCGCTCGTGCTCGTGGGTTCGCGGCGCGAGGTTCTCGTGCTCGTACATCGCGGGCGACCCGCTGCCCCACATGAAGCTCTGCATGTGACAGGCCGGCACCCGGCAGCTCGGGTGGGCGAACGAGACGGCCTTGGCCAGCATCCAGCGCCGGGTCAGCGGCGACGCCGCGCAGAAGCGCGGGTCCATGTAGGACAGATCGAGGACGTACTCGAGGAGCGCGGGCGCGACGGCCAGCTTGAACCGCGACCACCGTGGCACCCGCGGGGTCAGGCCGACGCTGTTGGCCACCATGCTGGTGATGCCTTCGACCACCCCGCCGAACAGGCTCATCTGGAAGGTGGCCGAGCCTAGGCAGTGGGCGATCACGTGAACCCGCCGTCCCCCCACGTGACGGCGGAGCTCACGGATCGCCGCCGGGTGGTCGAAGGCGGCGACGTCGTCCAGGGTGTGCCGGCCGGTCTCCGTGTTGTACGGGAACCGGTTGCTCATCCGGAAGTCCAGCGTCCAGACGTCGCCGAAACCGTTGCGGTGCAAGAAGGTCACCAGGTTGCGGTGCTCCGGCATGATGAACAGGTCGCTGGACGAGCCGAGCCCGTGCACCAGCAGCACGACGTCGTCGGACTCCGCCGCGCGGAACCTCGTCAGCTGCAGGCCGATCTTGTCATCGGTCGCGAACGGATGGACCGAGATCTCGGCCCCTGACACACCCTCCCACGTGAACCTCGATATCGATCGTTGCATCCCCTTGCCCCTCCCCCGGTGGCGCTGGCCTCACGATGCCGGACGGCGGGCGCCCGCGGCATCGTGGAAACCCCGTACATTCGCCCGCGCGGTCAGTCGTCGCGGGCGAGCTTGGCGGCCACACCGGTCCGCGAGGTCACGCCGAGCTTGGTGAACACCCTGGACAGGTGCGTCTCCACGGTCCGCACGCTCAGGAACAGCTCCCCGGCGATCTTCTGGTTGGTGAGCCCCCGGGTGACCAGCTTCGCCACCTCCAGCTCCCGTGGCGACAGACCGTACGACCCGCCGCCCCGGCCGGCCTGCGCCGGGGTGGCGACACGGACGCCGAGCCTGCGCAGCTCCCGGATGACCTGGGCCTCCAGCGCCCCGGCACCGCACTCGCGGAACACCTCGACCGCCTCGCGCAGCCGCTCCCGGGCCAGGTCGCCGTGGCCCGCCGACTCGTGGGCGAGCCCCGCCGTGAGCAGCGCCCGGCCGGCGTCGACGCGCCGCAGGCCGGTCCGCAACCGGTCGGCGGCCTCCTCGGCCAACGCCGCGGCCGCGGCGGGGTTCCCTGGCCGCGCGACGTGCGCGCGAGCCAGCGTCACCAGGCCGGAGAAGACCGGCAGCCCGGGGTCGTCGAGCCCGGCGGCCCGCTCGGCCCACGCGGCGGCCTCGGCGCCGCGACCGCGCGCCGACTCGGTCTGGGCCAGCAGCTCGTAGGTCGCGACCAGGGTGGCCCGGTCGAGCTTGGGTTCGTCGAGGTCGGTGCAGGACCGCACGAGCGCGCCGACTCCCTCGTCGGTGCGCCTGGCGGCGACCAGCGCCACCCCGCGGGCGTTGCGGGCCAGATAGTCCCAGACCTCGCGGCTCCCGGCGACCGTGGTGACGGCCTCCTCCCCGGTGCGCAGCGCCGCATCGTGGTCGCCGGACCGGGACTGGGCCAGACACAGCTGGGTGAGCCCGAAGACGAGCTGCTGGCCGGACCGGAGCAGCCGGGCGATGTCGACCGACTCCTCGACGGTCTCGAGCGCCTCGGGAAGCCTGCCGACCGCGATGAGCGTGCGGGCCTTCCCGGCGAGCAGGTTGGTCAGCACGTAGGCCTGCCCGCTCGCGCGCGCCAGGCCCACCGCGCGGTCGAAGTGCCCCAGTGCCAGGGCGTACCGGCCCATGAAGCTGTCCGCCCAGCACAGCCACACGACCGCGTCCAGCCAGTCGACCAGGTGGCCGTCGGGAGACGCCTCGACAAGGCGGGCAGCGGCGTCGGCGGTGCGCACGGCGTTCGCCGTGCGCCCCGCGGCGTGGGCGGCCATCGGGCGCATCGC
The DNA here is from genome assembly GCA_035995025.1 of Actinophytocola sp. Lineage (GTDB taxonomy): Bacteria > Actinomycetota > Actinomycetes > Mycobacteriales > Pseudonocardiaceae > Actinophytocola. The sequence goes on from DASYKY010000133.1 coordinate 245,945, forward strand.
CGCGACCGCGACGGCGAGCCCGGGCTCCCAGCCCTCGCCGGAGTCGGGCATCAGATCCAGCACGGCCTGGGCCGCCCGGTAGTCCACCCGCAGCAGGCTCTCCGCCACCAGGCGGACCCGCAGCGGGAGCGCGGCGAGCGCCCGCGGGTTCGGCATCCGGTTCAGCTCGTCCAGCAGCAGCGCGCGCGCCTCGTGCGGCCGGTCGAGCTGGCGTTCCATCAGCGCGCAGATGCGGGCCGCCCGCGCCCGGCGCGCGTGCTGGCCGGCCGGGAGCAGGCCGAGCAGCTCGCGGGCGGTGTCGCGGCTCTCGGTCAGCCGCCCGCTCACGCCCAGCGCCCAGCTGAGCTCCATGAGCAGCTCCAGCCGCTGCTCCAGCGTGGCGGGCTCGACCGGGAGCAGTTCGAGGGCCTTGCGCAACCAGTGCGCGGAGGTCTCCGGCGCCTGGGCGACCACCTCCCGCGCGGCGGCCACGAGCGTGGCGACGGCCCGCCTGTCGCCGAACGACCCGGACCGCTCGACGTGGTGGGCCTGCACGGTGGCCGGCGCGTTCTCGTCCGCCAGGTGGGCGGCCAGCCGGGCGTGCGCGCCGAGCCGCCAGCCGGCCTCGGCGTGCTCGTAGGCGGCCTGGCGGACCAGCGGGTGGCGGAACCGGAAGCGGCCGGCCGAGGCGGGCCGCACGATGTCGCGGGCCACCAGGTCGTCCAGCGCCGCCAGCGTGGCCGCCTCGTCGACCTCGGCGGCCACCGCCACCCGGGCCGGGTGGAACTCGTCGGCGGCCGTAGCGGCCGCCTGCGCCACGCGCAGCGACCCCGGTGGCAGGTTCTCCAGCTCCAGCTGCAGGACCGCGCGCACCGACACCGGCAGTTCGGGGATGTCGAGCCGCTCCATGCGGGCGAGCGCCTCGAGGTAGAACGGGTTCCCGCCGCTGGCCTCGTACAGCGCCCGGCCGCGAGCACGCGTGACGCCCGGGCCGAGGAACTCCGCCACCTCGTCCGGACCCAGCGGCCCGACGGCGACCTGCTGCCCGCCGACGGCGTGGACCAGCGCCGCGACCCGCGGGGGCGCCTGCGTCGGCCGGTACGCGATCGCCACCAGCACCCTGCCGCGCGGCGGATGGCGCACCAGGTGGTCGAGGAACTCGGCCGAGCCCGGGTCGGCCCAGTGCACGTCGTCGAGGATCAGCGCCAGGCCCGTGGGCCCGGCCAGCTCGTCGAGGAGCTGGCGCAACGCCCGGTACAGCCGCAGGCGGGCCATGCCGCTGCGGTCCGGGTGCTCGCCCGGGCCGGGCACGTCGTCCAGCGCCGGGAAGATCGTGGCCAGCAACGCCTGCTGAGCGGGCCCCAGCCGCTCGACGATCTCCGCACGGCGAGACTCGAGGTGGTCGTCCAGCGCGTCGACCAGTGCGCTGAACGGCATGATCTGCTCGAACTCCGCGGCCCGCCCGCACAGCGTGGTGAGCCCCTGCCCGCCGGCCAGCGCCACCAGCTCGGCCAGCAAACGCGTCTTCCCGGCACCCGGTTCGCCGACGACGGCGAGGAATTGGAATTCGCCGTCGCGCGTCGCCTCGACCACCCTCGCCAGCGACTCCAGCGCCGAGCCCCGGCCGACCAGCGGCATCCTTCCGCCGGAGACAGTGCGGACACTCGCGTTGGGCACGGCGTCCGCTACTCAGTCCATCGTGGACGGACGGCGAATTCCTCGGGTAGAAGTAGAATACGTGCGTATGCCGTAATCATTCGAATTCCCCCAGTCCTGGCTGACAGGGTGCAGTCTAACCCTGCATGAAAGTGCACAGAATATCCGAAGGTCGACATTGGTGCCTGCCGGTCAAATGGCGATGTCCCGGCCGGCCAGTGGCCGGCCGGGACATCGACAGCGAAATCAGGCGACGTCGAAGCGATCCAGGTTCATGACCTTCGTCCACGCGGCCACGAAGTCCCGCACGAACTTCTCGCGGGCGTCGTCACTCGCGTAGACCTCCGCGACGGCGCGCAGCTCGGAGTTCGAACCGAACACCAGGTCGACCCGGCTGCCGGTCCACCTGACCGCGCCCGTGGTGCGGTCGCGGCCCTCGAAGGTCTCCGAGTCCTCGGCGGTCGCCGTCCACTCCGTGTCCATGTCGAGCAGGTTCACGAAGAAGTCGTTCGTCAGCGACTCCGGAGTGGCCGTCAGGACGCCCACCGAGGACTGGCCGTGGTTCGCGCCGAGCACCCGCAGGCCGCCCACGAGCGCCGTCATCTCCGGCGCGCTCAGCGTGAGCAGGTTCGCCCGGTCGATCAGCAGGTACTCCGACGGCAGCCGGTTGTCCTTGCCGCGGTAGTTGCGGAACCCGTCGGCGGTCGGCTCGAGCGCGGCGAACGACTCGACGTCCGTCTGGTCCTGGGCCGTGTCGGTACGACCCGGGGTGAACGCGACCCGCACGTCGTGGCCGGCGTTCTTCGCGGCCTTCTCGACCGCCGCACTGCCGCCGAGCACGATGACGTCGGCGAGCGACACCTGCTTCCCGCCGGCCTGCGCGCCGTTGAACGCGCCCCGCACGCCCTCGAGCGTGCTCAGCACCGTGGCCAGCGCGTCCGGGTCGTTGACCTCCCACTCACTCTGCGGCTCGAGGCGGATGCGCGCCCCGTTCGCCCCACCGCGCTTGTCGCTGCCGCGGAACGTCGACGCCGACGCCCACGCGGTGGACACGAGCTGGGACACCGACAGGCCCGACTCGAGGATCCTGGCCTTGAGCGCGGCCACGTCGTCCGCGTCGATCAGCTCGTGGTCCACGGCGGGCACCGGGTCCTGCCAGATCAGCGTCTCCTGCGGGACCAGCGGGCCGAGGTAGCGCTGGATCGGGCCCATGTCGCGGTGGGTCAGCTTGAACCACGCCCGGGCGAACGCGTCCGCGAGCTCGGCCGGGTTCTCGAGGAACCGCCGGGAGATCGGCTCGTAGACCGGGTCCATGCGCAGCGCCAGGTCCGTCGTCAGCATCGTCGGCGGGCGCGACAGCGAGCCGTCCGCCGGGTCGGGCACCGTGTTGGCACCGGCGCCGTCCTTCGGCTGCCACTGGTTGGCGCCCGCGGGGCTCTTCGTCAGCTCCCACTCGTAGCCGAACAGGGTCTCGAAGAAGCTGTTGTCCCACGTCGTCGGAGTGGGCGTCCAGGTGACCTCGATGCCGCTGGTGATCGCGTCGCGGCCCTTGCCGCTACCGAAGCCGTTCTTCCAGCCGAGGCCCTGCTCCTCGATCGGGGCGCCCTCGGGCTCGGGGCCGACGTTCTCGTCCGCGTCGGCCGCGCCGTGCGCCTTGCCGAACGTGTGCCCGCCGGCGATCAGCGCGACGGTCTCCTCGTCGTTCATCGCCATGCGGCGGAACGTCTCGCGGATGTCCCGGGCCGCGGCGAGCGGGTCCGGGGTGCCGTTCGGGCCCTCGGGGTTGACGTAGATGAGGCCCATCTGGACCGCCGCCAGCGGGTTCTCGAGCTCCCGGTTGCCCGTGTAGCGGTCGTCGCCGAGCCAGGTGGTCTCCGGGCCCCAGTACACGTCCTGGTCCGGCTCCCACACGTCCGCGCGGCCGCCGGCGAAGCCGAAGGTCTTGAAGCCCATCGTCTCCAGCGCGCGGTTGCCCGCGAAGATCATCAGGTCGGCCCACGAGACCTTGCGGCCGTACTTCCTCTTCACCGGCCACAGCAGCCGGCGCGCCTTGTCGAGGTTCCCGTTGTCCGGCCAGCTGTTCAGCGGCGCGAAGCGCTGCATGCCGGCGCCCGCACCGCCACGGCCGTCGTCGATGCGGTACGTGCCGGCGCTGTGCCACGCCATGCGGATCATGAACGGGCCGTAGTGGCCGAAGTCCGCGGGCCACCACTCCTTCGAGGTCGTCAGGACCTCGTCGACGTCCCTGGCCAGGGCGTCGAGGTCCACGGTGTTGAACTCCGCGGCGTAGTCGAAGTCGCCACCCATGGGGTTGGCCACCTCGGGGTGTTTCCGGAGGATCGTCAGGTTGATCTGGTTGGGCCACCACTCACGGTTGCTGCCGCCTTCGGTCGGGTGCTTGAAGCGCCCGGAGACCGGACAACCGCCCGCGGTCTCCTCGTTCATCTCGCCAACAACGGCGTCAGGCTTGTCAGACACTAGAATCCTTCCGGGATCGAACGATGTGCTCAGGCACTCGTATAGCAGTCGGGGCACGAGCCCCAGTAGATGACCTCCGCCTCGTCGATGGCGAAGCCATGGTCATCCGACGCGTTGAGGCAGGGCGGGGAGCCGACGGCGCAGTCGACGTCGGCGATGGCGCCGCACGAGCGGCACACGACATGGTGATGGTTGTCCCCGACCCGTGCCTCGTAGCGCGCCACAGAGCCCGGTGGTTCGATGCGCCGAACCAGGCCCGTCGCGGTCAGCACGCGCAGCACGTCGTAAACCGCCTGGTGGGAAACTCCCCCTAGATCCGCACGCACCGCACCGATGATCGAATCGGTGTCGACGTGCGGGTGATCGTGCACCGCGGACAACACCGCCACGCGCGGGCGGGTCACCCGCAGCGCGACACCGCGCAGCATGCGCTCGAAGTCCGGTGTCGTGGGCACACGCCGAAGTCTGGTCCATTTTCTGGAACCAATCAAGTTCACGGGCGTGTGATTCGAGCTGTGATTCGGGTGGGGTGACAGGCGCGATACGCACGGTAGGCTACCTGCCAGCCAGGTCGGGGCCGGCACCCTGGGGATCCCTGTTGGCCGAAGACCGCACGCGCGCCCGGAAACGGCTCGTCATCGTCGCCGCCGTCGTCCTGATGGTCGTGATCACCGCGCTCGGCGTGCTCCAGCTGCTGCCCGCCGACGACCCGGCCGAGACCGCGGCGCCGCCCGTGCACTACTCGGCGACCGAGGCGGCCGACCACTTCCTCGACGCGTTCGGCTCGCGGGACGCCGCCGCGGCGGGTGCGCTGACCGACGACCCGGCCGCCGCGACCGCGCAGCTCGACGAGGTGTTCCGCGGGCTGCGGCCCACGGCCGTGGTGGCGACCCGGACCGACCTGGCCGAGCCGGCGGCCGGCGCGCACACCGCCGACGAGCCGTTCACCCTGTCGTGGGACCTCGGCGCCGGGCGCGGCTGGGAGTACCCGAGCGCGCTGCGGGTGGTCGAGAAGGACGCCGGCTGGGTGGTCGACTGGCAGCCCGGGCTCGTGCATCCGCGGCTGACCGCCGGGCACGGCCTGGTCATGGGCGACCTGGCGGGCAAGCCGGCGGTCCGCGACCGTGCCGGGGCGCCGCTGCTCACGTGGGCGGCGGACGAGCCGAAGGCCGCCGACCCGAAGCTCGCGCCCGTGCTGCTGGGCGGCATGGCCCGGGTCGCCGGCGGGCGGACGGACGCGGCGGCCTGGTACGTCGCTCTCGTCGACGCGGCGGGCAAGGAAGTGGCCGTGCTGCACGGGACCCGGCCGAAGCCGCTGACCGCGACGCTGAGCAGGCCGGTGCAGCAGGCGGCGCAGCGGGCCGTCGACTCGACGCCGTACGCCGCGATGATCGTCGCCGTCCAGCCGTCGACCGGCGACCTGCTCGCCGTCGCGCAGAACACGGCCGCCGGGCCCGCGCCGGTCGCGCTGAGCGGCCAGTTCCCGCCCGGCTCGACGTTCAAGATCGCCACGGCGACGGCGATCCTCGAGGCGGGCCGCACCGGGATCGACACGGTGGTCCCGTGTCCCGGCGTGGCGACCGTCGGCCGGCGGACGGTGCGCAACGCGAACTTCGAGCTCGGCGACGTGCCGCTGCGGACCGCGTTCGCGCAGTCGTGCAACACCACGTTCGCCGTGCAGGCGGCGGGCCTGGCGCCGGACGCGCTCGCCCGGGCCGCGAGCCGGCTCGGGCTCGCCGCCGACTTCGACATTCCCGGCATCACCACCGAGACCGGCGACGTCCCGAGGTCGGCCGACACGACCCAGCAGGTGGAGAGCAGCATCGGGCAGGGCCGGGTGCAGGTCAGCTGCTTCGGCATGGCCCTGGTGGCCGCGACCGTCGCGGCGGGCCACGCGACGACACCGCGGTTGTGGCGCGACCTCCGGACGACCGTGCGGTCCGGCTATCAGGCGCCGCCGTCGTCCGTGGTCGGCGGGTTGCGCACGATGATGCGCGACGTCGTCACCTCGGGCCGCGGCACGGCGCTCGCACGGTACGGCGACGTGCACGGCAAGACGGGGACCGCGCAGGTCGGCGACGGGACGCAGGCCCACGGGTGGTTCGCGGGCTATCGCGGCGACCTCGCGTTCGCCACCCTGGTGCTGGACTCGGGGGCGTCGTCGGCCGCGGTCACCGTCACCGGGACGTTCCTCGGTGCGGTCAGCTCTCGGTGACGACGGCGCAGGGCGTCCCGCACGTGTCACGCCCGGCGCCGTGCGCTTGCCAGACGAGCACCCGGTTGCCGAGGGGCGCGTCGAGTCGCACCACGACCTCGCGGGTCTCCAGGTGGTCCGTCCACATGCGACCTCGCGAGTCGCGTTTGACCACGACGGGCCGGACGAGCACGGCCGTGCCGGTCTCGAACACGTCCGCGCGTGGGATCTTCGCGTACCCCGCGGGCGTGCCGATGAACCGGTAGGTCAAGGTGCGCCCGTCCGCGGCGAGCGTCGACTGCCGTCCGTGGTAGGCGAGGCGCAGCCCCTCGGGCCACCAGGTGTGGCGCCGCCGAAACCCGGGATCGAGCGCGACGAACGGCCAGCGCCGATCACCGGGGAACATCATCCAGGCCGGCAGTTCCTGGATCCCGCGATCGGTGGCAAAGGGCCCGTCACCGCGGACGATGCGCGCCAGCGGCCGCTGCTCCCCGGTATGCACGTCGCGGCAGAAGTCGGCGGCGGCTGACCGCAGTTCGGGCGGCAGCTCGGACTCGGGCACCGCGGGCCCGTCGAAGACCGCCTGCCACCGCGGATCCCGGGAGATCGCGTCGTGCTCCGGCGCGCTGAACTCGGTGAGCACGACGGGCCGCGGCTCCCGGTCGACCGGAAAACCCTCCCACCGCGCCAAAGCCTGCCGACCAGCTTCCGATGGCTCCGCCACGCCCGCGAGCGTAGCGACGAAATCCCCTGCGCGGGAAGGACTCCGGATCAGCTCCGCATTGTTCCTGGATTCCGAGGATCAGGTCGTTGCCGTGTGCACCGTGACTCGGCGACGATGACTCGGCGACGATGTGTAAAGATGGTTCGGCTGGTGAGTGCGTTGGGGGGACTCATGAAGCGGCGTATCGGTGGAGCGGGCGGCGGGTCGGATCCGGGGCCGCGGAAGGGCGCCGGCGCGGTCGCCGCCGCCGGCGCGGCACTCGCGATCTTCGCGGGCGGAGCGGCCGATGTGGGGATCGGAGCCGGCATCGGCGGCGACGCGCTCGGCGGGAGCGCCGCGTCGGACTCCGTCGCCGAGTCGCTCACACCGCGGGACCTTTCGGCACGGACAAGTCGCGCCTCGCGTTCGGCAAGGAAGGGAAAGTCCGACGAGGCGTGGCGTCGGATGGGCCTCAAACGGGTCAAGAGGTCGACCGTCCAGTACGGCAAGTGCGTGGCCGGCTCGACCGGCGGAGTTCAGCGGTTCCTGGCCCACACGCCGTGCCGGTCGCTGCGCCGGATGCTCGTCGTCGTGGGGAACGGCAGCGCGTCGGTGATCACCTCGGTGGTGTGGATCAGCTTCCGGACGCGTCGCCAGGCCGCCGATTTCAAGCGCGTCGAGGACGTTCCCGGCAGCGGCGACATCAAGCCGCTCGCAGCCACAGTTCTCAGCCTGGGCGACATCAGGTTCACCGCCCGCCACTACCACGCGAGACGCAAAGGCAGCATGGTCACGATCGCCGAGACCGAGCCGCTCGGCGGGCGTCCCTCCGCGCGGGCGCTGGACGCGATCGCCGATGTCGCCGCGTACCTGCCGCGCCCCGGGTGATCTCCTGCCAGAATCGAGCCCAGACACCTAGGAGGTGGCCGGGATGGTCTCGACCGAGGACGGGTTGCGGCGGGTCGCCGAGCTGGCCGCCACCGAGAACTGGCTCGCCGTGCTCGTCACCACGCGGGCGAACGGCGAGCCGGCCGTCTCCGTCGTCAACGCCGGGATCCTGCCGCACCCGGTCACCGGGGGGCAGGTGGTCGGCGTCGTCTCGGTCGGGAACACGCCCAAGCTCGCCAACCTGCGGGCCCGGCCGCGCGCCACCCTCGTCTTCCGGGCCGGCTGGCAGTGGGTCAGCGTCGCCGGTCCCGCGGAGCTCGCCGGTCCCGACGACGCGCTGCCGGGCATGGCGGCCGACCGGCTTCCCCAGCTCTTGCGCGACATCTACCACGCCGCCGGCGGGCGGCACCCCGACCTCGACGAGTACGACCGCGAGATGGTCGCCGACCGGCGGGCCGCGGTCCTGATAACGCCGGAGCGGTTCACGCCGAACGGCTAGGAGCAGCCCGGCCAGCGCCTTCGGGGCATCGCGCTGCACTGAAGGATGCAATGGAAGTTCCCGGACGGGCACTCCATTTGTTGGTGATTGTCCACCCCTGTCCGGCTCGCTACGCTCGTGACCGTCCGCGCGGACACAACCCTGCACCGCACGCCGGTCACGGCCGGCGTGCTTGTCCTCAATCGAGGGAGAACCCTGACATGGGTGAAGTTCGCGCGTCCTGGTCACGAAGACTGGGCGGCCTCTTGTTCGCCGCGGCCGCCGCCTCCGCGTTGACCGTGGTGTCGGCCCTGCCGGCCGCCGCAGAGGGACAGGTGCTCGGCGCCGACCGCGCCGGCGCCATCAAGGACAGCTACATCGTCGTGGTCAAGGACGATGCCGCGCCGAAGGCGCAGTCCGCATCGACCGCCCGGTCGCTGACCGCCGAGTACGGCGGGCAGGCGCGGACCGTGTTCCACCACGCGCTCAACGGCTTCGCGGCGCACATGACCGCCGCGCAGGCCCGCAAGATGGCGGCCGACCCGCGCGTCGACTACGTCGAGCAGGACGCGGCCGTGCACGCCACGACCGACCAGCCCAACCCGCCGTCCTGGGGCCTGGACCGGATCGACCAGCGGGACCTGCCGCTGGACAACAACTACGCCTACGCCCCGACCGCGGCCAACGTGCACGCGTACGTGATCGACACGGGCATCCGCATCACCCACAACACTTTCGGCGGCCGCGCCACGTGGGGCACCAACACCGTCGGGGACGGCAACGACACCGACTGCAACGGGCACGGCACGCACGTCTCGGGCACCATCGGCGGCTCGGAGTACGGCGTCGCGAAGGGCGTCCAGCTCGTCGCGGTGAAGGTTCTCGACTGCGGTGGCTCCGGCAGCTTCGCGGGCGTCGCCGCGGGCATCGACTGGGTGGCCGCCAACGCCGTCAAGCCTGCCGTGGCGAACATGAGCCTCGGCGCCTCCGGGTCCGATCAGGCGACCGAGGACGCGGTGCGTGGCGCCATCGCCGCCGGCGTCACCTTCGCGATCGCGTCCGGCAACTCCAGCTCCGACGCGTGCAACTTCACCCCGGCCAGGGTGGCCGAGGCGATCACGGTCAACGCGTCGGACATCAACGACGCGCGCGCCTCGTTCTCCAACTTCGGCACCTGCACCGACATCTTCGCGCCGGGCCTGGACATCACGTCCTCGTGGAACACCGACGACAACGCCACCAACACGATCAGCGGCACGTCCATGGCGACGCCGCACGTGACCGGCGCGGCCGCGTTGTGGCTCGCCGACCACCCGGACGACCCGCCGGCCACCGTGCAGGCCGCGCTCGTCGCGAACAGCACCCCGGACAAGATCACCGACCCGGGTGCCGGCTCGCCGAACAAGCTGCTGTACACGCCGTCGGACGGCACGCCGGGCGCACCGCTCGCCAGCAACCCCGGCGCGCAGTCCAGCGCCGCGGGCACCGCCGACTCGGTCCAGCTCAACGCGTTCGGCGGCACCGCGCCGTACAGCTGGTCGGCGACCGGCCTGCCGCCCGGCCTGGCGATCGACGGCGCCGGGCTGATCTCCGGGACGCCGGGCACCGAGGGCTCCTACGACGTGACGGCCACCGTCACCGACAGCACGGGCCTGTCCGACGACGTCACGTTCGGCTGGACCGTGTTCCCGCCGAGCACGAACTGCGACGCCAAGTCCACCGCGGCGGCCGTTGCCATCCCGGACAACGCCACGGTGAACAGCCCGATCGCGGTCGAGGGCTGCGACGGCTCCGGCAGCTTCGAGGCGACCGTCGAGGTGCACATCCAGCACACCTGGATCGGCGACCTCGTGGTGGACCTGGTCGCGCCGGACGGCACGGCCTACAACCTGCACAACCGCGCGGGCGGCAGCACCGACAACATCGACCAGACGTTCACGGTCGACCTGTCCGGTGAGCTCGCGAACGGCACCTGGAACCTGCGCGTCAGCGACCAGGCGGCAGCCGACACCGGCCAGATCGTGGGCTGGACGCTCGACCTGTGAACCCGTGGCCGGTGACGGCGGCTCCCCGCCGTCACCGGCCCAGGGCGAGCGGTGAGCCTATTTCGCTAGGGACGATCGGCCGGCGGGGCCACGGCGCGCAGGTTCGGCACGGTCGCCACCTGTTCGAGCTTGGCGAGCGCCCGGTTGCGGCGTTTGAGGAGATCCTCGACGGCTTCCTCCCGTGCGACGTCGTCGCCGTAGACGGCGAGACCGCGTTCGCACCATTCGACGCAGGCGTGCCAGTCCTTTCGTTTCTGCTGGCGGATCGCCATCTGCCGATATGTCTCGAGCACCGGAACCCGGCGCCACTTGGCGAACAACGCCGGCCGGATGACGTCCATTTCGGCGTGATGCCGACGGCACGCCTCGTCGAACTCGTCGAGCGCGGTGTCGTACAGGTCGCGGGCGCGGTAAAGGCGGTTCTCGAGCTCGGCGAACTGGAAGTGCCGGTCGATCGGATCGCGTTCGCGGGCCAGCAGGTCGCGCAGCATGGCGATGGCCGGTCCGTCCGCCGCGGGCAGAGCGTGCAACCAGGACAGGTCGTAGGAGTCGTCGGCCGGGTCGGTGCGCACCGCCTCGCTCAACCCGGTCCGCATCGTCTCCTTCGACGCGGTGGTGGCACGCCACCGAACCGACCGGCTGGACGCGATGCCGAAGTGCGCGGGGTCGTGCCTCAGCCACACGCCGAGCTTTCCCGGACCGTCACCGCGGTATCCGCCGCCGACGATCACCCCGCGAAGTGCCACGTGCGCACCCGATGTGGACATGAGCCGGTGCAGCCCCGGAATGTACCCGGCGGCGAGCCGGCGAGGGAGATAGCCGACGATTCTGCTCTCGATGCGGACGGAAATCGCATTGGGGTCGTGCGGGTTTTCCGGCTCTGGCACCAGAACCGCGACGATGTCGTGCCGGATCTCGTCACCGGGCGAGCCACCGCAGACCGTCCAGAGCGCGTCCTGATAACTGGCCTCGCCGACGATCTCGAGATTGTCGTCGCCTTCGAGCAGCCGGGTCGTCACGGACTGTCTCTGTTGGACACGACGGAAGAATTCCACGTGCGAAAGGTCGGGGATAGCTCGCGTGCCGTTACATCTGTTCGGCCGCTACGGTGGATGCGGGGCGTCGCCGCGATGGTGCGGGCGGGGGCGCGGGTCGTCATCGACGACGTGTTCCTCGGCGGGGCCGGCTCGCAGGCGCGGTGGCGGGACGCGCTCGACGGTCTGGAGGTGCTGTGGGCCGGCGTCCGCTGCGGCGCCGCGGTGGCCGGGCAGCGGGAGGTCGCGCGGGGCGACCGGGTCCGCGGCATGGCCGTGGCGCGGGCGGACCTCGCCCACCGCGGCGTGGTCTACGACCTCGAGGTCGACACCGCGGCCGCGATGACCTGATCGGCGGCCGTTGCCAAACCCGCAACGAAAGTTGCCGGCACGGCACGACCGGTCGCATGGTGCGGGTATGGACGAAAAGTACTGGGACGAGAAGTACCGGACCGAGGACCGGCTCTGGAGCGGCAACCCGAACGGCGTGCTGCTCGTGGAGGCGGCCGGGCTGGCGCCGGGACAGGCACTCGACCTCGGCTGCGGCGAGGGAGCCGACGCGCTGTGGCTCGCCGCCCGAGGGTGGCTGGTCACCGCCATCGACATCTCGCGGGTGGCGCTCGCGCGGGCGGCGGCCGCGGGCGGGGACGCCAAGGTGGCCTGGACGCACGCGGACGTCACCACCTTGCCGCCGCCCGCCGCGGCCTTCGACCTCGTGTCGGCCCTCTACTGCCCGCTCCCCCGCAGCGCGCCCGCCGCGCTCCGGTCGCTCATCGCCGCGGTCGCGCCGGGTGGGACGCTGCTCGTGGTCGGGCACGACCTCGACGAGGCGCACCAGCACCACCACGAGAACCCGGAGTTCGACCCCGCCGACTTCTTCCGGCCGGACGAGGTCGCCGACCTGCTCGGCGAGGGGTGGACGACTGAGGTCCACGAGACGCGACCGCGGGTCTCGCCTGCGCCGCCGGGTTCCGGGCACGTCAACGACGTCGTGCTGCGGGCACGCCGGACCGCATAGGGACGGCACGTGCCGGACGGCGAAGCGCCAGGGTGCCGGACGGCACCTGTCCCGGCCGGGACGCGCGGCCTACCGTCGGCGGCATGGTGTCGTCACACGCGAGCCGGCCGGGCGGGCCGTTCGCCCGGCTCGTGCGCGGGCCGGCCGCGCGGGTGACGAACCTGGCGCTGCTGGTCGCGCTGCTGCTCGCGTTCGCCACCGGGATCGGGGCGGTCGCCACCGGGTCCGCAGGCGGCCGCTGGGTGGTGATCGCGCACGGCGTCGTCGCGATGGCGGTCGTGCTGCTGGTGCCGTGGAAGGGGCGCGTCGTCCGCCGCGGGCTGCGCAGGCCGCGGCACACCCGGTGGCTGTCGCTGCTGCTCGCCGCGCTCACCGTCACGACGCTGCTCGCCGGCATCGGCTACACCACCGGGCTGGTGCGCACGGTCGGCGGCGTGCTCGGCATGTGGATCCACGTCGCCGCCGCGCTCGTCCTGCTTCCCCTCGCCGTCTGGCACGTGCTCGCCCGGCGGGCCCGGCCGCGCCGCGCCGACCTGTCCCGCCGCAGCTTCCTGCGGGCGGGCCTGTTCACCGGCGCCGCCGCCGGCCTGTACCTCGCCGAGACCGCCGTGGTCACCACGGCCGCCCTGCCCGGGTCGGGCCGCCGGTTCACCGGCTCCTACGAGACCGGTTCGTTCGACGTCGCCGCCATGCCGAGCTACTCGTGGCTCGACGACACGACCCCGGCCGTCGACCCGGGACGCTGGCGGCTCACCGTCCATGACGGCACCGCCACGCGCACGCTCACCCTGCCCGAACTGTCCACATTCGACACCCGGGTCCGCGCCGTCCTCGACTGCACGTCGGGCTGGTACGCCGAGCAGGAGTGGGCGGGCGCGCCGGTCCGCGCGCTGCTGCCCCACCCCGGCGACGCACGCAGCCTGTACGTGCACTCCACCACCGGCTACTGGATCCGCTTCCCGGTGACCGACCTCGACCACCTGCTGCTGGCCACCACCGTCAACGGCGAGCCGCTGCGGCCCGGGCACGGCTTCCCGGTCCGGCTCGTCGCACCCGGCCGCCGCGGGTTCTGGTGGGTCAAGTGGGTCGACCGCATCGAGCTGAGCAGCGCGCCCTGGTGGTGGCAGCCGCCGTTCCCGGTCACCTGAGCTACGCAACGAGCCGTTGGGGCGATGGGGCCCGCCGCTCCGGACGGTCGTCCGGACAACCGCGTCGCCGCCAACGGTCCCTACTTCCACCCCCGGGCGGACCACGCCCGCCGGCCGAGTAGGAGCACGACCGTGAACCTGACGGACACCGCCGGCACACGTACGCGCGACCGCGTCCGGGCGCGCGTGCACGGTCCCGTACTCGGCGTCGTCGCCCTCGGCGGCGGGCTCGGCGCGCTCGCCCGCTACGGCCTGACCGTCCTGCTGCCCACGCCGCCGGGCGGGTTCCCATGGGCCACGTTCCTCGTCAACGTGCTCGGCTGCCTGCTCATCGGCGTGCTCATGGTGCCGGTAACCGAGGTGCACGCGGCGCACCGGCTGGTCCGGCCGTTTCTGGGCGTCGGTGTCCTCGGCGGCTTCACGACGTTCTCCACCTACGCACTGGAGGTCCACTCGCTGCTGCGGCCCGGAAGTGTCGGCGTCGCGTTCGCTACCTCGCCGCCACGCTGGTGGCGGCCGTGCTCGCGGTCCTCGCGGGCACCTGGGCCACCCGCGCCGTCACCGGACGGACGGTGGCTTCCCTGGCGGTTGGGCTGGCGAGTGCGGCGGTCGGCAGCAGGAACCAGTGCCGGCGGACGCACAGCACCTTCGCGTGCTCCACGGGGACGTCGGTGCTCTCCATGACGGCACGCCACTGGATCTCGGCAGGCTCCGAGCATTCCGGACAGACGGTCAGCTCCACGGCCCTCCCCTCCCTCGTACTCGTTGACTAAAGGAGGGGCACCGTGCCCGGCCGATACGTGCGGGTCAGACCGGGGCACTCTCCGGTGTCCGCAGGACAACGCGCAGCAACGGCTTGCTCACCGCGCCGATGACGACGAACGCGAGGCCGAGCGTGAGCAGGCCGGGCACGCCGTGGCTGAGGCCGACCGCGCCGACGATCATCGGGGCCACCGCCTGGGACAGGCCCTGGCCCAGCGCGAACACCCCGCTGTACTGGCCCTGCGCGTGCGCGGCGGCCAGCCCGTACTCGTACTCCATCGCGGCGGCCGCGTGCCACAGCTCGCCCAGCGTGTAGACGGCGACGCCGATCAGCACCAGCGCGGTGGCGACCACGATCGACGGGCCGTGCGCCAGCGCCAGCAGGCCGATCCCCGCCCCGATGGCCAGGCCGGCCCACCGCATGCGGGTGCCGGCCGATGCCGGGTCGGCCACGCCCCTGCTGGCGCGCACCTGGAGGCACACGACGATCGCGGTGTTGAGGATCAGTCCTACTGAGACGATCGACCTGGGTGCGGTGGTGTGGCCGGCGATCCACAGCGGCAGCAGCAGCGACGGGATCACGAAGTGGATGCCCATCAGGGCGTTGAGCGTGGTCGCCGTGAGGTACGGCAGGTCGCGCAGGGCCAGCCAGCGCCGCTCGAGCCTGCCGCGGCTCGTCGGCCGCAGGTGCGGCACGCGGGTCAGCGCGAGGATGCAGACCAGGTACGCGCCGGCCCGCACGGCGATCACCACCTGGTAGGCGAACGGCGTGCCCACAGCGATCGCGACGCCGGCGACGAGCACGCCGAACGCGACCGCCAGGTTCGTCAGCGACCGCTGGTAGGCGCGGAACGCCACCGGGTTCTCGCCGCCGTACGCCCGGATCAGCGGCGACTGGCACGGCCCGTGCGCGCCGGTGGCGATCCCCACGAACGCCGACACCAGCACGAACTGCCAGAACTCGGTGACGAACAGGTAGCAGACCATGCCGATCGCGCCGGACAGCTTGACCACCATCTGGGTCTCGCGCGCGCCCACCCGGTCGGCGACCTGCCCGGCGACGAGCCCCACCAGCAGTCCGACGATCGAGCCGGCGAACAGGCCCGCGGCATACAGCGCCGTGGACAGGTGGACGAGCTGGGTGAAGTACAGGGCGCCGACCGTCAGGAAGATGCCGAAGCCGAACGTGTTGACGAACGTGGCCAGCGAGATCGCCCGCTGCGGCCCGGTCTCGGGGAGCAACCGGGCGGCGAGCGAGCGGCGCGGCTCGCTCATGGCTGGTCCGCCTCCCCGGAATTTTGCCTTGTGGTCGCCTTGGGCCGGTACCGTCCGGTCGGGCGCGTACTTGTGGCTGGGTTGCGTCCCGTTCCCCTTGGGTGCGGTTTAGAGGTTGGCACAGTCATGTCCACGCGGTGTCGGCGTGGCCGGACTCGGGCCAGGTGTCGCGTTGCCAGGCCCGCAGCTCGCGGTTGCGTGCCTTGTCCGGCATGACGACGAGCTGGTCGTCGAACCACGCGCGGACCTCGGCCAGCCGCCGGTGGAACTCGTCCGGCGAGTCCGCCGCGACCAGGCACTGGGCGACGCGCGTGTTCGTGCCGGCGAGGCCGGCGGCGACGTGGCTGCCGAACGGCTTCTCGACGCGCGCGAACAGCACGCCGGGCCGGGCGGTGATCTCGGCCGGGCTCGGGCACTTCCAGAGCGTGCCGGGCCGGCCCATGAGGAACCCGCCGCCGATCACCCGCGGGTCGACCTTGACCGCGAGCTCCGGGCGCCGCCGCGCCGCGCACAGCACCGCACTCTCGCCGAGGCTCACCCCGAACTTGGCCTGCAGCTCCTCGTGGACCAGCGCGCCGCCACGCCGCGCGGCGCACTCGCTGAAGGTCAGCTCGCCGGTCGCGGGATCGTGGAACAGCTCCATGTGGAAGACGCCGTCGCGCAGGCCCAGCGCCGACAACGACCGCCGCACCACGGGCAGGGCCAGGTCGAAGAAACCCTTGTCCTGGTCGGGGTCGAAGCGGCGGATCGACAGCGGCAGCGTGTCGCCGACAGCTGTCACGCAGGGGTCGGCGTAGGTGCCGATGGAGCAGAACAGCAGCTCGCCCTCGAACAGCACGCCGTCGGCGACCCACTCGTCGCCGCCGACGTACTCCTCCAGCACGAACGTCCGCTGCTTGGTCTGCTCGCGGCGGTACTCCGCGCCGCGCGCGCGCAGGTCCGCAACGCTGTCCACAATGGACGTGCGCATGGTCGCCGCGCCCGCGACCGGCTTCAGCACCGCCTTCGCGTAGGGCAGCTCGTCGATGTCCGCCAGGTCGTGGAGGTCGTCGAACACCGTGACCCGGGCGGCGTTCAGGCCGGCCGCGCGGACCCTGGTCTTCTGCAGCGACTTGTCGCGGAAGTGGATCGCGGTGACCGGGTCGGGGAAGTGGCAGCCGAGGTGGCCGGCGAGCAGGCTGCCGGTGACCAGCGCCCACTCGTCGGTCGTCTGGATGCCGGTGAAGCGGTGCCCGGCGAGCCCGGCGCGGTGCAGCGCCATAAGGATCGCCTCGGCGCTGGCCTGGTCGTCGACCGGCAGCGCGCGCAGCCCGTCCGGCACGGGGACGAACCCGTTGTCCCGGCCGCCCGGCCCGCACACCACGACCGCGTCGACGTCGTGCTCCAGGCACGCCCGCATCGCGTACCGGTCCGTGCCGAGCATCAGGATGCTGGGACGCTCCATCGTGGTCACTCCTCGTACCGGATCGGCCGGTAGCCGGCGAGCCGCTCGTAGTCCGCGTACAGCACGTCGTAGTCCTTGTTCCACACCAGGAACACGCCGCCGTTGTCGCCGAGCGACTCGCCCTGCCCGAGGTTCTGTCCTTCGTGGACCTTCCAGGTGATGTCGAACTCGCTCTCGACGTCCGGGTCCACCAGCCCCGCGATGACGCCCCGCTCCTTGGGGATGACGGCGTCGAAGCAGTACACCTGCTCGTCGCCCCACGGCCGCGACTCGAGCCCGGCCTCGATCTCGAGGGCGAGGTTGACCAGGGCGACGCCGTAGTTGCGCTGCATGGCCGCGACCCCGGCCAGGCCCTTGAACCGGGCGGCCACCTCGAGGAACACCAGCTCACCGGCCGGCGTGAGGAACAGCTCCAGGTGCGAGGCACCGTCGGGGCGGCCGAGCGCGTCGAGCACGTCCTCGGTGAAGGCGATCATGCGGGGCACGCGCGGGTCGGTGTCGATCAGGTTGATGTCGGCGTTGACCCGGCCCTCCCGCACGGCGCTAGAGTTGACCAGGTACTCGGTGACGCCGGCGAAGACGCTCCGCCGGTCGCGGGTGACGATGTTGACGCTGAAGATCTTCCCGTCGACGAACTCCTCGTACTCGTAGGGGCGGCCGAAGTCCGCGGGCACGGCCACGAAGTCGTCGAGCGAGTCGATCTGGTACACGCCGTCCGCGGAGTTGCCGTCGACGGGCTTGAGAACGAACGGCAGGCCCACCTCGCCGGTGATCGTGGCGAAGTAGCCTGCCCGGTCGGCGGCGGCCGTCTCGTCGTAGCGGCCGAACCGCGGCACCCGGATCCCGGCGGCGACGAGCCGCTCCTTCATCAGCAGCTTGTCGCGGAACGGCAGCACGTCCGCGCGGCGCATCCCGGGCAGGCCGAACTCGGCGCGCAGGTCGGCGGCCAGCAGCAGGTTCCGCTCGTCGAACGAGTGCAGCGTCACCTCGCCGGCGGCCGCGTCGCCGACGATCCGGCCGACGAGCTCGCGGGCGTGTTCGGGGTCCACATAGGACGACTCGGCGACGGTCGCGTCCGCCTTGCCGCACGGCAGCACGTGCACCTCGTCGAGGACGTCGCGCACCGCGCCGGTGACGTTCTTGGCGTCGCGGGGGGAGAACAGGCCGACGAACCGGACTCCGGCCGGGTCGGCGAGCAGGTCGTGGCGGAAGGCCGCGAAGCCGCGGGTGGAGATCACGATGATCGTCTTCATGGGAGCTTTCACTTCTCGGCGAGCCATTCGTTGAGGATGAGCCGGTCGATCGAGTCGTCCCGGCCGAGCCGGTGGGTTTCCTCGGCGTACTCCCGCAGCCGCTCTCGGGTGAACCAGCGGGCCTCGAGGATCTCGTCGCCGTCGGCGGTCGTGGTCTCGTCGGCGGTGACCGCGCGGAACCCGACCATCAGCCCGGCCGGGAACGGCCACGGCTGCGAGCCCACGTAGTCCACGCGGGTCAGCGCGATGCCTGCCTCCTCACGGATCTCCCGGCGCACGGCGTCCTCCAGCGACTCGCCGACCTCCACGAAGCCGGCGAGCAGCGAGTAGCCGCCGAGCTTGGACGCGCGGTGCTTGGCGAGCAGGCACCGCCGGGGTTCGGCCGCCGACTCGACGAGCGTGATCACGGCCGGCTCGATGCGCGGGAAGAGCAGGTGCGCGCACCCGGAATTGGTGCAGGCCCGGAAGTGGCCGCCGTCGCGTGGCTCGGCGGGCGAGCCGCAGCGCCCGCAGTACTGCTGGAACCGGTGCCAGCGCAGCAGCCCGCGCGCGAACGCGAGGGTGGCGGCCTCGTCCGCCGGCAGGCCGGTGAACAGCGCGCGGATGTCGGCCGTGCCGTCCGCGCCGGTGCGGGCGAGCGCGGCGTCCTTCGACAGTTCGGACAGGTCCGCGGCGAACGTGGGCACGTCGCCGGCCAGCCCCAGCAGGACGAGCCGCGCCGCCTCCCAGCCCTCGGCGGGCAGCACGAGGGGTTCGCCGGCGGCGACCAGGCACTCGTCGTTCCACATCGGACGGACGACCGCACGCGGGCCGGCGGCCAGGCCGGCCACCCAGTCGGGGTCGGCGCGGCGGTCGCCCGCGCGGTCCAGGCCAAGCCCCGCGTACGGGATCCGGCCGGCGGCGAGGGTGCCGGGCGTCACCGCGGCACCGCCACGTCGGCGTACCGCGGGCAGATCAGCTCCGGCTCGTCGCCCAGCGGCTCGCCGTTGAGGACGGTCGCCGCGCGGGCGGCCAGCGCGTTGCGGTGCGCCTCGGCGGCGGTCGCGCCGGTGACGACGAACCACGCCACCGTGTCGATCTGGGCGTTGCGGCCGCTCAGCGGGCCGCCGATCTTCTTCGTCACCCGGTGCGCGAGGGTGTCCGGCGCGATCGTCAGGTCCCGCAGCTCGGTCACCCCCGGGCGCGGCATGACCGCCACGTCGACCGCGTACCGGTGGTCCGCCGCGAGTGCGGGCAGCGCGGGCTGTTCGCCGAGGGCGAGGTCGGTGAGGAACCGCGCGAACGGCAGCCCGTACACCTCGCTCGCCAGCACGATCGAGCCGAGCCCGGCGAACCGCAGGTTGAAGTCGATCAGCTCGACCGGCCCGTCGTCGGGCACCATGACCTCGAGGTGGGTCGCCCCCTCGGTGATGTGCAGACACTCGTGGAACCGGGCGCACGCCGCCCGGATGTCCGCCTCGCGCGGGTGCGCGTAGGGCAGGAACAACCCCTGCTCAACCACCGGGTCCGCGGCGAGCAGGTACCGGCCGGTCAGCCCGACGTGCCGGAGGCGGCCGCCGCTGACCAGCGACTCCACCGACAGCAGCTCGCCGCGCGCCAGCTCCTCGAGGACGAACCCGCCGTGCGCGGTCACGTAGTCGTGCATGAGCGCGTTGGGGATCCGGGCGGAGCGGACCTCCGCCGCGGTCGCGCGCAGCCCGTCCAACGAGTCGACGACGTGGCACAGCACGCTGGCCGTCCCGTTGGCCGGTTTGAGCACGGCCGGGCCGGCGAACCGCCAGGTGTCCCACGTGAGCGCGTCGGTGAGCGGCGCGCTGCGCAGCTGGGACAGGCCCGCCTCGTACAGGCGGCGGCGCACCCGGACCTTGTCCAGCACCTGCAGCGTGTCTGCGACCGTGTTGTGCGGGAGTCCGAAGTAGACACGCAGCTCGACGGCGTAGCGCTGGGTCGGCTCGAACGCGCTGTGCACGCCGACGACGTCGTACCGCCCGGCCACGTCCCGCACCAGCGTCCGCACCGTGTCGACGTCCGACCAGGATTCGACGTGCACGTAGTCGTCGACCACTCCCGGCGCCACGGCCGAGGCGCCGGACGTGCGCAGGGAGTCGTGGTTGAGCACGACCGTGTGGAACCCGCGCCGCTTGGCCTCCTCGGCCACCCGCACCTGGAAGCCCTGCATCTCGAACAGGACGAACGTCGGCGTCACGGCGCCTCCCTCCCCGCCAGCGCGCCGTCGAGCCGCCGGAACGCCGCGGCGAGGTCGTCCGGGCAGTCGGCCAGGCAGTCGGCCATCGTCGCGCAGGCCACCCTGGCCGCGCGGAGCAGGTGCCGGTCGCGTGGCGGGTCGAGGTAGTACTGGAACGTCAGCATCTCCAGCGGAGCGGCGAGCCGGACCAGCACGTGGTCGGGCAGCGTCGCCAGCCACTCGTCGGTCTTCCCCGTCTCGACCAGGCCGCGCACCGCGCTGCGTACCCGGTCCATGTCCGCGGGCGCCACCCGGCGTCGTCTTCCCGTCATGATCTTGATCATCATGCCACCGCGCCGGGGCCGAGCGTCACGATGCGTACCTTGCTCGCCAGCGCCCTGGCCAGCTCCACGGCGGTCGCGGTGTCCCCGGCGGTGACGAGCACCTGGCCGGACCGGCAGAAGTTGTCGGTGACCTCGCGGACCTCGTCGCCCGCCACGACGTCCACCTCGAGGTCGAGGACGTCCGGGTGGTCGCGCACCTCGTCGGCCTGCTCGACCGCGACCACGGTGCCGGGGTCGGCGACCAGGAAGTGCGTGGCGGCGCCGCGGTGCGCCGCGGGCCGCGTGGGCAGCTCCTCGACGAGCCCGAACGGGTGGCCCACCGCGTGGCGCTCGAGGTCGATCCCGGTGACGGCCTCGACGAGGTCCATGATCCGCCCGCCGGCGACCCGGTTGTGCCCCTCGACGATCCGCGGCCCGTCCGTGGTGAGCCGCACCTCGGTGTGGCTCACGCCGTCGCGCAGGCCCATGGCGTCGAGGAACCCGGCCACGTGGGAGGTGACGGCCTCCTCCTCGTCGGCGGTGAGCACCGCGGGCTGGGCGTGGCCCAGCTCGACGTGCCCGGCCCAGACCTTGCCGGTGATCGCGACCATGCTGTGCCGCCCGGCGAAGGAGAACGCCTCGACGCTGTACTCGGGCCCGTCCAGGTACTCCTCGACCATCAGCTCGCGGACCGGGTAGTACGCGGCGAACGGCAGGTCGTCACGGTCCCGCAGCGCGGCGGTCGCCCGCCAGGCCGAGTCGACCGCGGCGGGCGCGCCGACGCGGACGACGCCGCGGCTCGCGGTGCCGTCGACCGGCTTGAGCACCACCGGGTAGCCGTGCTCGCCGGCGAAGCGCCGCAGCGCACCGGCGTCGCCGATGCACTCGGCCGCGACGAGCTCGAAACCGGTGCGCCGCAACCATTCGCGCATGGCGGCCTTGTCGCAGAACCGGTGCGCGACCTCGCGCGAGGTGCCGGGCAGCCCGAGCTCGTCGTTGATCGCGCCGACCAGCTCCATCGCCTGGTCCACAAGGGACACGACGCGGGTGAACCCGTACGCCTGGTGCGCGGCCCGCACCAGCGGCAGCACCCGGTCCCAGTCGCGCAGGTCCTGCATCAGCACCGCCTCGGCGGTCTTCGCGGCCTCTGCCGTCACGGCCTTGCGGTGCTGCAGCCACACCACCCGCAGCCCCAGCTCGCGGGCCTTGGCGATCGCCTGCGGCCGGCCGCCGATGACGAGCAGGGTGCCGGTCACGAGCCGCCCTCCGCGACCGCCAGCGGCCGGACCCGGACCTCGCCGATGTCGCCGCGGTAGCGGACCCCGGGGAAGGTGATCCGCGCCGCGCGCCGGTACGCCGCCGCCCGTGCCTCGCCGAGGTCGTCGCCGGTGCCCACGACGTGCAGCACCCGGCCGCCGGTGGTCACCGGCCGGTCGCCGGCGTCGCGGCGGATGCTGGCGTAGTAGACGGTCGCCCGGCCGGCCGGCTCGTCGAGCCCGCTGACCGGCTGGCCGGCCCTGAACCGGCCGAACGGCCAGCCGGGCAGCACCTGTCCGTCGTCGTCGGCGACGCCGCCCTGCACCAGCGCCACCGAGCACCGCGCCCGCCCGTCGTGGCGGACCGGCCGGTCCTCGAGCGCGCCGCCGAGCGCGGACCGGCACAGGTCGGTGAAGCTCTCCCGCACGCCCGGGAGGACCACCTCGGCCTCGGAGTCCCCGAACCGCGCGTTGATCTCGATCACGACCGGCCCACGGCTGGTCAGCACCGCACCGAGGTAGACGAACCCGGTGAAGTCCAGCCCCTCCTCGCGGACCCCGCGCACGAACGGTTCGACCAGCGCGGCACGCAGCTCGTCCCGCAGCGCCGGGCTGTCGGCCGGGTGCGGGGCGATCGACCCCATGCCGTCGCAGTTCTTCCCGGTGTCGCCGCCGAGCGTGCGCTTGTAGTCCATTGCCGGCGGGAACGTCATCGCCGAGTGGCCGTCGAGGAGGGCGAAGACGGAGATCTCCGGCCCCACCAGACGTTCTTCGACCAGCAGTGGCAGCCGGCCGGCCGCGGCGAGCCGCTCGGCGGCGACGACGCCCTCGCCCGCGGTGGCGCAGACGATCGAGCCGTCGCCGTCCGGGGTCAGCCCGTTCGCCTTCACCACGCACCGGTACGGCCGGGACGCGATGTAGGCGCCCGCCCGCGCCGGGTCGGTGAACACGCGGTGCTCCGGCACCGGGATCCCGTGCCGCACGCAGAACTCCTTGCCGCGCGCCTTGCTCGCCTCGAGCAGGGCGGCGGCCGCGGTCGGGCCGATGACCTTGTGCCCGGCGCGGCGCAGCTGGTCCACCAGCCCGTCGGCGAGCGCGTCGATGTAGGAGACGAAGACGAACTCCACCGGGTGGGCCGCGAGGAACTCGAGGACCGTCCGCGGGTCGTCGAGCCGGATCGCCGGCACGGCGCGGATCCGCTCGTGCTCGATCACGTCGCAGCCCGGTCCATAGTAGACGGTCACGGCCGGGTCGGTCCGCACGAACAGGTCGGCGAGCGCGTGCCCGCGGCCGGTGCCGTCGACCAGCAGGATGTCGCTCATGACGACCCCTCGCAGGCTCCGTGCCGCCGCTCGCGGTCGCCCTGTGTCATTGGTTCGCTCGCAAGCTCGCCCTGTGTCATTGGTTCGCTCGCAAGCTCGCTCACGCCCCGCCCACCGCGGTCGGCGGCACCGAGTGCCGGGCGTCGGTGTCCAGCACGCTGTTGCCGACGTACACGTGGGTCAGCAACCCGCCCCACGCCTCGTAGAACCGGTCGGACCGCTCGCCCGCCAGGTCGTCGTTGCGTTCCCACGACGAGTTGGCCCAGTCGCACTTCGGCCGGATGTGGTGCAGGTCGTGCTGCACGGTGTCGCCGACGAGGATGCACATGCGGTACGGCGTGTACACGAACACCAGCCGCGCCCACCACGCCGCCAGGTCGAGCACCCGCCGCGCGCCCTCCGTCGCCGGCACCGGTTCACCGCAGAAGCGGCCGAACGTGAGCTGGTCGCGCTGCGCGCGGGTGAGCCGCTCGGCGTTCCCGAACAGCCACCAGCGGTGCTCGCTCAGCGTGTACAGGTAGGTCTGGTTGTGGAAGAAGAACGTGGCGGGCACGAACCACAGCAGCAGCCACTGCGGCCAGAACCCGGTCAGGACGAGGAACGCGACAGTCGCCGCGAGGTAGGCCAGCGACATCGCCAGCCGGTAGGCGGGGATCGGCGTGGTGAAGTTGGCCTTGACCCGCGCCGAGAAGAACGACCAGTGGTGCCGCGGCGAGACCAGCGCCAGCAGCATGCGGCGGCGGAACTCCCGGCGGGACAGCCCGGGTTCCATCGAGGTGCTCTGCAGGTACAGGGCGTCGCCGTCGCGCAGCGAGCACGGGTAGGCGTGGTGGGTCAGGTGCTCCTCGCGGTTGCCGTCGTACGGCGGGCGCCACATCAGCGTCGTGATGATCTCGCTGAGCACCCGGTTGCCGGCCCGCGACGCGGTGAACATGCCGTGCAGCGTCTGGTGCACCACGACGACGTCGAGCCTGCGCAGCCCGCCGGCGATGACCGGCAGCACGAGCAGTACCACCGGCACCGCCGCCACGGCGGGCCACGTCAGCGCGTACGCGCCTGCCGCGATGCCGGCCGCGGTCTGCACCACGCCGGCCGTCGCCGCGAGCCCTGGCCGCCAGCGCACCCGCGGCCCGCTGCCGGCCAGGGGCACACCGGTCACCCAGGTGAGGAACGGCTGCAGGATCCGCGGCTGGCTCCGCATGGTCTCGCGGGGCTGGGGGTGGACGGCGACTCCGGTCTCGGTCGCAGCCGTCACCGCTCGTCGCCGTCCGCTCGGCCACCGAACAGCGTGTCGTTGGTCTCGTGCGTCAGGTCGCGGCTCAGGTCCGACGTGCTCGCGAGCGTCATGTTCACGATCGTGCGGCGGCTCTCGCCGCGGATCGGGTACACCCGGTGCATCGTGGTGTCGGTCTTGATCAGGTACGCGTCCCCGGCCTTCGGCGCGTACGAGCGGACCACGCCCCGCAGCAGCGCGCCGTGCACGTCCGGGTCGTCCTTGTCCCACGAGGTGCCGGCGACTCCCTGGATGAACCCGCCGTCCCGGTGGTCCGGTGCCTCGAGCACCAGGATGATCCCGTAGGTGTAGTCGTCCCAGTGCCAGCCGTGCGTGTCCCCGGAGTTGGTCAGCCTGCTGATCACGTAGTGCTCGCCCGGGTACGGGCAGGTGTGCACCTGCTCACCGAAGACCGCGGAGGTCAGCGTCAGCAGCTCGGGGGCGAAGTAGAAGGCGTCGATCAGCGGGCCCTCGTCCTTGATGACGGGCTGCCCGACGGTCGTCATGTTCCGCGGCGTGTCGTCGGTGATCGCGAATCTCGTTCGGTGGCTCGACCCGAACCGGTCGACGATGCCGAAAGCCTCTTCCCGCATGGCCGCGAGCAGTTCCGGCGGGCAGAGATCGGAAAGCACCACGACGTGTTCGGCGGCGAACCGCTTACAGTATTCGGCAACGACGTCGTCGGTGAAATGACGTGCCCAATGATCGGCGAGAATGCCATTGACGGTCGAAGCCCGGACTTCCCGTAAGTGGCCTGGCGCAGACATGTACAACCTTTTCTGTGCGGATTTCCGGAACGCCACGGCAGGGCGGCGGGATATCCGGGGGCGGACCGCTCACGAGAGCTTTGCCAGCTCCACAAAGGGATCTGTGCGTCCACAACTACCCGAAACTATCCCACCAGATCCGCCATTCTGGCGTTTCTCATTCACATCACGGCGAGAGAGGACGCTACCCGTGGATTGTGAGATTGACAACTGTGATCTGCGCCACAGTCCGTCTGATTTGCACCGAATGCGGTTTGTCAATGTCTTTTCTTGGTGCCGCCGGCGGGCATTAGTCGATCGCGTTGACCGATTAAGAGAAAGCACGTCCTGAAGCCGAAGGATCTTCGACCGGCTAGGTTGGCGGGGTGAGTGAGGAGCTGAGCGACGACGCGGGCAGGTGGCGGGTGCTCGTCGAGGAGACGGTCGGCTTCGGCCGGGACAGTCAGCGGTGGGAGGTCACGCGGGTCCAGCCGCAGTCCTCCCGCGACGAGGCCCGCCGGGCGGCCGGCATTCTGGCCGAGAGCTACCGGCCGGAACACCCGCGCTCGCCGCGCAACCGGTGCGTGTACCAGGTCGGCGAGGACACCTGGCTGGTCCGCCTGTCCGGCATGACCAGCGACTACCACTTCCGCATCTACGCCGCCCGCCTCGTCGGCGGCTCGGACACGCCTACCTGACCGCGCCGAACAGCTAGCGAGAGATCGAGGCGAACGATGAAAGCGGTCCGTTTCAACCGGTTCGGGGCCCGGAGGTCCTCGAGATCGTCGATCTCCCCGATCCGCGTCCGGGTCCCGGCCAGGTCCGGATCGCGGTGCGCGCGGCCGGCGTCAACCCGAGCGACTGGAAGAAGCGCAAAGGCCTGATGGACGAGGAGCTCCCGCAGACCATGGGCCACGAGGCGGCGGGCGTCGTCGACGAGCTCGGCGAGGGCGTCGCGGACGTGGCCGTCGGCGATCGGGTCTTCGGCCTCTCCGCCGAAGGGGCGGCCCAGGCCGAGCTGGCGGTGCTGTCCTACTACGCGCCGATCCCGCCGTCGCTCGGCTTCCCCGGCGCTGCCGCGCTGCCGGCCGCCGTCGAGACGGCCACGCGCGCACTCGACCAGCTCGGCGCCGGAAGCGGCACGCTGCTCGTCAACGGCGCCTCCGGAAGCGTCGGCAGCGCCGCGGTTCAGCTCGCCGTGGTGCGCGGTGCGCGCGTGATCGGCACCGCCAGTCCGGCGAACCACCAGTACCTCCGCTCGCTGGGGGCCGAGCCCGTCGCCTACGGCGAGGGCCTCGTCGAGCGGGTTCGCGCGCTCGCGCCCGGCGGCGTCGACGCCGCGCTCGACGTCGCCGGCAGCGGCGTCCTGCCCGAGCTCATCGAGCTCGCCGGCGGCCCAGGGCACGTCGTGACGATCGCCGACTTCGCCGGCGCGCGGGAGCACGGGGTGACGTTCAGCAGCGGGGACACCGGCCGAGCGGTCCACGCGCTCGCCGAGATCGGCGAGCTGATCGAGTCCGGGCGCTTCTCGCTCCCGGTCGCGCAGACCTTCCCGCTCGCCGAGATCGCGGCGGCGCACCGCGCCGGCGAGGACGGTCACGTGCGCGGGAAGCTCGTGCTGGTGGTCGGCTCTCCACTGTGATGGCGAGCGTGTCGCCGGGGAGACACGCGCCGGTCACCCGAGTTCGGCGAGGTGTGGCACGGCCGGGGCCATGGCGTCGATCCACGCGGCCGGGGCGCCCACGGGCGGGGTGATCATCGCGGTGTGCACGCCGAGCTTCGCGTAGTCGGCCATGGCGCGGACGAAGTCGTCACGGGTCTCCGGGGTGGGGCGCAGGGTGTTTGCCACGACGGTCTTGCGGATCTCGTCGTAGTCGCGGCCCACGTCGTCGCAGTGGCGGCGCAGCACGTCGAGCTTGTGCGCGACGTCCTCGGGCGACGACGTGAACAGGTTGCACGCGTCGCCGTACTGCGCGACCAGCCGCAGCGTCCTGCGCTCCCCACCACCGCCGATCATCACGGCCGGCTTGTGGAGCGGCTGCGGCGAGCAGAGCGTCTCGGCCAGCTGGTAGTGCTTGCCCTCGAACGGCCCGTCGTTCTCCGCGTCCCACATCTGCGCGCAGATCCGCAGCGTCTCCTCCAGCCGCTCGAACCGCTCGGCCACCGGCGGGAACGCCACGCCCAGCCCGCGATGCTCCCGCTCGAACCACGCGGCGCCGACGCCCAGCGTGGCCCGGCCGCCGGACAGCACGTCCAGCGTGGTGACGATCTTCGCGAGCAGCCCGGGATGCCGGTAGGTCACGCCGGTGACGAGCAGGGCGAGATCGATCGTCGAGGTGTGCGCGGCCAGGTAGCCGAGCGTCGTGTACCCCTCGAGCATGTTCGCCTCCGGCGGCAGGCCGGTCGGCGCGATCTGGAAGTAGTGGTCCATCAAGGACAGCCACGTCGCGCCGGACGCCTCCGCCGCGGTGCCCACCCTGGCCAGCTCTCCCGCGAGCGCGGCCGGGCCGCCGTCGACGTCGAATTTCGCGAAGTGGAAGCCGAGGTCCATGAACGGTCCCTTCCGGTGGCTCGATACGAGCCGACCGTACCGTTCGGGTCATGCGCAGAGTCGTGGTCCTCGGCCGGGGCGGTGCGGGCAAGTCGACGCTCGCGCGGCGGCTCGCCGCCGCTCTGGGGTTGCCGGTCGTGGAGCTGGACGAACATTTCTGGTCGCCCGAACTGCGCCCGCTGCCGAAGGACGAGTGGGCCGACGTCCAGGGCCGGCTCGCCGCCGGGACCCACTGGGTCATGGACGGCGACCTCGGCCCGTACGACGTGCTGCCGGTACGGCTGCGCGCCGCCGACACCGTGCTGGTGCTGGACTTCCCGCTGTGGCGCTGCGCATGGCGTGCCCTGCGCCGGTCCCGGGAGAACCTGGACTTCTGGCGCTGGCTCGTCACCTACCGCCGCCGCGCGCTCCCCGCGGTGCTGGCCGCGATCGACCAGCACGCGACCGGCGCCGAGGTGCGCGTCCTGACGGGACCGCGGGACGTCGAGCGGCTCGTCACTCGCGCGGTCGCGCCGGCAGGAACGCCGCCACCACGAACGCACCGGCCGCGGCCGCGGCGCCGACGAACATGATCAGCCGGAACGCACCCTGTGCCGGCACCTGCGCCGGGCCGAACGACACGGTCAGCTGCGCGAGCACGGCACCGGCGACGGCGCTCGACACGGCGGTGCCGACCGAGCGCATCAGCGTGTTGACGCTGTTCGCGGACGCCGTGTGGGTGACCGGCACCGCGGCCATGATCAGCGACGGCATCGCGCCGTAGGCGAGCCCGACGCCGGCGCCGATCACGCTCGAGGACACGACGAGCTGCCACACGGTCGACATCATCACCGTGCCGAGCGCGTACCCGGCGGCGACCACCGCGGCACCGGTCATCAGCGTGATCTTGGGGCCCAGCACCCGGGAGATCCGCGCGGACACCGGCGCCATCGCCATCATGACCAGGCCGTTGGGCGCCATCACCAGGCCGACCGCGAGCATCGTCTGGCCCAGCCCGTACCCGGTCGCCGCCGGTAGCTGGAGCACCTGCGGAACCACCAGGGCCATCGCGAACATCGAGAAGCCGAACACCACCGACGCGCAGTTCGTCAGCAGCACCTGCCGGCGGGCGAGCATGCGCAGGTCGATCAGCGGCCGCGGCATCCGCAGCTCCCACCAGCTCCACGCCGCGGCGACGAGCACCGCGACGGCGAGCAGGCCGAGCACCCGCGTGCTCCCCCAGCCCCAGTCGCCGCCCTTCGAGATCGACAGCAGCAGGCACACCAGCACGATCGACAGCCCGACCGAGCCCACCACGTCGAACCGGCCGCCGGAGCGGACCGCGGACTCCGGCACCAGCGCGACCAGCAGCACCGCGGCCAGCGCGGCGAGGACGCTCGACGCCCAGAACAAGACGTGCCAGTCGGCGTGGTCGGCGACGAACGCCGCGATCGGCAGGCCGAGCGCGCCGCCGACGCCCAGCGAGGCGCTCATCAGCGCGGTCGCGGACGCGAGCCGCTGCGGCGGGACCTCGTCACGCATGATGCTGATGCCGAGCGCGATCACGCCGGCCGACAGCCCCTGCAGGCCGCGCCCGATGATCATCGGGGTCAGCGAGTCGCTCAGCGCGCAGATCACCGAGCCCACCACCAGCACGCCGAGGCTGATCAGCAGCATCCGGCGCTTGCCGTACATGTCGCCGAGGCGGCCCGTCACCGGTGTCACGACCGCGCCCGCGAGCAACGTGACAGTGACCGCCCAGGCGGTGTCCGCCGGGGCCGAGCCGAGCAGGTGGGGCAGGCTGGGCACCAGCGGGATGACCAGCGTCTGCATGAGCGACACGACGATGCCGGAGAACGCGAGAACGGGCACGATCACCGCGTGCCCGTTCCGGTCCGGCTCCGTGAGGGCGCGATCCGCGCCCAGGGTGGCAGCCTGCTGCACGGAACCCCTCCGGAGGTCTGATCGGTCCACCCGACAGCGTAAAGCAGTCGCTTGACTGACCGAGTGTGCCGATGTTCACTCGAGAACCGGGCAAGCCGGTCACGACAAGGAGGTCGCGACGTGCCCGACCGGACGGTGCGGGCCGAGCAGGTCAGTGCGACCCGCCGGCAGATCATGGACGCCGCCGAGCGCCTGTACGCCGAGGAAGGTCTCTACGCCGTGTCCGCCCGGCAGATCAGCGCGGCCGCGGGCCAGGGCAACAACGCCGCCGTCGGCTACCACTTCGGCACGAAGGCCGACCTCGTGCGGGCCATCGTGCGCCGGCACAGCGAGCCCACCGAGGCGCTGCGGCTGGCGATGGTCGAGCGGGTGGCGGGGTCCGGTGAGGTCCGCGACTGGATCGGGTGCCTGGTGCGCCCGGCCACCGCCCACCTGGACTCGCTGCCCCAGCCGACCTGGTACGCGCGGTTCGGCGCGCAGGTGACGACCGACCCGGTGTTCCGGACGATCATGACGGAGGAGGCGCTGGCGACCCGGCGCTGGGGCGCATGATCGACGGGCTGCACCGGTGCCTGCCGGACCTGCCGGACGAGGTCCGCGCCGAGCGGGACGCGATGACCCGCCAGCTGATGGTGCACATGTGCGCCGAGCGGGAGCGGGCCCTGGCCGACGGCACGGACGTCACGCACGCGAGCTGGGACGGGGTCGCCGCCGGGCTCGTGGACGCGCTCACCGGACTGTGGTCGGCACCGGCCGGCCACCGCGCCCGCTGACTGTCCACAGAGGATCATTTGCGGAACCCTTCCCCGCGCCGGTGCGGGTTGCCTACGCTCGAGGTGATCAGCGGTGCCGTCGGGGCGGAGGACGCGAGTGCCAGTCAGGGCCGGGCGACGTCGCGCGTACGCGTTCCTCTTTGTCCTGACGGCGTTTGCGGGCTGCACGAACAGCACGGTCGAGCTGGCCCCCACCCGGACCAGGACGCCGCACGCGACGCCGCACGCTACGCCGGCCCGCGGCGCGGAGACGGCGGCGCCCGCCGAGCAGACCACCGTGCTCGACGCGGCGCCCGGGGCGGCGGCGGCGATCGCCACGTCCGCGGCGTTGTTCCGCCGCGCACCGGTGGTCCTGGTCGCCGAGGAGAACGACCAGGCGGGCATCGCGAGGGCCGCGGCGACGGCGGCGCGTCTGGGCGCACCCGTGCTGCTCACGACGTCAGGTCCGCAGAAGACTCCGCAGAAGACGTTGCTGGAGCGCGAGCTGGACCGGCTGTCGCCGGAGAAGGTGGTCGCGGTCGGCGCGGACGCCGCCGAGTCGGTGCGCGCGGTGGCGGGCTCCGTGCCGGTGCTCGACGCCGACTCCGACCTGCCAGAGGTGACACCGCCGCGGCCGGTCGACGTGACCGTGCTGGTCGACGCCACCCGCGGCGACACGGCCGCGGCGGCGACGGCCAAGGCTGCCGGCGCCACGGTCGTCCCGGTGTCCGGCAGCGACCCGCGTGCCGATCCGAAGGCCGTGCGGGCACTGCACGAGGCCGCGCCGAAGGCCGTCCTCGCGGTCGGCGAGGGCTTCGGCCCCGCCGACCGGCTGCGGGCGCGGGTGACCATGGCGGCCGGTGGCACGGAGCTGCCCGGCGGCGGTCAGGTCGTGCTGCGCGGGCGGCGGATCGTCTGCCTCTACGGCCATCCCGGCACGCGGTCGCTTGGCGTGCTCGGCGAGCAGGGCGTGGCCGCGAGCATCACGCGGGCCAAGCGGACGGCGGCGGCGTACGGGCGGTACAGCGACGTCCCGGTGGTGCCCGCGTTCGAGATCATCGCGACCGTCGCGCAGGGCGCCCCCGGCCCGGACGGCGACTTCTCGGGCGAGTCGACCGTCGCGCAGCTGCGTCCGTGGGTCGACCAGGCACGCGC
Source organism: Actinophytocola sp. (assembly GCA_035995025.1). Taxonomy (GTDB): domain Bacteria; phylum Actinomycetota; class Actinomycetes; order Mycobacteriales; family Pseudonocardiaceae; genus Actinophytocola. The sequence goes on from DASYKY010000133.1 coordinate 277,786, forward strand.
GGCGGGCTTGTACGTGGTGCTGGACCTGCAACCCGGGCGCGCCGACCTGCTGTCCCAGGCCCGCCGGTACGAGCAGCTGTTACGCCGGCCGAACGTCGGCCTCGCGGTCGACCCGGAGTGGAAGCTCGGTCCCCGCCAGCACCCGCTCGGCCAGATCGGCGGCATCGACGCGCAGGAGCTGAACCGGACGTCCGCGTGGCTGGCGGGACTCACCGCCCGGTACGCGCTGCCGCAGAAGCTGTTCGTCATCCACCAGTTCCGCCTGACGATGATCCGCCACGAGCCGGCCCTGAACACCACGCACGACGAGCTGTCGCTGCTGATCCACATGGACGGCCAGGGCTCGACCGCGCAGAAGAACTCCACGTGGCACTCCGTCGTGACCGCCCGCCCGGCCAACCTCCCGCTGGGCTGGAAGAACTTCTACGACGAGGACCACCCCATGCTCAACCCGGCGCAGACCATGGCGAAACGCCCCGCCCCGTCGATGGTCTCCTACCAGTAGCGCTCAGCGGGCCGCGCGCAGGGCGTGGCGGTCGATCTTGCCGTTGACGTTCAGCGGGAGCGTGGCCCGGTGGTTCAGGTGGCGGGGCACCATGTGGATGGGCAGGTAGTCCCGCAGCCAGGCGACCAGCTGCCGGCCCGGGACGGGCATGCCGGTGTAGAAGGCCACCAGCTCCGGGCCGTCCGCGTGGTGTTCGGCGAGCACCACGGCCTGGGTCACCGACGGGTGGCGGGTGAGCACGGCCTCCACCTCGCCCAGCTCCACCCGGTAGCCCCAGATCTTCAGCTGGTGGTCCAGGCGCGACAGGTGGACCAGCCGGCCGTCCTCCCAGCGCACGCGGTCACCGGTGCGGTAGTAGGACTCCGGCCCCGTGTCGTCGCCGATGACGTACCGGTCGCCCGCGCGCGTCAGGAAGCGGGCGTGGTCGTCGTCGGAGTTCACGTAGCCGCCGAACCGTTGCGAGCCGCGCACGCACAGCTCACCCTCGTCGGCCGGAACGCCGTCCTCGTCGACGATCACGTGCTCCAGGTGGTCGTACACCGGGCCGATGGGGACGGTGTCGTTCGACGTCTTCGGCCACTCGGCCGGGTCGGCGGGCAGCCGGAACCGCGTGCACGCGACGGTCAGCTCGGTCGGGCCGTACACGTTGTCGATGCGCGTGTTCGGGGCGACCGCCCGCCACGCCGCCGCCTGCCCGCAGGTCAGCTGCTCGCCGATGAAGATGCTCTGCCGCAGCCCCGTCGCGCGGCCGGCCGGCAGGTGGCCCAGGTTCGCGCTCACCGACACCACCGACGGCACCGAGAACCAGTGCGTGACGGCCCGGTCGACCAGGAAGTCCACCGGGCTCAGCAGGTCCGTGCGGCTCGGCGAGACCAGCGTGGCCCCGCCACCCCACGTGACGAACAGGTCGAACACCGACGGGTCGAAGGTCAGGTCGAACGTGTGCGACACCCGGCAGCCCGGGCCGACCTCGAACCGCTCGACGTTGTGCGCCACGTAGGGCGCCAGGTTCGCGTGGGTGATCGGCACGCCCTTCGGCCTGCCGGTCGACCCGGACGTGAACAGCACGTACGCCACGTCGGACGGGGTCGCCGCCAGGCCGGGCAGCGGGGCGGGGCGGGCGTCGCGCACGGCCGCGGCGTCGAGCAGAACGACCGTGCCCGCCGCCGCGGCGAGGCCGCCGAGGTCCGTGACGTCGGCGGTGTCGGCGACCAGCACGTCGCACGGGAGCGCGTCGCAGATGAGCTCGTTGCGGCGCACGGGGTGCGTCGGGTTGAGCGGGACGACCGTCGCGCCGAGCCGCAGTGCGGCCAGGTAGGCGGTGAACGCGACCAGGCCGCGCCCGGCCAGCAGCGCCACCCGGGCCGGCGCGGACCCGCGCGCCGCGAGGATGGTGCCGGCCACCGCCTCCGCACGGTCGCGCAGGTCGCGGTAGGTCAGCACCTCCCCCGCGAGGTCGAGCGCGGGCTCGTCCGGATGCCGCTCGGCGGACCTGGCGAACCACTCGTAGAGCGTCGTCTCGGCGATCGTCATGGCACCGGCGGTCAGGCGAGCTCGCGCATGGCGCGGTCGCACACGGCCAGCGCGCAGTCGAGGCGGCGCAGGATGCCGACGCCCACCTCGGGCAGCAGGTCCGGGCGCATCGCCGCGAGCGGCGCGATGACGTGGTTGAGCCAGCCCTCCGCGTGCTCCACGTCCACCACGACGTGCTCGAGCAGGTAGTGCATCTCGGCGTCGGTCAGGCCGACCCGCCGCCAGCCCTCGATCTGCCGCTCGAGCCGCCCGGGCACCACCAGCTCGGTGGCCTGCAGCATGCCGATCGACTGCGGCGCGAGGCCGCGGTCGGCGGAGGTCTGGAAGTACATGTTGGCCATCCGCAGCTCTTCCACCCAGTAGAAGTCCACGTTGGACAGATAGTCGCCCGCGGGCACGCCGACGCGCGTCATCATGTCCAGGCGCAGCTGCCGGTGCGTGCCGGCGAGCTTCCCGTTGCCCATCTCGTCCCAGAAGTTGCCGGCCAGCTCGATCTTCTGCCCGCCGTGGATGCCCGGCAGCAGCAACGCCACCAGGTCGCCGAAGTGGATGTCGAACGGCGTCTCCTGGGCCTGGAAGTCGCGCAGCTGGGAGAACGTGGCCTTCTCGGCGAGGAAGTCGAACAGCGGGTGGACCACGCCGGACGCGTGCTCCTCGCACACCACGGTCGCCCACCTGCCGAAGCCCTCGGGCGTGGTCGGCACCTCGAGACCGGCGCCGTACACCTCACGGTCGCGCGCCAGCCACGCGTCGCCGACCCGGCGATGCGCGGTCACGACGGCCGGGTGGCTGTAGTCGCGCCACTCCGGGGCCCAGGGCGGCAGGATCCGGTGCGCGTGCACCTCGTACAGGAAACGCTGTGCCTCCAGCTCGGCGGCCGGGTCGCCGTCACCGAACGCGCGGGTGCTGACCTCGTCGGCGCGACGGCCGAGGTCCGCCAGCGCGTCGGGCGACGGGTCGGTCGCACAGGACCGGACCAGGTCGGACAGCTCGACCGCGCCGAGACGCACATCGGTCTGAGTCATCGGGCACTCCTTTGGCGAATCGGGAAATCTGACATCAGCTCTCCCCCGCGATCCGGAACAGCTCGCGGACGGGGGTGTCGGGCGCCGTGGCCGCCCGGGTGAGCACGGCCATCAGGCCGGCCCGCCACCGCTTCGCGGTGGGCTCGTCGAACAGCGCGGCGTCGTACTCCCAGCCACCGACCAGGACGTCGCCCTGCGGCATCAGCGAGACCGCGCTCTCGTAGCGGAGCCCGATCGGCGCGTACACCGGGCCGATCGGCGCGAACTCGAGGCCGGTGTCGTCACCGACCAGCTCCATGTCGAACTCGCTCGTCCGGAACGCCCGGCCGGCCATCGGCGCGTTCTGCACGGAGAAGCACACCGACAGGGCCGCGTCGGGCAGCGCCAGCTCGGCCCGCAGCGTCTCGAACGGCACGGCCGGCCGGCTGAAGGCGGCGGTGTGGGCCTCGCGCGTGACCCGCAGCAGGTCGGCGAACGTGCCCGTGCGGGCGACCGGCACGCGGACCACGAGCCGGTTGACGAACCAGCCGACCAGCCGCTCCCACTGCGACCGGACGCGCAGCGCGTTCGGGGTGACGACGGCGATCTCGTCCGCGCCGGAGTGCGCGGCGAGCACGGTCGCGTAGGCAGCGAGGCCGGTCATGTACAGCGACGTGCCGCTGCGCTTGCCGAGCTCGTTCAGCGCGGCGGTGAGGTCCGCCCGGACGGTCACGTTCAGGAAGCCGGGCCGGAACTCGTGGCCCTGCCGCGCCACGGTGGTCGGCAGCCGGACGCCTTCGTAGCCACGCAGCCGGTCCCGCCACGCGGCGAGGTCGCCGGCGTAGCGCGGGCCCGCGACGTAGTCGCGGTGCCACTGGACGAACTCGGCGTAGTCGCCGTCGAGCGGCGCCAGCCCGGGCTCGGTCCCGTCGGCGTAGGCGTGGTACGCGGTGCCGATCTCGTGCAGGGTGATGCCGATCGACCAGCCGTCGATGACCGCGTGGTGCACCGTCCACTGCACGACGTGGTCGTCCTGCGCGAGGCGGTGCACGCGGGCACGGATCAGCGGGCCGGTGGCCAGGTCGAAGGCGGGCGAGCCTTCCTCCCGAACGAGCCTGCGGACGTTGCGCAGGCGTTCGTCGAGGTTCGCGCCGGGCACGTCGGACACCTCGACGGGGATCTCGTCCAGGTCGAGCACCCGCTGGACGTACCGGTCGCCGTCGCGGTGCAGCGACACCCGCAGGGCCGCGTGGCGGCGCACCAGGTGACCGAACGCCCGGCGCAGCGCGGTGAGGTCGAGCGGGCCGCGCATCCGCACCGCGAACGGCGCGTTGTAGCGGGGGTCGTGCCCGTACCGTTCCTCGGCGCGGAACAGGGCCTGCTGCGGAAACGACTGGGGCAGCACGGTTCCCGGCGTCATGCGCGGCACCGGGCGGGGGGCGTAGACCTGGTCCTGGCGGGCGGCGGCGCGGCCGCGTTCCTGCTCGACGAGGGTGGCCAGGCGGGTCACGGTCGGCTCGGCGAGGAAGTCGGCCAGCCCGATCTCGACGCCGAGCCGGTCCCGCACCCGCGAGGTCACCTGGGTCGCCTGCAGCGAGTTGCCGCCCAGCTCGAAGAAGTCGGTCGCTCTGTCCACACCGGACAACGAGAGCAGCGGGCCAAGGACCTCCGTGGCGATCGTGGTCTCCAGCTCGCTCCATGCGCCTTTATCGCCACCGTTCTCGCCACCGGTCGCGGCGGGCTCGGGCGGGGCGGGCAGCGCGCGGCGGTCGATCTTGCCGCTGGGCGTGCGGGGCAGCTCGGTCAGCACGGCGAGCCGGGTCGGGACCATGTAGTCCGGCAGCCGGGCCGCGGCGATCTCCCGGACCTCCGCGAGCGTCGTGCCCGCCGCGGCGGGCACGACGTAGGCGGTCAGGTGCCGGCCCGCGTCGCCGCCCTCCCACACCTCGACCGCGACCTGGCGGACCCGCGCGTCCGCGGCCAGCACCGACTCGACCTCGCCCGGCTCGACCCGGAAGCCGCGGAGCTTGACCTGCCGGTCGACCCGGCCGAGGAACTCCAGCACGGGTCCGCCCGCCGGATCGCGTGCCCAGCGGGCCAGGTCGCCGGTGCGGTAGAGGCGCGCGCCGGGCTCGCCGAAGGGGTCGGGCACGAACCGGTCGGCGGTGTGTCCCGGCCGGCCGAGGTAGCCGCGGGCGACGCCCGCACCGGCGATGCACAGCTCGCCTCCGACGCCGGGTGGCACCGGCCGCAGCCGCTCGTCCAGCACGTAGGCGCGGTGGTTCGGCATCGGCAGGCCGATCGGCGGGATCCGCCCGCCCGACGGTGGTGTGCAGCGCATGAGCGTGACCGCGACGGTCGTCTCCGCCGGGCCGTAGCCGTTCCAGAACTCCCGCCCGGCGGTGGCCCAGTCGTCGACGAGCACGCCGGCCGGGGCCTCGCCGCCGACGGACACGAGCCGCAGGTCGGGCAGCTCGGCCGGGTCGAGCAGCGGCATCAGGCTGGGTGGCAGCTCGGCGGCGGTGACGCGCCGCTCGACCAGCAGCCGGCGTAGCGCCTCGACGTCGGCCCGTTCCTCGTCGCCGGCGAGTACGAGCGTGGCGCCGTTGCACAGCGCCGACCAGAGGTCGAACACGGACACGTCGAAGGTGAGCGCGGCGAAGCCGAGCAGCCGGGTGTCCTGGCCGATCCGGTAGGCGGTCGCGATGTGGCGGGAGAAGTCCACAACGGACCTGTGCTCGACGAGCACGCCCTTCGGCTTTCCGGTGCTGCCGGAGGTGTAGATGACGTAGGCGGCGCCGTCCGGGCGGGCCGCGGGCTCGATCGGCCCGGCCGCGTGGATCTCGCCGGGGTGCAGGACCGCGATGCCGTCCGGGAACCCGGCCGCGTCGTCGGTGACCACTGTGGACACTCCGGCGTCCGCGCACAGGTACTCGACGCGGGCCGGCGGGTACTTCGGGTCGACCGGCACGTAGGCGGCGCCGGCGAGCATGATGCCGAGCGGCACCCACACGGTGGCGGTCGTGCGCGGCAGGCACACGGCCACCCGGTCCTCGGCGCCGACGCCGCGGGCGCGCAGCTCGGCGGCGAGGCTCTCCGCGCGGTCGAGCAGCTGCCGGTAGGTCAGCTCGCCGTCGGTGGCGATCACGGCCGTGGCGCCGGGATCCTGCTGGGCGACGAGGCCGGGGACGGTCGCCGGCTCGCCGGTCACGGTGCCGCCGTCACCCGCGCGGAGCAGCTCGGCCAGCTCGTCGCCGGTGGTCAGGTCGGCGGCCTCCACCGGGCCGGTCAGCTCGAGCACGCGCGCGGCCCGGCGGATCAAGGCGGTGACGCTGGGCCCGGTGATCGCGCGGGCGTCGAACACGGCGGTGATGCCGGTGCCCGTGCCGGTGGGGTTGAGGTCGAGGCCGACGGTCGCGGCGGCATGCGCGGCGCGGTCGCCGGGCCGGTCGTGGACGGCGACGCTGACCAGCGGGTCCTCGGCGAGCAGCGCGCGCAGCCGGGGCCAGGGCAGGTCGGCGTTTCGGCGGGCGTCGTCGAGTGCCCTGGCCGCGGCGTCGGCCAGCTCGCCGGGCGTGCTGGCAGGTCCCACCGTGAGGCGGATCGGAAGCATCCGGGCGAACGGGCCGCTGACACCGTGGAACTCGCCGGGCAGCACCGGAACGGTGACGACGCCGAGCACGACATCGTCGTCGCGCCCGCTGCGGGCGAGCACCGTCGCGAGGGCGGCGAGCCACTCGTGCCGCGTGGCGGTGCGGGAGACGGTCAGGCTGAGGTGACCGCGCCGCGGCGCGCCGGGTGGGATGCGGTCGGCCGGGATGCCGGACACGGGCGCGCCGGCGAGCACGGCCTTCCAGTGCGCGTGCTGCCGCTCGAGGTCGGCGGCCCGGCGCGGATCGGCTTGCCAGGCGGCGTAGTCGGCGTAGGTGAGCGTGTCCGGCCGCGGCTCGCCCGGCGCGTCCACTGTGGACTCGTTCAGCGAGCGCAGCGGGTCGTTCGCGTAGAAGTCCTGCTGTGCCGAGTGCGGCACCGGGCCCCGGATGCGGCCGGGGCGGATCGGCGGCGTGGCGCGCTGGGCGGCGCGCAGGGCGGCCAGGAAGTCGTCCCGCCGGCCGCCGGGCAGCGTCGAGAGCCGGGCGGCGAGCGCCCGCGCCTCGGCGCGCGCGCCGGCGCCGGGCGGGGCCTCGCCGACAAGCGCGAGGACGTCCACGTCGCCGGCCGCGGTGAGCGGCAGCTCCGCCAGCTCGCGGATGTCGGTGGGGAGCAGGGCGCCGGGTATCCGCAGGCGGAGCCGCCCCTGGAGGGCGGGCAGGTCTGCGGGGCCGCCGGCGGGGACGATCCAGGCGCGCTCGTCCCGGACCACGGCTTCGGCCACGGCGTCGTCGTCGCGGAGGCGGGCGGCCACCCAGACGTCCTCGGTGCGCGGCCGGTCCCCCAGCAGCTCGAATGTGCCGTCCGCGCGGCGGCGTACCCACCTGCCGGTGCGTACGCCGTCGACGACCAGCTCGCCGGGCACGGCGTCGGGAACGGGCCGGTCTCCCGAGTCGGCAACCCAGCCGCCGGGCACGACGCCGAGGCCGGTCGCGCCGCACGGTACGCACGCGAAGGCGCCGCCGGTGGCGTCGGTGCCGTGCACCCGCCACGCGCCCGGGCCGACCGTGACGCCCTCGCCGGGGTCGCGCGGATCGCGGAACTCGAGGCGGGCACCGGCGTTCAGCGCGGCGAGCGCCACGGGCAGCAGCGCCGGGTCGTCCGCGCCGAGCGCCAGCACGGCCGGCTCCCCGGCGACGAACGGCACCGCCGCGGCGACAGCCACGGCTTCGGCGAGCGTGCCGGCATCCGCGCCGCGCCACCGCCCGCTCACGGCGGTCACACCGTCCGGCTCGGACAGTTCCATGTGGACGACGGGAACCCGTGGTGGTACGGAGAACCGCGTCGCGGCGGGGACGACGAGCGCGGCGGCACCGCGGCAGTGGTCGGCCAGCTCGGCGGGCGAGGCGTCCGCGGGCACCTGACCGACGTCCGCGCCGAGCGCGAGCCCACCGAGCGCGGCGGCGACCAGCTCCGCGGAGGCGGGGAGCCAGAGCAGCACCCGGTCGCCGGCGCCGATGCCCGCCGCACGCAACAGCGAGACGGCCGCAGGGTGAGCAGGCAGCTGAGCCGAAGGGCGCGCCGCCGTCGGGACGACGACGTCCGGTCCGGAGAGTGCCGGGAGGTCGCTCAGCGGCAGGTCGTCCGGGGCGTCGGCCAGTTCGGTCAGCAGGCGGCCGTAGCGGTCGGCCAGCCACTCGGCCGTCGGGCGGTCGATGCGGTGCTCGTCGTGCTCCACGCGGACCCAGGTGGCGCCGTGCGGGATCGCCACCGAGACCACCAGCGGCAGCCCCGTCTGCTCCTGCTGGCGCAGCGCCCGCACGGTCACCGGGCCGGCGGGGCCGGCGGCGGGCTCGTCCACGAAGTAGTTCTGGAAGCCCAGCACGCTCTCGTACAGCGGCTCCCCCATCGGCACGGCGCTGCAGCGTTGCGCCGCCGCTACCGGGATGTGCTCGAACGCCCGCCCCGCGATGAGCTGTTCCTGCACGGCCGCGAGCCATGGGCCCACCGGCAGCCCGCCGTCCACCGCGACGCGGACCGGGACCGTGTTGACGAACATGCCGACCCGCTCGGTCACGCCGGGCAGCTCCGCCGGTCGTCCCGACACCGTGGTGCCGAACACGGCGTCCGGCGTGCCCGCGCACCGTGCCAGCAGCAGCCCCCACGCGGCGTGCGCGATCGTGCTCGGCAGCAGGCCGCGGCCCCGCGCGAGCACGTCCGGCTGCCGCGCCGGCTCGCAGCGCAGGAAAAGCTCCACCCGGCCGGACGGCCCCGGCTCGGCGCTGACCCGGCCCACCCGGTCGATGCCGAGCGGGGTCGGATGCCGCAGGTCGCCCAGCAGCCGCTTGAAATGGGTGGCCGCCGCGTCGGTGGTGTCGTTGTCGCGCAGCCACGTCACGAACTCGCGGAACGGCGCCGCCGGCGCCAGCCCCGCGGGCCGCCCCGCCACCCGGGCCGCGAGCAGCGCCTCCAGGTCCGCCTGCACGGTCGGCATGCTCCAGCCGTCCACCACGAGATGGTGGATCGTGACGACCAGCCGCCACTCGTCCGCGCCGGTCCGCAGCGCGTGTGCCCGCAGCAGCGGCGGGCGGCGCAGGTCGAACGGCCGCGACCACTGCTCGGCCAACGCAGCCGGCACCGCTGAGTCCACATCGGACACAGCAGGCACGACGACGACCTTGAACGGGGCGTCGGCGAACACCACCTGCACGGGGGTGTCCACGCCCTCCCAGACGAAGCCGGTACGCAGCACCGGGTGCCGGTCGACGAGGTCGTCCAGGCCCGCCCGCAGCACCGCCTCGTCCCGCACGCCGGTGACCGCGAGCACGAACTGCTGCTGGTACACCGGCGCGCCGGCCGACCGCAGCGCGTGCACGAGCATGCCCTGCTGCATGGCCGTCAGCGGGTAGATGTCGCGCACCCGGCGCTTCGCGGTGGCCATCAGCCGCCCGCCCCGGCCGCACCCACCCGCCGCACCGGCGAGAACCACACCAGCACCGGCGCGATCGCCAGCACCGCGACCGCGGCGTACAGCGCCGCCCGCGGACCGATCGCGCCACCGAGCAGGCCGCCGACCAGTGCGCCGAGCGGCCAGAGGCCGACCGTCATGAACCGGAACGAGCCCATCACCCGGCCCTGCAGCTGGTCCGGAGTGGACCGCTGGAACAGGCTCTCGACGTTGACCGCGGACACCGCGCCACTGGCCGACATCAGGAACGCCGCGGCGATCAGCATCGGCAGCGCGGCGCCGAGCGCCGGCGCGGTCAGCGGGATCAGCAGGGTCGACAGGCAGAACCCGCCCAGGCCCACGCAGATCGCGCCGCCGACGCCGATCCGCCGCGCCACCGGGCCGGCCGACAGGGCGCCGACGAGCGCGCCCGGCCCGGTGCCGATCAGCGTGAGGCCGACCAGCGACGCGGGCACGTGCAGCACGGACACGAGGTAGATCACGTAGAGCGTGGTCTCCGCCGACCAGGCGATGTTGCTGATGGCGATGGCCGCCATCAACGGTCGCAGCACGGCGTGCCGGGCCAGGAACCGCAGCCCCGCCACGAGGTCGGTCCAGCCGCGGCGCACGCGGCCGCCGTCGTCGGGCGGTTCGGGGGCCGGCTCCCGGTAGCGGATGCGGCCCAGCGTGAACACGGACGCGAGCAGCGCCAGCCCGTCCAGGATGACCGCGATCGGCGCCGTCACCGCCGCCACCAGCAGGCCGCCGATGGTGGGGCCGGTCAGCTGGGCGGTGGCCCGCGCCGACTCCATCCGGCTGTTCGCGTCGACCAGGTGCTCGCGGCCGACCAGGCCGGGCAGGAAGCTCATGTACGCGGTGTCGAACCACACGGTCAGCACCGCGGAGATCAGCAGGGTGGCGCCGAGCAGCCCGATCGACAGCACGCCGAGCGCGGCCTCGACGGGGATCATCAGCAGCAGGAAGGCCCGCACGAGGTTGGTGACGATCATCGTCGGGCGCTTGCGCATCCGGTCGACCCACACGCCGGCCACGAGGTAGAGCAGCGCGGGCAGCTTGCTGAGCAGACCCAGCAGGCCCAGCTCGTCGGCCCCGGCGTCGAGCGCCTCGATTGCCAGCAGCGGCACGACGATCGTGCTCACGTACGCGCCGAACTGGGAGAACGTCTGGCCGGTCCACAGCTTCACGAAGTCGCGGTTGCGCCAGATCGCCGCGGAGAACGGCCGCCGCGTGGTCCGGGTCGTCTCAGTCATGGTCGGCCGCCTCGGTGCGCAGCGCGGCGGGTGCCGCGTCGGCCGCGACCGCGATCGGTGCGGCCAGGTAGTGGCGGCGCACCGGCGACCCGGCGGTCATGCCGAACGCGCCGTGCAGATGGACGCCCTCCCGGCCGGCGTCGAGCGCGAGCGTGCCCGCCTCGGCGAGTGCGCCCGCGGCCAGGGCCGGCTCGGGTGCGCCGTCGTCGAACCGGCCGGCCAGGTCGGTGACCAGGGCGGTGAGCGCGTCGAGGCGCACGGCCAGGCGGGCGAGGCGGAACGCGACGTCCTGGTTGGCGTACAGGGTGCGGCCGAACTGCTCGCGGGTGCGGGCCCGCTCGCAGGTGTGCTCGAGGCAGCCCGCCGCGAGCCCGAGCAGCCAGGCGGCGCGGCGCACCCGGCCGGCGGCGAGCACCTCGACGGCCGCGGCGCCGTCGAGGAGGATCTCGCCGGCCGCGCCGTGCGCGGTCCACAGTGGACCTTCGGCCGTGTCGTGCGGGTGGAACGTCAGGTCCGGGGCGAGCGCGATCGCGGGGCCGTCGAGGACCGCGAGCCGGGTGTCGGCCGCCCGCGGGTCGTGGACGGGCCGGCCGGGCAACCGGAGGTCGGCGAGCACGGCCCGCCACCGGCCGTCCAATGTGGGCAGTTCGCGACCGGTCCGCGTGCGGACGTCGAGCGCGGTGAGGGTGTCCAGCAGGCCGCCGTCGTGCAGCTCGCGACCGAGCTCTGCCGAGCAGATCACCGCCGCGCGCAGGCCCAGGTCAAGCCCGCCCCGCTCGGCGGGGACGGTCATCCCGAACACACCCAGCCGGGCGAGGTCGGGCCAGCACGCGCCGGCCGGGTCCCGCTCGTCGTAGGCGGACGCCACGGCCCGGCACGCCGCGCGCAGCTCGGCGGCGAGCGGCTCGCCGACCTCGGGCAGCGGCAGCCCAGACGAGGCCACGAACTCCAGCATCATCTCCGAGGTGCCGGCGGACAAGGTCAGGCCGGGTGCCTCGCGGTAGGCCGGCTCCAGCAGCCCGTCGCCGGACCGCCACAGCGCGGCTGGCCCGGCCTCCTCGGCGCACCACCAGGCGACCGCGCGGGCGGTGTCGGCGCACCAGAGCTTGGTCGCGGCCGCGGCGACCGCGTCCACCCGGCCGGTGTCGAGCTGGTCGACGCAGCGCGTGGCGAGCGCGGCGGCGGCGGCCGTGTGCGTGCGCAGCCTGCCGTACTCGGTGCGCGCCCGGCTGTCGGCCGGCGGCGCGGCGGCAAGCCACCGCCGGGCCTTCGCCACGTAGTCGACGCCGGTGCGTTCGAGCGCCAGCGCCTCGGTGATCAGCGGCCATGCGCCGCCCACCGGGCCGATCACGGCGCTCGCCGGGATCTCGACGTCGTCGAGCCGCACGTCGGCGAAGTCGTCGTCGGCCAGCGACTCGAGCCTGCCGATGGTGATGCCGGGCCGGTCGAGCGGCACGAGGAACAGCGTGATGCCCCGGTACGGGCTCGGTTCGACGGCGGTCCGGGCGGCGACCAGGCCGTGGTCGGCCAGTGCCGTCCCCACGCTGTAGACCTTGCGGCCGCTGATCCGCCAGCCGCCGTTCGCGGTCGCCTCGGCGGTGGTCTGCAGGGCGGACAGGTCGGAGCCGACGCCGGGCTCGGAGTACAGCACCGTGGCCGTTCGCCTGCCCGACGCGAGGCCCGGCAACACGGCGGCGCGCTGCTCGGCGGAGCCCGCGGTCAGCAGGAACGTGCCGCAGATCTGGACGGACAGGGTGTGCAGCACCTCGGGCACGCCGCCCGCGATCAGCTCGCCGACCACGGCCGCCGCACATCGGGCGGGCAGCCCGCGGCCGCCGTAGGCCCGGGGCCAGGACACGGCGAGCAGCCGGTGCTCGCCGAGCAGCCGGTACAGCGGGCGCGGGTCGAGGTCGGTGCCCGCGCGGCGTGCGGCGGCCACGGCGGCGAGGGCGTCCCGGGCGCGCGGACCGGCCAGCAGCGCGCGGACCTCGGCGGCGACGTCGGCCGCCGCGCGGTCGACGGCCAGGTCCGGCCGAAGGTCCGGGTCGGCGACAGGGTCGGCGATCGCGCTGGTCACGGCGCCGTCTCCGGGTCGAGGTCCTGCTCGAGCCCGGCGAGCAGGCCGGCCATCGCGGCGTCGTCGAGGCCCGCGTCGGGGAAGTCGGCCACCGAGTACACCGTCTCGGCGGCGGTGCAGTGCTCGACGAGCCCGGTCAGCCGGTCGCGGACCCGCTCGGCGAGCCCCGCGTCCGCGTCGCCGGTGACGACGAGCCGCGCGCCGGCCAGCGTCACCACGACCCGCGTGCCCGCGTCGCCGAGCGCGGTGACCGGCACGCCGCCGGGCAGGGGCAGCACCCGCACGCCGGGCACGGCCGGGTCGTCCGCCTCCGGTGCGCGCATGGCGGCCTTGACGGCCTGGACCAGCTCGGTGTCGCCGGTCGCCGGGCCGGGCCGCAGCAGGCCGGGCTCCGCGGGGGCGCCGGTCGCGGCCGGTTCCTCGCGGCGGGTGTCGGCGACCGCGACGGCGGCCGCGCCCGTGGCGGCAAGGGTCGCGGCGACGACGAGGTCGGTGGTCGTGGTGGCGTACGCCTCGTGGGCGGGCCCGGCGAGCGCGGCCATGGTTTCCCGCGGCACGAGCACACCGAGCACGCCCGTGTCCGATGTGGACTTTCCGGCGGCCAGGGTTCGCACGGCCCGGGCGAGCGACCAGTCGTCCACTTGCGACGGATCGGCGGTGAGGACGTCGCCCTCGATGGTGACGCCGGGAACCGTGGGCGGCGACGCGGACGGGGCCGGGATGCGGACGGCGGTCGGGCCGGTGATCCCGAGCGGTGCCGTGCGGTCGGCTCGTTCCACCGTGTCGAGTGCGGCGGCGAGCGCGCGGATGGTGCGCAGGTCGAGAATCTGCCGGACGGTCAGCGTCAGCCCGTGCCGGCGAGCCTCGGCGACGGCGTGGATGGCGAGGATCGAGTCGCCGCCGATGTCGAAGAAGTCGTCGGTGACGCCGAAGTCCCGGTTCGGCAGCAGCCACTGCCAGCCGTCGAGCAACGCCTCCTCGAGCGGCGTGCCCGGCTCCCGGGGACCGGCGGCCGCCGAGGTCGCCGAGGTCGCCGTGGCGGGCTCGGCGGTGGGGCCGGGGAACTCCAGGCGGCCGTCGGGCAGACGGCGAACCTGCTCGCCGGTCCGGAACCGGCGTCCGCCCGCCGGGTCGGGTCCGAACGCGGCGGCCGTCGCGCCGGGCGCACCGAGGTAGCCGCGGGCCACCTGCGGGCCGCCGACCCACAGCTCGCCGGCGCAGCCCGGCGGGACGGGAGCGCCCCACGGGTCGAGCACGGACACCCGGACCCCGGGCAGGGGCTCGGCCGCGCCGTCGCCCGCGATCGCGACCGAGCCGGTCTCGGCGGACCCGTAGAGGACGACCACTGGACCGTCCACTTGGGACAGCAATGGCTCGTTCAGGACGACCGCGCGGCGCGGTGGCGTCGAGCCGGCCAGGCGGGCCGGGGTGGTGTGCAGGTAGTCGACCGGCTGGTCGTCCAGGTGCAGGGTGCCGCCACCGGCCAGCACGCAGAGCATCGCGGTGAGCGGCGGCCCGTCGGCCCGGTGCGTCGAGCCTGCCGGGAACACGGTCAGCAGCGCCGCCGCGGCGGCCACCGCGTTGCGATGCGTGACGACGACCCCGGCCGATCCCGAGGCGAAGAGGAGGAGCGCGCCGTCGTCGGGCCGCACGGTCACCGCGGGCGGACCGGGATCCGGCCCGGCGGCCACGTCGACGGGCAGGGTCTCGACGGGCAGGGTCTCGACGGTGCCGGGCAGGTCGACGGCCGCTGGGAACGTCAGGGCGAGCCGGGCGCCCGAGCGGGCGGCGGCGGCCGCCAGCTGCGCGGCAGGCGCGGCCGGGTCCACCGGGACGTACAGCGCGCCCGCCGCGAGCACGCCCAGGAACGCCGCCACCAGTTCGGCCGAGGTCGGCAGGGCGACCAGCACCGGCTCCCCCAAGCCGACGCCGCGGGCGTGCAATGCCTGCGCGACCCGGTTCGCGGCCGCCGCCAGGTCCCGGTAGGACAGCGTGCCGACCGCGGGCGCGGACGGCGTGGCCCGGCTCGCGATCAGGTCGGGCAGCGTGGTGTCCGGGACGTCCACCGGCGCGGCCGGGTCCGGCTCGTGCCACAGGTCCTGGAGTGTCCACAGCGGACGGTCCGGCTCGGCCAGTGCGGCCCGCAGTAGCCGCGGGAACACCTCGCACACCAGCCCGGCCGCGGCGTCGTCGACCACGTCCGCGCGGTGGCGCACGGTGCCGGTGAACGGCTCCCGGGCCTGGGCAGGCACCAGGTCCAGCAGCAGGTCGTGGGTGGCGGTGCCGGTGTCGATCTGCGACGCGTCCGTGGCCCGCGGCATCCGGCCGGCCGGCGGGCGCGGCGGCACCGATGGCTGCAGGTTGATCGCCGCCTGGGCAAGCGGGGTCATGCCGGCCACTCGCTCCGGCGCCACCGCCGCGACGATCTGGTCGAACGTGACCGAGTCGTGGTCGTGCGCGTCGCCGACGACCCGGCGCGCGGCGCGCAGCAGCTCGCGGAACGTCGGGCCCTCGGACAGGTCGAGCCGCAGCACGACCTGGTCGACGAACATGCCGATGACATCCCGCAGCTCCGGCAGCGGCCGGCCGGCGACGGGGCTGGCCACCGCCACGTCCTCGCTGCCGAAGACCCGGCCGAGGGTGGCCGCATACGCCGCGAGCAGGCCCATGAACGTGGTGGCGCGTTCGGTGCGGACGAGAGCCTCCAGCGCCGACACGACGTCGGCGTCGAGGGTGAACTCCCGGTGGCGGCCGCGCTGGCTCAGCCGCTCCGGCCGGGGGCGGCCACGCGTGAGGTCCAAGGTGGACAGATCGGCGAGCGCCGCGCGCCAGTGCTCGAGGTCCTGCCGCACGGCCGGGCCGCCGGCCCGCTCCTCCTGCCAGGCGGTGAAGTCGGCGTACTGCACGGGCAGCTCGAGCCAGTCCGGCGCGGCCCCGGCGAGCCGGTGCTCGTAGGCGGCGGTCAGGTCCCGCACGAGGATCTCGGTCGAGATGGCGTCCGCGATCGCGTGGTGCAGCACCAGGACCAGGCCGTCGACGTCCGGGCCGAGCCGCACGTGCAGGAGCCGCAGCAGCGGTGCCCGGCCCAGGTCGAACACAGCTGTGCCCGCCCGCGCGCACAGCTCGCGGAACGCGGCCCGCGGGTCGCCGGCGCCGCTCAGGTCGGTGAACTCGACCGGCGGCTCGTCCGGCGGCGCCGTCACGACCTGCCACAGCGTGGTGTCCCGCGCGACGAACCTGGTGCGCAGCGACTCGTGCCGGGCGACCACGTCGGCGACCGCCGCACGCAGCGTCGCCGGGTCGAGGTGGCCCGCGTAGCGGCGTTCGAAGCTGATGTTGTGCACGGGTTCGCCGGGCACCATCTGCTCGACGAACCACATCTGCTGCTGGGCGTGCGACGCCCGGACGGTCAGGACCTCGTTCACCGCGAGCCGGCCTCGTCCATCGCGATCCGCAGGCTCTTGGGCCGCATGTCGGTCCACACCCGGTCGACGTGGGCGAGGCAGTCGTCGCGGGCGCCGGTGAACCCGGCGGGCCGCCAGCCCGCGGGCGGCTCCTGCTCGGCGGGCCAGATCGAGTACTGCTCCTCGTCGTTGACCACGACCTGGAAGGCCTGCTCGGCTGCCATGTCAGTTCCCTCCACTGAGTACGTCCCCGTCACCCTCGACGGCGCCCAGCCGGGCCCGGCGGTCCGCGACCGCGCGGCGGCGCCCGGCGGTGCGGCGCCTGCCCCGGTTGCGGCGGGCCGCGGCCAGCACGTCCTCGTCGGCAAAGTCGTCGGCAAAGTCGTCGGCAGGCTCGCCGGCGAAGTCGCCGGCGTCCTCGCCGGCGCCCGGGCCGTCGAGGAACGCGGACAGCGCGCGCACGGTCGGGTAGAGGAACAGGTCCACCACGCGTGGCCTGCCGGGCAGCGTCTTCGCCAGCGTCACCAGGTCCAGCGAGGTGCCGCCCAGGTCGAAGAAGTTCTGCGTGACGCCCACCGAGACCCGGCCCAGCACCGCGCACCAGGCCGCGGCGACCACGTGCTCGGTCGGCACGGCCGGCGCCACGGTGTTCTGCCCAGTGTTCTGCCCGGTGTTCTGCCCGGTGTTCTGCCCGGTGTCCTGCGCCGCGGGCGTGGGATCGCCGGCGAGCCCGGACCGCAGCGCGTCGAGCTGCGGGACGTCGACCGCGCCGACCGGGTGGTGCGGCGCGGCCACGGCCGCGTCGAGCAGGTGCACGAGGGCCGCCAGCAGCGTCTCGATGCGTTGTGCGGCAAAGAGATCCGTGTTGTAGACCAGCTCGAAGCTCATCCGCCCGGCACGCTCGACCAGGTACGTGGTCAGGTCGAACGGCGAGCCCGGCACCCCGGGCGGCAGCGGCTCGACGCGGATCCCCGGCAGCTCCAGCGGCGCCTGGGCGAAGTTGTAGACGTTGAACATCACCTGCACCAGCGCGCCGCGGGACGGGTCGCGGGGCAGGGTGAGCGCGTCCACGATCCGCTCCAGTGGCGCGTCCGGGTGGGCCAGCGCGTCGAACAGCTCGTCGCGGCAGCGGGTGACCAGCTCGGCGAACGTGCACTCGCCCGCGCGGGACAGTCGCAAGGGGACGATGTCGACGAAGAAGCCGATCAGGTCGGCGAACGCGGCGTGCCTGCGGTCCGCGACCGGCGAGCCGACCACGACGTCGTCCCGCCCGGACACCCGGCGCAGCAGCTCCGCGAACGCGGCCAGCACCACCGTGGACGGCGTGGCGCCCAGCTCGACGGCGAGCGCGCGGATGCCCGCGTCGGTGGCCGGGCCCAGGCCGGTGGCGGCGAACGCGCCCGCGTAGCTCTGCTCGGCCGGGCGCGGGTGGTCGCGCGGCAGGTCGAGCACGGTCGGCGCGCCGGACAGGTGCTCGGTCCACCACGTGAGGTCGTCCTTGCCGCGGCGGGCGGCCCGCTCGTCGCGCCAGGCGACGTAGTCGGCGAAGGACGCGGGCAGCGGCGGGCGGGCGCGGCGCGCGTAGGCGGCACCCAGCTCCTGGTAGAGGATCCGCTCGGACCAGCCGTCGAAGACGGCGTGGTGCGCGGTGAGGGCCAGCACGTGCTCGTCGTCGCCGAGGCGCAGCAGGCGGGCGCGCAGCAGCCGGTCGGTAGCGAGGTCGAACCGGGCGGCGGCCTCGGCGTGCAACCGCTCGCGCACGGCGGCCTCGCGGTCCGAAGTGGACAGAGAGGTCAGGTACTCGACCGGCAGCAGCACCTCGGTCACCGCGTCGAGGACGGCGTACGGGCGGCCGTCGTCGTGCGGCACCCGCCAGCGCAGCACGTCGTGCCGGGCCACGACCTCGGCCAGCGCCTCGCGCAACGCGTCGACGTCCAGTGGGCCGTGCAGGCGCTGGGCCAGCGCGATGTTGTAGGCGGTGGCGTCCGGCGCGAGCTGGTCGAGGAACCACAGCCTGCGCTGGGCGGCCGACAGCGCCGGCGGGGTGCCCGACGGCAGGTCCGCGTCGTCCACATCGGACAGATCCGCGGCGGCCGCGAGGCGCGCGGCGAGCCCGCCCAGGGTGCGGGCCGCGAACACGTCCTCGACGGCGACGTCGCGGCGCAGCTCCAGGCGCATCGCGGCGACCAGCCGCATGGCGGCGAGGGAGTGCCCGCCCGCGGCGAAGAAGTCGTCCGCGGCCGAGCCGGCCGGCGTGCCGAGCACGCCGGACCAGATGGCCACCAGCTCGGGCGGCACGCCCGGCACGTCGGCCGGTGCGACGGACTCGCCGGCCAGGCCGGCCACCAGCGCCGCCACGTCGACCTTGTCGGAGCTGGTCAGCGGCAGCTCGGCCAGCCGCCGGAACCGCGCGGGCACCATCACCGCGGGCAACCGGGCGGACAGGTACGTGCGCAGCTCGGCATCGTCCGGCGCGGAGTCCGGGGCGACGAAGGCGGCGAGGCTGACGTCGGCCGCGCCCGGGACCGGCGCCACGACGGCGTGCGCCACCCCGGGATGCGTGCGCAGCACCGCCTCCACCTCCGCCAGCTCCACCCGCTGACCGCGGACCTTGACCTGCCGGTCGGTCCGGCCGTGGAAGCGCAGCTCGCCATCGGCACCCCAGCTGACCAGATCGCCCGTGCGGTAGAGCCGTGCCCCCGGCTCGGCGCCGAAGGGGTCGGGCACGAACCGGTCGGCGGTCAGACCGGGCGCGTCGAGGTAACCGCGGGTCACCCCGGGGCCGCCGACGAGCAGCTCGCCCGGCACCTCCGGCGGGACCAGGCGCATCCGCTCGTCCACGACGTGCAGGCGGTGGTTGAGCATCGGGCGGCCGATCGGGATCGGCGTGTGCCACTCGCCGGACGCGACGAACCCGGACACCGCGACCGTCGTCTCGGTCGGGCCGTAGCCGTTCATCAGCCGCCTGCCGCCGGCGGTCCAGCGCGCGACCTGCTCGGGACCGGGCGCCTCGGCCCCGGTCACCACCGAGCGCACCAGCGGCAGGTCAGCGGGGTCGAGCAGCGGCAGCAGCGCGGGCGCCACCTCGGCCCAGGTCACCTCGTGGGCGACCATGAAGCGGCGCAACCGGTCGGGGTCGGCCCGGTCGGACTCGGCGGCCAGCTGCACCGACGCGCCGACCATCAGCGCCACCAGCAGCTCGAGCACCGACACGTCGAAGCCGATCGAGGTGATCGCCAGCGCGCGGCTGCCGAGGTCGATCCGGCCGCGCTCGCGGATGCTGGTCATGAAGGCCGCCACGTTGGCGTGCGTGACGACGACGCCCTTGGGCTGCCCGGTGGACCCGGATGTGAAGATCACGTACGCCGCGTTGTCCGGCAGCGCCGGGCAGCCGGCCGCGGCGGGGCCGTCCCCCTCGAGTCCCACGAGGGGCAGGCCGGTGCCGGCGAACACCGCGCGGCCGGCGTCGTCGGCGACCACGCACGCCACCCCGGCCGCCCGCGCGGTGCCGGTCAGCCGCAGCGCCGGCAGGTCCGGGTCGAGCGGCACGTACGCGCCGCCGGAGAGCAGGACGCCGACCAGCGCGACGAGGAGCCCCGGGTGCCGGCCGACGCAGATGCCGACCCGGGTCTCCGGGCCGACGCCGCGTGCACGCAGCGTCGCGGCCACGTGCCGGGCGGCCGCCACCAGCTCGGCGTAGGTCAGCCGGCTGTCCCACTGCCGCACCGCGACCGTGTCCGGCCGGGTGGCCGCGTGTGCCGCGATCAGCTCACCCACCGTGCCACCCGGGCGGTCGGCTCGCGGGGCGATCATCCACGCCGCGGGTACCGCGCCGTCGCCGCACGCGCGCGACGGGCCGTCGGGCGGCCCGGCTAACTCACCGGTCGACGCCTCGGTCGTCGCCTCGGTCGTCATCGTGCGGCCTCCGCCGGGTGCGGCTCACGGACAGCACACCGGCGGATCGCTAATGACAGCGTCATCATCCCCTTGCGGTGCTTGTTCACAGAACGCGCACGAAAACCGGCCGTCGCACAGCGGCAACGCCGACAAGTTATGACCGGTTAACGTCCAACGTCGTCGGACTGTAACCGTTTCCCTCGCCGTGAGACAAGCATTCGTTTTCTCTTGCCTCACAGGGGTATTAGCAGGTATTACCCGGGGTTCACGGGCACGGACCGTGACCGGCGGACGAGCGAACGGTCTGTCCACAAAGACCGATTCGGAGCACGGCGTGGAGTAAATAACTCACCCAACTGCTGTAACAGTACTTCCAATCAACAGATTAACCATGTAACAATCCCCCACCGCGCGGCCGGACACGGCACGAGTGGTCCCGCACGCGTCAGCCGTGGTGGAGGGGTGTCGGGATGTCGGTGCGGTTCAGCGAGATCGAGAGCTGCCGCTTATGAGTGGAGCGTCTCTCGTCGTCCTCGGTTCCGGGTCACTGGCACACGCGACGTGCGACGCTCTCGCCACCGTCTCCCCCGAACCCGTCGACGTCACGGTGGTCGGCCGAAGCCACGCGAAGGCGGCGGCGGTCTGCTACCTCGCCGGCACGCGGGCGGCCCTCGGCGGCACCGGCGTGACGTTCCGCCCGGTCGCCGCCGTTATCGGCGCGCCGCTCGCGGACGTGCTGGCCGGCACCCGGCCCACCGGCGTGTTCGTGTGCGCGTCCCGCCAGTCCCCGTGGGAGCGGACGACCGCGCCGTCCGCCTGGACGAACCTGCTCGCGCGGGCCGGATTCGGCCTCGCGCTGCCGCTGCACGCGGACCTCGCGGCCGAGGCGGGCCGGCTGGTCGCGGCGCACTCCCCCGGCTCGTGGCTGGTGAACGCCTGCTTCCCGGACGCCGTGAACCCCGTGCTCGCCGCGCTCGGCCTCCCCGTGCTGTGCGGGGTCGGCAACGTGGGCACCCTCGCCGCGTCGCTGCAGGCCGCGCTGGGGCTCCCCGACCAGAGCCGGCTGCGGCTGCTCGCCCACCACACGCACCTGCACGCGCCCCACGACCCCGCCGACGAGGCCCGGGCCTGGCTCGACGGCACCCCGCTGCCGGACGTCACCGGCCTGCTCGCCGCCCAGCGCGCCACCGACCGCGCCCAGCTCAACCGGGTCACCGGCCATACCGCCGCGCTCGTCCTGGCCGCGCTGCTCACCGGCGCCACCCTGGACACCCACGTGCCGGGACCGAACGGCCTGCCCGGCGGCTACCCGGTCCGGCTCGCCGGCGCCCGGGTGTCACCGCGGCTCCCCGGCGCGATGGGCGAGGCCGAGGCCGTCGCGTTCAACACCTGGGCGGGCCGGCACGACGGTGTGCGGGTCGAGGGCGGCAAGGTCCACCTCGAACCCGCGGTCGTGGCGGCGCTGCCGCCCGCGGCGCCCCGGCTCGGCAGCTTCGACGGCTTCGGCAGCTTCGACGCCGCGGAGCTGCCCGCCGTGTGCCGCGACCTGCTGGCGCTGCGCGCGGAGCTGCGCACCCTGCCCCCCGAACCGAACCCAGCGCAGACGAAGGGACCCTGATGATCACGGACCCGGCCGGCGGCACCGCGACGATCGAGGCGCCCGCGTCCGCCAACCTGCTGCTCGACTACCTGGACCTGATGCCCAGCTCGATCGCCGCGTGCGGGGCGGATCCCGCGCCGGTGACCGGCGACCCGGCCGCGTTCTC
The DNA here is from genome assembly GCA_035995025.1 of Actinophytocola sp. GTDB lineage: Bacteria > Actinomycetota > Actinomycetes > Mycobacteriales > Pseudonocardiaceae > Actinophytocola. The sequence goes on from DASYKY010000133.1 coordinate 299,781, forward strand.
GCCGGGCTTCGCGTTACCCGAGCCGGCGGCGGACGTGCGGGAGTTCTACGCGGCCGCGACGGCGGGCTGGCGCTCGCTCGGCGAGTACGCCGGCCACCGGCTCTCCCTGCTCGACCTCGCCGGCCACCCGGGCACCCACACCACGAAGACGTTCCCGTCGCTGCTGATCGTGGCCCGGGCGGTGGAGTACATCCGCCGCACCGGCGAGCCGGTGACGATCTTCTCGCCGACGTCGGCGAACAAGGGCACCGCGCTGCGCGACGCGGTGCTGCGGGCCGTCGAGGCGAACCTCGTCGAGCCCGAGCAGCTGCGGGTGGTGATCCTCGCGCCGTGGTCCTGCCGGGACAAGCTGCGCGCGAGCCGCCTGTCGGCCGACGCCCGGCTGCGCGAGCTCAACCCGCTGCTGCTCTACACCGGCGCCGAGCCGGAGGCCGTCAAGCGGATCGGCCGCGAGTTCGTCGACCGGCACGCCGCCGAGCTGAAGCGCCGCCACGGCACCAACCTCTGGTTCTCCCTCGCGCTGCCGAACTACCTGGTCGCGGACACCGCGCGGGCGTACTTCGAGCAGGACGCGGACCCCACCGGCGCGGCGGGCCGCCCGCGGCTGCACGCGCACGCCGTGTCCAGCGCGTTCGGCCTGCTCGGCTACCACCGCGGCCGGACCGTGCTGGAGCGTGGCGGGCAGGTCGGCGCCGACAGCCGGCCGGCGACCCTGCTGGTCCAGCACATGGCCACCTCGGACATGGTGCTGTCACTGCGGCACGGCGGCTTCGAGCGCGACGCGCTGCCCGGCTACCGGCGGGACGCCATCACCGGGCTGTACCACCAGGACACCGACGAGGCCGACCCGCACTTCCCGGCCACACTCCACGACCCGGACGAGATCCTCGACCCGACCTTCTACACCCGCAGGCCGGCGACCTCACCGGAGATGAACGACATCATCGGCCGGTTCGGCGGCGACGGGATCGTGGTGTCGCTGCACGAGTGCCTCGAGCGGTACCCCGCCATCCGGGCGCGCCTGGCCGGCCACGAACGCGGCCTGCCCGCGGACTTCCGGACGCTGCGCGAATGGTCGCTGGTGATGGCGATGACCGGCGTGTTCAACGCCATCGACCGCGGGCTCGTCGAACCGGGCGCGGACGTCGTCGTGCACGGCTCCGGCTGGTACGCCAGCACCGACTACGAGCCGCTCGACCTGACCACGACCCCCACCGCCGAGTCCGTGGCGGACGTCGCGACGGCGGTGCTCGGCTGAGTACCCGCCTCATGACCACGATCCAGCAGGGCTCCCCCACCGGTACCGCGCTCGCCGAGACGATCACGTCGGCCTTCGCGGCACAGGTCGCCGCCACGCCCGACCTCCCCGCGGTGCTCGCCGACGACGGCGTCGCGAGCTACCGCGAGCTGGCCGCGAACGCGACCGCGGTGGCCGGGCTGTTGCGGAGCGGCACCGGGCCGGTCGCCCTGCTGTGCCGGCACGGCGTCACGATGATCAGCGCGATGCTCGGCGCGCTGGCCGCGGGCCGGCCGTACGTGCCGCTCGATCCGACGTTCCCGGTGCGCAGGCTGGCCTTCCAGCTCGCCGACTCCGGCGCCACGGCGTTGCTGACCGACTCGGACAACGCCGCGCTCGCCCGGTCGGTCGCGGCCGGCGGCGGACCGGCGCCTGCCGACGTCGACCCCGTGCTCGCCGAGGTGTCCACTGTGGACACTGTGGACGCCGTGGACACTGTGGACGCCGTGGACCTCGAGGGGCTGGCGGGCGCCGGCGACCCGGACGCGACCGCCTACCTGCTCTACACGTCCGGCTCCACGGGGACGCCGAAGGGCGTTCGGCAGAGCCACCGCAACGTCGTGTTCGGCGCCCGCAACCACATCCGCGGCTTCGGGATCGGGCCCGCCGACCGGACCGGGGTGCTCACCTCGTTCGGCTTCGACATGGCGGTGACCGACACGTTCTCCGCGCTGCTGTCCGGGGCGGCCGCGGCGCCGGTGGACATCCGCGCCCGCGGGCTCGCCCACCTCGCCGAGGCGCTCGACCAGCGTGGCGTGACCGTCTACCACTCGACGCCCACCGTCTACCGCTACCTCGTGGCAAGCCTCGGCGAGCGGGCCCTGCCGCACGTCCGCGTCGTCGTGCTCGGCGGCGAGGAGGTGACCGCCCGCGACGTGCGGCTCTGCCGGCGGCACATGGGGGCGGACTGCGTGTTCGTCAACGGCTACGGCGCCACCGAGGTCAGCTTCATCGCCCAGCACCACCTCCCGCCGGACGCGCCGGTGGCCGACGGGGTGCTGCCGATCGGGCGCCCGCTCGACGGCATCGAGGTCGTGCTGCTCGGCCCCGACGGCACCCAGAGCGCGACCGAGGGCGAGATCGTGGCACGCAGCCCGCACGTCGCGCTCGGCTACCAAGGCCGGGCCGGGCTGTCCGCCGAACGCTTCGGCACGCTGCACGGCGAGCGCACGTACCGCACCGGCGACCTCGCGCGCCGCGCGCCCGACGGCACGCTCACGTTCCTCGGCCGCGCCGACCGGCAGGTCAAGATCCGCGGGTTCCGGGTGGAGCTGGGCGAGATCGAGAACTGCCTGGCGGACCTGCCGGGCGTGGCGCAGGCCGCGGTGGTGGCGCGGCGCGCGGGCACCGGCCAGGGCGAGACCGAGCTGGCCGGCTACGTCGTACCGGCCGGCTCGCCCGGCACCGTGGACGCGGCCGCGGTCCGGACCGCGCTCGGGGAGCAGCTGCCCGACTACATGGTCCCGCGCGCGATCGTGCCGCTCGCGGAGCTGCCGCTGACCGTCACCGGGAAGCTGGACGAGCGCGCCCTGCCCGCGCCGCCCGCGCCGCCGGCCGAGGGCGGGGACCTGGCCGGGGTCGCGGCGGTGATCGCGGGTGCCTGGCGCACGGTGCTGGACCTGCCCGCGGTCGGGCCGGACGACAACTTCTTCGACCTCGGCGGGCATTCGCTGCTGATGGCGCTCGTGCACGAGAACCTCGAAAGCGCGCTCGGCAGACGCATCCCGATGGCCGAGCTGTTCGCCAACCCGACGGTCGGCGAGCTGGCCGCGTACCTGTCCGGTGTGGACGATGCCGGCGACGAGGTGGCGGCGGCCGCCGAACGGTCGGCGCGCCGCCGGCAGGCGCGGGCCCGGCGGGCGGGACGGTGAGCGGCGTGCCGGCCGGGGACCTCCCGGAGCTGGCGGACGCGATCGCGGTCGTCGGCATGGCCTGCCGGGTGCCGGGTGCGCCAGACGTGGCGACGTTCTGGCGCAACCTGCTCGACGGAGTCGACTCGGTGCGCCGCGAGTCCCGTGTGGACGGTCCGGCGGACCACGTGCCCGCGTACGGGTACCTGGACGACCTGGCCGGGTTCGACGCGGACCACTTCGGCTACCCGGCCGACGAGGCCGCCCGCCTCGACCCGCAGCATCGGCTCTTCCTCGAGGTGGCCACCACCGCCCTGGCCGACGCGGGCGAGCAGCGCGGCACGGTCGGTGTCTTCGCGGGTGCCGCGGCCAACCGGTACCTCCTGTTCCACGTGCTGCCCCGGCTGCCCCGCACGGAGTGGGAGGACGCGATCCCGGGCAGCGCGCCGGACTTCATGCCCGCGCGGGTGGCGTACAAGCTTGGGCTCACGGGGCCCGCGGTGGCGGTGCAGACAGCGTGCTCGTCGTCGCTCGTGGCGGTGTGCCAGGCCGCGCAGAGCCTGCTGGACTTCCGCTGCGACGTGGCGATCGCCGGTGGCGCGGCGGTCGTCTCCACCGAGCAGGCCGGCTACCGGTACCGGCCAGGGGGCTCCCTGTCCCCCGACGGCGTGTGCCGCCCGTTCGACGCGGCCGCCAACGGGATGGTGTTCGGCAACGGGGCGGGCGCGGTCGTGCTCAAGCGGCTGGCCGACGCGCTCGACGACGGCGACCACGTCGACGCCGTGCTGCGCGGCTGGGCGGTCAACAACGACGGCGCCCGCCGCGCGGGGTTCGCCGCGCCCGGCCGCGCGGGCGAGGCCGCGGTCGTGGCCGAGGCACTGGCCGGGGCCGACGTCACGGCCGACACGATCGGGCTGGTCGAGGCGCACGGCAGCGGCACGCTCGTCGGCGACGCCCTGGAGTTCGCCGCGCTCACCCGCGCGTTCCGCACGAGCGCCACCGGCTACTGCGCGCTCGGCTCGGTGAAGCCCAACATCGGCAACCTCGACGCCGCGGCCGGGGTGGCCGGCCTGGTCAAGGCGGTGTGCGCGGTGCGCGAGGGACTCATCCCGCCGCTGCTGCACTTCACCACGCCCAACCCCGACATCGACCTGGCCGGCGGTCCGTTCCACGTCGACACCGAGCTCGCCAAGTGGCCCGCCGGGCAGGCCCTGCGCCGTGCCGGTGTCAGCTCGTTCGGCCTCGGCGGCACCAACGCCCACGTGATCGTCGAGCAGGCCACCGGCCAGGGCGACCGCCCGCCGCGCGCCCTGCCCCGGTTCCAGCGCCGCCGGCACTGGCTCGACCCCGTACCCGGACCGGAGGACCAGCCGTGACCGAGCACCGAACCGGACCGTCCACTCCAGACCCCGCACACCGGACCCGGCTGCCGGGCACCGACTGGGGCGTGTGGCGCGACGGGCTGCTGCGCTCGGCCGGCTTCCCCGTTGACGTGCTGGAGAGCTTCGCCGCCCCCGCGTGCGCCGCGGTCGCCGACGCGCACGACGACGGCGAAGCGGACCGCGCCGCGTTCGACGCCGCGTTCGACGCGGCCGCCGCCGAGCTGGGGCAGGCCGTCTACGACGTGTCCGCCGACCCGCGGTTCCGCGAGGCGATCATCTGGCAGAACCCCAACGCGCTCAACGGGCCCGCCGGCGTGGTGCGGGACGGCCCGGCGGCGCCGCGCAACGAGCGCAGGCGCCGCCGCGAGGAGGTCGTCGCCAAGTACGCCCAGCGCTACAGCGGCAAGAACGACACGATCGGCTTCTTCGGGCCGATGTGCTGGGTCACCGTGGACGCAGCGGCGCCGCTGGTCACCGGCGGGCACGGCCCCGGCATCACCCGCCTGCGCCGCGTCTTCTTCGAGTGGTGGGCGCTGGTCGCGGTGGCCGGGCACATCGCCGCCGACCCGGACGTGCGACCGTGGCTGCGGGTCACCCGCCAGCCGCACCTGTGGGTCGCCGACGGCAGGCTGTACACGCCGAACCGGCCGCCCGCCGAGCTGTCCGCCGCGCAGGCGGCCGTGCTGTCCCGCTGCGACGGCCGGGCGAGCGCCCGGGACGTCGCGCTCGCGTGCGCGGCCGACCCGGACTCCGGCGTGCGCCGCGAGGCCGACGCGTACGCCGTTCTGGAGCACTACATGCAGCAGGACGTCGTGCGATGGGAGTTCGTGCTGCCGATGAACCTGGCCGCCGAGGCGGCGCTCGCCGACCAGGTGGACGCGATCGGCGACGCGGCGGCCCGGGAGCGCGCACGGGCGACGCTGACCCGGTTCCTCGCCACCAAGGAAGTGCTGGCCGCGGCGGAAGGTCCCGACGCGGTGGCCGGCGCGATGACCGCCATGCAGGCGGAGTTCACCGCGATCACCGGGCTGGACACCCACCACCGGGACGGCGAGACCTACGCCGGACGCACCCTGTGCCACCTGGAGTCCGCGCGCGACGCGAGCTTCACGTTCGGCCGCGAGGTGCTCGCCGCGCTGGCGCCGCTGGAGCCGCTGCTGCGCTCGACGCGCTGGCTCACGAGCACGCTGTCGGACACCTACCGGGCCGAGCTGACCCGCCTGTACACCGAGCTGTCCACCGAGCTCGGCACCGCCGAGGTGCCGTTCGCACAGCTCTGGTACCTGGGGCTGGGCTCGTTCTTCGGCACGCAGCGGCCGGCCGACTCGGTGGTCGAGGAGTTCGGCAGACGCTGGACGAAGGTGCTGGGCCTCGACGAGGTCGAGCCGAGCACCGAGCGGCTCGAGTTCACCAGCGCCGACCTGTCCGCCGCGGTGCGCAAGGAGTTCGACGCCGTCGCGCCCGGCTGGGCCACCTCGCGGCTGCAGTCGCCGGACGTGCACCTGTGCGCGCCGAGCGCGGATGCCCTCGCGCGTGGCGAGTTCACCGTCGTGCTCGGTGAGCTGCACATGGGCATGCCCGCCCTCGACACCGACTTCTTCCGCGTCGGCCACGACGACGAGGCCCGGCTGCTGGCCGGGATGCGGGCCGACGTGCCGTTCAGCCGCGTGCACCCGCTGGTGCCGCCGGAGTGGCCGCGGCAGTGTGCCCGCAACGCCGACTGGATGTCCGGCCCCGACGACGTGCAGCTCGGGTTCACCCCCGCGCCGGGCGCCGACCCGGACCGGCTCGTTCCGATCACGGCCCTGACCGTGGCCGCCGACACCGGCGGGAACACCGACGGCGAGCTGGTGGCCCGCGCACCGGACGGGCGCCGGTGGCCGCTGATGGAGATGTTCGCCGACTTCGTCGGCACGCACGCGTTCGACACGTGGAAGCTCGCCGGCACCGACGGGCACACCCCGCGCATCAGCGTCGACGGCCTGGTGCTGGTGCGGCGGACCTGGCGCTGCACCGTCGAGGAGACCGGGCTCGCGGACGTCTCCGGCGAGCGGGAGCGCTACCTCGCCGTGCGCCGCTGGGCCCGGCGGCTCGGCCTGCCGCAGCGGGTCTTCGTCCGGGTGGGCACGGAGATCAAGCCGTGCTTCGCCGACCTCACCAGCCCGGTGTTCACCCGCATCCTGTGCACGCTGCTGCGGGGAGCGAAGCGCACCGGCGGCGACGAGACGGGCGTCGTGGTCACCGAGATGCTGCCGAGCCCGGACCAGGCGTGGCTGACCGACTCCGACGGCCGCCGCTACTGCTCGGAGCTGCGGCTGCACCTCTACGACCGGGGTGGGGCGGATGGCTGACGAGTTCGTCACGCCGGTGCCCCGCCCGCGGGCGGGCGCGATCCTGTTCTGCTGTCCCCCGGCCGGCACCGGCCCGCGTGCGTTCCGCGCGTGGCCCGGCCTGCTTCCGTCCACAGTGGAGGTACGGCTGCTGGCACTGCCCGGCCGGGACCGGCGGTTCACCGAACCACCCGCCATCGACATCCCCGCCATCGCCGACGCCGTGCAGGCGGGCGCGGACCGGCCGTTCGCGTTCTACGGGCACAGCCTCGGCGGCCGGATCGCGTTCGAAGTGACCCGCGAGCTGCGCCGCCGCGGCGCGCCGCTGCCCGTGCGCTGCTACCTCGGCGCGAGCAGGCCGCCGCACCTGGGCGATCCGCGCTCAGCGATCGCGCTCGCCCCCGACGACGAGCTCGTGGCGGCCGTGCGCGACATGGGCGGCATGCCACCCGAGGTGGCCGACCATCCGGAGCTGCGCGCGCTGATGCTCCCGGTCATCCGGCACGACTTTGCCTGGTACCACGACTATCGACTCACCGACGAGCCGCCGCTGGACGTTCCGCTCGTCGTGTTCAGTGGCACGGCCGACGAGGTGACCCCGCCGGAGCTGGCGCCCGAGTGGGCCCGGCACACGACCGCCGGGCTGCGCGTGCACGAGCTGGCGGGCGACCACTTCTTCTTCGAGTCGGGCGCGCGGGAGGTCACCGAGCTGGTCGCGGCCGACCTCGAGGCGGCCTCCGGCGCCGGCCTGGTTCCCCTGCCGGGCACCGGCTGGCAGGTCTGGTCGTCGGGGATGCTGCGCACCGCGGGCTTCCCGGCCGACGGGCTGGACCTGCTGGCCGCCCCCGACTGTGCCGCGGTCGCCGACGAGCACCTCGACGGGCGCACCGGCCGCGAGGCGTTCCTCGCCGCGTTCGACGGCGCCGCCCGCACCATCGGCAACCGGCTCGCCGGGGTGGCCGCCGACCCGGCCTTCCGCGAGGCGGTGACCTGGCAGAACCCCGGCGCGATGACAGCGCTCGACAAGCTGGTCGCGGCCGATCCGGCCGGGCCGAGCACGAGCAAGCGCCGCGAGCGGGAGAAGATCGTCGCCCGCTACTGGTCGCGCTACTGCGGGAAGAACGACAGCATCGGGTTCTTCGGGCCGGTCTGCTGGGGTTCGGTGACCGACGGCCCGGACGCGGTGCGCGTCGCGCCGGGCCCGGGCCTGGTCCGCCGCCGCATCGTCCATTTCGAGTGGTGGGTGCTGACCGCGTTCGCCGACAACCATGCCGCCGACCCCGCCGTCCGCCCGTGGCTCCCGCTCGCCCGCCAGCCGCACCACGAGCTGCGCTCGACCGGTGTGGGTGGCACCCTGCTGCGGCCCGGCCACCCGCCGCTGCCGCTGGCCAAGGCCGACACCGCCGTCCTCGCGCTGGCCAACGGACGTCCGGCCCACGAGATTGCCCGGCTCGCGGCCGCCGACCCGGACTCGGGGCTGCGCAAGGAAGGCGACGTCCTCGTGCTCGCCGACCGGCTCGCCGCGCAGGGGCTGCTGCGCTGGCGGCTGGACCTGGCCTACGACCTGACCGCGGAGGCGCACCTGCGGTCGTGGATCGCCGGGATCGGCGACGAGGTCGTGCGGCACCGGATCGACACCGACCTGGGGCGGCTGACCAAGGCCCGCGACGCGGTGGCCGGCGCCGCGGGTGACGCGAGCGCGGTGCGCGCGGCGATCGAGCAGCTGGACGCGGAGTTCGCCGCGGTCACCGGTCTCGAGCCGCGGCGGCGCGCAGGCGAGACGTATGCGGGCCGGGCGCTGTGCTACGAGGACACCGAGCGCGACCTCGACGTGTCCGTCGGCCGGCCGGTGCTCGCCGCTTTGGCCGCACCGCTGGACATCCTGCTGCACGCCGCTCGCTGGCTGACCGTGGCCATCGCCGACGCCTACCGTGCCGCGTTCCGCGCGCTGCACCAGGAGCTGGCCACCGAGCTGGGCAGCCAGGACGTGCCGGGCGGCGAGCTGTGGTTCCTCGCGCACGGGCTTGTGTACGGGGTCGGCGAGCGGCCGGTGGACGCCGTGATGGACGAGTTCGTCCACCGCTGGGCCGGGCTGCTCGGGCTCGACGACCTGCCGCCGGACACCCGGCGGCTGGACCTCACCTCGGCCGAGCTGGCCGGCCGCGTGGCGTCGGCGTTCCCCGCGGAGCGGCCGGGCTGGTCGTCCGGGCGGCTGCACAGCCCCGACCTGACGCTGTGCGCGGAGAGCGCCGACCACCTCGCGCGCGGCGAGTTCACCGCCGTCCTCGGCGAGCTGCACGCCGCCTGGCTGACCTGCATGTCGGGCTTCTTCGTGCAGTTCCACCCCGACCCGGACGAGCTCGTCGCGGCCGCGCACCGCGACCTCGGCAGCCGGACGGTTCCCTTGTATCCCAAGGAGTTCCCGACGCTCACCGCGCGGCTCGCCGACGTGCTGCTCGAGCCGGGCGACCACCGCATCGGGCACACCGCGGCACCCGTGTGGGACCACGAACAGGTGGTGTCCGTCAGCGCGCTCACGGTGTCCGATGTGGATGGTGAGCTGATGGCGCGGGACGAACAGGGGCGGAGCTGGTCGCTGGTGGAGCTGTTCGGTGAGTTCCTGGGCACCTTCGCCGCCGACGCCTACAAGTTCGTCGGCGCCGCCGCCCACACGCCCCGGGTCACCATCGACCGGCTCGTCGTGGCCCGGGAGACCTGGCGGACCACGATCGGCGGCACCGGCCTCGCCGTGGTCGAGCGCTACCCCGACCGGTACCTGGCCGCCCGCCGCCTGCGCCGCGAGCTCGGCCTGCCGGACCGGGTCTTCGCCAAGGTCGGCACCGAGCAGAAGCCGTGCTACGTGGACCTCACCAGCCCGGTCTCGATCTCCGCGTTCTGCACCATGCTGCGCACCGCGCACACCGGCCACGGCCCGGACGTCGCGGTCACTTTCACCGAGCTGCTGCCCACGCCCGAGCAGGCGTGGGTGCCCGACGGCCGGGGCAGGCGCTACTTCTCCGAGCTGCGGCTGCACGTCCGCGACCCGCGACCACCGGCCCGCGCATCTCACCAGGGAGGCACCCCGTGACCCAGCTACCCGAGCCGGACGGCATGGACGACCGCGAGGACTTCGAGGCCGTCGAGCCGATCGCGATCATCGGCATGGCCGCGCGGGTGCCCGGCGCGGCCGACCTGGCCCAGTTCTGGGAGAACCTCGTCGGCGGCGTCGAGTCGCTGACCACGCTGAGCCGGGAGCGGATGGCCGCGGCCGGGGCCACCGAGTCCGAACTGGACGATCCGAACCTGGTGGCGGCGGGCTTCGTCCTCGACGACACCGACATGTTCGACGCGGGCCTGTTCGGCATGACCCCGCGCGAGGCCGACGTCACCGACCCGCAGCACCGCCTGTTCCTGGAGCTGTGCCACGACGCGCTGGAGGACGCGGGCTACGACCCGGCCCGCTTCCCCGGCGACATCGGCGTGTACGCGGGCCGCGGCACCGAGCGCTACCGCTGGGAGCACGTGCACCGCAACCGTTCGGTGCTCGCCACCACGCCGTCGATGGCGGTCGGCATCGGCAACCTGTCGGACAACGTGACGACGCTGGTGTCCTACAAGCTGAACCTGCGCGGGCCCAGCGTCGCGGTGTTCACCGCCTGCTCGACGTCGCTGGTCTCGGTGCACATGGCGGCCGAGGCGCTGCGGGCCGGCGACTGCGACATGGCGCTCGCCGGTGGCATGAACGTCGAGTTCCCCCAGGACCGCGGGCACGTCCACCACGAGGGCGGGGTGGCGTCGGCCGACGGCCACGTGCGCTCGTTCGACGCGGGCGCCACCGGCACGATGTGGGGCTCCGGCGGCGGCGCGGTGCTGCTCAAGCCGCTGGCCGACGCGCAGCGCGACGGCGACCGGGTGTGCGCGGTGATCCTCGGCAACGCCATCAACAACGACGGGGCGAGCAAGGTCGGCTTCACCGCACCCAGTGCCGACGGGCAGGCCGCGGTGATCGCCACCGCGCTGGCGCAGGCCGCCGTGGACCCGCGGACGATCAGCTACGTCGAGGCGCACGGCACCGCCACGCCGCTCGGCGACCCGATCGAGCTGGCGGCGCTGACCCGGGTCTACGCGCGCGGCACCGACGACCGCGAGTGGTGCGGGATCGGCTCGGTGAAGTCCAACATCGGCCACCTCAGCCAGGGCGCCGGGATCGTCGGTGTGATCAAGACCGCGCTCGCCATGGAGCACGGCCTCATCCCGCCGAGCCTCAACTACGACCGGCCGAACCCGCAGATCGACTTCGCCGCGAGCCCGTTCTACGTCAACGCCACACTGTCCAAGTGGGAGCCCGACACCGGTTCCCGGCGGGCCGCGGTCAGCTCGTTCGGCATCGGCGGGACCAACGCGCACGTGATCCTGGCGGAGGCGCCGCGCGACGACGTCGGCGAGGACGCGGGCGCCGCACCCGGCCCCGAGCTGTTCCAGGTCTCCGCGCGGGACGCCACCGCGCTCGCCGAAGGCGCGGAGCGGGTCGCCGACCGGCTCGCCACGCAGCCGGACCTGCGGCCGGCGGACGTCGCCCACACCCTGCGCGCCGGGCGCGGTGAGCACCGCCACCGCGGGTTCGTCGTCGCGGAGACGGCCGCCGACGCGGCGGCCGCGCTGCGGGAACCCAAGCGCCGCAACGAGATGACCGTGCCGGCCACGCCGCCGACAGTCGTGTTCCTGTTCACCGGGCAGGGCGCGCAGTACGGCGGAATGGGTGCGCGGCTCTACGAGCGCGAGGCGGTGTTCGCCGCGGCCGTCGACGAGTGCGCCGGCCTGCTGCGGGCCGACCTCGGCGAGGACGTCCGCCCCCTCATGTTCGCGACCGGCGAGGAGGCCGACGCGCGGCTGGCCCGCACCGAGCTGACCCAGCCCGCGCTGTTCACGCTGGAGTACGCGCTCGCCCGGTTGTGGGAGTCGTGGCGGGTACGGCCGGACGCGATGATCGGCCACTCCATCGGCGAGTACGTGGCCGCCACGCTCGCCGGGGTGTTCGAGCTGCCCGACGCGCTGCGGCTGGTGACCACCCGCGGGCGGCTCATGAGCTCGCTGCCACCCGGCGCGATGGCCGCGATCTCCCGGCCCGAGGAGGAGATCGCGCCGCTGCTGCCGGACGGACTGTCGATCGCCACCGTCAACGGCCCTGGCACGTGCGTCGTCGCCGGGCCGGACGAGCTGCTGGCCGGGTTCAGCGGCGACCTCGGCAAGAAGGTGAACGTCAAGCGGCTGCGCACCTCGCACGCGTTCCACTCGCCGATGATGGACCCCATCCTCCCGGCGTTCACCGAGGCGGTCGCCGCCGCGACGCCGCGCCCGCCCACCGCGCCATTCCTGTCCACTGTGTCCGGTCAGCCGATCACCGCGGCGCAGGCGACCGACCCGGCCTACTGGGCGGGTCAGCTCCGCGAGACCGTCCGGTTCGGCACGTGCGTCGCCACGCAGCTCGCGACCGGCCCGTCGCTGTTCGTCGAGTGCGGGCCCGGCCGCCAGCTCGCCGGGCTGGTGCGCATGCAGACCCGCGGCGAGGGGCCGCCCGCGGTACCGAGCCTGGCCGGCCCGTCGGACAAGCTGGGCGAGGTCGAGACGCTGTACGCCGCGGCAGGCCGGCTGTGGACCCACGGCGTGCCGGTGCTCCCGTCGTCGCGGGGCCGCCGCGTCTCGCTGCCCGGCTACGCCTACCAGCGCAGCCGGCACTGGGTCGACGCCGACCCGGAGACCGCCGTGCCCGCGGCGGCGCCGGTCGACGACCGCCGGCTGCCGCCGTCGCGGCGGTTCGCCGTGCCGAGCTGGCGCCAGCTGCCGCCGGCCCCGGCGGCCGCACCGCCCGCGTCGTGCCTGGTGTTCGCCGCCGACGAGCTGGGCACCGCCACGGCCGCGCACCTGCGGTCGGCCGGCTGCGCGGTCATCGAGGTGGCGCCGGGCGACGCCTATGCCCGCACGGGTTCCGGGTACACGATCCGGCCCGACGAGCCGGCCGACTACCAGGCGCTGCTCGCCGACCTCGACGCCGTCCCGGACCGCGTGGTGCACGCCTGGGCGCTCGCCGGCGAGCCCGCGGGTGACGACGTGGACGCCACGTGGGCGGCCCAGCGGCTCGGGCTGTTCGCCGTGGTCCGTCTCGTGCAGGCGCTCGCCGGCTCGGCGCGCACGGCCGGCACCGACCTCCACCTCGACGTGGTCACCTCGGGGACCCGGCACGTGGCGGGCGCCGACCTCACCCGGCCCGAGCACGCGACCGTCGCGGGCGTGGTCCGCTCGGCGCCGTTCGACGTGCCGGGCATGCGGGTGCGGCAGATCGACTGCACCGCCGCCACCCGCCCGGCCGAGCTGGCCGGAGCGCTCGCCCGCCCGGCCGACGACGCGCTGCTGGCGCTCCGCGATCGTCGCGTGTGGACGGTCGGCTTCGACCAGGTCGAGGTGCCCGAGGCCGGCCCGGACGTGCTGCGGGACGGCGGCGTGTACCTGATCACCGGCGGTCTCGGCGGTCTCGGCCTCGTGCTCGGCGAGACGCTCGCCGAGCGGCGGCGCGCCCGGCTCGTGCTGACCTCGCGGTCGGGCCTGCCGCCGCGCGCGGAGTGGGACTCCTACGTGCACGCGCACGGCGACCGGACGGCCCGGGCCATCCAGGCCGTGCGGCAGATGGAGGCGGCCGGTGCCGAGGTGCTCGCCGCGGCCGTCGATGTGTCCGATGTGGACGCTCTGCGCGCGCTGCGGGGCGCGGTACTCGACCGGTTCGGGCGGCTGGACGGCATCGTGCACGCGGCGGGCATCGCGGGCGGCGGCCTGATCGAGACCCGCGACGTCGCCGACATGCGTGCCGTGCTCGCGCCGAAGGTCGCCGGGACGGTGGCGCTGCGCGCGGTGTTCGGCGCGGACGAGCTGGACTTCGTGTCGCTGTTCTCCTCGGTCACCGGCACCGCGGGCGGGCTCGCGGAGACCGACTACTGCGCCGCGAACGCCTACCTCGACGCCCACGCGTCCGCG
>DASYKY010000134.1:0-62164 GCA_035995025.1 Actinophytocola sp.
GTTCACCGACTTCCTCGACAAGTCGGAACTGGTGTGCTGCAACAAGAGGGTCGTCGAGTCGCTGGTCAAGGCCGGCGCGTTCGACTCGCTCGGCCACACCCGGCTGTCGCTCGTGCAGGTGCACGAGGAGGCGGTCGAGGCGGTCGTGGGCCTCAAGCGCCAGGAGGCGATGGGCCAGTTCGACCTGTTCGGCGGCGACGACACCACGCCGGCGTCCAGCGACTCGTCGCCCCTGGCGCACCTGCGGTTCAACGCCGAGGAGTGGCCGCGCAAGCAGCTGCTGGGCTACGAGCGGGAGATGCTGGGCCTGTACGTGTCGGCTCACCCGCTGGACGGCGCGGAGCGGCTGCTGCGCAAGCACGCCCCGAAGCCGATCGCCGAGATCATCAGCGACGCGCCGAAGGAGGGCGAGATCGTGCTGGCCGGCATGATCTCCGCGCTGGAGCGCCGGGTGAACAAGCAGGGCGAGCCGTGGGCGATCTGCACGATCGAGGACCTGGACGCGTCCATCGAGGTGCTGTTCTTCGCGAAGTCGTACTCGGTGCTGTCGCAGGACCTCATCGAGGACGCGGCGGTGGCCGTCAAGGGCCGCGTCAACTGGCGCGAGGACAAGATGTCCATCTTCGGCTCGGGCCTGATCCCGCTGGACATCACCGACGCCGTCCTCACCGAGCCGGGCGAGGCGGCGCCGTTCGTGCTGCTGTGCAACCCGGTGAAGCTGAACGACGAGGTGGTCGGGGAGCTGAAGAACACCCTGTCCGCCCACCGCGGCGACACCCCGGTGCACCTGAGGTTCGCCCACAAGGAGAACGGCGTCACCCTCGCCCTGGACGACTACCCGATCAAGGTGAGCCCGGCCTTCCTCGGCGAGATCAAGGCCATCCCAGGGGTCGTCGTCGACGCCTGACGGTCGCCGCTGGTCGCTCGTGGCTGGGTAGAGGAGCGGGGGGCGGTGCCCGGGGGCCGGGGTGAGGGCCCGGGGGAGTGGGCGCCTCGGTTTCGTCTTTGGGTTGCGGTTGGGTTGGCGGGTTTCGTTGCGTTGTGGTCGGGCTGCTTTGCCTTGGCGGCTTTCGGGTTTGTAGTGGGTTGCGTTTTTGGTCTGGGTGTTCGGGCGTTGGTTCTCGTGGTTTGGGTCGCCTTTCAAGGTCGGGGTGGCTCGGGCTGTCGTCGTCGGCGCGCGACGGCTGGGTCTGCCGCTGGTGCCCGGTGGCTGGGTGTCGGAGTCGAGGCGCGGAGGCGAGCTTGGGTTCCTCGAGGCGACGTTCTCGCGCTGTTCTGTTCGGGCTCCCCGTTGGTCCGCCGGCTGTGATTAGGTGAGGGCCGCCCGCTTCTCCCTGCCTGAAACGGACCTCTTATGTGGACCAGGAAGATCGCCGTCCTTGCCGGGATCGCGCTGCTCGGGTCGACCGCCGTCGGGCCCGCCGCGGTGGCCGACCGAAACCATGGCCTGCCGCTGGGGCCGGCCGACCTTCCCGAGACCCGGTCCGTCGAGACGTTGCGGCCCGGGGTCACCTTGACCACCATCGTCCGGGGAGAGACGGACGCCGACCTCGCCTGGACGGTCGAGATCGCCGTGCCGCGTGGGGGCGACGACCCCGACCCCGACGCACCGCCAACCGCCATCGGCGACCGGGAAGGCGCGCAGGCGCTCGTCGACGCCCTGGGGGACAACGGGTTCACGGCTCGCCTCGAGGAGGTGACCACGCCCCGCGTCGCCGACTACGCCGGTGGGACGCTCGGCTACCGCGTGCGCATCGGGCTCGAGCACGACAAGGCCGCGGCCGACGCCGTGCTCGGGCAGGTGAAGGCGGCGGGCTTCACCGCGTCCACCGTCTACACCGGCTGGGACGGGGCGGACACCGACCGCGGGCCCTGGCGCGTGCAGGTGCTCACCATCGACCCCAAGGCCTTCCGGGGCGACGTTCGCGGCGACTTCGGGCCCGACATCGAACAACGCGAGACCACCAGCGTCCTCGCCAAGGCCCGGGGCGCGACGGCGGCCGTCAACGCCGGGTTCTTCGTGCTCGACCCCGCCGCGGGCGCTCCCGGCGACCCCGCCGGACTGGGCGTCTACAACGGACAGCTGAGCAGCGAGGCGACCAACGGCCGGCCCGTGTTCACCTTCACCACCGACGGGCGGCACGCGGGGGTCAACCGGTACCGGTGGGCCGGACAGGTCCGCGCCGGCCACCGCGCGCTGCGGCTCGACGGGATCGACCGCGTACCCGGGCTCATCCGCAACTGCGGCGGCACCCGCGACGACCTGCCCACCAGCCGCCCGCTCCACGACACCACCTGCACCGACGTCGACGAGGTCGTCGCGTTCACCCAGCGGTACGGCGCGGCCACGCCCGCCGGGCCCGGGGTGGAGGCCGTGCTCGACCGGCACGGCCGGGTCGCCGGGCTGCGCGAGCCCCGCGGCGGCGCGCTCGCCGAGGGCCAGACCTCCCTCCAGGCCACCGGCACCCAGGCCGCCGCGCTACGGGCCGTCGCCACCCCGGGCGCACGGCTCGCCGTCACGAGCACGCTCACCGACGACCGCGGGCACGCCGTGCGCACGCCGGAGATGGCCGTCAACGGCGGGCCCGAGCTGGTCCGCAACGGCCGTCCACATGCGACTCCGCAGGCGGACGGGATGGTCCGGCCCGGCGACCCCAGCTTCTACTACGGCTGGGCCGCCAAGCGGAACCCGCGCACGATCGCCGGGACCGACGCGCGCGGCCGGATCCTGCTGGCCACCATCGACGGCCGCGCCGTGGACAGTCTCGGGCTGTCCATCGCGGAGAGCGCCGCGGTCGCCGACGCGCTCGGCATGGTCGAGGCCGTCAACCTCGACGGCGGCGGCTCCACCACGATGGTCGTGCGCGGCGCGGTGATCAACCACCCCTCCGACGCGACCGGCGAACGGCCGGTCGGCGACGCCGTGCTCGTGCTGCCATAGCCGTCCGCCACAGCGGTTAGCCTGCGAGGCGTGGACCTCGACGAGCTGATCGCCCTCGACCGGGCGCACGTGTGGCACCCGTACGGGCCCATGCCGGGCACCACCGACCCGCTGGTCGTCACCGAGGCGGAAGGGGCGCGGCTCACGCTCGCGGACGGGCGGCGGCTGGTCGACGGGATGTCCTCGTGGTGGGCGGCCATCCACGGCTACCGCCACCCCGTCCTCGACGACGCCCTCGCCGCGCAGGCGAAGCGGATGAGCCACGTCATGTTCGGCGGGCTCACCCACGAGCCGGCCGTCACGCTCGCCGCGAAGCTCGTCGAGATCACCCCCGAGCCGCTGCGGCACGTGTTCCTCTGCGACTCCGGGTCCGTGTCCGTCGAGGTCGCGGTGAAGATGTGCCTGCAGTACTGGCACTCGGCGAACCGCCCGGAGAAGCGCCGCCTGCTCACCTGGCGCGGCGGCTACCACGGCGACACGTTCCACCCGATGAGCGTCTGCGACCCCGACGGCGGCATGCACAGCCTGTGGCGCGGCGTGCTGCCCGGCCAGATCTTCGCCGACGCCCCACCGGCGCACACCGACCACGACTACGTCGCGCACCTCACGGACGTGGTCGAGCGGCACGCGGGCGAGCTCGCCGCCGTCATCGTCGAGCCGGTCGTGCAGGGCGCCGGCGGCATGCGCTTCCACGACCCCCGCTACCTGCACGTCCTGCGCGAGCTCACCCTCGCCCACGACGTGCTGCTGATCTTCGACGAGATCGCCACCGGGTTCGGCCGCACCGGCGAGCTCTTCGCCGCCGACCACGCCGCGGTCAGCCCGGACGTGATGTGCGTCGGCAAGGCGCTCACCGGTGGCTACCTCACCGCCGCCGCCGCGCTGTGCACCGCCGAGGTCGCCGACGGCATCTCCCGCGGCGCCGTGCCCGTCCTCGCGCACGGCCCCACGTTCATGGGCAACCCGCTGTCCTCGGCCGTCGCCAACGCGTCCATCGACCTGCTGCTGGGCCAGGACTGGCGCGGCACCGTCAAGCGCATCGAGAGCGACCTGACCGCGGGCCTCGCGCCCGCGGCGGACATCCCCGGCGTGCTCGACACCCGCGTCCTCGGCGCGATCGGCGTCGTCCAGCTCGACCACGACGTCGACCTGGCCGCCGCCACCCGCGCCGCGGTCGACGCGGGCGTGTGGCTGCGCCCGTTCCGCGACCTGATCTACACCATGCCCCCGTATGTCTGTGACTCGTCCGACGTCGAGCGGATCACCGACGGCATCCTGGCCGCGGCCCGCGCCGGGTAGCGCGAGCCCGGGGCGGGTGCGGTTGCGGCAAACGCGTGGGACTAACCTGACGCTCCGTGAGTGTCATGGTGCTCACGGGCACCGGAACCGGAGTCGGCAAGACCGTGGTGACCGCGGCCGTCGCGGCGCTCGCGCTCGACCGTGCCCACAGCGTCGCGGTGCTCAAGCCGGCACAGACCGGGATCGGGCCCGACGAGCCGGGTGACCTGGCGGAGGTCGGGCGCCTCGTCGGCGCCGACGTCACCACCTGGGAGCTGGGCCGGTTCCCCGACCCGCTCGCCCCGAACACCGCCGCCCGCCGCGCGGGCCTGCCGCCGGTCACCCCGTCCGCCGTCGCGGCGGCCGCGGTGGAGCTGTCCCGCGGCCACGACCGCGTCTTCGTCGAGGGCGCGGGCGGCCTGCTGGTGCGCTACGACGACAACGGCGGCACGCTCGCCGACGTCGCGTGGTCCATCGGCGCGCCCGTGCTGATCGTCGCCGACGCCGGGCTCGGCACCCTCAACGCCACCGCGCTCACCGCCGAAGCCCTGCGCAGGCGCGGCATCGAGTGCGCTGGCATCGTGGTCGGCTCCTGGCCCGCCGAGCCGGACCTGGCCGCCCGCTGCAACCTCGACGACCTGCCGGTCGTCGCCGACGCCCCGCTGGTCGGCGCGGTGCCGGAGAACGCGGCCGCCCTCGAGCCGCCGGAGTTCCTCGAGATGGCCCGTGCCTCGCTCGCCCCGTCGCTGGGCGGCGAGTTCGACGCGAGCGGGTTCGCCGCCGAGTACGCCGCCTGATCACGGCGCGCTCGAAGCCCGGTAGCCACGTGATGGACATCGCGCCCGGGTCTCCGCGACGTCGGGCAGACTGGCCCGGACTGCCCAAGATCCAACAAGGAGGCACCCCGTGACCGCAGCCGCGGAGGAGAGGACCAGGGCCGACGTGCTCGACGTGGCGCGGGAGCAGGTGCTGGAACGGGGAAGCGGGCTGGACGAGGCGCAGGTGCTCGAGGTGCTGCGGCTGCCCGGCGAGCGGATCCCCGAGCTGCTCGCCCTCGCCCACGAGGTGCGGATGCGCTGGTGCGGGCCGGAGGTCGAGGTCGAGGGCATCGTCAGCGTCAAGACCGGCGGCTGCCCCGAGGACTGCCACTTCTGCTCGCAGTCCGGCCAGTTCCCCTCCCCGGTGCGCTCGGCGTGGCTGGACATCCCCGGCCTGGTCCGGGCCGCCCGCGAGACGGCCGCGACCGGAGCGAGCGAGTTCTGCATCGTGGCCGCGGTCCGCGGGCCGGACAAGCGGCTGATGTCCCAGGTGCGCGACGGCATCAAGGCGATCCGCGCGGACGGCAACGACATCCAGATCGCGTGCTCGCTCGGCATGCTGACCCAGGCGCAGGTCGGCGAGCTGGTCGAGATGGGCGTGCACCGCTACAACCACAACCTCGAGACCGCCCGGTCGCACTTCCCGAGCGTCGTCACGTCGCACTCGTGGGAGGAGCGCTGGGACACGTTGCGGATGGTGCACGCGGCCGGCATGGAGGTCTGCTGCGGCGGGATCATCGGCATGGGGGAGACCGTCGGGCAGCGCGCCGAGTTCGCCGTCCAGCTCGCCGAGCTGGACCCGCACGAGGTGCCGATGAACTTCCTCATCCCGCAGCCCGGCACGCCGTACGAGGACTACGAGGTCATCGAGGGCAAGGACGCGCTGCGCACGGTCGCCGCGTTCCGGCTGGCGCTGCCGCGCACGATCCTGCGCTTCGCCGGCGGCCGCGAGCTGACGCTGGGCGATCTCGGCGCGGAGCAGGGCATGCTCGGCGGCATCAACGCGATCATCGTCGGCAACTACCTGACCAACCTCGGCCGCCCCGCCCAGCAGGACCTCGACATGCTGGACGAGCTGAACATGCCGATCAAGGCGCTGAGCGAGACGCTCTAGATGTTCTGTACCCACTGCGGCAAGCCCGTCGCCGAAGGCGACCACATCCGCTGCGAAGGGGCGCGCGGGGCGATCGAGCCGCCCCGCTACTGCCCGAACTGTGCCCGCCGGATGGTGGTCCAGGTGACTCCGTCCGGGTGGTCCGCGCGCTGCAGCCGGCACGGCGACCGCACGTCGTACGACACTGTGTCAGGCCTGGACTAGTCTGCGTGACGGAGAGGTGCGGACGGACGGAGGCTGGCGTGGCGGAACAACCCGTGGGGGCACAGGATGCCGCCCCGGACCGGGCCGAGCACGCCGGCGACAACGTTGCCGGCGACGGTCCTGGCGACACAGCCGGTGAAAGCGCCGTAGACACAGCCGGTGACAGCGCCGTAGACACAGCCGGTGAAAGTGCCGGTGACGGCAACGGTTCCGGCAACGCCGGGCCCGTGCCGCCCACCGCGTACCCCGCGTACCTCCCGTTCCCGTGGCACCCCGCGATGCCGCGCGTGGTCATCAAGGCCGACCTGCTGCCGGGGCTCAGCGTGCTGTCGCTGGTGTCGCTGTTCGGCCTCGCGGTCGGCTGGCTGTGGTCGCGCCTCGCGCCGCCGCAGCGCCTGCTCGTCTACCCGGACGGCTCGGCGCACCCGCTGACCGCCGAGAGCTACCACCGCTTCGACGACCTCGTGCTGTTCACGCTGATCGGCCTCGGCGCGGGTCTCGTCACCGGCGTCGCGGTGTGGTATCTGCGCGAGCGCCGCGGCCCGGTGATCATGCTGGCGGCCACGATCGGCGCGGCCCTGGGTGGCTGGCTGGCCACGAAGGTCGGCACGGCGTGGGCGGACGGCCGCTTCCCGGCCCCTGGCAACGTCAAGGTGCTGGACGTGGTGCTGAAGGCGCCCGAGCTGGAGTCCGGGTGGGCACTGCTGGCCTGGCCGCTGACCACCGCGCTGGTGTACGGCGTGCTGGCCGCCTGGAACGCCATGGACGACCTGGGCCGCCGCCTCGGCTGAGCCGCCTGGTCGCCGAGCCGGTCAGCGCGGCGCGGCGAACCCGTTGAGGAGAAGCTCGGCGACCTGGTCGCCGAGGGTGTCGGGGTCGGCCCGGAGGCTGCGCGCGAAGCGGCTGACGACGTGCAGGGTGCCCGTGATGGCCTGGGGGAGAAGCCCCGGCGAGAGGTCGGCGCGCAGCGCGCCTTCCCGCTGGCCGCGCCGGACGAGCGCGAAGACGGCCTGGTGCATGCGCCGGGCGGTGGTGGCGGAGACGGCCGGTGCTTCTCGCCCGGCCTGGGTTGCCATTCGGCGGAGACGGCGAGCACGGGGTAGCGCCGGATGATCGCGGCCATCTCGTTGATCAGCGCCCGCAGCGCGGTGACGGGGTCGAGGTCGCGGCCGAGGGCGTCGTCGATGACCTGGTTCGCCTCCGTGGCGGCGGCGTCGTGGATGGCCCGGCGCAGGGTGTCGCGGTTGCGGTAACGGCGGTAGATGGTCATGCGCACCAGCCCCGCCTCGTCGGCGATGCGCTGGCTGGCCTCTGGTGGCACACCCACCCCGAAGGAGGCACGTCGTGATCATCGTTCCGTCGGCGGACCGGCCGGATGTCTTCGCTGTCAACGTCTTCGGGGTTCGCCCGGAGAACCAGCGACCGCTGGTCGACTGCATCCGGGACGCCGGCGACCACGCCGACATCCCGGGGCTGCTGTCGATGCACCTGCTGTGCAGCAAGGACGGCAGACAGGTCACCAACCTCATGCACTGGGCCAGCAGGGAGGCGCTCGACGCGGCCACCGCGGCGAACCCGGTGATCGCGGCGGCCAGGACCGCGATACGCCGGTTCGTCGAGGGGAACGGGCCGCTGCCGCACGAGGTCGTCGAGGTGCGGTCCGGCTAGTTCTTGTTGCCGTGCCGGCGCAGGTCGCCGGGCGGGACGGGTACCGCACGCAGCGCGGTCAGGATGCCGGCCTCGCGGTTGAGCATCTGGACGACCAGGCGCAGCCGGTGCAGCGGCCGGGTCTCCTCCAGCAGCCGCTGCCGGTCCTCCAGCGGCAGCAGGCAGTCGCCGGCCAGCTGGTGGGCCAGCTCGGCCACTTCGACGTCGTCGTCCGGCTCGGTCCAGTCGCCCTGCTGCCACGCGGCCTTGCAGTAGCGGCGGTACGCGGCGCGCGCCGCGTCGGCCAGCGAGCCGACGGTGTCGGCCGCGTCGCGCTGGCCGGGGAGCAGCGCCGGGGTGTCGGGCAGCCACTCGATCGCGCCGAGCAGGTACGGCGCGCTCGACGAGTCCAGCGCCAGCAGCCGGAACCGCCGCTCGCCGAACGACACGATCTCGAACCGGCCGTCCGGCAGCCGCTTGGCCTGGCGCAGCACCGCGGCGCAGCCGACCCCGTGCAGCTGGTCGCACGAGGTCACCTCGATGTCGTCGCTCGGCGCGAGCGCGATCACCCCGAACCGCTTGTCCGGCAGCGTTCCGGTGATCAGGTCGACCGTCAGCTGCCGGTAGCGCGGCTCGAAGATGTGCAGCGGCAGGGGCGTGCCCGGCAGCAGAACCGTCTGCAGCGGGAAGAGCGGTAGCGTCTCGGGCACCGTTCAAACCTACGACGCGGTGCCCGACCTCGCTTGGTTCGGCGGCCGGAGCACCGCGAACGGGTCGGTGACAGCCATGCTGCGCTCGGTGAACCGGAACAGCGCCGCGGGCCGCCCACCTGCACGTCCGGGTGGCGCGGTCTCCCCGGTCGGTTCGAGCAGACCACGCCGCGAGAGCACCCGCTGCAGGTTCGTCGCGGACACCCGGTAGCCCAGCGCGGCCGAGTACAGCTCGCGCAGCGCGGACACCGCGAACGTCGGCGGGGCGAGTGCGAACCCGATGTTCGTGTACGACAGCTTGGCGCTCAGCCTGCCGCGTGCTCGGAGCACGATCGACTCGTGGTCGAACGCGGTGTCCGGCAGCGCGTCGAGCGGGTGCCAGCGGGTGTCGGCAGGCAGTACGGGGTCCACATCGGACGGAACGAGTCCGAGGAACGCCGTCGCCACCACCCGCTCACCGGGCACCCGCTGCGGTGCGCTGAACACGGCCAGCTGCTCGACGTGGGACAACTGCCGGACGTCGACCTTCTCCGCCAGCTGCCGCTTGATCGACGTCTCCACGTCCTCGGCCGCGCCGAGCCGACCGCCGGGCAGTGACCAGCGGTGCGCGTGCGGCTCCCGAGCGCGCTCCCACAGCAGGACCCGCAGTGAGCCTGCTCGCACTTGGAGCACCGCGGCGAGTACTTCGTGGGCCACGAGCGGGGGTGCGGTGGTAGCATCGACCATGTTTTCGATCCTAAGGCGAAAACCTCGGGATGGGAAATCGGCGAGAACTTGAGGACCCGAGGGAGGACGACATGGCCGCTACGGATGAGCGCGAGCGGACCGGGGACCTGACCCCGTATACCGGCGTCGAGCCGGACGCCGCGTGGCGCGACGAGGTGCGCCGCCTGGCCAAGGAGCGCGACGCGGTGCTGCTCGCGCACAACTACCAGCTGCCGGCGATCCAGGACATCGCCGACCACACGGGGGACTCGCTCGCGCTGAGCCGGATCGCGGCGGCCAGCGACGCGGCGACCATCGTGTTCTGCGGTGTGCACTTCATGGCCGAGACCGCGAAGATCCTCAGCCCGCACAAGACCGTGCTGATCCCCGACGCGCGGGCCGGCTGCTCGCTCGCCGACTCCATCGACGCCGCCCAGCTGCGTGAGTGGAAGGCCGAGCACCCGGGCGCGGTCGTCGTGTCCTATGTGAACACCACGGCCGAGGTCAAGGCGGAGACCGACATCTGCTGCACGTCGTCCAACGCCGTGGAAGTGGTGCGCTCCATCCCCGAGGACCAGGAGGTGCTGTTCCTGCCCGACCAGTTCCTCGGCGCGCACGTCAAGCGCGAGACCGGCCGGGAGAACGTCTTCGTGTGGGCGGGCGAGTGCCACGTGCACGCCGGCATCAACGGGCCGGAGCTGGCCGCGCGTGCGGCGGCGAACCCGGACGCCGACCTGTTCGTGCACCCCGAGTGCGGCTGCGCGACGTCGGCGCTGTACTTGGCGGGGGAGGGCATCGTGCCCTCGACGCAGGTGAAGATCCTCTCCACCGGCGACATGGTGACCGAGGCACGCGCCACCAAGGCACGCTCGGTGCTGGTGGCCACCGAGGTCGGCATGCTGCACCAGCTGCGCCTGGCCGCCCCGGAGGTCGAGTTCCGTGCGGTGAACGAGCGGGCGTCCTGCCGGTACATGAAGATGATCACCCCGGCCGCGCTGCTGCGCTCGCTGCGCGAGGGCCGCGACGAGGTCGACGTCGACCCGGCCATCGCCGAGCGCGCGCGGGGCGCCGTCCGCCGCATGATCGAGATCGGCAAGCCGGGCGGTGGGGAATGACCACCCCAGGATCCTCGCGCGCGCGGCACCCAGACCCCCACCCGTTCCCGGGGGCCTCCCGCCATGCCAGTTTACCGGCGCAGGGTGACGGCGAGGGCACACAAGATCAACATGTGGACAGGCGGGCCGGTTGTGGACAACCTGTTCGCTGGGAGGCACATGCGGACCTCGTCGTCGTCGGGACCGGGGTCGCCGGGCTGACCGCCGCCTTGCGGGCGCGCGAGCTGGGGCTGCGCGTGCTCGTGGTGACCAAGGAGGCGGCCGACGGCGGCAACACCCGCTGGGCGCAGGGCGGCGTCGCGGTCGTGCTGGGCGACGTGGCGGCGGACTCGGTCGAACGGCACGTCGAGGACACGCTCGTCGCCGGCGCCGGGCTGTGCGACCCGGCCACGACGTCGCGGATCATCGGCGACGGGCCGGCCGCGGTCGCCCGGCTGCGGGCCCGCGGCGCGGTGTTCGACCCGGCGACGGACGGCCCGGACGGGCGGCTCGCGCGCACCCGCGAGGGCGGCCACACGGCGTTCCGCGTGGTGCACGCGGGCGGCGACGCGACCGGGGCCGAGGTCGAGCGGGCGCTGCTCGCCGCGGCCCGCGACGGACGGGTGCCGATGCTCGAGCACCACGTCGCGGTGGACACCCTGCGCACGCCGGCCGGCGAGGTCGCGGGCCTGCTCGTGCTCGACGACACCCCGGATGGCGACGGCGTGCCGGGCGTGCTGACCGCGCCCGCCGTGCTGCTCGCGACCGGCGGCGTGGGGCAGCTCTACCAGGCCACCTCGAACCCCGCGGTGGCCACGGCGGACGGGTTGGCGATCGCGCTGCGGGCCGGTGCCGCGGTGGCCGACCTCGAGTTCGTGCAGTTTCACCCGACCGTGCTGTACACCGGCGAGGGCGCGCGCGGCCGGTGCCCGCTCGTCACGGAGGCGGTGCGCGGCGAGGGTGCCGTGCTGGTGGACTCCACCGGTGCCCGCGTGATGGCGGGCGTGCACCCGCAGGGCGACCTCGCGCCGCGGGACGTCGTGTCGGCGGCGATCGCCCGGCGCCTCGCGGCGCTGGGCGAGGACCACGTGTTCCTCGACGCCACGCACCTCGACGCGCCGGAGTTCCGCCGCCGGTTCCCGACCGTGCTGGCGGCGTGCCGGACGGTCGGCGTCGACCCGTCGGTCACGCCGATCCCGGTGTCCCCGGCGGCACACTTCTCGTGCGGCGGCGTCGTGGCCACTGTGGACGGACGGACCACCGTGCCCGGCCTGTACGCGGCGGGCGAGGTCGCGCGCACCGGCCTGCACGGTGCGAACCGCCTGGCGTCCAACAGCCTGCTCGAGGGCCTGGTCGTGGGCACGCGGGCGGCCGAGGCGGTGGCGGCGGACCTCGCGCTGGGCGTGCTGGCCGAGCCGCGGCTCGCGGCGCACCAGCCGGTGCCCGTCGTGCCGGTCGCCGACCGGGACACCCTGCAGCGGGTGATGAGCCGCTACGCCGGGATCGGCCGGGACGCCGAGGGCCTTGCGGTGGTCGGCTCGGTGCTCGACGTGTCCACTGTGGACCGTCCACTTGACACTCGGGAGCGGGTGGAGGACGCGGCGCTCACCCTGGCGGCCCGCGCGCTGATCGCCGCGGCCGCCACGCGCGAGGAGTCCCGCGGCTGCCACGTGCGCGACGAGTTCCCCGCCGCCGCACCGGAGTGGGCGCACCCGCTCACCGTCCGGCTCACCCCGTCCGGCCAGCCGATGCTGGACAGGCCGGCCGAGCTCGTCCGAGGAGCAGCATGACGGATCTGGACCTGGCCGACGTCCGGCGCGTGGTGGCGCTCGCGCTGGAGGAGGACCTGCGTTACGGCCCGGACGCCACGACGGCGGCCACCGTGCCGGCCGGCGCGGTGGCGACGGCGGAGCTGACCCCGCGCTCGCCCGGCACGCTGGCCGGCGTGCCGGTGGCGCTGGAGGTGTTCGGCTCGGTGCTGGACTCCTTCGAGGTGCTGGCCGAGCGCAAGGACGGCGAGCGGCTGGCGCCGGGGGAGCCCGCGCTGGTCGTGCGCGGCCCGGTGCGCGGCCTGCTGACCGCGGAGCGGACCGCGCTGAACCTGCTGTGCCACCTGTCCGGCGTGGCCACCGCGACGTCGGCCTGGGTCGACGCGATCGCCGGCACGGGCGCGGTGGTGCGGGACTCGCGCAAGACGCTGCCAGGCCTGCGGCTGCTGGAGAAGTACGCGGTCCGTTGCGGCGGCGGCGAGAACCACCGCCTCGGCCTCGGCGACGCCGTGCTGATCAAGGACAACCACGTGCTCGCCGCCGGCTCGGTGACCGCGGCGTTGCGGGCCGCCCGCGCGCACGCGCCGGACCTGCCGTGCGAGGTGGAGGTCGACACCCTCGACCAGCTCGACGAGGCCCTGGCGTTCGGCGCGGAACTGGTGCTGCTGGACAACTTCACCCCGGCCATGTGCACGCCGGCCGTCCACCGCACCGCGGGGACCTCCACGAAGCTGGAGGTCTCCGGCGGCCTGAAGCTCGCCGACGCCCGCGTGTACGCGGAGACCGGGGTGGACTACCTGTCCGTCGGCGCGCTGACCCACTCCGCCCCGGCGCTGGACCTGGGCATGGACCTGCGCTAAGGGATCACGCTGATCTGCGGTGGGATGTCGTTCATCCGGCGGGTCGCGAGAGGCACCGGAACGTCCACGGCCCTACTCCGAGATCGCCCGCAGGTCGGCGAGCCCGCGCAGCAGGTGCTCGCCGGCCGGGGTGCTCGCCGGGTCCAGCAGCCACTGCATGGACAGCCCGTCGCACACCGCCATGACCCAGCTGGCGACGGCCGTGCAGCGCTCGTCGTCGGGTGGCACGTCCAGCGCGGCGGCCACCAGCTCGGCGACCCGGCGGCGGGTGTGCCGGTACATCCCGGCCAGCTGCTCGCGCAGCTGCGGGTCGCGGTCGGCCTGGGCCAGCGCCTCCATGAACGACACCAGCAGCGCGCGCCGGCCGGTCAGCGAGTCCAGCAGCGCGGCCCAGGCCAGGTGTGCGCGCTCGATCGGCGCGACGTCCGGGTCGGCCATCGCCGCGGTCGTCAGCTGGGTGGTCCACTCCTCGAACACCTCGCCGAGAGCGGCGTTGAGCAGGCCCGCCTTCGAGCCGAAGTGGTAGCCGATCGAGGCCAGGTTCGTGTCCGACGCGGCGACGAGGTCGCGCGCGGTGATGTGCGCGTACCCCTTGTCCTCCAACAACTGCCGCGCCGCGGCGAGCAGCTGTTCGCGATGGCCCACGCGCCGACGTTACCTTGTGCGGGCATCTATACGCGCGTATAAACGGGGCATGGCGACCCTCGAGGCCGACGACACCCGGACGCTGCCGCCCGGCCCGCGGTTGCCGGCCCTGCTGCAGACGATCCTGTTCCTGGTCGCGCGCCGGCCGCTGCACCTGCACCTGCGGCGGCACTACGGTGAGACGTTCACGACGCGCATCGCCGGCAACCGGCTCGTGATCACGCTGACCCGCCCGGAGCACATCCGCGAGGTCTTCGCTGGCTCGCCCACGATCTTCCACGCGGGCGACGGCAACGCGATCCTCGCGCCGGTGATGGGCAGGCAGTCGCTACTGATCACCGACGAGGACGAGCACCTGCGCTCCCGCAAGTTGCTCATGCCGGCGTTCAACGGTGCCGCGCTGCGCGGCTACGGCGACCTGATGGCGTCGCTGGCCAACGAGGACGCCGACGGCTGGCCGGTCGGCCGCGCGTTCCCGGTGCACCCGCGGATGAACGCGGTGACGCTGGAGATCATCCTGCGCGTCGTGTTCGGCATGGGCGAGGGCCCGCGGCTGGCCGAGCTGCGCCCGCGGCTGCGCCGGATCTCCGACATCGGCCCGCTCACCGTGCTCGGCTGGACCTACCCGTGGCTGCGGACGGTCGGCCGGTGGCGGCAGAACTTCGAGAACCTCGAGGCGGTCAACCGCCTGCTGTACGCGGAGATCGCGGACCGCAAGCGGGTCGGCGACCTGGCCGACCGCGGTGACGTGCTGTCCCGGCTGCTCACCGCCGGCAGAAGCGATGTGGCCGGCGAGCTGACCGACCAGGAGCTGCGGGACCAGATGATCACCCTGCTGCTGGCCGGCCACGAGACGACGGCCACCGCACTGGCGTGGTCGTTCCACGAGCTGGCCCGGCGCCCGGACGTCCAGCGCCGCGCCCAGCAGGCCGCCGACGAGGGCGACGAGGACTACCTGCAGGCCGTGGCGAAGGAGGCCATGCGCAAGCGCCCGGTGATCCAGAACGTCGCCCGCATGCTGACCGAGCCGACGGAGGTGGCGGGCTACCTGCTGCCGGCCGGCGCGGTCGTCGGCCCGAGCATCTCGCTCGTCCACCAGGACGCGACCCTGCACGACGACCCGGAGGACTTCCGGCCGGACCGCTTCGTCGGCAAGCAGCCGGAGGCCGGCACGTGGATCCCGTTCGGCGGCGGCGTGCGCCGGTGCATCGGCGCGGGCTTCTCCCTGCAGGAGGCGGCCGCCGTCCTGCGCGCGGTCCTCTCCCGCTACGACATCCGGCCCGACCGCGCGAAGCCGGAGTTTCCCAAGCCACGCAACATCACCCTGACCCCGGCCCGGGGCGGCCGAATCATCGCAACGCGCCGCCGCTAGAGGCGGCGGTTGGCCAGTACGGGGATGGCGTCGCGGGTCTTCTCCACCTGGGCCACGTCCACGTCCACCACGAGCACGTCCGGGCCCGCGCCCAGCTGCGCCACCACCGCACCGGACGGTGACGCGACCGTGCTGTACCCGATGCCCGTCGGGGCCTTCGGGTGCACCTCGACCCCCGACACCGCCGGGTCCGCCTGCCCGCACGCGACGAGCCACGACGTCGAGTCCAGCGCGCGCGCCCGCACGAGCAGCTCCCACTGCTCCCGCTTGCCCGGCCCGGCACCCCACGACGCGCCCATCAACATCACCCGCGCGCCGCGGTCGGCCAGGCGCGTGAACAGCTCGGGGAACCGCACGTCGTAGCACGTCGCGAGGCCCAGCGTGACGTCGTCGACGGAGACGAGCGCCAGGTCCGCGCCCGGCGCCACGGTGTTCGACTCGGCGAACCCGAACGCGTCGAACAGGTGGATCTTGTCGTAGCCCAGATGCTGTCCGTGGCCGGTCGCCAGCAGCGTGTTGTACACCCGCCCGTCCGGCGCCGGGGTGAACATCCCCGCCACGACGAGCATCCCGTGGTCGGCCGCGATCGCCGCGACGGCCGTGGCCCACGGGCCGTCGACCGGTTCCGCGAGCGGGCCCAGCTGCGTGCCGAAGCACGCCATGGTCGCCTCCGGGAACACCGCGACCGTCGCGCCCCCGGCGGCCGCCCGGGCCGCCGCGTCGTTGATCAGTGCGAGGTTGTCCGACGGCACCGCCGTCGACGTGATCTGGCACAGCGCGATCCGCACGCAACCACCTCCCGAGCCGGTATGCCTATCCACCTCCGCGAGGATAGGTCGCCCGGCTAGGGTCGGGCCTCGTGCCCACCAAGTCCTGCCGTCGTCTCGTGCCGGCGCTCGCCGCCATGGTGCTGGCGAGCGCGTGCACGGGCGACCCGGCGCCGCCGGCGTCCGGCGACCCGGCCGGCACCTCGCTGGTGATCGCGGTCGCCGACGAGCCGGCCGAGCTGAACCCCCTCGACGGCTACGCCGAGCACGGCGCCGCCAAGGTCTTCGAGGGCCTGGTGGAGCACGACGCGGACTCCTCGCTGCGCCCGGCGCTGGCCGCCGACCAGCCAGAGCCGTCGGCCGACGGTCGCACGTGGACGGTCAAGCTGCGGCCGGGCGTGACGTTCACCGACGGCACCCCGTTCGAGGCCGCGGACGTCGTCGCCACCTACCGCGCGATGCTGGCGCCGGCCCGCCGATCGCCCGTGCGCCAACGGTTCGCGATGCTCAAGTCGGTGACGGCGCTGGACCAGGCGACCGTCGAGTTCACGCTCAGCGCGCCGTACGCGCCGTTCCCCGAACTGCTCGTGCTGGGCATCCTGCCGAGCGAGGCGCTGAGCGACACCGGCGCGCCCGAGCCGATCGGTACCGGTCCCTACCGGCTCACCGACTGGCAGCACGGCCGGAAGATGGAGCTCACGGCGAACAAGGACTACTGGGACGGCGCGCCCGCGATCAAGAAGGTCACGATCGAGTTCATCGCCGACGACGACACGCGCGCGCAGCGGCTGCGCGACGGCAAGCTCGACGGCGCCGCGCTGCCGCCGTCGCTCGCGGCGAAGTTCGACAACGCCGACGGGCTGCGCGTGGTCTCGCACAGCGCCGCCGACGTGCGCGCGGTGGTGCTGCCGGCCGACGGCCGGGTGACCGGCGACCCGGCGGTGCGCCTCGCGCTCAACCACGCCACGAACCGCAAGCAGATGGTCACCGACGTGCTGGCCGGCCAGGGTTCGGTGGCCTACACGCCGATGCCGCGCGTGCTCGCCGAGTTCGTCGAGCCGGACGCCGCCTACGACTACGACGTCACGCGTGCGCTCGACCAGCTCGAGACCAGCGGCTGGGTGACCGGCGCGGACGGCGTCCGGGTCAAGGGAAAGAAGGTCGCCCGGTTCACCTTGCGCTACCTGGCGAGCGACACGGTGTCGGGCGGGCTCGCGAAGGCGTTCGCGACCGACGCGCGGTCGATCGGCGTGCAGGTCGACCTCGAGGCGGTGAGCGCGGGCGCGCTGACCGGGGCGATGGTCGTCGGCTTCGGCGACCCGTTCGACCCGGACCTCGCGCTGTACGACCTGCTGCGGTCGGGCAAGACGTCGCTCGGCGGTTCGGCGAACGAGACCGTCGACTCGGCGCTGGACGTCGGCCGCTCGGCGACGGATCCGGCGCAGCGGGCGACCGCGTACCGGCGGCTGCAGCGCGCGTACGTCACCGAGCCCGGCATGGTCGTGCTTGCCGAGCCGAACCACACGTACGTGATGCGGGAGAGCTGGGACGGGTACGAGCCGGTGATCGACGGGGCCGGCCCGAGCATGAGCTGGGGTGCGTGGTGGAACCTGGAGAAGTGGACGCCGCGATGATCGACCTGGACGTCGTGCGGGCGGACACCCCGGCCTGCGGGCGGGGCGTGTTCCTGGACAGCGCGGGCTCGTCGCTGCCGCCCGTGCAGGTGCTCGACGAGGTGATCGGCCACCTGCGCCGCGAGGCGGAGATCGGCGGCTACCGGGCGTTCGACGAGCGGCGCGCGGACCTCGAGGCCGGCTACGGCGTGCTGGCGTCGCTGCTCGGCTGCGAGCCCGACGAGGTCGCGTTCACCGACAGCGCGACCCGCTCCTGGCTGGCGGCGTTCGACGCGGTGCCGCTGTCGGCGGGCGACCGCATCCTGGTGAGCGAGGTGGAGTACGCGGGCAACGCGATCCCGCTGCTGCGCCGCGCGGCCGAGGTGGGCGCGACGGTGACGCCGGTCCCGTCGACGGACACGGGCGAGATCGACGTGGCGGCGCTGCGCTCGATGCTGGACGAGCGGGTGAAGCTGGTGTCGCTGGTCCACGTGCCGACGAACGGCGGGCTGGTGAACCCGGTGGCCCCGGTCGCGGCGGCGGCGCACGAGGTGGGCGCGCTGGTGCTGCTGGACGCGTGCCAGTCGGTCGGCCAGGTCCCGGTGGACGTGGCGGCGCTGGGCGTGGACATCCTGTCCGGCACGGGCCGCAAGTGGCTGCGCGGGCCGCGGGGGACCGGCTTCCTGATGGTGCGCCGCGACGTGCTGCCCCGGTTGCGGCCGCGGCAGGTGGACCTGCGCTCTGGCGTGTGGCGGTCGCCGGGCTCCTTCGAGCTGCGGTCGGACGCGCGGGTGTTCGAGCTGTGGGAGTTCAGCACCGCCGACCGGCTGGGCCTGATCGCCGCCGCCCGGTACGCCCTGGACCTGGGCATGGAGTCGATCGCCGCGGCGGTCCGCGACCGTGCCGAGCACCTGCGCGCCGGCCTGTCGGCGGTTACCGGCGTGACGGTCCGCGACCTGGGCGCCGACCGCTGCGGCATTGTGAGCTTCACGGTGGACGGCCGCACGCCCGCGGAGGTCAAGGCACACCTGGCGGGCAAGGGCGTGACGGTCACGGTCACCGGCGTGCGGTCGACCCAGTACGACATGACCCGCCGCGACCTGCCGGAGGTCGTGCGCGCGTCCCCGCACTACTTCGTGTCGAACGAGGAGCTCGACGAGGCCGTCGCCGCGCTCCGGTCATGATCGGGTCCTGAACAGGCGAACGGCGCCTCCATCCGCACGTGGAGGCGCCGTTCGGTCCTGACGAGAGTGTCAGCCGGCGTTGTTCAGCAGGATGTCCACCGCCCCGTCGTTGCGGGTCGTCTGCGGGACGATGTCCTCGTCGGGCGGGTAGAAGCCGTCGATGCCGCCGTCGGACGGGTACATCTCGAAGCAGAACGTCAGCACCTTGTGGGTGCCCCACATGAAGTCGTTGATGTCGCCGTCGGTGATGTACAGGCCGCTCGACTGCTCCGGCGTGTAGTTGTTCGTCGCCGCCATCTGCGTGCCGATGTCCTTGAAGTGGTCGTACTCCTCCTGCGTCATACCCTCGGTCACCTCGTCGAAGGTGTGGCCGAACGGCCAGAGCACGAGCTCGGAGAACGTGTGGAAGTCGATGTGCGCCTTGATCTGCCGGCCCTGGACCCAGTTCTGCACGGCCGCCACCTCGGGCGTCGACGCCGCCGACGGGCCGCGGTAGTCCTCGGCCGAGGTCGAGTCGCTCGAACCGTCGCAGCAGCCCCACTTGTAGGAGAAGTTGCGGTTGATGTCGGTGCCGACGGTGCCGTCGTCGTTCGGCTGCCGGTTCTTGCGCCAGCCCTGGTACTCGCCGCCGGAGATGTCGAACTCGGCGCCGTCCGGGTTCAGGTTCGGCATCACGAAGATCTCGCGGTTGTCGACCATGTTCGTGACGGCCGGGTCGGTGCCGTAGCCGTCGGTGAACCGCTGGACGATGTGCAGGCACATCTCCGTGGTCAGGTGCTCGCGGGCGTGCATGTTGCAGGTGAAGAGGACCTCGGGCTCGTCCTCGTCCGTCGCCGCGTTGTCGCTGATCTTCAGCACCGGGATGTCGCGGCCCTCGAACGACTGGCCGACGCTGCTCAGCTGCGTGATGTTCGCGTGGTCGGTGCTCGCCTTCTGGATCTCGGCGACCATCTCGTCGTAGGTGTGGTAGCCCTCGTCGCCCGCGGGGAAGTCGTTGGCGGACACGTCCTTCGCGCCGGGGCCGCTGCGCTTCTTCAGCTGCGCGGCGAAGTCACCGGTCAGCTGGAGGTCGAAACCCTTGGCGCGCAGGGAATCCGCCTGCTTCGGGCTCGCCACGACCTGCATCTTGCCGTCGCCGAGGCCCTCGTCGAGAACGTCGACGCCGGCGCCGACGACCTGTGTGCGGGCGGGCGCGTCGGCCGCGCCGGTCAGCTGGTAGACGCCCCGCTCGGGCGCCGGGGCGGCGGTCGGTTCCTGCGCGCCGGCCTGCCAGGCCGTGACCACCACCAGTGCGGCGGCCGCGCCGGCCGCTGCCAGGCCGATCGCGCGACGTTTGGTGAACATGTCCCCTCCGAACGAGTGCGGGAGTGATCGCCCGAGAGTGCGTCGCGTGTTCGACCGGCGACAACCCGTCATTGGTCGGGCAGTCCCCGCGTGCCGCGTATCACCAGACGAACGGAGTGGGCCGTTCGGCCTCGCCGCCGGAACGCATACGCTTGGCGTACCTGCCGACGAGGAGAAGGAACCGATGCTGAGCCGCACCGACCTGCGCGGTCGTGTCCCGTCCCCGGCCGAGCTGCGCGGCGTGCTCCCGCGCGCCGACACCGACGTGGACGCCGTGCTGCATCGGGTCCGGCCGATCGTCGACGACGTGCGGGACCGCGGCGTCGAGGCGGTCCTCGAGTACACCGAGCGTTTCGACAACGTCCGGCCCGCCTCCGTCCGGGTGCCCGAAGAGGACCTGAAAGAGGCGCTCGACGGCCTTGACGCCGACGTCCGGGCGGCTCTGGAGGAGTCCGTCAAGCGGGCCCGGGCGGTCCACGGGGACCAGCGGCGCCACGACGTCACCACCCAGGTCGTGCCCGGCGGCACGGTGACCGAGCGCTGGGTGCCGGTGCACCGGGTCGGGCTGTACGCGCCGGGCGGGCTCGCGGTGTACCCGTCGAGCGTGGTGATGAACGTCGTGCCGGCGCAGGCCGCGGGCGTCGAGTCGCTCGTCGTGTGCTCGCCGCCGCAGGCCGGCTTCGGCGGCCGGCCGCACCCCACGATCCTGGCCGCGGCCGCGCTGCTCGGCGTCGCCGAGGTGTGGGCGGTCGGTGGCGCGCAGGCCGTGGCGCTGCTCGCCTACGGCGGCACCGACACCGACGGCACCGGGCTCGAGCCGGTCGACATGGTCACCGGCCCGGGCAACGTCTACCTGACCGCGGCGAAGCGCCTGCTGCGCGGGCTGATCGGCATCGACTCCGAGGCCGGCCCGACCGAGATCGCGA
This sequence comes from Actinophytocola sp., assembly GCA_035995025.1. GTDB lineage: Bacteria > Actinomycetota > Actinomycetes > Mycobacteriales > Pseudonocardiaceae > Actinophytocola. The sequence continues at coordinate 20,992 of DASYKY010000134.1, forward strand.
TCCTCGCCGACGGCACCGCCGACCCGGTGCACGTGGCCGCCGACCTGATCAGCCAGGCCGAGCACGACCCGCTCGCGGCCGGCGTGCTGGTCACCGACTCCGTCGAGCTGGCCGACGCGGTGGACGCCGAGCTCGAGCGGCAGGTCGCGCGTACCAAGCACACCGAGCGCATCACGACCGCCTTGCGTGGCCCGCAGTCCGGCTGCGTCCTGGTGTCCGGTGTGGACGACGGACTGTCCGTCGTGGACGCCTACGCGGCCGAGCACCTCGAGATCCAGACGGCCGACGCCGCCGCGGTGGCCGCCCGGGTACGGGCCGCCGGCGCGATCTTCGTCGGCCCGCACAGCCCGGTGTCGCTTGGCGACTACTGCGCGGGGTCCAACCACGTGCTGCCCACCGGCGGCTGCGCGCGGCACTCGTCGGGCCTGTCCGTGCAGACGTTCCTGCGCGGCATCCACGTGATCGACTACTCGCGCGCGGCGCTCGAGGCGGTCGCCCCGCAGGTCGTGGCGCTCGCGAACGCGGAGGACCTGCCCGCGCACGGCCAGGCCGTCACCGCCCGGTTCGGGAGCGGCGGGTGACTATCGGGGACGGCGTTCGGACGGCGGACCTGCCGCTGCGCGAGGACCTGCGCGGCCGCAGCCCGTACGGGGCGCCGCAGCTGGACGTGCGGGTCCGGCTCAACACCAACGAGAACCCGTACCCGCCACCGCCCGCGCTGGTCGCCGACGTGACCGCGGCGGTGGCCGAGGCGGCCGCGTCGCTGCACCGCTACCCGGACCGCGACGCGGTGGCGCTGCGGGCCGACCTGGCGAGCTATCTGTCGTCGTCGACCGGGGTGGCCTTGTCGGTCGCGAATGTGTGGGCGGCCAACGGGTCCAACGAGGTGCTGCAGCAGATCCTGCAGGCGTTCGGCGGTCCCGGCCGCACGGCACTGGGCTTCGAGCCGTCGTACTCGATGCACCCGATCATCGCGGCCGGCACGCGCACCGAATGGGTGCCGGCGCCGCGCCGGGAGGACTTCACGCTCGACACGGCCGCCGCCGCGGCGCTGCTCGCCGACCGCGCGCCCGGCATCGCGTTCGTCACCAGCCCCAACAACCCGACCGGCGGCTCGATCCCGCTCGACGAGCTGCGTGCGCTGGTCGCGGCTGCCCCCGGCCTGGTCGTCGTCGACGAGGCGTACGCGGAGTTCTCGGCGCGGCGCAGCGCGGTGGCGCTGCTCGGCGAGTTCCCGGCGAAGCTGGTCGTGTCGCGGACGATGAGCAAGGCGTTCGCGTTCGCCGGCGGCCGGCTGGGCTACCTCGCCGCGGCGCCCGCGGTGGTCGACGCGCTGCAGCTGGTGCGGTTGCCGTACCACCTTTCGGTGCTGACCCAGGCGGCTGCGCGGGCGGCGCTGCGGCACGCCGACGACACCCTGCGGTCGGTGCACGCGCTCGCCGCCGAGCGTGACCGGGTGATGGACTCGTTGCGGGACATGGGTTTCTCCGTGGTGCCGAGCGACGCGAACTTCGTCCTGTTCGGACGGTTCGCGGACGCGCCCGCCACCTGGCGGTCCTACGTGGACCAGGGCGTGCTCATCCGGGACGTCGGCATCCCCGCCCACCTGCGGGTTACCATCGGTACACCGGCCGAGAACGACGCGTTCCTGGCCGCCAGTAAGGAGATCGTCAGGTGAACCGCACCGGCCGGATCGAACGGTCCACGAAGGAGTCGTCGGTCGTCGTCGAGATCGACCTCGACGGCGCCGGCAAGGTGGACGTGTCCACCGGCGTGCCGTTCTACGACCACATGCTGACGTCGTTCGGCGTGCACGGCGCGTTCGACCTGACCGTGCAGGCGACCGGCGACGTCGAGATCGACGCGCACCACACGGTCGAGGACGTGGCGATCGTGCTCGGCGAGGCGATCGGCACGGCGCTGGGGGACAAGCAGGGCATCAGCCGCTTCGGCGACGCGTGGATCCCGATGGACGAGACCCTCGTGCACGCGGCCGTCGACGTGTCGGGCCGGCCGTACTGCGTCCACCTGGGAGAGCCGGAGACGATGGCCGGCTTCGTCGTCGGCGGCAACTACCCGACCGTGCTGAACCGGCACGTGTTCGAGTCGCTGGCGTTCCACGCGCGGATCGCGTTGCATCTGCGCGTGCTGCACGGGCGGGACCCGCACCACATCACGGAGGCGCAGTACAAGGCGGTGGCGCGGGCACTGCGTGCGGCGGCCGAGGCCGACCCGCGCTTGTCCGGCGTCCCGAGCACGAAGGGCGTGCTCTAGGCTTCGGTCTCATGTCCAAGGAGATCGCCGTCATCGGCCTGATCGCGGTGGCCGGGTTTCTGATCGGCGGCGTCTACTCCACCTGGAAGACGGCCCGGGTGCTCGCGGTCGTGCTCGGCCTCGCGGCGGTCGTCGCCGTTGTCGGCGCCGTCGTGTGGCTCGTCAGTTAGTTCCCAGCGGCAGAACTGACATGGGTGCGACAATGGCGAGGTGACGGAACGAAAGCCGCCGCAGATGCCGGTTGGGGACTGGGTGGAGCGGCAGATCCGTGCGGCGCAGGACCAGGGCGCGTTCGACAACCTGCCCGGCGCCGGCAAGCCGCTGCCGAGGAGCTCCGGCGACGTGCTGGATTGGGTGGCGGACAAGCTGCGCGCGGAGGAGACGGACACCCGGGCCCTGCTGCCGCCGTCGTTGCGGCTGCGCAAGGAGCTGGAGGACCTGCCGGCGCGGCTGTCGAAGGTGCGTACGGAACGCGAGGTCCGCGAGATCGTCACCGACCTGAACAAGCGCATCCGCGCCGAGATCCTCGTGCCGCATGCCGGGCCGCCCCTGCTGGTCCGTCTCGTGGACCTCGAGGAGGAAGTCGAGCGCTGGCGCGCTTCGCGCTAGTTGATGCCGCCCTCTGCGGTGGCCTTCAGGCGGGCGGCGCCGGGGCCGAGCGAGGCGAGGACGTCGTCGTGGTTCATCAGGTGGCAGGACTTCAGCGAGAGACAGCCGCAGCCGATGCAGGCGGTCAGGCGGTCGCGTAAGCGCTGCATGGCGTCGATCCGGGCGTCCAGCTCGCTGCGCCAGCGGTTCGACAGGCGTGCCCAGTCGGCCTTCGTCGGGGTGCGGCCCGCGGGAAGCGTGGCCAGCGCGTCGTGGATCTCCTCCAGTGAGAGGCCCACCCGCTGCGCGGTACGGATGAACGCCAGCCTGCGGAGTACGGCGCGGGCGTATTTCCGCTGGTTGCCGGCGGTTCGCTCGGAGGCGATCAAGCCTCGCTCCTCGTAGAAGCGCAGCGCGGTGTGCGGCACACCACTGCGCCTGGCCACCTCACCGATCGTGAGGACATCCGGCAGTTTCGGCACGTCACCGACCCTACCGCCGGATCCTCGACCTAGGTGGAGATTCGCACCCTTGACCTCGACCCAACTCGAAGTTGCACCCTGTAGGCATGACTCGAACGATGCAGGACCTCGCGGGCCTGTTCGAACGCGCGACCGGCGACGAGAAGCACGAATGGGCCGCCGCATCCACATTGGACGTTCTGTGGGTCCTCTACGACCGGGTGCTGAACATCCGGCCCGACAACGTCGACGACCCGGACCGCGACCGGTTCCTGCTGTCCAAGGGCCACGGTCCGATGGCGTACTACGCGGTGCTGGCCGCCAAGGGCTTCTTCGCCCCGGAGACCCTCGACGACTGGGCCACGTTCGGCTCGCCGCTCGGCCGGCATCCCGACCGCGTGCTCGTGCCCGGCGTGGAGATCAGCTCCGGCTCGCTCGGCCACGGGCTGGGCCTGGGCGTCGGCACCGCGCTCGGCCTGCGGGCGCAGGGCCGCACCGCGCGCACGGTCGTCCTGGTCGGCGACGGCGAGCTCGACGAGGGCAGCAACCAGGAGGCGATCGCCCTGGCCGGCCGGTTCGGCCTGGACCGGCTGACCGTCGTCGCGATCGACAACGACTCGGCCAGCCACGGCTGGCCGGGCGGCATCGCCCGCCGGTTCGCGGTCGAGGACTGGGCGACCGAGACCGTCGACGGCCGCGACCACGACGCCCTTCACCGGGCGCTCGCCGCCGAGCACCCCGGCCGCCCGGCCGTCGTGGTGGCCACCGTCGAGAAGAAGGAGCTCTGACCATGACCAGCACCGTCAAGCTCATGCGCACCGTGTTCGCCGACACCGTGATCGACGCGCTCGACCTGGACCCGCGGCTCGCCGTGGTGACCGCCGACATCTCCGCGACGGCGTTCGACGAGGCCCGGGCCCGGCATCCCGACCGGGTGATCAACCTCGGCATCCGCGAGCAGGCGATGATCAGCGTCGCCGGTGGGCTCGCGCTCACCGGCATGCTCCCGGTCGTGCACAGCTACACGCCGTTCCTCGTCGAGCGGCCGTTCGAGCAGATCAAGCTCGACCTCGGCCACCAGGACGTCGGCGCCGTGCTGGTGAGCATCGGCGGGTCCTACGACGAGCCGGCCGTGGGCCGCACGCACCAGAGCCCGGCCGACGTGGCGCTGCTCGACGCGCTGCCCGGCTGGACGATCCACGTGCCCGGGCACCCCGACGAGGTGGAGCCGCTGCTGCGCGACGCCCTCGCCGGCGAGGGTCGTGTCTACCTGCGGCTGTCCGCCCGGGAGAACGAGGCCGCGTACCCGGCCGGCGGCACGTTCACCGCCGTGCGCACCGGCCGCGACGCCGTCGTGCTCGCCGTGGGCCCGACGCTGGACCAGGTCCTCGACGCGACGTCCACACTGGACGTGACCGTCCTGTATGCGAACACGGTGCGCCCGTTCGACCACGCCGGCCTGCGCGCCGCCGTCGCCGCCTCGTCACCGAACGTCGTGCTGGTGGAGCCGTACCTGGCGGGCACGTCGGCGCACGAGGTCGCCGACGCGCTGGCCGACGTCCCGCACCGGCTGCGCTCGCTCGGCGTGCGCCGCGACATGGAGGTGCGCGCGTACGGCACGGCCGCCGAGCACGACGCCGTGCACGGGCTGGACGCGGCGGGCATCGCCGCCGCCGTGCGGCAGGCCATCTCGTAGCCTGGGGGCGTGGCGCGAGTTGTCGTGCTGGACTACGGGTCCGGCAACCTGAGGTCGGCCGAGCGCGCGTTGCGCCGGGTCGGGGCGGATGTCGAGGTGACGTCCGACCGGCGGGCCGCGCTCGAGTGCGACGGTCTGGTGGTGCCCGGCGTGGGCGCGTTCGCCGCGTGCATGGCGGGGCTGCGGGAGGTCCGCGGCGACCAGATCATCGACCGGCGGCTGGCCGGTGGGCGGCCCGTGCTCGGGGTGTGTGTTGGCATGCAGATCCTGTTCGAGCTGGGCATCGAGCACGGCGTGCGGACCGAGGGCTGTGGCCAGTGGCCGGGAACGGTGTCCCGCCTCGAGGCGGACGTCGTGCCGCACATGGGCTGGAACACGGTGCGCGCCCCGGGGCGGTCGGTGCTGTTCGACGGCCTGGCCGCGGACACCCGGTACTACTTCGTGCACTCGTACGCGGCGCGCGAGTGGGAACTGCTCCCGGACCACCCGATGCCGGCGCCACTGGTCACCTGGGCGAACCACGGCTGCGACTTCGTCGCGGCGGCGGAGAACGGTCCCCTTTCGGCCACCCAGTTCCACCCGGAGAAGTCCGGTGACGCCGGTGCTCACCTGCTGACCAACTGGCTGAAGTCCCTGGGCTGATCGGACTGCTTACCAACTGGATGCGGACTCCTTGGCCCGGGTGAGCAGGCGGACGATCTCGCTGTCCGGATCCTTCACCAGCCGGTGCATCGTCTCGAACGCCTGGCAGGGCCACGCCGCGCCGCAGGTCCGGCACGATGCGGACGGGCCCTGCTCGTGCAGCGAGATGACGCCGCGGATCACCGTGACCAGATCGGGGATCAGCCGGCGCGCGGTCTCGATGTCCTCTTCGGACCACCGGGAAGTCTTGGTGGCGTGGCCTTCCGCCTCGTCGAGGTGCTCGTAGAGGCTGATGCGCAGCTGGCGGATGGCGTCGGTTGCCACGAGAGATGTTGTGTCCATAAGACCATGAAACATCGGGCGCCCGGGACACAGCTCTCGTCCGATCGGTTGACAAGCGCGCGGTGTCCCGGGGACACAACATAGCGTTTTGGCCATGCATGATCGTGAGCCGACCATCCGCAGTCGGGAGCTGGGCGACGGCCTGCGCAAGGCGATGGAGTACGCGGGTCTTTCCGCGAGCGGCATAGCCCGCGAACTGGACTGGAGCCCGAGCCGGGTGTCGCGGTTGCTGTCCGGCAAGCGCGGCGGCTCCGGTTTCGACGTGGCCGCGTTCCTCGCGGTGTGCGGCGTGAAGGGCCGGGAGCGCGCCCGGCTGATGGCGCTCATCGTCGACCACGAGCGCCCCGGCTGGCACCAGCAACACGGCTCGACACTGCCCAAACAGATCCGCACGCTTATCGACCACGAGAAGAAGGCCGTCGCCATCAGCGAATACCAGGGGACTCTGGTGCCCGGCCTGCTGCAGACCGGCGACTACGCTCGCGCGGTGATCAGCCGGAACGCCAACGTGCCAATCGAGGAGATCGAGGACCGCGTCGAAGCTCGGCTGGCCCGGCAGAGCCTGATCAGCCGAGACCGGCCGCCTCGATTCACGTACTTCGTGCACGAATTTGTGTTGCGAACGCCAGTGGGTGGCCCGGTCGTGATGTCGGACCAGTTGCACGCTCTGATGAGGTTGTCGGTGCGGCCTTATCTCACACTGCGGATTGTTCCGGCGGTGATGGGCGCGCATGCCGGTATGTCGGGCCACTTCATGTTGCTCGATGTGCGCGACTTCAAGCCAATAGTGCACCTGGATAGCGAGACGTCGAGCCTGTTCCTGGAGACCCCGGTCGAGATCGATGCTTACCGCAACATCTTGGCCGCGCTGGATAGCACCGCGCTCGATGAGGGACAATCGAGGAACCTGATCGCCGACGTGGCGACCGAACTGTACGCGGATCGAGGGGACAACGATGACCGTGCCTGAGCCGGACGGCCTGGCCTGGCGGAAGAGCAGCTTCAGCGGCAACGGCGCTGCCTGCGTCGAGGTGGCCTGGCGCAAGAGCACCTTCAGCGCCAACGGCGACGCCTGCGTTGAGGTGGGCTGGCGCGACGTCACCACCGCCGTGCGTGACTCCAAGGACGCCCACAGCCCGGTGCTGGACTTCCCGGTGCCGGAGTGGCGGGCGTTCCTCGCTAGCCTGCCCACGTGACTTTCACGCTCCTTCCTGCTGTCGATGTCCGGGACGGCAAGGCCGTCCGCCTGCTGCAAGGCCGCTCCGGCACCGAGACCGGATACGGGGACCCGTGGGACGCCGCGCTCGCCTGGCAGCGTGACGGTGCCGAGTGGATTCATCTCGTGGACCTCGATGCCGCCTTCGGGACCGGGGACAACCGGGCGCGGCTGGCCGACATCGTCGGGCGGTTGGACGTCAAGGTGGAACTCTCCGGGGGGATTCGGGACGACGACTCGCTCGCCGCCGCACTCGGGACGGGGTGTGCGCGGGTCAACCTCGGCACGGCCGCGCTCGAGAACCCCGAGTGGTGCGCCAAGGTGATCGGCGAGTTCGGCGACCGGGTCGCCGTCGGGCTGGACGTGCGGATCGACGGCGGCGAGCACCGGCTCGCCGCGCGTGGGTGGACCGAGGACGGCGGGCTGCTCTGGGACGTGCTCGACCGGCTCGAGCGGGACGGGTGCTCCCGCTACGTCGTCACCGACGTGACCAAGGACGGCACTCTCAAAGGCCCCAACCTCACGCTGCTGCAAGACGTCTGCGCGCGTGCGAAGGCACCCGTGGTGGCGTCCGGGGGCGTGTCCAGCCTCGCGGACGTCGAGGCGCTGGCCGGCCTCGTCGAGGTCGGTGTGGAAGGCACGATCATCGGCAAGGCGCTCTACACCCGGGCATTCACGCTGCCCGAGGCGCTGGCACTCACCCGTCGAGGCTGATCGCCAGGCATAAGGACGCCGTGCGGCCGCGGAACCGCTCGCTGGCGCCGATCACGAGCCTGCCGGTGATGCCGTACTTGCGCTTGAGCAGCTTGCGTCCGTACGCGGACTCGGCGGCGTCGAGGATGCGCGCGGTCCCGGTGACGCCGGGACCGCGCGACCTGCCCCGTGCGTCGCAGGGCGCGAGCTCGACCACCGGGTTGTTGCGAATCCGTTTGACCTTGCCCGCCTCGGATGCCGTCCACACCAACACGTTCTCGCCGTCGCGGCCGACCCATACCGGGGTCGGCACCGGCGTGCCGTCGCGGCGGAAGGTCGTGACAAGGACATAGCTGCTCGTGCTGAGTCGTTCCACCTCGGTCATGTTCACGACGTTAGCGGGTGCTTGCTGTGAGTGCCCTCAGCCAGTCACGGCGTGCGGCGGCGCAGCGTCGCGGCGCCGAGAACCAGGGCCAGCAGGGCGCAACCGGCCACGATGAGCAGGTTGCGGACCAATGTCGCGTCCACATCGGACGAGTGGGTGACCTGGGCCAGCGCGTCCACGGCGTAGGACAACGGCATGATGTTCGACAGCCATTCCAGCACCGGCGCCATCTGGTCGCGCGGCGCGAACAGGCCGCACAGCAGGATCTGCGGCATCACGATCGCCGGCATGAACTGCACCGCCTGGAACTCGGTGCGCGCGAACGCGCTCGCGAGCAGGCCGAGCGCCGTGCCGAGCAGCGCGTCGAGCACCGCGATCAGCAGCAGCAACCACACCGAGCCGTCGATCTCCAGGCCCAGCCAGGTCAGCGAGATGCCCGCCGCGACGAGCACCTGCAGCACGGCGACCAGGCCGAACGCGATCGCGTAGCCGAACAGCAGGTCGAGCTTGGCGATCGGCATGGTCATCAGGCGTTCGAGCGTCGCCGTCGTGCGCTCGCGCAGCGTGGTGATCGAGGTGACGATGAACATGATCGCGAACGGGAACACCGCGAGCAGCGCGGGTGCGGCCGCGTTGAACTGCTGCTCGTTGTTGAACACGTAGCGCAGCAGGATCATCAGGATCGACGGGACCAGCACCATGAGGGCGACGGTGCGGCGGTCGTGGCGGAGCTGGGTCAGGATGCGGACGGCGGTCGCCGTGGTGAACGTGATCGTCATGCCAGCGCCTCCTGCTTGCGGACCAGGCGCAGGAAGGCCTGCTCGAGGTCGGGAGTGTCGGTCTCCGCGCGCAACGCGTCCGGCGTGTCGTCCGCCAGGATGTAACCGTCGCGCATCAAAAGGAGCCGGTCGCAGCGCGCGGCCTCGTCCATCACGTGGCTGGACACGAGCAGCGTGACGCCGCCGTCGACGAGCTTGCGGAACAGGTCCCACAGTTCCTCGCGGAGCACCGGGTCGAGACCGACGGTCGGCTCGTCGAGAACCAGCAGCTCGGGCCGGCCGAGCAGCGCGACGGCGAGGCTCGCGCGGTTGAGCTGGCCGCCGGACAGCTCGCCGATGACGTGGTCCGCGTGCGTGGCGAGACCCACCTCCTCGATCACCCGCTCGACGTCCTTTTTGGGGGCACGCAAAATCGCGGCGAAGTAACGAAGGCTCTCGGTGACGGTGAGGTCTGCGTAGACGGACGGGTTCTGGGTGGCGTAGCCGATCTTGTCCCGCAGGTTCTTGCCGCCGGCCGGACCGCCGAGCACGGTGACCGTCCCCCCGGCGACGATCTGCACCCCGACGACGCAGCGCATGAGAGTCGTCTTGCCACACCCGCTCGGGCCGAGAAGACCGGTGATGGAGCCGCGTTCGACGGCGAAGCTCACGTCGTGCAGGACCTCCCGGATGCCGCGGCGGACCCGCAGCCCCTCGGCCACCACAGCATAATTAGTCATGTGTTTAATTCTGCGCCTGTCGAGAAAGGTCCGTCAAGTCCGAAATCGGGAAGCGACGGAGCGGTCACGCGTCGAAGTAGTGCTGGATGACCGGCGCGACCATCTCGGCGACCTCGTCCTCGGTGGCCGAGGCCAGCGGCTCCGCCTTGATCACATACCGCACCATGGCCAGGCCGATCATCTGCGACGCGGCCCCGGTCAGCCGCAGTGCGGGCAGGCCGAGCGCCGCCGCCACCTTGGCGAGCACCGCCGTCTCGAGGAACTGGCGCAGCTGGTCGGCCACCTCGGGGCTCGCCGTCACCGACCGGACCAGGGCGAAGAACGGCAGCCGCGACTCCGGGTCGGACCACAGGCCGAGGAACATCCGCACGACCCGTTCGCCGATCCGCTCGCGCGACCCCTCCAGCAGCGTCGCCACCAGCACGGCGGGGTTGAACGGCAGGTTCAGCGCGGCCGCGAAGACCTGCTCCTTCGAGCCGAAGAAGTGGTGCACGAGCGCGGGGTTCACGCCCGCCTCGGCGGCGATGCTCCGGATCGTCGCGCCGCCGTAGCCACGGGCCGCGAACTGGTTGCGGGCAGCGACCAGGATGTCGTCCCTGGTCTGGTTCTGCCCCGGCCGCCGGCCGGTACGCGCCACGTCGGCTCCTCTCGTCCCACCGCCAGTATCCTCGACGGCATGTCGGTCGCGGTGCGGGTGATTCCCTGTCTCGACGTCGACGCCGGCCGGGTCGTGAAGGGCGTCAACTTCACCAACCTCGTCGACGCCGGCGACCCCGTCGAGCTCGCGGCCGCGTACGACGCGGAAGGTGCCGACGAGCTGACCTTCCTGGACGTAACGGCGTCCTCTTCGGACCGGGAGACCACGTTCGACGTCGTGCGGCGCACCGCCGAGCAGGTGTTCATCCCGCTGACCGTGGGCGGTGGCGTGCGTGCGGTGTCCGATGTGGACCGCCTGCTGCGGGCCGGCGCGGACAAGGTCGGCATCAACACCGCGGCGATCCTGCGACCGGAGCTGCTGCGCGAGTGCTCGCAGCGGTTCGGCGCCCAGTGCGTGGTCCTGTCCGTGGACGCCCGGCGCGCGGACACGCCGTCCGGCTTCGAGGTCACCACGCACGGCGGCCGCAACGGCACGGGCATCGACGCCGTCGAGTGGGCCGCCCGCGGCCAGGAGCTCGGCGTGGGGGAGATCCTGCTGAACTCGATGGACGCCGACGGCACGAAGGCCGGCTTCGACCTCGAGCTGATCAAGCTGGTCCGGGCCGCGGTCGACGTGCCGCTCATCGCCAGCGGCGGCGCGGGCGCGGTGGAGCACTTCCCGCCCGCGGTCGAGGCGGGCGCGGACGCGGTGCTCGCCGCCAGCGTGTTCCACTTCGGACAGCTGCGCATCGGCGAGGTCAAGGACGCCCTGCGCGGGGCGGGGGTCGAGGTCCGATGACTTTGGACCCCGTGATCGCTGCGAGGCTGAAGCGCAACGCCGACGGCCTGGTGTGCGCGGTGGCGCAGCGCAAGGGGACCGGCGAGGTTCTCATGGTGGCGTGGATGGACGACGAGGCGCTGCACCGCACGCTGACCACCCGGCGGGCCACGTACTTCTCCCGCAGCCGGGGCAGGCTCTGGGTGAAGGGCGAGACCTCCGGGCACACCCAGCACGTGCACGAGGTCCGCCTGGACTGCGACGGCGACACCGTGCTGCTCGTCGTGGACCAGGAAGGGCCCGCGTGTCACACCGGCGCGGCGACGTGCTTCGACGACGACGTGCTGCTCACGTGATGTCGCCCGTGACGTAGCGCTGCATGTTGGGCGCCACCGCGGCGACGAGGGCGTCGGCGTCGGCCGAGGCGAGCGGTTCGAACCGCGCGACGTAGCGGACCATGCCCATGCCGACGAGCTGCGAGGCGATGAGCGTGGCGCGGAACTCGAGGTCGGGGAGGCCGACCGTGCGCAGCACCCGCTCCACGATGTGCTTGACGAGGAAGTCGTGCAGCGCGTGGGCGGCCTGCTCGTGGCTGGTGATGCTGCGCATGAGCGCGGTGAACACGCCGCCGCCGGTGGTGTCCCAGATGGTGACGAACGTGCGCACGATGCGCTCACCGAGGTCGTCGATGTGACCGTCGAGCAGCTGGTCGGCCACGTCCTTCGGGTTGAACGGGAGCTTGAGCACGGCCTCGGCGAACAGGCCCTCCTTGCCGCCGAACCAATGGTTGACCATGGCCGCGTCGACGCCCGCCCGCGCGGCGATCGAGCGGACGGTCGCGCCGTCGTAGCCCTGCTCGGTGAACTCCGTCCGGGCCGCGTCGACCAGGGCGGCGCGGGTGTCGGTGCCACCCGGCCTGCGACCCCGGCGCCGGGCGGTCCCTTGCGTCACGGCTTCGCTCATCCCATCATCATGCGTCACACTCGGCCGCTTTTCAACAATCAGTGAATTGGCCGGGGCCGGGCCCGCCGCGAACTGTCGGGGGCGGCCGGGAGAATGGGCCGCATGGTCAGTGTGATCGACACGGTCGCGGCCGTGGCCGGGCTCGGTGTGGTCAGCCCCAGCCGCGAGGAGTTCCACGAGCTGGCGTCCGAGCGGCGCGTCATCCCGATCGTGCGGCGGGTGCTCGCCGACGCCGAGACGCCCGTCGGGGTCTACCGCAAGCTCGCGCAGGGGCGGCCGAACACCTTCCTCCTGGAGTCGGCGGAGAACGGCCGTTCCTGGTCGCGGTGGTCGTTCGTGGGGGTCTACAGCCCGGCCGTGCTCACCGAGCGCGACGGCGCGGCGCACTGGGCCGGCACCCGCCCGGCCGGCCTGCCCGCCGAGGGCGACCCGCTCGACGTCCTGCACCAGACCGTGCGGATCCTGCACACCGACCCCCTGCCCGGCCTGCCCCCGCTCACCGGCGGCATGGTCGGCTTCATCGGCTACGACGCCGTCCGCCGCCTCGAACGGCTGCCCGACCGCACCGAGGACGACCTCCAGCTGCCCGAGCTCGCCATGCTGTTCGCCACCGACCTCGCCGCGGTGGACCACCACGAGGGCACCATCACGCTCATCGCCAACGCCGTGAACTGGGACGACAGCGGCGAGCGGATCGACGCCGCGTACGACGCCGCGGTGGCCCGGCTCGACCGGATGACCGCCGACCTGCACACCCAGGCCGACGCGACGGTCGCCGTGTTCGACCGGCCGCGCCCGGAGTACCTGCGCCGCCGCAGCCAGGAGGAGTACACAGCCGCGGTGCGCACCGCCAAGGAGGCCATCCGCGCCGGCGAGTGCTTCCAGGTCGTGCTGTCGCAGCGCTTCGAGATGACCACCGACGCCGACCCGCTCGACGTCTACCGGGTGCTGCGCACGACGAACCCCAGCCCGTACATGTACCTGCTGCGCCTGGACGGCTTCGACATCGTCGGCTCCAGCCCGGAGTCGCTGGTGACCGTCCGCGACGGCGTGGCGACCACGCACCCGATCGCGGGCACCCGGTGGCGCGGCGCCGACCCCGACGAGGACGCGATCCTCGAGAAGGACATGCTGAGCGACGAGAAGGAGCGCGCCGAGCACGTCATGCTGGTCGACCTCGGCCGCAACGACCTCGGCCGGGTCTGCCGCCCCGGCACCGTGCACGTCGTCGACTTCTTCCGGGTGGAGCGCTACAGCCACGTCATGCACATCGTCTCCACGGTCACCGGCCGGCTGGCCGACGGGAAGACCGCGTTCGACGCGGTGGCCGCGTGCTTCCCGGCCGGCACCCTCTCCGGGGCGCCCAAGCCGCGCGCGATGGAGCTCATCGAGGAGCTCGAGCCCACCCGTCGCGGCGTCTACGGCGGGGTCGTCGGCTACCTCGACTTCGCGGGCGACGCGGACACCGCGATCGCCATCCGCACCGCGCTGATGCGCGACGGCACCGCGTACGTGCAGGCCGGGGCGGGGATCGTGGCCGACTCCGACCCGGTCGCCGAGGACACCGAGTGCGTCAACAAGGCCGGCGCGGTGCTCGCCGCCATCGCGACCGCGCAGACGATGCGCCCGGCGGCCGGGTAGTCCCGTGGCCCGCCGTCCACTATGGATAGTCGCACTGCTCCTGGCGGGTGCGGCGGCGGCCCTGTGGGGCTCGACGCGGCTCGGCTGGGGCACGGCGGCGACGCCGCGGTTCGGCGCGGCGCTCGCGCTCGTCGCGCTCGCGGGGTTCGCCGGCTCGGTCGCCGTCGGCGGCCGGGTGAAGCAGGTGGTCGGCGTGGTCGTGGTCGCGGCCGGGCTGCTCGCGGGCGGTGTCACGCTGGCCACCGGCGGCTCGGGACCCGGCCGCTGGATCGCCCTGCTCGGCGCGGTTTTGCTGGTCGCGGCGGGAGTCCTGGTGATCCGGCTGGCCGCGCGGCTGCCCACGCTCGGCGCCAGGTATCAGTCGGCTAACGCGCGACGCACTTCCGGGGATAGGGACAAGGACATGTGGGACGGTCTGTCCCACGGTGAAGATCCAACCGTGCGCGGCGCCGAGGATGAACGCTGAGCATGGACCCGGTAAAGAGTCGCCGCACGGTGCGGGGTTAGCATCCCTTAGGCGGGAAGGGGCAAGGCTGGTGACTGACAGCACCTGCGGCACAGCGGAATCGGCGAGGCTGCCGCGTCCGGACAGCACCGGCGAGTGTGGCCTGTGAGCGAGCTTGCGAGCGGACCAATGACGCAGGGCGACCGCGAGCGGCATTACCGAGCCTGCGAGGGAAAGTCGTGAGTGTCCTCGAGTCGATCATCGAAGGTGTCCGCGAGGACCTGGCGGTGCGCGAGGCCGCGCTTTCGTTCGAAGCGGTGAAGGAACTCGCGACGAAGGCCCCGCCGCCCAAGGACGTCATGGCCGCGCTGCGCGGCTCCGGCATCGGCGTGATCGCGGAGGTGAAGCGGCGCAGCCCGTCGAAGGGCGACCTCGCGCCGATCGCCGACCCGGCCGCGCTGGCCAAGGACTACGCCGACGCGGGCGCGCGGGTCATCAGCGTGGTCACCGAGGGCCGGCGGTTCGGCGGCTCGCTCGACGACCTCGACGTCGTGCGCGCCGCGGTCGACATTCCGTTGCTGCGCAAGGACTTCGTGGTCAGCCCCTACCAGGTGCACGAGGCTCGTGCGCACGGCGCCGACCTGGTGCTGCTGATCGTGGCCGCCCTCGAGCAGAACGCGCTCGTCTCCCTGCTCGACCGGGTCGAGTCGCTCGGCATGACCGCGCTGGTCGAGGTGCACACCGCCGAGGAGGCCGACCGGGCGCTCGAGGCGGGTGCCACGGTGGTCGGCATCAACGCCCGTGACCTGCACACCCTCGAGGTCGACCGGGACGTGTTCGGCCGGATCGCCCCCGGCATGCCGATGGACGTCATCAAGATCGCGGAGTCCGGCGTGCGCGGTCCTGGTGACCTGATGACGCACGCGGGTGCGGGCGCGGACGCCGTGCTCGTCGGCGAGAGCCTCGTCGCGAGCCCCGACCCGAAGGCCGCCGTGGTGCAGCTGGTCACCGCGGGCTCGCATCCGGCATGCCCGAGGCCGAGTCGGTGACCGAGCACGACCCCCGCGAGACCGCCGAGACCCTCGATGGACACGAGCCCGGCGAGCACGACCCGGACGAGCGCGGCCACTTCGGCCCGTACGGCGGGCGGTTCCTGCCCGAGGCGCTGATCGCCGCGATGGACGAGCTGTCTGCCGAGTACGACAAGGCGCGGACCGACCCGGACTTCGTCGGCGAGCTGAAGCGCCTGCTCAAGGACTACGTCGGCCGGCCGTCGCTGCTCACCGAGGCGCCGCGGTTCGCCGAGCACGCGGGCGGCGCGCGGATCTTCCTCAAGCGCGAGGACCTCAACCACACCGGGTCACACAAGATCAACAACGTGGTGGGCCAGGTGCTGCTCACCAAGCGGATGGGCAAGAAGCGGGTCATCGCGGAGACCGGCGCCGGGCAGCACGGCGTCGCCACGGCCACCGCGTGCGCGCTCATGGGCCTCGACTGCGTGGTCTACATGGGCGAGGTCGACACCCAGCGGCAGTCGCTGAACGTGGCGCGGATGCGGCTGCTGGGTGCCGAGGTCATCTCGGTGAAGACCGGTTCGCGCACGCTCAAGGACGCCATCAACGAGGCGCTGCGCGACTGGGTCACCAACGTCGAGACGACCCACTACGTGCTGGGCACGGTGGCCGGCGGGCACCCGTTCCCGGTCATGGTGCGCAACTTCCACAAGGTCATCGGCATCGAGGCACGCGCGCAGATCCTGGAGAAGGCCGGCAGGCTGCCGGACGTGGTGGCCGCGTGCGTCGGCGGCGGCTCCAACGCGATCGGCATCTTCCACGGGTTCATCGACGACCCGGACGTGCGGCTGGTCGGCTTCGAGCCGGCGGGCAAGGGCATCGAGTCGGGCGAGCACGCCGCGACGCTGAGCGAGGGCAGCCCGGGCATGCTGCACGGCGCGCTGTCGTACCTGCTGCAGGACGAGGACGGCCAGACCATCGAGCCTTACTCGATCTCCGCGGGGCTGGACTATCCCGGGGTCGGCCCGGAGCACTCGTGGCTCAAGGACACCGGCCGCGCGGAGTACCGCTCGGTCACCGACGCCGAGGCGATGTCGGCGTTCCAGCTGCTGTCCCGGACCGAGGGCATCATCCCGGCGATCGAGTCGGCGCACGCGCTGGCCGGCACGCTGGTCCTGGGCCAGGAGCTGGGGCCGGACGGGCTGATCCTGGTGAACCTGTCCGGGCGCGGCGACAAGGACATGGGCACGGCGGCGGACTACTTCGGCTTCGTTGAAAAGTGACTGTGGAGACGTGATGGCACGGCTGGATCCGGTGTTCGCCCGGACGCACGCGGAGGGACGGGCGGCGCTGGTCGGCTACCTGCCGGCCGGGTACCCGACGGTCGACGGCTCGGCCGCGCTGCTGTCCGCGATGGTCGACTCGGGCTGTGACTTCCTCGAGATCGGCGTGCCGTACTCGGACCCGGTGATGGACGGCCCGACGATCCAGGCGGCCGCGGACCGGGCGCTCAAGGGCGGCTTCCGGCTGCGCGATCTGTTCCGCGTCGTGGAGTCCGTCGCGTCGGCGGGCGGCAATGCCGTCGTGATGACGTACTGGAACCCGGTGCACGCCTACGGCGTCGACCGGTTCGCCCGCGACCTCGCGGCCGCCGGCGGGCTGGGCATGATCACGCCGGACCTGGTCCCGGACGAGGCGCAGGACTGGCTGGCCGCGTCGGCAGAGCACGACCTGGACCGGATCTTCCTGGTGGCGCCGTCGTCGACCCAGGAGCGCCTGGCGCTGACCGCCGCGGCGACGACCGGCTTCCTGTACGCGACCGCCGTCATGGGCGTGACCGGCGTGCGCGACCAGGTGGGTGGCGCGGCCGCAGGCCTGGTGGCGCGGGCCCGCGAGCACACGGGCGACCTGCCGATCGGGGTGGGGCTCGGCGTGCGATCGGGCGACCAGGCGGCGGAGGTCGCCGGGTTCGCGGACGCGGTCGTGGTGGGCTCGGCGTTCGTCGCGAAGGCGGACGACGAGGCGGCCGTGCGCTCGCTGGCCGCCGAGCTGGCCGACGGAGTGCGCCGGCCGCTCGTCGCCCGCTGACCGCGCTCATACCGCGGACCCTCTGAATCCGCTCGGTACGTCGCCCGTTACGGTGACGCGCGTGACTGTGGCGTCCAGTGTCTTCCTGGCGAACATCCCGAGCCCCGACCGCGGCGTCTGGGAGCTCGGCCCCATCCCCATCAGGGCCTACGCGCTGTGCATCATCGCCGGCATCGTCGTGGCCATCTGGTGGGGCGAGCGGCGCTGGGTGGCGCGCGGCGGCACACCCGGGACGGTCATCGACATCGCCGTGTTCGCGGTGCCGTTCGGCCTGGTCGGCGGGCGGCTGTACCACGTCATCACCGACCACGCCCGCTACTTCGGCGAGGGCAAGCACCCGATCGACGCACTGAAGATCTGGGACGGTGGTCTCGGCATCTGGGGCGCCATCGCGCTCGGCGCGGTCGGCGCGTGGATCGGCTGCCGCATCAAGAAGGTGCCGCTGCCCGTGTACGCCGACGCGATCGCGCCGGGCATCGTCGTCGCACAGGCCATCGGGCGCGTCGGCAACTACTTCAACCAGGAGCTCTACGGCGGCCAGACCGACCTGCCGTGGGGCCTGGAGATCTACCGGCGCATCAACGAGTCGGGCGCCGAGGACAACCTCAACGGCGTGGCGGTCAACCACATCCCGATCCAGGTCGTGCACCCGACGTTCCTCTACGAGCTGCTGTGGAACCTCGGCGTCGCCGCGCTCGTCGTGTGGGCCGACCGGCGCTTCCGCCTCGGCCACGGCCGCGCGTTCGCCCTCTACGTCGCCGGGTACACCGCGGGCCGCACGTGGATCGAGCTGATGCGCACCGACGACGCCACGCACGTGCTCGGCCAGCGGGTCAACGTCTGGGTCTCGCTGGTGGTGTTCCTCGGCGCGATCGTCTACCTGGTCCTCGCCAAACGACGCGGCCCGCGGGAGGACCTGGCGGCCATCCAGGGCACGGCCCCACCGGACACCGCCGCCGAGCACGAACCGGACGCCGACAAGGCAGCGGACAGCGAGGACGCGGAGACGGACACCGACTCGGAGTCGGACGCGGACGCCGAGACCGCCGACGAGCCGGCCGAACCCGCGAAGTCCGAGGAGCCGGCGACCGACGAGCCCGCGAAGGCCGACGCCACGCCCGAGGAGCCGGTGACGGCCGAGCCCGCGAAGAGCGAGGAGCCGGCAGTCGAGGAGCCGGCGACGGCCGAGACGGACGAGTCCGCCGAGGGCACGGAGCTCGCCGAGGCAGAGTCCGCATCCGTCGCGAAGGCCGAGTCGCCGGAGAGCGAGTCCGCCGAACCGGTGGATCACGGGAAGGCCGAGGACCAGTCGGAGAAGGAGCCCAGCTCCCCGGGCCGCACGGAGTCCTAGCGGGCGGTCACGGCCGGCGCGGCTTGCGGGTCGGGGTGACGACCAGGTTGCCGTTGTCCGTGGTCAGGATCTCGACCGCGGCCGCATAGTGGCGCTCGATCACCGGGCGGGTGAGCACCTGTTCCGGCCCGCCCGAGGCGACCACCTCGCCGTCGTCGAGCAGCAGCAGGCGGTCCGCGTACTGGGCGGACAGGGTCAGGTCGTGCAGAGTGCTGACCACCGTCGCGCCCTCCTCCGCGCGCAGCCGGTCCACCAGTTCCAGCAATGCCTGCGCGTGCCCGATGTCCAGGCCCGTCGTCGGCTCGTCGAGCAGCAGCAGGCCCGCCTGCTGGGCCAGCACCCGCGCCAGCACGGTCCGCTGCCGCTCACCGCCGGACAGCGTGTGCAGTGCCCGGCCGGCCAGCGGCTCCAGGTCGAGGCGGGCCAGCACCTGCTCGACGATCTCCAGGTCCGAGCGGCGTTCGCGGGCCAGCGGCGCCAGGTGCGGGGTCCGGCCGAGCAGCACGTAGTCGGTGACCGTCAACCGGTCGGGGAGCTGCGGGGTCTGTGGCGAGTACGCGATCGCGCGGGCCCGCTCGCGAGCGGCCAGCGCCGCGACCGGGCGGCCGTCGAGCAGGATCTCGCCGTCGTGGTCGACCACGCCGATGATCGACTTCAGCAGCGAGGACTTGCCCGCCCCGTTCGGCCCGATGATCGCGAGCCAGCTGCCGGCCGGAACCTCCGCGTCGACGTCGCGTGCCACGGCACGGGGGCCGTAGCGGGCGGTCACGCCGCGCAGGGTCAGCGCGGTCACCGGATAAGCCCGCGGTTCATGCGCATCACCAGCAGGAAGAACGGCGCGCCGGTGAACGCGGTGATCACCCCGATCGGCACCTCGGCCGGTGCGAACGCGGTGCGCGCGATGTGGTCGGCGACGATCAGGAACATCGCGCCGCCGAGCAGCGACAGCGGCACCACCACCCGGTAGCTCGCCCCGGCCAGCAGCCGCACGACGTGCGGGACCACGATGCCGACGAACCCGATCAGCCCGCTGACCGCGACCGCGGCGGCGGTGGCGAGCGACGCGGCGAGCAGCACGACGATCCGCACCCGTCCCGGGTTGATCCCGAGCGAGGTGGCCTCGTCGTCGCCGACCGCGAGCACGTCCAGCAGCCGCCCGCACAGGCACAGCACGACGCCGGCGAGCGTGATGTACGGCAGCGTCACCAGCACGTCGTGCCAGCCCGACGTGTTCAGCCCGCCGAGCATCCAGCTGTAGACCTGCTTGATCGTGTCCGTGTTGAGCTGCTGCACGAACGTCTGGATCGCCGTCAGGAACGAGGCGACCGCGACGCCCGCGAGCAGCAGCACCGCCGTGCCACCGCCCGCGGAGCGGCCGAGCAGCCAGGTCAGCCCGACGCCGCCGATCGCGCCGGCGAACGCGGCCAGCGGCAGCGGCCCGATGATCCACCCGGTGACCGACGGCGCGGCGACCACCACGATCGTCGCCGCCATGCCCGCGCCGGCGGCCGCGCCGAGCAGGTACGGGTCGGCGAGCGGGTTGCGGAAGACGCCCTGGAACGCGGCGCCGGCCATCGCCAGCGCCGCGCCCACGAGGCCGGCCAGGATCACCCGCGGCAGCCGGATCTCCCACACGATCGCCGCTTCCGTCGCCGACAGCGGCGAGCGGCCGCCGGTGAGCTGCGCCCACCCCTCCGCCACCACGCGGGTCCAGCCGAGGTCCGCCGCCCCGAGCAGGGTGGACACCGAGATCACGACGACGAGCCCCAGCACCGCCACGACCAGCACCGCCGGGCGCAGCCGCGTCGGCGTGACCGGCTTGTCCCGCGTGGTGCCGTGGCTCGCCGCCGGCATCAGTTCGAGGTCGCCTTGCTCACCGCGTCGGCGACGGAACGGGCGAGGTCGGCCACGCGCGGACCCCAGCGGGAGGCGAGGTCGTCATCGAGGGCGACGACGTTGCCGTCCTTGACCGCCGTCAGGTTCGCCCAGCCGGGCCGTTTCGCCACGGTGTCCGCGTTCTGCTTGCAGCACTTGGTGTCCGCCAGGAAGACCAGGTCCGGGTTCGCCTTGAGGATGAACTCGTTGGACAGCTGCGGGTAGCCGCCGGAGTCCTTGTCGGCCGGGTCGGCGATGTTGGTGAGCCCGAACAGGCCGTACACCTGGCCGATGAACGTCTTCGACGTCGCGCTGTACAGCGTGGTGTCGAGCTCGTGGTAGTAGGTCAGCGGCTGCTTCAGCTTGGGCGCGTCGCCGGCGAGCTTCTCGATGTCGCCCTTGGTGCGGGCGGCGAGGTCCTTGCCATCGTCGGCGTGCCCGGTGGCCGCGCCGATCAGCTCGATGCCGGCGTAGACGTCGTCGAGCGACGTGGCCGCCGGCACCACCAGCACCTGCCGGTCCAGCTTCTCGAGCGAGGCGACGAGGTTGTCGGCGTCGTCGGAGATCACGACCAGGTCGGGGTCGTAGCCGGCGATCGCCTCGACGTTGGGGGTGAGCCCGGACAGGTCGGTCTTGGGCGCCTCGGCGGGGTAGTTGGACTGGTCGTCCACGGCCACGACCTGGTCGCCCGCGCCGACCGCGTACAGCGTCTCGGTGTTGCTGGCCGACAGCGACACGATGCGCTCGGGTCGCTTCGCGATCGTCAGCGGCTCACCGGCGGGCGGCGTGACGGTGACGGGGAACTGCTTCTCGGACGTCTTCGGGGCGCTGGGCTCGTCGGCACGCTCGGCGCCGCAGCCGGCCGTGACGAGTGCAGCGGTGAGCGCGATTGCCGCCAGGCGTCGCACGCGCCAGCGGATGGGGTTCGACATGGACCACCTTCGGGTCGTCGTCCCCGGCAGCGGTCGGCGTCGCGACGCCGCATCCCTGCACCGGGGGCGGTTGGCGTCGACGCGGGGAGCGGTAGGCGACCTGGCTCGGGCCCGTGCAGGCCTCCACAGTTGCGGGACAGCGCCGGATTCGCACCGGACTTCGCTACCACCTGCCGCGGCGGTCGGCCGCGGGCTGTTCGCGTCACTGGTCAGGGGGCTGACCAGCGGGCTGACGTTACCACTGGTGGTCGGGCCCTTGCGCGTCCGGCTACGGTGGCGGCGACCAGAACACGATTTCGGAGCAGCGGCGTGTCGATCGAGCAGTGGGCGTTGGTGGCCGGTGCCATCGCGATTCTCCTCGCGGTGGCGGTGTGGCCGCGCTGGCGAGCGGCCAGGCGACGGCGCATCCCGCGCTTCGAGGGCAAGCTCGGCAACCTCACCAAGAACCGTGAGTTCATCGACTTCCTGACCAAGAACCGGCACCGCCGGATCCGGCTCGACGTCTGGCTGGACGACTCGGCGCTCGCCGGTGCCGGCCAGCGCTCAGCCGAGGAGATCCGGCTGGTGGCCCCCAACGACGACCCGAAGCTGGACGACGAGTGCGAGATCACCATCCACGTCGACGACCGCGAGAACAGCCCGCTGTCGCAGGCCAACGGGGTCTGGCGGCTCAACGGCTACGTAGCGATCGAAGGGCGGATGGGCGTGTGGCAGGGCATCCCGTCCTACCGCCTGGTCGCCATGCCCCACAGGGCTGCCGCTCGGTAGGCGGCTAGACGGTGTCCTGTTCCACGAGCTCCGTCGGCAGGACCACCGGGTCGGGACGCGAGTCCAACACCCAGGTGCCGCGAGTCCAACACTCAGGTGCCGCGAGTCCAACACCCGGGTCTGCTGTTCGACGCGCGTCGGGAGCGCTGGATCGTTGGACTCGCCGGTCGCGAGCGTTGGACTCGCCGGTTGCGAGCGTTGGACTCGCGGGTTGCGAGCGTTGGACTCGCGGGTTGTGGGCGTTGGACTCGCGGGGTCAGACGGACTCGCGTTCGACCAGTTCCGTCGGCAGGACCACCGGGTCGGGGACCGGGTCGCCGCCTATCTGGGTCAGCAGGATCTCGGTCATCGTGCGGGCCTGGGCCACCGCCGGCTGGTGGATGGTGGTCAGCGGGGGCTCGGTGTACTTGGCCATCTCGATGTCGTCGTAGCCGACGACCGCCACGTCGTCCGGCACCCGCCGGCCGGCCGCTCGCAGGCAGCGCAGCGCGCCGATCGCCATCAGGTCGTTCGCCGCGAACACGCCGTCGACGTCCGGGTGGCGCTCCAGCAGCGTGGCCATCGCCTGCTCGCCGGACTCGCGGGTGAAGTCGCCGTAGGCCACCCGGTCCGCCTTGCGGCCCGCCGCCGACAGCGCGCGCTGGTAACCGGCCAGCCGGTCGGAGCCGGCCGTCATGTCGCGCGGGCCCGCGATCGTCGCGAGCCGGCGGTGGCCCGCGTGCAGCAGGCGCTCCGCGGCCAGCTGCGCGCCGCCCACGTTGTCCACGTCCACGTACGACAGGCCCGGCAGGTGGCGCTGCGGCCGCCCGCCGACCACCGTCGGGATGCCGGCGTCCAGCAGCAGCCGGGGGAGCGGGTCGTCGTCGTGCATGGACGCCAGCAGCACGCCGTCCACGTGTCCACTTCGGACATAGTCGGCCAGCCGGGAGTGCTCGGCGTCGTTGCGCGCGTTCACGAGCACCAGCTGCACGCCGGTGCCGATCAGCGCCTGCGACGTGGCGATGATGATGTTGCCCAGGTACGGGTCGGACAGCACCGTCGCGTCGGGCTCGCGCATCACCAGCGCCACCGAGTCCGTCCGGCGCATGGCGAGCGAGCGGGCGGCCCGGTTCGGCACGTACCCGAGCTTGCCGATCGCCGTCTCGACCGCGTCCTTGACCTCCGGTGACACCCGCGGCGAGCCGTTGATCACCCGCGACACCGTCGCCCGGGACACGCCCGCAGCCGCCGCCACCGTGTCCAGGGTCGGCTTCTGCCGCCGGACCGAGACCTCACCCACAGTCGATGCCGTTCTCCCCTATCACTCTTCGGTACCAGTGCGCGCTGTCCTTCCAGGTACGCGCCTGCGTCCGCTGGTCGACATGGACGATGCCGAACCGCTTCGCGAACCCGTGGGCCCACTCGAAGTTGTCCAGCAGCGACCACACGAAGTATCCACGAAGGTCGACGCCCGCCTCGATCGCCTGGTGCACGACGGCCAAGTGGTCGCGCAGGTAGTCGATGCGCTGCCGGTCGTGCACGCCGTCGGCGCCCACCTCGTCGTCGAACGCGGCGCCGTTCTCGGTGATCATCAGCGGGAGCTGCGCGTACTCCTCCTGCACCCGGTGCGCCACCGTGTGCAGGCCCTGCGCGTCGATCGCCCAGCCCATCGCGGTCGACGGGCCGGGTGGCCGGACGAACCGGACGTCCGCGCACCCCGGCCACGGCGACGGCCCGGGATCGGGTGGCGCCGCGTCCGGGTCGCTGTCCACGAGCGTCGGCGCGTAGTAGTTGATGCCCAGCAGGTCCAGCGGCGCGGCGATGGCCGCGAGGTCGTCGTCGGTCACGAACGACCAGTCCGTCAGCGCGGCCGTGTCCCGCTGCACGTCCGCGGGGTAGCGGCCGCGGAACAGCGGGTCGAGGAACAGCCGGTTGGCCAGCCCGTCGATGCGCCGCACCGCGTCGGTCGCCTCGACGGACGTGGCGCCCGGCAGCACCGCGCGCAGGTTCAGCGTGATCGACACCTGCGCGGTGGCCGGGAGCGTGAGGCGCAGCGCGTCCACCGCGAGCCCGTGCGCCAGCAGCAGGTGATGCGCCGCGCGCAGCGCGAGCGCCGGGTCGGTGCGGCCAGGCGCGTGCTCGCCGGACGCGTGACCGAGGAAGGCGGCACACCACGGCTCGTTCATCGTGGTCCACATCGGCACCCGGTCGCCGAGCCGGCCCGCCACGAGCTCGGCGTACTCCGCGAACCGGGCCGCGGTGTCGCGCTCCCCCCAGCCGCCGGAGTCCGCCAGTTCCTGCGGCAGGTCCCAGTGGTAGAGCGTGAGCACCGGCGTGATGCCGTGCGCCGCCAGCTCGTCGACCAGGCGGTCGTAGTGGTCGAGGCCCGCGATGTTCGCCGGCCCCTTGCCGGCCGGCTGGATCCGCGACCACGACACCGAGAACCGGTACGCCGACAGGCCCAGACCGGCCATCAGCGCCACGTCCTCGCCGACGCGGTGGTAGTGATCGGCCGCCACGTCGCCGGTGTCGCCGTTCGCCACCCGGCCCCCGGTGTGCGCGAACGTGTCCCAGATGGACGGTCCGCGGCCGTCTTCGGTCACCGCGCCCTCGATCTGGTAGGCCGAGGTGGCGGCACCCCACACGAAGCCGTCGGGAAACGAGAGCCTGGTCATCCCTCCACCGCCCGAGTAGTCATGAGAGCGCTCTCACGGATATTCGAAGGATCTCGTTCCGTCCGGGCGGTGTCAAGCCGCCATGTGTGGGATGGAGCCGGTTCCCCCTCGCACCAGGGACGGGGTGCGAGGAGGAACCGGCGAAAAGCGATCCGAGCTCCGTGCGGCCTGTTGCTGGTCGATCGGATCGCCGCTTCACGGGGTCAGTGACCGAACTTGAACCAGTTGACGTTCACGAAGTCCGCCGGCTGACCACTGCTGAAGGTGAGGTAGACGTCGTGCACTCCGGTGACCCCGCCGATGTTGGCCGGGATCGTGCGCCAGCTCTGCCAGCCGCCGGTGTCGCCGACCGCGAAGCTGCCGATCGGCGCGTTCGACCTGCTGTCCAGCCGGACCTCGACCAGGCCGCTCACCCCGCCCGCCGCGCCGGACGCGACGCGCGCGACGAACTGGGTGGCCGGCGTCGAGCCGAAGTCGACGCCGGTGTAGCGCGCCCAGTCGCCGTTCGCGGCCGCGCCGACGTAGCTGCCACCGCCCGCGTCGACCGCGCCGTCGACGGAAAGTCCGCCCTGCTGGCCGAAGTTCTCCGCCTCGATCTGGTCGTACGCGCTGCCGCCGCCACCGCTCGGCGGCGGGTCGGTCGGGCCGCCACCGCCGCCGCGGGTCCACACGCCCACGTAGTCCACGACCATCGGGTGGCCCGGCTCGGTGCCGCCGTCCGGCGTGGCCCGGCCGGCGATCGCGTCGGGGAAGGCGCCGCCGATGGCGACGTTGAGGATGATGAAGTAGCCGGCGTGGCTCGTCATCGCGTTCCACGTGTCGGCGGGCAGCTGGGACTGGCTGATGCTGTGGAACTGCTGGCCGTCGACGTACCAGCGCAGCTGGTTGGGCGAGACGCTCTGGTCCCACTCGAACCGGTAGGTGTGGAAGTCCGACTGGCACGACGCGCCGGGGCAGGCCCGGCTGCTGCCGAGGCCGGTGGTCTCGTTGCAGGGACCGCCCGGGCTTACTCCACAGTGGAGGGTGCCCCACACGGAGTTGATCCCGTTGACGTTCTCCATCAGGTCGTACTCGCCGATGCCCGGCCAGTTCCAGTAGTTGCCGCGGAAGGGCGAGCCGAGCGCCCAGAACGCGGGCCAGTACCCGAGCGCGGCGCCGCCGGTCACGTTGGGCATCTGGAGGCGGCCCTCGATGCGCAGCACACCGCCGGGCGGTGGCTTGAAGTCGGTGCGCTGGGTCTCGATGCGGGCCGAGGTCCAGTTGCCCGCGCCGTCGCGCAGCGGCGTGATCCGCAGGTTGCCGGACCCGTCGACGCTCACGTTGGCCGGGTTGCTGGTCTCCTCCTCGATCTCGCCGGTGCCCCAGTTGCCGGGGCCGCCGGGGTAGGCATGGCCGAGATCGAAGACCCAGTTCGAGGACGACGGCAGCGAGCCCGCCGATCCGTCGAAGTCGTCCGCCCACACCTGGCTCCAGCCGGAGTCCGGTGGCGGGACGGTCGCTTCTGCTTGCTGTATCAGGGGAATGGTGATCGCGACCGCCGCGGCGGCCGCGCCGAACGCGAGCCGTCGCCGGCGGCGTCCGGGAAGGGGCAGGGATACAGGGGGCATGGGGCGGTGACCTCCTCGTCACGCTCGGGCAGGGTTCCGAGTGCCCGCGTCAGCGGGCCGCAGATATTGCCGTATGTCATGGAAGCGCTCTCACAACGGATTGTCAACAGTCGCTGACTGACCGGCGTAGTTCCATTTCCGACCGCCTCCGTTACCCTGGAGTAGGCCAGAGCCGGCGTCCCGGACGTCCTCACCAGGATGTAGGGCGCCTTATCGTGCGGATCACCTCGATCGTTACGCCGATTCAGACAATCCGCACTCATGTCGTGGCTCCCGGGTTTCGGGACTGTTAAGCTCGCGTCAACACGCGGGCCACCGCCGTCCCGCGCCCAGGAACGAACTGAGCGCGAGGACGACGAGGGAGGTCGACGCGTGATTTTTTCTGCCATCCCCGCCGCGCAGGGTCTTTACGACCCCACTGCCGAGCGTGACGCGTGTGGCGTGGCCATGGTCGCCGACATTCAGGGCCGACGTTCCCACGAGATCATCACCGATGCCCTGGTGGCACTGTCCAATCTCGAGCACCGCGGTGCCGCGGGCGCCGAGCCGACGAGCGGCGACGGCGCCGGCATCCTGGTGCAGCTGCCCGACGAGCTGCTGCGCGACGTGGTCGACTTCGACCTGCCCGCCGCCGATCCGGCCGGCGCGCACACCTACGCGACCGGCATCGCGTTCCTGCCCACCGACACCGACGAGCGGGCCAGAGCCGTCTCGCTCGTCGAGCGCATCGCCGGCGAGGAGGGCCTGGAGCTCCTCGGCTGGCGCGACGTGCCGGTCGCGCCCGAGTCCGCGAACGTCGGCCCCACCGCGCTTTCGGTCATGCCGCACTTCGCGATGCCCTTCTTCGCCGCCCTGCCGGATCCGGACGGCGCGCGGCCCGCCGGCATCGAGCTGGACCGCCTGACGTTCTGCCTGCGCAAGCGCGCGGAGCACGAGAGCGTGGCCGCCGGCTGCGGCGTGTACTTCCCGTCGCTTTCCGCGCGGACGTTGGTGTACAAGGGAATGCTCACCACCGCACAGCTGCCGGCGTTCTTCTCCGACCTCACCGACGAGCGGCTGGCGAGCGCGATCGCGTTGGTGCACAGCCGGTTCTCCACGAACACGTTCCCGTCCTGGCCGCTCGCGCACCCGTTCCGTTTCGTGGCGCACAACGGCGAGATCAACACGATCCGCGGCAACCGCAACCGCATGCGCGCCCGCGAGGCGCTGCTGGCCAGCGACCTGATCACGGGCGACCTGACCCGGCTGTACCCGATCTGCGACCCCGACGGGTCGGACTCGGCGTCGTTCGACGAGGTGCTGGAGCTGCTGCACCTCGGCGGCCGCACGCTGCCCCACGCGGTGTTGATGATGATCCCGGAGGCCTGGGAGAACAACACCACGATGGACCCGAAGCGGCGGGCCTTCTACAGGTTCCACGCGAGCCTGATGGAGCCGTGGGACGGCCCGGCGAGCGTGACGTTCTCCGACGGCACCGTCGTCGGCGCGGTGCTCGACCGCAACGGCCTGCGGCCCGCGCGCTGGTGGCGGACCACCGACGACCGTGTGGTGCTGGCCAGCGAGACCGGCGTGCTGGACGTGCCGCCGGAGAAGATCGTGGCCAAGGGCAGGCTGCAGCCCGGCCGGATGTTCCTCGTGGACACCGCCGCCGGCACGATCGTCGACGACGACGAGGTCAAGTCAGCGCTCGCGGAGGAGCTGCCCTACGAGGAGTGGATGCACGCCGGCCTGCTCAAGGTCGCGCACCTGCCCGACCGCGAGCACGTCGTGCAGACCAACGAGTCCGTGCTGCGCCGCCAGCTCTCCTTCGGCTACTCCGAGGAGGAGCTCAAGATCCTGCTCACGCCGATGGCGCTGACCGGCGCCGAGCCGATCGGCTCGATGGGCACCGACACCCCGCCGGCCGTGCTGTCCAAGCGACCGCGGCTGCTCTACGACTACTTCAAGCAGAACTTCGCCCAGGTGACCAACCCGCCGCTGGACGCGATCCGCGAGGAGATCGTGACCTCGGTGCAGCGCATCATGGGCCCCGAGCAGAACCTGCTCGATCCGGGTCCCGCGTCCTGCCGGCACATCCAGCTGCCGCTGCCGGTCATCGACAACGACGAGCTCGCCAAGCTCATCCACGTCAACGACGACGGCGACATGCCGGGCTACGCCTGCACGGTCATCCCCGGTCTGTACGAAGTGGACGGTGGGGGCGCGGCGCTCGAGGAGGCCATCGCGCGGGTGCGGCGCGAGGCGTCCGAGGCGATCGCGGCGGGTGCGGGGACGCTCGTGCTGTCCGACCGCGACTCCGACCACCGGATGGCGCCGATCCCGTCGCTGCTGCTCGTCTCCGCGGTGCACCACCACCTGGTGCGCACGAAGGAGCGGCTGCGCGTCGCGCTGGTCGTGGAGACCGGCGACGCGCGCGAGGTGCACCACGTGGCGCTGCTGCTGGGCTACGGCGCCGCAGCGGTGAACCCGTACCTCGCGTTCGAGACGATCGAGAACCTGATCCGCCGCGGGCAGCTGACCGGCATCGAGCCGCGCCAGGCGATCCGCAACTACGTCACCGCGCTCGTCAAGGGCGTCCTCAAGATCATGTCCAAGATGGGCATCTCGACCGTCGGTGCCTACACCGCGGCGCAGGTGTTCGAGGCCTTCGGGCTCGCCACCGACCTGCTCGGCGAGTACTTCACGGGCACCGGCTCCAAGCTCGGCGGCGTCGGCATCGACGTGATCGCGCGCGAGGTCGCCGGCCGCCACCACGCGGCGCACCCGGAGAACCCGACCGACCGGGTGCACCGGCGGCTCGAGTCCGGCGGCGAGTACGCCTACCGCCGCGAGGGCGAGCTGCACCTGTTCACGCCGGAGACCGTGTTCCTGTTGCAGCACGCGACGAGGACGCGCCGCGACGACGTGTACCGCAGGTACACCGACGAGGTCGAGCGGCTCAACCGCGAGGGCGGCGCGCTGCGCGGGCTCTTCCGCTTCCGCACCGAGGGGCGCGCCCCGGTGCCGCTGGACGAGGTCGAGCCGGTCGAGGCGATCCTCAAGCGCTTCAACACCGGCGCCATGTCCTACGGCTCGATCAGCGCCGAGGCGCACGAGACGCTGGCGATCGCGATGAACCGGATCGGCGGCCGGTCCAACACCGGCGAGGGCGGCGAGGACACCGACCGCCTCTACGACCCGGAGCGCCGCTCGGCCATCAAGCAGATCGCGAGCGGGCGGTTCGGCGTCACCAGCGAGTACCTGGTCAACGCGACCGACCTGCAGATCAAGATGGCGCAGGGCGCGAAGCCGGGGGAGGGCGGCCAGCTGCCGCCGAACAAGGTGTGGCCGTGGATCGCGCGCACCCGGCACTCGACCGCGGGCGTTGGCCTGATCTCCCCGCCGCCGCACCACGACATCTACTCCATCGAGGACCTGGCGCAGCTGATCCACGACCTGAAGAACGCCAACGAGCACGCGCGCGTGCACGTCAAGCTCGTCAGCGAGCTGGGCGTCGGCACGGTCGCGGCCGGCGTGTCCAAGGCGCACGCGGACGTGGTGCTGATCTCCGGCCACGACGGCGGCACCGGCGCCTCCCCGCTGAACTCGCTCAAGCACGCCGGCACGCCGTGGGAGGTCGGGCTCGCCGAGACGCAGCAGACGTTGCTGCTCAACGGTTTGCGCGACCGGATCACCGTGCAGGTGGACGGCGCGATGAAGACCGGGCGGGACGTGATCGTCGCGGCGCTGCTCGGTGCGGAGGAGTACGGCTTCGCCACCGCGCCGCTGATCGTGGCGGGCTGCGTGATGATGCGGGTGTGTCACCTGGACACCTGTCCCGTCGGCGTCGCGACGCAGAACCCGGAGCTGCGCGAGCGGTACACCGGGCAGGCCGAGCACGTGGTCAACTTCTTCCACTTCATCGCGACCGAGGTGCGGGAGTGGCTGGCGCGCCTGGGTTTCCACACGCTGGACGAGGCGATCGGGCACGCGGAGCTGCTCGACGTCGACACCGCGGTCGAACACTGGAAGGCGCACGGGCTCGACCTCGCGCCGATGTTCGAGGTGCCGGAGACGCGCTACGGCGGCGCCCGGCGGCGGGTCCGCGCGCAGGACCACGGGCTCGACGAGGCGCTGGACCGCACGCTCATCCAGCTGGCCGAGGCGGCGCTGGAGGACGCGCACCCGTTGAAGCTGGACCTGCCGGTACGCAACGTGAACCGGACCGTCGGCACGCTGCTCGGCTCGGAGGTCACCCGGCGCTACGGCGGCGACGGGCTGCCGGACGACACCATCCACATCGGACTGTCCGGCTCGGCGGGCCAGTCGCTCGGCGCGTTCCTGCCGGCCGGCATCACGCTGGACCTGGTCGGCGACGCGAACGACTACGTCGGCAAGGGCCTGTCCGGCGGGCGGATCATCGTGCGGCCGCACCCGGACTCGGCGTTCGCCGCCGAGCAGCAGGTCATCGGCGGCAACGTGATCGCCTACGGCGCGACCGGCGGCGAGATCTTCCTGCGCGGCCGGGTCGGCGAGCGGTTCTGCGTGCGCAACTCCGGCGCGGTGGCGGTGGCCGAGGGCGTCGGCGACCACGCCTTCGAGTACATGACCGGCGGCCGGGCCGTGGTGCTCGGGCCGACCGGGCGCAACCTCGCGGCCGGCATGTCCGGCGGCATCGCGTACGTGCTGGACCTGGACCAGCAGCTGGTGAACCCGGCGATGGTCGACCTGCAACGGCCGTCCGGAGAGGACCTGCGGTGGCTGCGCGACGTCGTGCAACGCCACCACGCCCACACCGGGTCGGCGGTGGCGGCGTCGCTGCTCGGCGACTGGACCCGGCGCGGGGTGTCGTTCACGAAGGTCATGCCGCGCGACTACCAGCGCGTGCTCGAGGCGATGCGGCTGGCCGCCGCCGAGGGGCGCGACGTCGACGAGGCGGTCATGGAGGCGTCCCGTGGCTGACCCGAACGGTTTTCTCAAGAAGAAGCGCAGGGACGCGCCGAAGCGGCCCACCGCCGACCGGCTCGCCGACTGGCACGAGGTCTACGCCCACGTCGAGCGGGCCGAGCGCGACAAGCACGTGCGCGACCAGGCGACCCGCTGCATGGACTGCGGGATCCCGTTCTGTCACTCGGGTTCAGCCGGTTGTCCCCTCGGCAACCTGATCCCGGAGTGGAACGACCTCGTACGCGTCGGCGACTGGGCGGCGGCGAGCGACCGGCTCCACGCCACCAACAACTTCCCCGAGTTCACCGGGAAGCTGTGCCCGGCGCCTTGCGAGTCCGCGTGCGTGCTGTCGATCTCGCCGATGTCGGGCGGCGCGGTGGCGATCAAGCGGGTCGAGGAGGCCATCGCGGACGTGTCCTGGGAGAAGGACCTGGTCCGCCCCCGGCAGTCGGTGGTCGCGTCGGGCCGGCGGGTCGCGGTCGTCGGCTCCGGCCCGGCCGGGCTCGCGGCGGCCCAGCAGCTGACCCGCGCCGGCCACGAGGTGACCGTGTACGAGCGCGACGACCGGCTAGGCGGCCTGCTCCGGTACGGCATCCCCGAGTTCAAGATGGAGAAGAAGGTCCTCGACCGGCGGCTCACGCAGCTGCATGCGGAGGGCACCCGGTTCGTGACCGGCTGCGAGGTCGGCGGCACGAAGCCCGGCGACCTGCCGGTGGAGTCGCTGCGCGCGTCGTTCGACGCGGTCGTGCTGGCGGTCGGCGCGCTGCGCGGCCGCGACGCGCCCGAGGTCCCCGGACGGACGTTGTCCGGGGTGCACCTCGCGATGGAGCACCTGGTGCCGGCGAACAAGGAGTGCGCGGGCGACGGCCCGACGTCCATCTCGGCGGCGGGCAAGCACGTGCTGATCATCGGCGGCGGCGACACGGGCGCGGACTGCTACGGCACCGCGACCCGGCAGGGCGCGGCGTCGGTGACACAGCTGGACCAGTACCCCCAGCCGCCCGACGCGCGGGACGAGGACATCTCGCCGTGGCCGGTGTGGCCGTGGGTGCTGCGGACCTATCCCGCCCACGAGGAGTCGGGGGAGCGGCGGTTCGCGGTCGCGGTGGAGGAGTTCCTCGGCGACACCGCGGGGGCCGTGCGGGCCGTGCGGCTGCGCGAGGTCGTGGTGCGCAGGGACCCGTCGAGCGGGACCCGCGAGGTCGTCCCGGTCGGCGAGGAGGTGGAGGAGATCCCGGCGGACCTGGTCCTGCTGGCGATCGGCTTCGAGGGCGTCGAGCACATGCCGCTGATCGAGGGCCTTGGCCTGTCGCTCTCCCGGCGCGGCACGCTGTCGTGCGGCGCGGACTGGCAGACCTCGTCCGAGGGCGTCTTCTCCTGCGGCGACGCGCACCGCGGCGCGTCCCTGGTGGTGTGGGCGATCGCCGAGGGCCGCTCGGTGGCGCACGCGGTGGACGCCTACCTGACCGGCCACTCCGACCTGCCCGCCCCCGTGCACCCGACGGCGCTGCCGCTCGCGGTGGTCTAGGCGGTCAGACGCCGGCCCACCGGCGGACCGTGTCGACGACCAGCCCGGCCGCGGTCACGAGCCGGTCGCACAGCGCGGGGTCGGGGTCCGTGTTTCCGGTGAGCACGACGCCCTGCCCTGGTCCCACGCCGACGACGACCTCGCAGGTGTCGCCGCGCGCGGAGGACGCGTGCACGACCGCCGGCAGCCCGCGGATCTCGCGTGGCTCGAAGACCGCCCACGTCGGATCGCCGTCGGCATCCCGCGAGTTGCTGTTCTGGTACGCGTCGGTGAGCGCGTCGGAGCGAACGTGGAGCTGCAGGACGTAGTCGTAGTGGTGGTTCGCGTCCTTCTTCGCCCAGTGACACCGTCCGACCGACCCGTCGGCCGTCTCCGCCACACGCGGGCGCAAGCCGAGCCGGTTCTGTTGCCCGGCGGTGAGTGCGGCGCACGGGTACCGGTAGCCCGGGCCGAGATCCAGTGGGTCCGCGATGGGCGGCGCCGTCGTCGGACGCGGGGCCGGTCCGGCGGGTGGGCTGGTGGTGGCCCGGGTGTCCTCGGTCGGCGGCGTGGTGGTCGGTGCGGGGTTGCCGCCGCAGCCGGCGAGCAGCAGGGCCACCGTCACCGCGGGCGCGAAACGTCGAAGCATGTGGTGTGCCTACCCGATTCGGTCGGTCAGATGTCGGCGAACCGCTCCATCAGGGTGGCGGCCGCGTCGAGGTCGCCGGACAGGGGGCGGTCCGACAGGGTCGGGTCCAGGCGGCCGTCGGCCAGGTCGAACGCCTCGCGGATCGGCAGGTCCATCATGTCCGCCGGGCGCATGCGCAGCGCACGCACCGCCGCCACCAGCTCGCACGCCAGCACCTGCCGGTACGCGTCCGCGGCCTGCGACGCCGCGCGGGCCGCCTGCGTGGCGAACGACGCGTGGTCCTCGACGCCGCGGGACACGACGGCCGTGCCGAGCGTGACCGGCAGCGCCGCCTGGCGCAGCGTCGCGAGCGCGTCGTGCGCCACGTACTCGAGGATCATGACTCCGGAGCTGCCGGGCGGCCCGGACGCGAGGAACGCCGGCAGGTTGGTGAACGACGGCTCCACGAGGTCACCGAGCCGCGACGCGGACAGCTCCGCGACGTGGTGGACCGTCGCCCGCATCTGGTCGAGGGCGACCGCCACGTACGCGGTGTGGAAGTGTGCGTGGTGGAAGACGTCCTGGGCCGCCAGGGACACCATGGGGTTCTCGGTCACCGCGTTGATCTCGACGGACAGCACGCGGGTCAGGTACTCCAGCGCGTCCAGCGCCGGGCCCTGCACCTGCGGGAACGCGCGCAGGCCGTACGGGTCCTGGATCCGCCGGCCCGCCTGCGGCACGCCACGCATGCCGAGCAGCCTGCGCATCTCCGCCGCGCAGCGGACCTGGCCGGGGTGCGGCCGCGCGTCGTGCACCACCGTCGCGTACGCCTCCGGCGAGCCGCCCATGACCACATAGGACAGTGCGGCGACGACGTGGCTGGCGCGCAACAGGCGGTCGAGGTCGCGGGAGGCCAGCACAGCCCCCGCGAGTGTGGCGGCGTTGCTGCTCATGAACGCGAGCGCGTCGGACGTGTCGAGCTGGACCGGCGGCAGCGACCCGGTCTCCCACGGCCGCTCGCCGGACAGCGTCAGCGCGGTCTCCGCCAGCGCGGTCAGGTCGCCGGTGCCGATCGAGCCCGTGCGGTGCACCGGCGGGGTCGCGCCGGTGCTCAGCGCGGCGGCGAGCGCGTCCAGCAGGCGCGGGTGCGCGCCGGAGCCGCCCGCGGCGAGCTGGTTGAGCCGGATCAGCATCATCGCGCGCACCTGCCGCCGCGGCATCGGCTTGCCGGTACCGCCCGCGTGGCTGCGCAGCAGCCGCCTGCCGTGCTCGGGGCCGGCGTCCTCGTCGATGGTCAGGTCGCGGTTCGCGCCGACGCCGGTCGTCCGGCCGTAGATCTCGCGCCGCGTCGACAGCTCGCTCACCAGCTCCCACGCGTCCGCCGCGCGCCGCGCGGCCTCCGGCGACACCGTCACGGTCAGGTCGTCGTCGGCGACGAGCGCGACGTCCGCGCACCGCAGCGACCGCCCGTCGACCATCAGCTCCAATCCGTCCACACCCGCCATTGTGGACGGCCGGCCTCGGTGCCACATCGGCGCACGTCACGCTGCGCGACTTTCAACGGTAGTTGGGTAACGCTTTACGAGGTATGTTGCTAGTTCGTTGAGAACCTATCCCCCTGCACGAGCGGCAGCGACGCCGTTCGAAAGGTAGGTACCGATGAAGAAGATCTGGCAGCCCGCCATCGCTCTGGTGGCGGGTGGTCTGGCCGTGGCCGCGTTCGTCAGCCCGTCGGCGGGCGCGGCGGAGAAGGCGGCGGACCCGGTCGCCGTGCACCGGCTCGGTGCGCTCGCGACGAAGTGGACCCCGGAGGCGATGCGCGACGCGATCCCGCTCGACCGGCTGCTGCCGAAGGCGGACGCGTCGAACCTCACCCACGACGTGCGGCAGGGCGCTCCGCAGGTCGTGGAGCCGACCGGCGCCCTGCTCAACAAGCTGGTGCCGATGGCGTTCCCGGCCGGCGGGGGCGACTGGACCGGCGGCGGTGCGGTCGAGAAGACGGCGGGCCGGGTGTTCTTCACCTACCAGGGCCGCCAGGCCTCGTGCAGCGGTGACGCGGTGACCAGCGGCAACAAGAGCGTCGTGCTGACCGCCGGGCACTGCGTCAAGCTCGACGGCGCGTGGCACACCGACTGGGCGTTCGTGCCCGCGTACAAGGACGGCAACGCGCCGTACGGCACGTGGACCGCGAAGGCGACGATGTCCACCCCGCAATGGGAGGCCAGCGAGGACATCAACTACGACGTGGGCGCGGCCGTGGTGAACCCGCTGAACGGGCAGAGCCTGACCGACGTCGTCGGCGGCCAGGGCGTCGCGTTCAACTCGCCGCGGGGCCAGGACATGTACGCGTTCGGGTGGCCGGCGGAGGACCCGTACGACGGCACGCACATGATCTACTGCAGCGGCACCACGTTCGACGCGCTGATCAGCGACGGCATCGGCATGACCTGTGACATGACCGGTGGCGCGAGCGGCGGCCCGTGGTTCCAGGACTTCGACGAGGGAACCGGCGCCGGCCTGCAGAACTCGGTGAACAGCTACAAGATCAACCTGATCCCGACGTGGATGTTCGGCCCGTACTTCGGGACCGACGCGCAGAACCTCTACGACGAGGCCGCGGCCGCCTGAGCCTCGACGCCGCGTTCGCGGGTGGTGCCCTCCGGGGCGCCACCCGCTTCGCGTTCCGGCGGGCATAATCTGGCCGCGATGACCACGTTTCAGGGATTCGGCGAGCACGCCATCGACTTCTACGACGGGCTCGTCGCGGACAACTCCAAGTCCTACTGGACCGATCACAAGGCGGTCTACCAGGCGGACGTGCGCGAGCCGATGGCGGCGCTGCTCGCCGAGCTGTCGGGGGAGTTCGCCACCGACTTCGGGCGGTCGACGGTGTTCCGGCCCTACCGCGACGTTCGCTTCTCGAAGGACAAGACGCCCTACAAGACGCACTGCGGCGGCGTGATCGAGCCCGGCCGCGGCGCGGGCGCGTACTACGTGGAGCTCGGCCCGGCCGGCATCCGCACCGGCGGCGGCTGCTTCCACCTGCAGTCCGACCAGCTGGCCCGGTTCCGCACGGCGGTCGGCGAACAGATCCACGGCCAGGCGCTCGCCAAGATCATCACGAAGCTAGAGAAGGCGGGCTGGGACATCAACGGCGACCGGCTGGCCACCCGCCCGCGCGGGGTGCCGGCCGACCACCCACGGCTCGACCTGCTGCGCTACCGCTCGGTGTACGCCACCCGAACCTGGCCGCCGGACGACGTGCTGCACGAGCGGGCCCTGCTGGACCGGGTGCGCAGGTCATGGCGCGCGTTGCGGCCGTTCAACGAATGGGCACGTGACCACGTCGGGATCACCGAGCAAACACGGCGATAACTTTCTGGATCGATCCGCGACTTACTGCTCGGTACTTCGGGATCGTTCCAGCCGGCAGGGCTAGGCTGCGTATCCGTGAGTCGACGAGCGAAGATTGTCTGCACTCTGGGGCCTGCGACTTCCACCCCGGAGAAGGTGCG
Source organism: Actinophytocola sp. (assembly GCA_035995025.1). GTDB lineage: Bacteria > Actinomycetota > Actinomycetes > Mycobacteriales > Pseudonocardiaceae > Actinophytocola. Next base: position 58,114 of record DASYKY010000134.1, read on the forward strand.
TGACCTGGTCGCGGCGGGCATGGACGTCGCCAGAATGAACTTCAGCCACGGCAGCCACGGCGACCACAAGCAGGTCTACGACCTGGTCCGGGCCGCGTCCGACGAGTCCAGCCGGGCGGTCGGCATCCTGGCCGACCTGCAGGGACCGAAGATCCGCCTCGGCACGTTCGCCGGCGGGCCGGTCGAGTGGCGCACGGGCGACGTCGTCCGGATCACCGTCGAGGACGTCGAGGGCACTCACGATCGCGTCTCCACCACGTACAAGGGACTGGCCAGGGACGCCAAGGCGGGCGACCGGCTGCTGGTCGACGACGGCAACGTCGGCCTGACGGTCACCGCGGTCGAGGGCCCGGACGTGGTCTGCGAGGTCACCGAGGGCGGCAAGGTCAGCAACAACAAGGGCATCTCGCTGCCCGGCATGGACGTGTCGGTGCCGGCGATGTCGGAGAAGGACATCGAGGACCTCGAGTTCGCGCTGCAGCTCGGGGTGGACTTCGTCGCGCTGTCCTTCGTCCGCTCGCCCGCGGACATCGACCTCGTGCACCAGGTGATGGACCGGGCCGGCCGCGGGCGGCTGCCGGTGATCGCGAAGCTGGAGAAGCCCGAGGCGGTCTCGAATCTCGAGGCGATCGTGCTGGCCTTCGACGGCGTGATGGTGGCGCGCGGTGACCTGGGCGTCGAGCTGCCGCTCGAGCAGGTGCCGCTGGTGCAGAAGCGGACGATCCAGATCGCGCGGGAGAACGCGAAGCCGGTGATCGTGGCGACCCAGATGCTGGAGTCCATGATCAACAACTCGCGGCCGACGCGCGCGGAGACCTCCGACGTCGCCAACGCGGTGCTCGACGGTGCCGACGCGGTGATGCTGTCCGGCGAGACCAGCGTCGGCCGGTACCCGATCGAGACCGTGCGGACGATGGGCCGGATCGTGGAGGCCGTGGAGAGCGAGTCCACGGTCGTGCCGCCGCTGACGCACGTGCCGCGGACCAAGCGGGGCGTGCTCTCCTACGCGGCGCGCGACATCGGCGAGCGGCTGAACGCGAAGGCGCTGGTGGCTTTCACGCAGTCCGGCGACACGGTCCGCCGGCTGGCCCGGCTGCACACGCACCTGCCGCTGCTGGCGTTCACGCCGGAGCCCGCGGTGCGCAGCCAGCTGTCGCTGACCTGGGGCGTGGAGACGTTCATGGTGCCGGAGGTCGACTCGACCGACCTCATGGTGCGCCAGGTCGACATCTCCATGCTCTCGATCGGGCGGTACCAGCCGGGTGACCTCGTGGTCGTGGTCGCCGGCTCCCCACCGGGCACAGTCGGCTCGACGAACCTCATCCGCGTCCACCGCCTAGGCGAGGAAGACCACGCTTGACCGCCTCCAACCGCACCTAAGGGGAACGGGACGCAACCCAGCCACAAGTACGTGCGAAACCGGAAGGCACCAACCCATGGTGACCACAAGGGTCAATTCCGGGGAGGCGGAGTGGGTGCCGGGCGGGCAGCCGGTGCTCGACCGGTTGGTGACGTTGCTCGATCTGGAGCGGATCGAGGAGAACATCTTCCGCGGGGCCAGTCCCGCGCAGTCGCCGGTGCGAGTGTTCGGCGGGCAGGTGGCCGGCCAGGCGCTGGTCGCGGCCGGGCGGACCGTGCCGGAGACGCGCAAGGTGCACTCGCTGCACGCGTACTTCATTCGTCCCGGCGATCCCAGCATCCCGATCGTGTACGAGGTGGACCGCATCCGCGACGGCCGCTCGTTCACCACGCGGCGGGTCGTCGGCGTGCAGCGGGGGAAGGCGATCTTCGCGCTGTCGGCGTCGTTCCAGCAGCCGGAGCCCGGGGTGGAGCACGCGGAGGTGATGCCGGCCGTCCCGGACCCGGAGACGTTGCCGACGCGGGGCGAGATCATGCGCGAGCACGCGGACAAGCTGGGCGACTTCGCCCGCCTGCCGCGGCCGATCGACGTCCGCTACGTCACGGACCCGCCGTGGCTGCTGCGGGACCGCGGCCCGTCGGAGGCGCGCAGCCAGGTCTGGATGCGTGCGGACGGCCGCCTGCCGGACGACGAGCTGCTGCACGTGTGCGTGCTGACCTACGCGTCGGACATGACGCTGCTGGACTCCGTGCTGGTGCGGCACGGCGCGTACTGGGGACTGGACAACGTGCTCGGGGCCAGCCTGGACCATGCCCTGTGGTTCCACCGGCCCTTCCGCGCGGACGAGTGGTTCCTGTACGACTGCGCGTCGCCGAGCGCGTCGGGTGCGCGGGGACTCGCGACGGGGCGCTTCTTCGGGCGGGACGGGACGCTGATCGCGACCGTCGTGCAGGAAGGGCTGCTGCGGATTCTCGACTGAGGTGCGGACTCTCCGGTTGTTGGTGATTGTCTTCGCCGCGGCTGGATAGGAGGATTCCTCACCTCTGATCTGTCACTGGGAGTCGCTGTGGAAAAACGTCCGTTACGTCTGCTCGTCCTGCTTGCCGGGTTCGTCCTCCTGATCGGGGTCGTCGGCACCCTCTCGCCCGTGTCGTCGCCGGCCGGGGCGCAGGACCGGTCCGATCTCGGGGCCGATCTCGACACCATTCTCGCCAACCCGGCGCTCGCGGGGGCCGACGTCGGGCTCGTGGTCAAGACCCTCGACGGCGACACCGTCTACCAGCGCAGCAGCGACCGCCGCCAGCAGCCGGCCTCCAACGCCAAGATCGCCACCTCCACCGCGGCGCTCGAGGTGCTCGGGCCGGACCACCGGTTCGCCACGACCGTCGCCAGCCCGGCCAGCAAGCACGGGCACACCCTCGACGGCGACCTCTATCTCAAGGGCACCGGCGACCCGACGATGCTCGCCGCCGACTACGACACGCTCGCCGGGCAGGTCGCCGACTCCGGCGTGACCAGCGTGCGCGGCAAGCTCGTCGCCGACGACACCTGGTTCGACTCGACGCGGCTCGGGCTCGGCTGGGCCTGGGACGACGAGCCGTACTACTACAACGCCCAGATCTCCGCCCTGACCGCCGCCCCGGACACCGACTTCGACGCCGGGTCGATCATCGTCCGCGTCGAGCCGGGGGCGCACGGCAAGGCCGAGGTCACCACCGAGCCGCCGACCGACTACGTCACGATCCGCAGCACCGCCACGACCGGCGCGGCCGGGTCCGACGACACCATCTCCGTCGACCGGCAGCACGGGTCCAACGTCTTCACGGTGACCGGCTCGATCCCCGCCGACGGCAGCGCGGACAGCGAGTTCATGGCCGTCTGGGAGCCGACCGGCTACGCCGCCGCCCTGTTCCGCGCCGCCCTGCGCCACCACGGCGTGCGGGTCGGCGGCCCGACCACCCGTGGCGCGACGCCGGCCGGCGCCACCGAGCTCGCGGCCCGTCAGTCGATGCCGCTGCGCGAGCTGCTCACGCCGTTCCTCAAGCTCAGCAACAACATGCACGCCGAGATCCTGACCAAGACCATGGGCCGCGCCACCGCGGGCGAGGGCACCTGGGACGCCGGCGAGGCAGCGATCGCGGACGTCCTGCCGACGCTCGGCGTCACCGGCCCGCTGTCCCTCGTGGACGGGTCCGGGCTGTCCAGGATGGACCAGATCGCGCCAGACCAGCTGGCCGCGCTGCTGCGTGGCGCCGCGACGCGGCCCTGGTTCGACGACTGGTTCGCGGCGTTGCCGATCGCGGGCGAGGCCGACAGGCTGGTCGGCGGCACGCTGCGCAACCGCATGCGCGGCACGCCCGCCGAGGGCCACGTGCACGCCAAGACCGGCTCGCTGACCGGCGTGAGCGGCCTGTCCGGCTACGTCGACACGGCGGGCGGCGAGCGGCTGGTGTTCTCGATGGTCACGAACAACTCGATCGGCATCGACCCCAAGACCGTCGAGGACGCGGTCGCGATCCGGCTCGCCGCCGAGGGCGGACCGCAGGCGGCGAAGCAGCCGCGCGTGGCGACCGTCGAGCCCGGCGAGCGGCAGGGCGCGAACTACCGGACCGACCTGGAGTGCAGCTGGGTCAAGGCCTGCTGACGGGCCCGGACGTGGCGGTGGGGGGGGGGGGGGGGGGGGGGGGGGGG
>DASYKY010000135.1:0-100013 GCA_035995025.1 Actinophytocola sp.
CTTCACGTCCGCCTGACCACCCAGCCGGCCGTCGGTACCCACCTCACGAGCCACCCGCGTCACCTCGTCGGCGAACGCCGACAGCTGGTCGACCATCGTGTTGATCGTGTCCTTCAGCTCGAGGATCTCCCCGCGCGCGTCCACGGTGATCTTCTGCGAGAGGTCGCCGCGGGCCACGGCGGTCGCCACCTGGGCGATCGAGCGCACCTGCGCGGTCAGGTTGCCGGCCATGAAGTTCACCGACGTGGTGAGGTCCCGCCACGTGCCGGCGACGCCGGGCGCCTGGGCCTGGCCGCCGAGAATGCCCTCGGTGCCGACCTCGCGGGCCACGCGGGTGACCTCGTCGGCGAAGGAGGACAGCGTGTCGACCATCGTGTTGATGGTCGACTTCAGCTCCAGGATCTCCCCGCGCGCGTCCACGGTGATCTTCTGGGTCAGGTCGCCCTTCGCGACCGCGGTGGTGACCTCCGCGATCGCGCGGACCTGGGCGGTCAGGTTGCCGGCCATGAAGTTCACCGACGACGTCAGGTCCCGCCACGTGCCGCCGACGCCCGGCACCGTGGCCTGCCCGCCCAGCCGGCCCTCGCTGCCGACCTCGCGGGCCACCCGGGTCACCTCGTCGGCGAACGCGGAGAGCTGGTCGACCATCGTGTTGATGGTGTTCTTCAGCTCCAGCAGCTCGCCCTTGACGTGCACGGTGATCTTCTGGGTCAGGTCGCCCTTCGCCACGGCAGTCGCCACGCTCGCGATGTCGCGCACCTGGGCGGTCAGGTTGCCGGCCATCGCGTTCACCGACTCGGTCAGGTCCTTCCAGCTGCCGGAGACCGCGGGCACGGTGGCCTGGCCGCCCAGCTTGCCGTCGGTGCCGACCTCGCGGGCCACCCGGGTGACCTCGGAGGTGAACAGCGCGAGCTGGTCGACCATGCCGTTGAAGACCGTGGAGATCTCGTCCAGCAGCACGTCGCCGACCTGCGGCAGCCGGGTGGAGAAGTCGCCGTCGCGAACGGACTTCAGACCGTCGAGCAGCTGCTGGAGTCGTTCGTCTGATGTGGACTGCCGCTGCGTCATCGGCACCTCTTCGCTCGAGGGGCGCGCGTCAGCGCACTCCCGGCCGCCCGGTAGGTCTGACGTCGAAGACACTGGCCCCGGCCGCCACGCTGCGGATGGTGTCCAGCATGTCGTCCAGCACCCCGGCCTTCAGCAGGATGCCCGCCCCACCGGCGTCGGCGACGCGGTCGGCGGTCGACCGGTCGGCGGCACCGGTGAACATGAGCACCCGGACGCCGGGCGCCTCGCCGCGCAGCCTGCCGATGGCCTCGACGCCGTCGCCGTCCGGCAGCCGCCGGTCCAGCAGCACGACGTCGGGCCGGTGGCGGGCGGTGGCGGCCACGGCGTCCGCGACGGACGAGGCGGTGGCGACGAGGTCGATGTCGGACACGTCCTCGAAGGCCGCGGCCATCGCCGTCACGACCAGCGCGTGGTCGTCCACGAGCAGCAGGCGGATGACGCGCGACGCCGGTGCGCTGTGCGACTCCGCCACACGCATCACTCCCGCTCACCAGGCGTCCTCGATCCTGGCGAGTGTAGGACGTCGGGCTCCATCGACGCGACCAGCGCTCACCCGCGTGAGGTGCGGGCTCAGGTGTCGTGCAGCAGCACGCCCCGGATGTTGCGCCCGTCGCGCAGGTCCTGGTAGCCCTCGTTGACCTGCTCCAGCGTGTACGTCCTGGTCACCAGCTCGTCGAGCTTGAGGTGGCCCTCGTCGTACAGCCGCAGCAACCGCACGATGTCGTACTGCGGGTTGGCCGAGCCGAACAGCGTGCCCTTGACGGTCTTCTCGAACAGGGTCAGGGCCAGGCCGGACAGGTGAATCGTGAGCTTCTCCGGGTTCGCGAGCCCGACCACCACGACCGTGCCGCCCTTGCCGATGGCGTTGAACGCGGCGCTCACCACGTCCTCGTCCACGGTGCCGACGGTGACCAGCGCCTGGTCCGCGCCCTGGCCCCAGGTCAGCTCCTCGAGCTTGGCCTGGGCCTGCGCGGCGTCGGCGAACGCGTGCGTGGCGCCCATGGTCATCGCGGTGTCCCGCTTGAACGCCACGGGGTCGACCACGATCACGTGCCGGGCACCGGCGTGGGCCGCGCCCTGCACGGCGTTGATGCCGATGCCGCCGATCCCGTAGACGACCACGGTGTCCCCGGCGCGCACGTTGCCGGCGTAGACGGCGGCGCCCCAGCCGGTCGGCACGCCGCAGCCCACGAGCACGGCCTTGTCCAGCGGCAGCCAGTCGTCGACCTTCACCACGGAGTGCTGCGAGATCGTCGAGTGCTGGCTGAACGTGCCGACGAGGCACATGGCGCCGAAGTCCTCGCCGCCGCCGTGGAAGCGGAAGCTGCCGTCGGGGAAGTAGCCCTCGAGGATCGTGGCGCCCATGTCGCAGAGGTTCTGCCGGCCGGTCGAGCAGTAGCGGCAGGTGCCGCAGTTGGGGATGAAGCTGCAGACCACGTGGTCGCCGGGCTTGACCTTGGTGACGCCGGGGCCGACGTCCTCGATGACGCCCGCACCCTCGTGCCCGCCGACGATCGGGAACCGCGGCACCAGGTCGCCGTCGGTGAGGTGCAGGTCGGAGTGGCACAGGCCGGCCGCCGTGTAGCGGATCAGCACCTCGCCCGCGCGTGGACCGTCCAGGTCCAGCTCCATGATCTCGAACGGCTTGCCGGCGTCGACCAGTACCGCCGCCTTCGTCTTCACGACGACTCCTCTCCACGTCCCCCCCGGGGTGGAGATCACCTTTGGTGAGCCAGGTCACACACTAGTTGGCCTGTTCACGGCGACAAAGCCCGCTCCACGGAGCGCGAAAACTAGCCGAGCGCGCGCTCGAAGTCCGGCGGGACGAGGACGTCCGCGCGGCTCAGCTCGTGGACGCTGCCGTGGCCCAGCGCCAGCAGCGTCGAGTCGATGCCCGCGCGCATCAGGTCCAGCACGTTCTCCACGCCCGCCTGCCCGTTCGCGGCGAGGCCCCACAGGTAGGCGCGGCCGATCAGCACCGCGCGGGCGCCAAGGGCCAGGGCCTTCACCACGTCGCTGCCGCGGCGGATGCCGCCGTCCAGCACGATCTCCACCTGGTCGCCCACCGCGGCCGCGACCGCCGGCAGCGCGCGGATCGTCGCGGGGGTGCCGTCGAGGTTGTTGCCGCCGTGGTTGGACACCGAGATGGCGCTGACCCCGGCGTCCACCGCGCGCTTCGCCTCGTCCACGCGGACGACGCCCTTCAGCAGGAACGGGCCGTCCCACTGCTCGCGCAGCCACCGCACGTCCTCCCACGTCGCGGGCGGGGTCTGCATCCACTGCCCGTACGCGCCGAAGAACGTCGGCACCGGGTCGCCGCCCATGTTCGGCACGGTCAGGTCCGGCACGCGGCCGGTCCGCGCGTACGACCACAGCCACCGCGGGTGCGTCAGCGCCTCCGGGGCGAACCGCATCGCCTCGCGCAGGGTCACGCGCTCCGGGATGTGCGGGCTGCCCCAGTCGCGGCTGTGCGAGAACGACCAGTCGAGCGTCAGGATCAGCCCGACCGCGCCCGCCGCCTTCGCCCGCGCCAGCCGCGCCAGCATCTCCTCGCGCGTGCCGCACCAGTACAGCTGGAACAGCGTCCTCGGGTTCGCCGCGACGACCTCCTCGACCGGCTTGCTCGCGAACGAGCTGAGCCCCATCGCCGTGCCCCGCGCCGCGGCCGCCCGCGCGACGGCGACCTCGCCGTCGGGGGTCACCGCCTGCACGCCGGTCGGCGAGATCAGCACCGGCATCGACAGGTCCTGGCCGAGCACGGTGGTGGCCAGCTCCCGCTTCGCGGCCAGGCCCGCGGTGCGCGGCGCGAAGCCCAGCTCGTCGAACGCGCGCACGTTGTCCGACACGGTCAGGCCGCGCTCCGAGCCCGCGAGCAGCGCGCTGTAGACCGACCTCGGCAACCGCTTGCGCGCGCGGCGCTGCGCCTCGACGACGGTCTCGAACCAGTCGTTGGCCATGATCAACCTCTCCTGTCGATCCGCAGCGGGCGCCTGCCGAGGCGGGGCCGCACCGGGGCGAGCGTCCGCTCGGCGAGGCAGCCGGCCAGCACGCCGCCGCCGTAGGCGACGTCGTCGGCGACGCGGCCGAGCACGTACCGGGCGGGGTCGAGCCGCCCGCGGCCCTGCCGGGCCCACTCCGTGAGCGGCGGCCCGAACAGCAGCGACGCGGCTGCGAGCCGGTGCCGCCCGGCGAGGAGCTCGACCGCGAGCAGCGGCGCGGCGAACTGGGTGCCGTAGCGGCCGACGCCGAGCCACGTCTGGTGCGCGGCGCGGCCCATCGCGGACAGCACGCCCGTCGTGGGCAGGCCGGCCGCGCGCAGGGTCCGCGCGATCTCGAGCACCGAGCAGCCGTACGCGGCCGCGGCGAGCACGGGCTTCCTGGCCAGCAGGGCGAGCACGGTCGCGGCCGGCCAGCCGAACAGCACCAGCGGCGGCACCGAGCCGGGGTGGCGGCGCGCGAGCGGGGCGGCGGACAGGCCGTAGCGGTAGCGCCTGCGCAGCAGCGCCGCCCAGCTTGCCGGCTCCTCGTGGGGGACCTCGACGGACGGCTCGTAGCGGATGCGCCAGCCCGCCTCGTGCAGCCGCCACACGAGGTCGACGTCCTCGCCGGTGACCCGCAGCCCGGGGTCGAACACCGCGCCGCCGCGGGCGACGGCGTCCAGCGCGCCGCGGCGGACCAGCAGCGCGGCCGTCGGCACGTAGGCGACGCGCGTGTTCGGCGCGACCGAGGCGGGCCGGTCGCCGAGGTCGAGCGCGGACGCGAACCGCGCGGGCCACCCTGCGCTCTGTCCACTTGCGACGATCCGGGGGGCGACGGCGGCGACGAGCGGGTCGGCGAGGTGTGGCACGAGACCGTCGAGCCAGCCGGCCGGCGGCACGCAGTCACTGTCCACAAAGGCCACCAGCGCGGACCTCGCCGCGCCGAGGCCCGTGTCGCGGGCCGCGCCTGGACCGCCGTTCACGGTGCGGACGAGCAGCTTCGCACCGTGCCGCGCGGCGACCTCGGCGACCGCACGCGGGTCGTGCGAGCCGTCGTCGACGACCACGACGGGGTGCCGGTTGCCCAGTGCGGCAAGGCATCGGCCGAGCGCGGCCGCGCGGTCGCGCACGGGGACCACGACGGTCACGTCCGGCGGTGTCGTGGGTGCCGGCGGGCACGGGTGGGCGAACCCGGTGTCGGTGAGCCGGCGGGCCAGCGTCGCGGCGGCCGGCGTGCGCACCGGTCCGGAGGCCAGCTCCTCCCACGCCGAGCGGCCGGCCGCGGTCAGCCGCAGCACGCGGGAGGGCGAGCCGCCGAACCACGCGTCCTCGGTGAGCTGCTTGACGTCCGGCGCGAGCTCGATGCGGAAGCCGGCCGGCAACGGCGTGTTCACAACGCAAGCCCCCCGTCGACCGCCACGACCGACCCGGTCATCCCGCTGCTCGCCGGACTCGCCAGGAACGCGAGCACCTCGGCGACCTCGACCGGCGCCAGCAGCCGCCCGGCCGGTTGCTGCGCGGCGAAGTCCTGCGCCGAGCCGAGACCGTACAGGCGCGCGCTCTCCGCGAGGACGGCCGTGTCGGTGGAGCCGGGGCTGACCGCGTTCGCGGTGACCCCGCTGCCACCCAGCTCCGCGGCGAGCGCCCGGACGAGACCGGCGACCCCGGCCTTGGCGGCGCAGTACGCGGCCAGCATCGGCAGCCCGCGGGTGGCGGCCGCGGACGCGACGGCCAGGAACCGCCCGCTGCGCGGCGCGGGACGGCGCAGCAGCGCGGGCACCGCGGCGCGTGCGAGGTTGACGACGCCGCCCAGGTCGACGTCGAGCACCGCCCGCTCCTGCTCGGGCGGCACCTCCCACAGCGGCGCTCCCCCGGCGATCACCCCGGCGACCGCGATGGCCGCGTCGAGCCCGCCCCACTCGGCCTCGGCGGTGGCCACGGCGGTCTCGAGCGCCGCCGGGTCCCGCACGTCGGCGACCATCGCGCGCACCCCCGGGAGGTCGGCCACCTTCTCCAGGTCGTCCTTCGTGGCCAGCCGGTACGGGAGCGCGGGGTCGTCGTCCGCGAGGTCCGTGGCCAGCACCCGCCAGCCCCGCGCGGCCAGCGCGGCGACCGTCGCGGCGCCGATGCCGCGGGCCGCGCCGGTGACCACCGCGACCCGGGTCACGGGGTCCGCCACCGGGCGACCATGCCCGCGAGGTCCGCGGCCAGCCGGTCCAGCAGCGCGGCACCCTCGGCGGCGGTGGCCCCCGCCGGGTCGCCGAGGACGCCGGTCGGGGTCACCGCCCGGACCCCGCCGGCGCGCAGCAGCGGCATCAGCTCCGCCAGCGGGCGCCGGTCGCCCCGCACGCCGCGCTCGGCCCGCACCACCGCCGGGCGCAGCGCCAGGAGCATCGCCGTCTCCTCGCGGCCGGCGTGCGGGTCGCCGGGCCAGGACGGCTGGAACAGCACGACGTCCCGGCCCTCCGCACGCAGGCGGGCCACCGCGCGGGACACCGGTTCGGCGTTGCCGCCGTGCGCGGACACGAACACCACGTGCGCGAAGGTCTCCGTCGCCGAGCGGGCGAGCTCCAGCACCAGCAGCTCCACCGCCGCCCGGCCGATCGACAGCGTCCCGGCGAAGCCCGCGTGCTCGCCGCTGGACCCGTACGGCACCGGCGGGGCGACCAGCACGTCCGGGCGCGCCGCCGCGAGCCGCGCGCACAGCGCGACGGCGACGTCCGTGTCGGTGGACAGCGGCAGGTGCGGGCCGTGCTGCTCGGTCGACCCCAGCGGCACCGCCAGCACCGCGCCCGCCGCGGCCCGCTCGCCCACCTCGGGCGAGGTCAGGTCCGCCAGCGGGCGGGACATCTCAGCGGCCCAGCCCGGCGAGCGGGCTCTCGTCGCACGCGCGGTCCGGGCGGCGCATGCCGATCGTCACCGGCACCGGGCCGCGGGTACGCCGGTGTGAGTGGTCCGGCGCCGACCGCGGCTTTTCGTCCACTGTGGACAGCAGGCGTTCGCCGTGGCCCTTGACGCACTCAGGGTCCGGGCCGTCCAGCGGCAGGCCGGTGAAGAACTTCGCCGCCATGCAGCCGCCCCGGCACGAGTCGTACGCCGAGCACGACGTGCACGCGCCACCGGTCTGCGGGCTGCGCAGGTCGGCGAACAGCTCCGAGGAGCGCCACACCCGGGCGAACCCGCCGTCGCCGCGGACGTTGCCGGCGAGGAACTCGTCGTGGATCGCGAACGGGCAGGCGTACACGTCGCCGACCGGGTCGATCAGGCACACCACCCGCCCGGCGCCGCACAGGTTCAGCCCGGGCAGCGCCTCGCCGTACGCGGCGAGGTGGAAGAACGAGTCGCCGGTCAGCACCCGCTCGCCGTGGTCGAGCAGCCAGTCGTAGAGCGCGCGCTGCTGCGCGGCCGTCGGGTGCAGCTCGTCCCAGACGTCCGCGCCGCGGCCGGACGGGCGCAGCCGGGTGAGCCGCAGCTGGGCGCCGTAGCGGTCGGCGATCGCCAGGAAGTCGTCGAGCTGGCCGGCGTTCTGCCGCGTCACCACGACCGACACCTTGAACCCGGCGAACCCCGCGGCGGCGAGGTTTTCCATGGCCCGCAACGCGATCGCGTACGAGCCGGGACCGCGGACGGCGTCGTTGACCTCCGCGGTGGCGCCGTCGAGGGAGATCTGGACGTCGACGTAGTCGCCAGCCGCCAGCCGCCGGGCCCGCTCCGGGGTGATCTTGATGCCGTTGGTGGAGAACTTGACCCCGACGTGGTGGTCGGTCGCGTAGTCGACGAGCTCCCAGAAGTCCGGGCGCACGGTCGGCTCGCCGCCGCCGATGTTGACGTAGAAGACCTGCATCCGCTCCAGCTCGTCGACGACCGCCTTGCACTCCACTGTGGACAGCTCGCGCGGGTCGCGGCGCCCGGAGCTGGACAGGCAGTGCACGCACGACAGGTTGCAGGCGTAGGTCAGCTCCCAGGTGAGGCAGATGGGCGCGTCGAGGCCGTACTGGAACTGCTCGACGAGTTTCATGACCGCTCCCGGATCATGTCGGACGCGGCCAGGGACGCCAGCGCCGTGCGGTAGGCGGGCAGCTCGGCCGCCGCCACGCCCGCGCGGGTGCACGCGTCACGCGCGGTCGGGGCGCCGGCCAGTCCCGTGAGAACTTCCAGCAGCACCGGGCTCTTCAGGAACGACAGGCGCCGGGTGCCGAAGTGGTACAGCAGCGCGCCGAAGCGCTCCGGGCGGACCGACACCTGCGCGGTCAGCCCCCAGGCGGTGTCGAGGTCGAACGTGTCCTCAGTAGACACGTTCAGTAGACACCGCACATGCCGTCGATCGAGACCTCCTCGACGAGGAGCTCCTCGACGACTTCCTCGGTGGGCTGTTCGGTCGTGGGGTTGTCCGCCATCTCGGCTCCTTTTTTCGGCACGGTGTGACGAATGTCGAGTACGATAACGTCACCCTGTGACAGAAACAAGCCCCCGGCGGGGCAGGCCGCGCGGCACGAGCGCGCGCACGCTCGAGCTGATCGCCCTGCGCCTGTTCGCCGAGAAGGGCTTCCACGAGACGACCGTCGACGAGATCGCGACGGCCGCGGGCGTCAGCAGGCGCACGTTCTTCCGGTACTTCGACGCCAAGTCGGAGGTGCTGTGGAGCGAGTTCGACAGCGAGGTCACGACGATCCGGACCACGCTCGCCGAGAGCCCGGACGACCTGCCGGTGATGGACGCGGTGCGGCGCGCGGTGCTCGCCGCGAACCACTACCACGCCGAGGACGTGCCGGAGCTGCGCATGCGCATGCAGCTGATCAGCACGGTCCCGGACCTGGCCGCGAGCGCCACGATCCACTACGACGCCTGGGAACGCGCGGTCGCCGAGTTCGTCGCGCGCCGCGCGGGCCAGCCGGCGGACTCGCTGTACCCGCTGGCGGCGGGCCGCGCCACCCTCGCCGCCTGCCGCGCGGCCTACGAACGCTGGGCGGCCCGCGCGGACGCCGACCTGACCGTGTACCTGGACGCGGCGCTCCGCGCACTGGCGGCGGGCTTCCAGGAGCCGGCACTGACCGCCGAACCGCACGTGTGATCGACCAACCAAGAGATCCGCGGGTCCGGCGGACTCACCTCCGGCGCCGGCTACTGACCGCTGTCCGGGCTGGTCGCCAGCTGGTCGACCGTGATGGTCGGGCCCGGCAGCGGATGATCACCCATCACGTTGAGGAAGCCGTTCAGCAGGATCTCCAGGTGGCGGTGGCTCAGCTCCAGGTTCTCCGTCGCCGTGACGCCCGGGACCGGCCGGGACACGCGGATGATCAGCATCGCGATGTCGCCCGTCGTCACCTCCGACCGCAGGGCGCCCTCGCGGTGGGCGCGGGCCACCAGCTGGTCGATCGCCGCGCGGCCGCGGCGGCGGGCGGAGATCAGCTCCTCGTCGGGCTGCACGCGGTCGTTCAGCAGCGGCATGACCGCGCTGACCCGCAGCTCGACGACCTTGTGCATGTACCGGGCCAGCGCGGCGAACGCGTCCAGCTCCTCGGCCAGCGCCGCCTCCGCCTCGTCGGCGGTCGCGCGCAGGCATTCCAGCTGCACGTGGGCGAGCAGGCTCGGGCGGTCGGGAAAGTGCCGGTAGACGGTGGCCACCCCCACCCCCGCCCGCCGCGCGATCGCCTCCATCCCCACCGCCGGGCCCTGCTCGAGGACCAGGTCGACGGTGGCACGGAGGATGCGGTCGCGGTTGCGCACTGCGTCGGCACGCATACACCCAGGCTAGCGTGAAACGATCACTCGCCGATCTCGAGTGGGACGACCGTCCGGTACCTTCCGGTACGCGCTGGGTTTCGCGCCCACCTCGGCGCGGATCATCGCGGTGAACGCGCTCGGCGTCGCGTAGCCGACGGCCAGCGCCACCGCGGTCACCGGCTCGCCCTCCGCCAGCAGGCGCAGCGCCTCGACGATCCGCAGCCTGCGGCGCCACGCGCCGAGCGTCATGCCGGTCTCCGCGAGGAACAGCCGCTCGACCGTTCGGCGGCTCGCGCCCGGCGCGGGCACGCCCGGGCGCGCGGGGTCGGCGAGCAGCGCGTGCGCGGCCGCGAGGGCGCGCGGGTCGGCGGGCATCGGCAGCCGCAGCGGGGCGTCCGGCAGGCCGACGACGTGGTCCACCAGCACGTCGGCGAGCCGCCGATGGGCCGGCACGGACAGGTCGAGCGGGCACACCCGGGCCAGGTGCAGCACCAGCTCGCGCAGCAGCGGCGGCACCGCGATCACCCGGCACGGCACGCCGACCTCGAACACCTCCGCCGGCAGGTACAGCGCCCGCACGCCGACCCGGCCGTGCACGACGACGCCGGGCACCTCCCCCGCCGGGATCCACGCCGCCCGGTCCCGCGGCACGGCCCAGGTGCCCGACGCGGTGTGCACGCTCATCACGCCGTGGCTCGCGTGCAGCAGCTGGTGCCAGCCGGGCGCGGTCGGCAGCGTGAACGCGCCCGGCGGGTGGCCGACCGAGTAGCTCCGCAGCAGGTGTCGCATATTCGACATTCTGTGCCGGATCGTCGAATGCGCACCAGCCCCGCGTGCGCCAGGCTGGCCGCATGACCGGAGAACTCGCGCACTTCGCCATCAACGCCGACGACATCGACGCGACGAAGGCGTTCTACGAGACGGTGTTCGGCTGGAGCTTCGAGCCGTGGGGCCCGCCGGACTTCTTCCAGATCGACACCGGCGCCGGCGCCGCGCCACTGCGCGGCGCGCTGCAGCGCCGCCGCGAGCTGGTGCCGGGCGAGAAGACGATCGGCTTCGAGTGCACGGTCGCGGTGTCCGACGTGGACGCCGTGACGAGGGCCGCGGTCGCCGCGGGCGGGCGGGTGGTCATGCGGAAGTCCACGATCACCGGCGTCGGCGACCTGGTGTTCGTGGCGGACCCGTCGGGCAACGTGGTCGGCGCCATGCGCTTCGACGAGTCCGCCGGGTGAGGGAGGTCAGCGGGCGAGGAAGTCCACGAGGGCGGCGCGCAGCTCGTCCGGCGCCTCCTCGGGGGTGAAGTGCCCGCCGGGCAGGCGGACCGCGGCGACGTCCTCCGCCCAGCGGGTCCACACCGTCGGCGCGTCCTCGAGCTGCCGCTCGTCCTCGCCGACGGCCACCAGCAGCGGGGCCGTGATCCGGCGGGCCGCCGCGCGGTCGTCCGCGTCGTGGCCGCGGTCGACGTGGAAGCTCGCCCGGTAGTCGGCGCACATCGCGGCGATCGTGCCCGGGGTCATGGCCGCCCGGTACGCCGCGCGGGCGTCCGGGCCGATCGCCGCCGGGTCGCTCGCCCACGTGGCGAACACGTGTTCCAGCAGCCCGTCGGGGTCCGCGCCGACCATCCGCTCCGGGAACGGCGCGGGCTGCGCCAGCAGGAACCACGGCCAGTACCCCAGCGCAGGCCCGCCGCCCATCCGGTCGAACTGGTCCAGCGTCGGCACCACGTTGACCACCGCCACCCGGGTCACCACGGCCTCGTGGTCCAGCGCCATCCGGTACGCGACCCGCGCGCCCCGGTCGTGGCCGGCGACCGAGAACCGGTGGTGGCCGAGGTCGGCCATCAGCGCGACGAGCTCCGCGGCCATCTCCCGCTTGGTGTACCCCTCGCCGTGCGGGCCACCGGGCGGCGCGCTCGACGCGCCGTAGCCGCGCAGGTCCGGCGCCACCACGGTGAACGAGGACGCCAGCCGCGGCGCGATCGCGTCCCAGCAGCGGTGCGTCTCCGGGAAGCCGTGCAGCAGCAGCACCGGCGGGCCGGACCCGCCGTGCGTCACGTGGTAGCTCGCGTCGCCGACCGCGAGGCGGCTCTGCGCGAGCGCCATGATCCGGTCAGGCCAGCCGGATCTGGTCGCCGTCGACCTTCACGCTGCGGTACGGCAACGGCTTCCCCGCCGGGCCGCTGCGCACGGAGCCGTCGGTGACCTCGAACTTGCTGCCGTGGCACGGGCAGTTGATGGTGCCGCCCTTGACCTGGGACACCGTGCAGCCCTGGTGGGTGCAGATCGCGGAGAAGCCCTTGAACTCGCCCTTGCTGGGCTGGGTGATCACGAGCTCTTCCTTCTCGAAGACCTTGCCGCCGCCGACCGGGATGTCCTTGGTGGAGGCCAGGCCCTTGACCGGCGGTTTCTTGGCCGGCGGCTTCTCCGCGGGGGGCTTCTCCGCCGGTGGCTTCTCGCCCGTCCCGGTGGTGATCTTGCCGTCGGCGGTGACGGTGACGTCCTGGGCGGGCAGCGGCTTCTTCGCCGGGCCGGCCGCCACCGAGCCGTCCTTGATCGCGAACTTGCTGCCGTGGCACGGGCAGTCGATCGTGCCGTCGCCGATCTTGTCGACGATGCAGCCCTGGTGCGTGCAGACCGCCGAGAAGCCCTTGAACTCGCCCTTCGCCGGCTGCGTCACCACGATCTTCTTGTCGGTGAACACCTTCCCGCCGCCGACCGGCACCTCCGACGCGGCGCCGAGGA
Source organism: Actinophytocola sp. (assembly GCA_035995025.1). GTDB lineage: Bacteria > Actinomycetota > Actinomycetes > Mycobacteriales > Pseudonocardiaceae > Actinophytocola. The sequence continues at coordinate 12,512 of DASYKY010000135.1, forward strand.
CGGTGCCCTCCGCCGCGCCACCGCCCGCGGGCGGCGTCTCCGCCGCCGGCTCGGCGTACCGGGCGCAGCCTGCCGCCGCGCCTGCGATGATCACCGCGCCGGTCACCGCTGTCCGCCTCGGCACGCCTCGGGCACGCGTGTCGTCCGCCATGGGGTACCAAGCCTCCAGAATCGACTACAGGTGCAGACCGTTGTTGCTGAAGAACCACAGCGACGACGTGAGCCACAGGCCGGTGAGGCCGGTGAACACGAGGCCGCCGATCACCGGGATCACCCACGGCTTCTGGTCGTCCTTGGCGAGGACGATCATCTTGCAGATGAAGATCCCGTAGAAGAAGCAGCCGAGCAGCGAGTGCAGCAGCACCCGGGTGTCGGCGGTCTGGAAGCCCAGGGCGTACAGGCAGTGCGCCGCCACCGGCAGCGAGATGAGCAGGGCGAGCCGGCCGGACCAGCGGTGCAGCTTCGCCGACACGGCGCCGCCGCCCGCCACCCCGGGAAGGTTGCCCCACATCGCGAGCGCCGACAGCAACTGCACGATGACCAGCGCGAACGCGGCCGTGGCAAGCCACGCCTTCGCGTGCAGGCCGTCGGTGAAGCCGGCCAGGTTGAGCGCCGCGCCGGTCGGGTCGTGGGCCGAGGCGTACACGCCGAGGCCGACCGCGACGAGCGAGCCGACGCCGAGCGCGAGCAGCACCCGGCCGAAGTTGCCGCTGGGCTCCTCCTCGTCCTCGACCTCCCAGCCGGGGCCCTCCCAGCCGACCCGGGGAGAGGTCAGGTGCTGGGGGACCGGCTGCGTGGCGTCGGCGTCCGCGCCGTACATCTGCTCGGTGTAGCCCTGTTCGGGAAAGGCGGGCTCGGTGAAGTCGGGCTGTCCGTATTCGGGCCGGCCGTACTCCGGCCCCTGCCGCCCGTAGTCCGAGGTACTCATCCGGCGCATCTCGTTTCTCCCCGACCTAGCTCGTGCGCTGTGCCTGGCCCCAGGTCGCCCTAGCTCCAGGTCGACTCGCCCGTGACCTTCTGGGCGTCGATGCGCATCCCGTCCACGGTCACGAAGCCCTGCTCCGGGTCGAGCATCGGCGCGGGTGCCTCGTTGCCGTCCGCGTTCGCGATCCCGACCTGCTTGCCGTTGGGCAGGATGATCCAGCCGATGGTGGTCTTGCCGTTCTCGCCACGGTAGAGGCCGGCGGGCGGCGGGGCGACGGCGATGGAGAACGGCCGGCTCATGCCGCGGAACTTCACGGTCCCGGCCAGGCGCTTGCCCTTCAGCTGGGCGGTGAGGGAGGACTCGCCGTTCTTGGAGCTCAGGTCCACCTTGCCGGCGTCGGCCGTGCCCTTGAGCCAGTCCTCGACGTCGTCGCCGTCGCACAGGTAGGCCGAGGCCTGCTTGCCCTTGACCGCGACGGCGATCGCGAGGTCGCTGCCGGTCGCGTCGCCGGTGTACATCGCCTCCGCCGGGAACGTCGGCGCGGGCGGCGCCTTGGGCTTCTCCGGTGCCTTGGCGGGCGGCTCCTCGGACGACTCCGACGATCCGGGCGGCTGCTTGCCCTGCCCCTGACCCTGCGAGCCGGAGTCGGCCGGCGGCGCCGGCACCTCCACGCCCTGGTCCGCGGCCTTCGTCGCGACCAGGGCACCCGCCGAGTTGGCCGTCATGAAGCCGACGAGACCACCGACAACGACGATGGCGGTGATCACCGGTCCACGGTGCGTCACGGCTCTCTCCTCAACCTCGCGATGGATAGATGAGCGTTTTCGGGGCTCACCAGATACACGAATGGACGAGCCGGTTGGTTCAACCGTGATCTCGACCGAACGAGCGCAGCCACAGCTCCAGCGTCAGGACCAGCCACAACTTGCCTCCGTGCCGGGGCAGCAGAGTGCCCTCGCGGCGCAGCCAGGACCGGATCGTGTCCCGGCGGAACAGGCCGCTCGCGGACGGCCCGAGCAACAGGTCGTGCCCCAGCTCGGCCAGCGGGCCGCGCAGCCACTGCTGCACGGGCACCCGCATGCCGCTCTTCGGCCGGTCCACGATCGTCGGCGGCAGCAGGTCGCGGACGGCCTCCTTGAGGATCCACTTCTCGACCGTACCGGCCAGCTTCAGCCGCGGCGGCGTGCGGAACGCGTGGTCGACGACGGCGCGGTCGAACAGCGGCGCGCGGCCCTCCAGCCCGGCGGCCGCGGTGAGCCGCTCGACCTTGGTGAGGATGTGGTGGGCGCCCTTGGTCCGCAGGTTCGCGTGCAGCAGCTGGTTGAGCAGGCTCGGCATCGCCTCCGGCCGCAGGTAGGGCGCCACGTGGCCGGTCAGCGGCGGCGCGCCCGCGAGCTCGGCGTGGGCCTCGGCGGTGAGCAGGACGGGCAGGTCGGCGTAGCACTTGCGGTAGGACCGCAGGTACGCCTCGGCCCTGGCGAGCGGGTCCGGGTCGTCGCGGTGCAGCTCGGAGATCAGCATCGGCAGGTTCTTCGGGCCGCCGAACACGGGGTCGCCGCCCTCGCCGTTGAGCACGACGCGCGCCCCGTCGGCCGCGACGGCCTCGGCGAGCAGCAGGTTCGGCACGGTCAGCGGGTCGCCGACCGGGCAGTCCAGCAGCGCCACCGTGCCGGGCAGCCGCGCCGCCACCTCCTCCCCCGACACGGTCAGCACCCGGTGGTGGGTGTGGCAGTGCGTGGCGACCAGCCCGGAGTAGGCCAGCTCGTTGGGCAGGTCGTCGCCGAAGCTGATCGAGTACGTGCGCACCGGCTGGTCGTGCCGCTTCGCCGCGATCGCGGTGACCAGGCTCGAGTCGACGCCGCCGGAGAGCAGCACGCCGACCGGCTCGGCCGCAGGCAGCCGTCGCGCGGTGGCCTCCTCGAGCAGCGCCCGCAGGACCCGGGCGTGCTCGCCGGCCGGGCGCTCGTCGGCCACCTCGGCCGGCTCCCAGAACGACTCCTGCGCGGTGCCCCCGTCCGGGCGCAGCCGCAGGCAGCGGCCGGGCAGCGCCTCGTGCACCCCGCGCAGCAGCGTCTCCGCTCCGGGCAGGTAGGCGAACGTGAGGAACGAACGGACCGCCGGCAGGTGCGGGCCGGTGGCGAGCGCGGGCCAGCGGCGCAGTGCCCGCAGCGCGGACGCCGCCGCCAAGGAGCCGCCCGCCCTGGCGTGGAACAGCGTGCGCGCGCCGACGTGGTCGCGCAGCAGGACGAGATCGCCGTCGTCGTCACTGCCGTCCACGATCACCAGGGCGAACATGCCCTCGGCGGCCGCGACCCCGGCGAGGCCGCGCCGGGCGTAGAGGTGCAGCAGCAGCTCCCCGTCCGGGCAGCCCGGCGGGGCGTCGACCGTCCCGCGGAGCTCGGCCGCGTTGTGCAGGGTGACCTCGCCGACCGCGACCAGCCCGGCCACGCGGAACGGCCCGGCCGCGGGCCCGGGGCCGTCGAGGAACCCGAGCGCGTACCCGGGACCGGCGGCGGCGACGCGGCCGCCCATCGCGGCCACCTCGTCACTCGCGCCGCGGCCACCCGTCCGGCACGCAACCCACCGTGGCATCGGTGTCCTCCCGTCAGCTACCGGCCATCAGCCGAAGTCCCCGTCGCCATCGCCGTCCCCGCCGCCATCGCCGTCATCGTCGTCCCAGTCGTCGTAGCCACCGCCGTCGCCACCGCCGTCGCCGCCACCGTTGCCACCGCCCGACGACGAGCTGTCCTGGGCCTGGCGGCGCAGCTCCTCCTCCTCGGCCGCGGTGAGGTAGTCGGGCGGGACCACCATCGAGCCCAGCAGCGCGCCGCCGGCGACCGCGGCGAGGATCGCGCCCAGCCGCCCGCCGAACGACGAGCGGTTGACCATGAGCACCCCGTCGCGCCACAACGTGCGGCCGTAGCCGACGTCCCGGCCGTACATGACGCGGCCGTCGGCGTAGGTGCGCTTGATGATCCGCCCGCCGAGCGGCTCGTCGGTGCCGGTGCGCTCGCGGTCGTCGCGCCAGCTCACCACGCCCGACGGCTCGCGGCCGCGCCACTCCTGGCGGCCGTCGGAGTAGCGCCGGTGCACGGTCCGGTCGGCGAGCAGCTCGTCGGTGTAGGTGACCTCGCGTGGTGCCGTCACTGTCCTCCCCTGCCTACCCGGCCGCGGGCCAGGTCAGGAAACCCACCTCGCGCGGGATGCTCCATTGTGGACGCACCGGCCGGACCTCGCGGACCAGCCGGTGCACGGTCCGCAGCAACGCCGCCGGCGCCACCGCGGCCACCTCGGTGAACCGGCCGCGGGCGAGCCAGCGTGCCTCCGCGTCGCGCGGCCCGTGCGCGGCGGGTCGCGCGGGGCCGCGGCCGTGCGTCAGGTGCAGCGGGGCGGCCTGGCGGGGGCGCAGGCCGAGCGCGACCACCCGAACGCCGGCGGGCACGTCGGTCAGTCCGGGCAGCCGCGCGGGGAAGGTCATGCCGTGCGCGCTCGCGTCGTGCAGCAGGTAGATCGTGCCCTCGCCGCGGACGAGCATCTCCCCCAGCCGCGGGTCCAGGGGCAACTCGGCGGCGTCGAACACCGGGCAGGCCGACTCCATCGGCAAGTCGTTGGCGCGCAACATGTGCGCGATCCCGGCCGGCTCGCTGACCAGGAGCCGGGGCAGGCCGTAGTCGAACAGGTCGGGCTCGGCCGTGTGCCGCGCCACCCCGGCCCGCGGCGGCTCGGGCGCCAGCAGGCCGGGCACCGGGCCGTGCCGGTCCAGCGCCGCCCGGAAGTCGCGATAGGACAGTGGAGGCGCGACGGTGAACCCGGGCCTGCGCGGCAGCAGGTGCCACGGCCGCAGCACCCGGCACACCGCGTAGTACAGCTGCCGCTCGGTGAACCGCAGCCCGCCCGGCTCCCCCGCCCGGACGGCGGCCACCCGCAGCGCGCGGCGCACCACCGGCCCACTCACGACGCCCCCACCCCGCGAGTCCAACGCTCCCGGCGCGCGAGTCCGACATTCGCGCCGGTGCCGAACGCCGGACTCGCGGAGCCGGACGGTTGGACTCGCGGGTGCGGACGGTTGGACTCGCGGTTGGGCTCGCGGGGCGGCCCGCTCATGGCGCCGGCCAGGTGAGGAAGCCGAGCCGCTCGGCGCGGCGGTGTTCGGGGTCGGCCACGGCCTGGGCGCGCTGGACGGCCTTGGTGACCGCGGCGAGCAGCGGGACGGGGCCGATCGCGGCGACGGGCGACCACCAGCCCTGCGCGAGCCAGGTCACCTCGGGCTGGGTCAGCGGCAGGCCGGCCAGCTCGCCGGGCGAGAAGGGCTTGCGCCGCAACCGGAGCAGGCTCTCCTTGCGCATGACCGCCGACGGGCGCAGGCCGGCGTCCACCACGACGCGGCCGGGCACCGCGGCGCGGACCTGCGCGGCGAACCGGCAGCCCTCCGCGCTCGCGTCGTGCATGACGACGACCGGCACGCCGGGCGGGAGGTTCGCCGCCGACATGGCGAGCGCCATCGCGAACGTCTGCGGGACACCGTTCGCGCCGAGGCAGGCGAGCACCGAGCGGTCCGGGCAGACCAGCGCGACGCGGGGGTGCGCCACGGCGGGCGCGACGGCCATGTCCTCGTCGATCATGCTCGACGGCAGCCCGCGGTACACCTCCGCCCACCGGCGCAGGATCAGGTCGCGGAACTCGCCGAGCGGCACGGCCGGGCGGATGACCGCCTCGCGCCGCAGCCGGTTGCGCCGCATCCTGATCAGCACGTACGCGAGCACGACGACCACGGCGACGCCGAGCACGACGCCGCCGACCGACCCGGAGTCGACCCCGGTCAGCCCGATGATCACGCCGGTCGCGACCACGCCGGCGAGCAGCAGCCCGCAGCCGCAGCCGGCGAGCGGCGTGGGCCGGTCGGCGAGCTGCTTGCGGGCCACGCCGTACCAGAGCTGCGTGACCGTGTAGCGGAGCCGGTTCTTGTCGCTCAGCCGCTCGGCGAACTTGCGGATCTTCATGTCGTGCAGGTGCAGCTTGTTGGTCTTCGGCTCGAACGCGAACTCCTGGCGGCAGTAGGTGCAGCGCCGCCTGCCCCGCTGCTTGTACAGCAGGTTGCGCGAGCAGTGCGGGCAGATCACGAGGTCACGTCCAGCCGGGCGGCGAGGCGGCGCAGGCCGGTCGCGACGCGGTCGCGCCAGCCCGCCGGTGGCGCGGCGCTCCCGTCGAGCGCGGCCAGCGCGGCGGCCAGGTCGTCGTCGCCGCGCTCGCGGGCCTGCCCGGCGGTGACCGCGTAGTCCTCGTGGTCGATGCCGTACCCGGTGTTGGCGGCCAGGATCACCAGCGGCGTGCCGGCGCGGTTGCCGAACGCGTGCGGCATCATCGCCGGGATGCGGACCATCGTGCCGGGCGCGAGCGCCAGCGTGGTCACCCGGCCGGCGTCGTGCAGCCCGCACGACGCGTGCCCCAGCGAGAGGACGAAGTGCTCGCCGGCGTGCGCGTGCGGAGTGAACGCGCTGTGCGGGGCGACCAGGCCGAGCTTGAACGTCGCGTTGCTCGGCCGCTGCGGCGAGGTCTTCGCGTCGCCGATGAAGTAGCGGGCGAACTGCCCGTCGTCGATGAACGGCAGCAGGTCGGGTCCCGGGCCCAGCGGCTCGGGCCCGTGCTCGCCGGTCACCACCACGGTGCCGTCCGCGCCGAACGTGTACAGCTCCACCCCGCTCGGCAGCGCCACCGGCTCCCGCGTCATGCCCCGGCTCCTCCCTCCCCGATCCCGGGGAATCCTAGCCACAGCAGGAGATCAGCGAGACCGAGCCGAAACAATTCGCCGTTCGGCAACACGATCAACGACCCGCTGTCGTATTCCGGTAACGCCACGCCTGCGAGCAGCGACGGCAGTGCGAACACCGTTGGCCGGGGATCGGGTCGACTGGCAATCTTGGGGGGCGACATGCGTGCGGAATCCGTGGAAACCAACGTCTACGATGTGCCGACCGTATCGACCGCCGGAGGTCGGCACCGAGGAGCAGGACGGGCAGACCGCCGATGGTAGCTCGGGATTACGCGTTCACCGGAACGCCGACCGGGGAGAGACCCGAGCCGACCCGCGTCCTGCTGATCGAGGACGACGACGGCGACGCGTTCCTCGTCGAGGAGCTGCTGCGCGAGGTCGAGGCGGACGTGAACATGCGCCGCGTGCGCTCCCTCGCCGAGGCCAAGGCCGCGCTCGCCGGCACCGCCTGCGTGCTGCTCGACCTCGGCCTGCCGGACACCCATGAGCTGGACGGCCTGCGCTGGCTGCAGGAGAACGTCCCCGAGGTCGCCGTCGTCGTGCTCACCGGCCTGGCCGACGAGTACCTCGGCGGCGAGGCCGTCCGCATCGGCGCGCAGGACTACCTGGTCAAGGGTCAGGTCGACGGCCGGCTGCTGAACCGGGTGATCCGCTACGCCATCGAGCGCGTGCGCTCCGACGAGATCCAGCGCCAGCTGCGCGAGGCGCAGATCTACGCCGAGGAGAACGCCCGCCTCGAGCGCGGCCTGCTGCCCTCCCCGCTGGTCGCCGACCCCGCGCTGGAGGTCACCGCCCGCTACTCCCCCGGCGGCCAGCGCATGCTGCTCGGCGGCGACTTCTACGACGTGGTCGAATCCGCGGACGGCTGGCTGCACGCGGTCGTCGGCGACGTGTGCGGGCACGGGCCCGACGAGGCGGCGCTTGGCGTGTCCATGCGGGTCGCCTGGCGCACGATGATGCTCGCCAGGCACGCCGGCACCGAGGCGCTCACCACGCTCGACCAGGTCTTCACCCACGAGCGGCACCGCCCGAGCCTGTTCACCACGCTGTGCATGGTGTCCATCGACCCGGCCCGCACGACGGCCCGGCTCTACCTCGCCGGCCACCCGCCGCCCCTGCTGATCACGCCGTCGGGCGTCCGGCCCCTCGACGAGCCGCTGCGCACGCCGATCGGCGTGGGCGACGGCACGGTGTGGCCGTTCGGCGACGTCGCGCTCGGTGAGGCATGGTCGTTACTGATGTACACCGACGGGTTGATCGAGGGCCGCGTCGGCCGCGGCGACGAGCGGCTGGACGTCAACGGGCTGGTCGTGCTCGTCGAGTCGGTCCTGTCCGCGCGCTCGCCGGGCGTGGGTCCAGGCGAGCGCAACGACCGGCTGCTCGACGAGGTGATCGGCCGGGTCCGCGAGCTCAACGGCGGCGAGCTCGACGACGACCTCGCCGTGGTCGCGCTCGGCTGGCGGCCGCGGGGCGGCGGATGAGCGCCACCGACACCGCCGGCCGGACCGACACCACCGGGCAGACCGGGGGCGTCCGGCCCCGTCCGGCGGGCGGCATGCCGCCGGTCCCGCCGCCGCGCGTGCGGCCGGCCGGGGCCAACCGCTGGCCGCTGCGCCGGATCATCAACGTCAGCGTCGGCCTGCTCGCACTGTTCTGCGTGGCGGCGGTGGTCGTCGGCTCGTTCGCGCTGGCGCGCCTGGCCGACGCCCGCGGTCAGGTCGTGGAGCGCATCGACCCGGCCATCGAGCACGCCCAGGCGCTCGGCGCGGCGCTGGTCAACCAGGAGACCGGGGTCCGCGGCTACTCGCTCGGCGCGCAGCGCGACCTGCTGGAGCCCTACACGAACGGCCTGGCCGCCCAGCGGTCGGCGGTCCGGGCGCTGCGCCCGGAGATGCGCGGCCTGCCGGCGGCGTCGGCGGCGCTCGACGACGTCGTCCACTCCGCGGACGCGTGGCGCACCGGCTACGCCCAGCCCGTCATCGCCATCGTCGACCAGACGGGAGAGCCGACCGTCACCACGACGAGCGTGGACACGGGCAAGTTGTACTTCGACGCCGTCCGCGGCGCGATTGCCGACCTGCAGGGCGACCTCGAGGCCGCGCGGGCCGACGCCGCCGCCGCGCTGGAGCGGTCCGCGAACACCCTGAACGTGGTGTGCGTGGTGATCGCGGGCGGGTTCGCGCTGATCGTCGTGGCGCTCGCGGTCGGCCTGCGGCGGGCCGCCATCCGGCCCGTGTCCCGGCTCGCGGACGAGGTGCGCACGGTCGCGGGCGGCGACTTCTCCCACAAGGTCGAGCAGAGCGGGCCGACCGAGGTGCGCGACCTCGGCGCGGACGTCAACCAGATGCGCGAGCGGATCCTGCACGAGCTGTCCGCGCTGCGGTCCGCGCACGACGAGCTCGACGCGCGCACCAGGGACCTCGAGCGGTCGAACACCGAGCTGGAGCAGTTCGCCTACGTCGCGTCGCACGACCTGCAGGAGCCGCTGCGCAAGGTCGCGAGCTTCTGCCAGCTGCTGCAGCGCCGCTACGCCGGCCAGCTCGACGAGCGTGCCGACCAGTACATCGAGTTCGCGGTCGACGGCGCCAAGCGCATGCAGGAGCTGATCAACGACCTGCTCGCGTTCAGCCGGGTGGGCCGGATCGTCCGCGACTCCGTCGACGTGTCCTGCAACGCCGTGCTGGCGCAGGCGAAGGCGAACCTCGCCGCGGCGATCGAGCAGGCCGGCGCCACGATCGAGGCGGGCGACCTGCCGACGGTCAAGGCCGAGGTGCCGCTGCTGACCGCGGTGTTCCAGAACCTGGTCTCCAACGCGCTCAAGTTCCACGGCGAACAGCCGCCGCACATCGTGATCGACGCCCACCGGGACGGCGCCTTCTGGGAGTTCTCGTTCAGCGACAACGGCATCGGCATCGACGCGGACTACGCCGAGCGCATCTTCGTGATCTTCCAGCGGCTGCACGGCAAGGGCGAGTACCCGGGCACCGGGATCGGCCTCGCGATGTGCCGCAAGATCGTCGAGTACCACGGGGGGCGAATCTGGCTCGACCCCGAGTACGACGGCGGCGCGCGGTTCCGCTTCACACTGCCGGTCATCACACCGCCGGTTGACACCGAGGAGAACGCCGATGACTGACCCCACCCCGCTCGACGTGGTCGACGTGCTGCTGGTCGAGGACGACGACGGCGACATCCTGATGACCAGGGAGGCGTTCGAGTACCACAAGATCCGCAACCGCCTCCACGTCGTCAACGACGGCGAGCAGGCCCTGCAGTTCCTGCGGCGGGAGGGCGAGTACGCCGACGCGCCGCGGCCCGGGCTGATCCTGCTCGACCTCAACCTCCCGCGCCGCGACGGCCGCGAGGTGCTCGCGGAGCTCAAGGACGACGCCGAGCTGGGCATGATCCCCGTCGTGGTGCTGACCACCTCCGAGGCGGAGGAGGACATCGTGCGCAGCTACCGCCTGCACGCCAACGCCTACGTGAGCAAGCCGGTCGACTTCGACCGGTTCATCGAGGTGGTCCGCCACATCGACGATTTCTTCGTGACGGTGGTCAAGCTCCCACGCTGAGCATCCCCTCGCACGCTGTTTCGGCACCGCCCTCGCCGGGTAGCCCGGCGAGTTCGGGCAGATGAGACCATGGAGCGGCGAGGGGAGAGTGTGTGACATGCGCGAGGACTTCCACACCCAGCTGATCGGGCTGCGCGAACAACTGGGCGGGATGTGCGACCTCGCCGTGACGGCGCTGCGCTCGGCCAGCACGGCGGTGCTCGAGGGCGACGTGAACTTGGCCAGACAGGTGCTCGCGGCGGACGCGGCACTCGACCGGGCGCGCGATCGCTGCGAGGAGACGACCCAGCAGCTGCTGGCGCTGCAGGCGCCCGTGGCCCGTGACCTGCGGCTCGTGCTCACGGCGCTGTACTGCACCACCAAGCTCGAGCGCATGGGTGACCTCGCCGCGCACGTCGCCGACGCGGCCCGGCTGGCGTATCCGGACCGGCTCGTGCCCGCCGACATGGAGGACGCGTTCACCGACCTCGGCCGGATCGCGGCCGGCATGGCCGCGCGGCTCGCCGAGCTCGTCCGTGACCCCGGCCGGTGCTGCTACGCCGAGCTGGAGGAGACCGACCGGGCGGTCGACGCGGTGCACGCGGACGTGATGCGCGTGATCACCGGCAAGAACTGGGCGCACGGGGTGCCGACGGCCACCTCGCTGGCGCTGCTCGCCCGCTACTACGAGCGGTTCGCCGACCAGGCCGTGTCGGTGGCACGGCGCCTCGACTTCGCGGTGACGGGCGAGACCCCGGTCGCCTGAGCGGCCGCCCATAGGGTCGGCGCATGACGAGCCGCAGAGCGATCCTGTCCGGGTCGACCTTCGAGGAACACATCGGCTACGCCCGCGCGGTGGCCGACGGCGACTGGGTGCACGTCTCGGGCACAACCGGGTTCGACTACGCCACGATGACGATCCCCGGCGACGTCGTGGCGCAGGCGCGGCAGTGCCTCGCGAACATCGGCGCCGCGCTCGCCCAGGCGGGCGCGACCTTCGCCGACGTCGTCCGGGTCCGCTACCTGCTGCCCGACCGCGCCGACTTCGAGCCGTGCTGGCCGGTGCTGCGCGAGTGCTTCGGCCCGGTGCGCCCGGCGGCGACGATGCAGGTCTGCGGGCTGGCCGATCCGCGCATGCGCATCGAGATCGAGGTGACCGCACGCAAGGCCGGTAGGCCAGAGGCGCCACCGGAATAATCGGACGGCGGAGTGACCAGGCGTAAACACCTCGGGTAACGTTCGGGAGGTGAGTCGGGACGCTCAGCAACCAGCGGCAGTGATCGATACGACACGGCCGAGCGTCGCGCGGGTGTACGACTGTTTCCTGGGCGGCAAGGACAACTACGAGGTCGACCGCAAGGTGTTCCTGCAGGTGGACGCGGTCGCCCCGCAGATGAAGCTGCTCGCGCGCGCCGGGCGGCGGTGGCTCGTGCGGGTCACCCGGTTCCTCACCCGCGAGGCGGGTATCGACCAGTTCCTCGACCTCGGCGCCGGCCTGCCCGCGGCCGAGAACACGCACCAGGCCGCGCAGCGGATCAACCGCGACGCGCGCGTCGTCTACGTCGACAACGACCCGGTGGTGGCCGCGCACGGGCGCGCGGTGCTCGAGGAGAACGACCGCACCCACCTGGTGATGGCGGACCTGACCCGGCCCGACGAGATCCTCACCCACCCCGACATCACCCGACACGTCGACCTCTCCCGGCCGGTCGCGCTGATCCACAGCAACACCATGCACCACGTCGCCGACACGGAGGGGCCCGCGGAGATCATGCGGCGCTACGTCGAGCTGCTGCCGTCCGGCTCGTACCTGGTGCTGAGCCATTTCGCCGACCCGCAGGACGACGGCCCGGGCAGTGAATTGGCGCGCGACGTCGAGGAGATCTTCACCAGGGGCGCCATCGGGTCCGGCTTCTTCCGCACCCGCAAGGCGATCGAGGAGTACTTCACCGGCCTGCAGATGATCGAGCCCGGCCTCGTGCCGCTCAACGAGTGGTGGCCCGACGGCCCGCTGCTCACCCGGTCCGCCGGCGATGCGCTCGCGCTCGGCGGCGTCGCGCACAAGGCCTGAGTTCGCGCAAGCCCCTGAGATACTGGGAGGTGTGGGGGCAGCCGTAACCTGCCCCCACACCCCGCCAATCACCGTGCCATCACCGCGCAGCCGCTAGGCCGGCACGACGCTCACCCGGCGCTGCTCGACGTCGGCGGTCGCCACCCGGACGGCGACGGTCGCGCCGTGCGCGGGCTCGCCCGCCCAGGCGCCGCGCGGCAGCAGCCCGGGCACCCCGTGCCCGCTCTCGATGAGCGCGCCGAACGGCAGCACCTTCGTCACGACCGCGTCGAACGGCCGGCCGGCACCGTGCTCGGCGAGAAACTCCTGCCAGACGGCATCGGAAACGTGGGACATGTGATCACCTCCTTTCGCTGTCCCAAGAAATGAAGGAACGCGTCAGGAGGCGTGGCGGCGGGGCCCTGGCCCGCCGGGAGGTCACGGCGTGGCCGGGAACCTCGTCCGCTCGTGGCCCCGATGGGCCGACCCGGCAGTCACGGGGAAAACGGTAGCAGAGGGCCGTCTGTCCTAAGAGGACAGTGGAGAGGCTGGACCGCCGGCCGGCGGCTGGGGGTTCCGACCGGCCGGCGGTTCTCGGTCGCCGGCGCAAGCAAGCCGATGTGCGTCGGCGGTGTCTGGGGGGAATCACACCACCGGAAACACCAGCTACTTCCCGGGCTCCGGGCGGCGACCAAGCATTTCAACGGACCAGTGGCCCGATACGTTCCCGGCTCGCCGTGTGGTCGGTCACGTCCGGTATACGCCGTTGGCGGTAGCATCACAGTTCAGTAATTTCCGAACTCCGTCGTCCAGGGGACCTGACCGCATGCCATCGTCGCCGACGACGCCTCCGCACCGTGTCGTACTCGTCGAAGACCACGACATGGTCGCCGAGGCAATCGGGCTGGCGCTGGAACAGGCGGCCGGCATCACCATCGTGGCCAGGGCGAAGTCCATCGCCGAGGCCCTCACGGAAACCCAGCGGCACAAGCCGGACGTGGTCGTCCTCGACCGCAGGCTGCCCGACGGCGACGGGATCGGCGCCATCGCGGAGCTGTCCACCACCGGCGCCCGCGTGCTCGTGCTCACCGGCGAGGCCAGCGCCGCCGTCGCCACCCGGGTCGCCGAGGCGGGCGGCGCCGGGCTGGTGCTGAAGTCCTCCCGTCTCGAGGAGCTCGAGGCGGCGGTGCTGCAGGTCGCGGCCGGCGAGGTCGCGTTCGGCCCCGGCCTGCTCGCCGGCGTGCTGGACCGGCTCACCGGCCGGGCCCGCAGCGGCGGCACCCCGCTGACCGCACGCGAGCAGGAGACCCTCGTGCTGCTGGCCGCGGGCGCCAGTACCGAAGAGGTCAGCGAGCGGCTGGGCGTCACCCGCAACACCGTGCGCAACCACGTGCAGCGCATCCTCGACAAGCTCGGTGCGCGCTCCAAGCTCGAGGCCGTCGCCATCGCCCGGCGCGAGGGGCTGCTCGACTAATGCGTTTGCACTAGTCCCGGTGAGCCCGCTGCGTCTCGCGACTTGGGCATCCGAGGCGGACAGTGCAAGCGTGGATGCACAGGCCCTGACGCACACCGAGGTCCGCCTGCCGGAGAACCACTGCAGCGCCGCCATGGCGCGCGAGTTCACCCGACGCACGCTGACCGGTTGGGGCCATCAAAGCTGGCAGGACGCCGCGCAGGTGGTGTCGGAGCTCGTCAGCAACGTGCTGTTACACGCACACGGACAGCCGGTACTGCGTCTGCTCGACGTGGGTGGCGGCGTCCGGGTCGAGGTTTCGGACGACAGCCCGCAGCCGCCGACCGTCCGGCGAACTGGGCCGGGGGGCCTGGGAATGCAGCTCGTCGAGCGGATGTCGACGGCGTGGGGTGTGTCGAGGCGGGGCCGCGGGAAGGTCGTGTGGTGTGAGCTTCCCGCGGTCCCCAACCCGATGTCGGCGTGAACCGGCCCTCAGGATGCCGGCTGTCCCCATCGGGCACAGTGATGCCATGCCCGACTCCGCACGACCTCCGCTAGCCGCCGACTTCCGGCTGCTCGTGCAAGGAGTGGTCGACTACGCGATCCTCATGCTCGACCCCACCGGGCACGTCGTGACCTGGAACGCCGGCGCCGAGCGGATCAACGGCCATGCCGCCGGCGAGATCATCGGCAAGCACTTCTCGGTGTTCTACCCACCCGAGGACAACCTCGCCGGCAAACCAGCACGCGAGCTGGAACAGGCCGTCGCCGAAGGACGCCTGGAGGACGAGGGCTGGCGCATCCGCAAGGACGGCACCCGCTACTGGGCCAACGTCGCCACCACCCCCCTGCGCGACGGGAACGGCGCGCTGCGCGGCTTCAGCCAGGTCACCCGCGACGTCACCGACCGGCGCGCCGCGGAGAAGGCGCTGTTCGAGAGCGAGGAGCTGTTCCGCCTGCTCGTGCAGGGCGTGCTCGACTACGCGATCTTCATGCTCGACCCGGCGGGCAACGTCGTCAGCTGGAACGGCGGCGCCGAGCGGATCAAGGGCTACGCGCCCGAGGAGATCATCGGCAAGCACTTCTCGGTGTTCTACCCACCCGAGGACAACCTCGCCGGCAAACCAGCACGCGAGCTGAAACAGGCCGTCGCCGAAGGACGCCTGGAGGACGAGGGCTGGCGCATCCGCAAGGACGGCACCCGCTTCTGGGCCAACGTCGTCATCACCCCCCTCTACGACGACAACGATGTGCTGCGCGGCTTCGGCAAGGTCACCCGCGACCTCACCGAGCGCCGCAACGCCGAGCAGGCCCTCGACGAGCGGCGCCGGCTGCTGGGCCACCTCGTGCACGCCCAGGAGCTGGAACGCAGGCGGATCGCCTGGGACGTGCACGACGACTCCATCCAGTCGATGGTCGCCGTCGGGATGCGGCTGCAGCTGCTCGCCGGCCGGCTGTCCGAGGAGCACAGGGCGACGATGGACAAGCTGGACGACGCGGTGCGCGCCACGATCTCGCGGCTGCGCACGCTCGTGTTCCAGCTGCGGCCCACCTCGATCGACCGGCACGGGCTCGTCGCCACGCTCGACGACTTCCTGCGCGACGTGGTGACCGGGTGGGGCGTGGTCCCGGTGCTGCACCACGACGGGCTCACCGAGGAACCACCCACCGAGATCGCGATCACGATCTTCCGGATCTGCCAGGAGGCGATCACCAACGTGCGCAAGCACGCCCGCGCGAGCTCGCTCGACCTCTATTTGTCCACTGTGGATGGTGGGACCAGGACGCGGGTGGTGGACGACGGCATCGGGTTCCGGCTGACCGAGATGCCACCCGAACCGATGGAGCACTTCGGGCTGATCGAGATGCGCGAGCGCGCCGAGACCGCGGGCGGGTGGTGGTCGGTCGTCGGCACGCCCGACCACGGCACGACCGTCGAGTTCTGGCTGCCCAACCCGGGCTCGGCCGGGGAGGGGAGGTCATGAGCGCCCTGCCGATCGTGCTGCGGGTGCTGATCTCCGACGATGACCCGATGATCCGCGACGCCCTGCGCGAGGTGCTCGAGGCGGAGCCGGACATCGAGGTGGTCGGCGCGGCCGGGGACGCGGACGAGGCCATCGAGCTCGCCGGCGAGCACGGGCCCGCGGTCGTGGTGCTCGACGTGCGCATGCCCGGCGGTGGCGGGCCGCGCGCGGCGCGGGAGATTCTCCGGCACCAGCCGGGCACCCGGATCCTGGCGTTCTCCGCCTACGACGACTCCGGCACGGTGGCCGAGATGATGCGCGCCGGCAGCGTCGAGTACCTGCTGAAGGGCGCGTCGAACATCGAGATCGTGGCGGCCGTGCGCAGGGCCGGCACCATATAGTTGCGCAGCACGAAACTCCTTGACTCCCAACGGTTCTGGTGAAGGATTACCTCACCCACTGCCCGTCTGGGAGGAATCATGTCCACACGAAGATGGGGCAACGCGATCGCCGCGATCGCCCTGCTGTCCACCGCCACGTTCGCCGCGAGCATCACGCCGGCCACGGCCGCGCCATCCGCCTCGGCGGTTCAGGTCGCGGCCGGAGAGGTCGCCCTCGTCCGGCTCCAGCTGCCCGCGGAGTCGATGCTCGACCAGCTCGCCGCGAGCGGTGCCGACATCGCCGCGCAGGGACGCACCCCGGACGGCAAGCTCGTCGCCGACCTGGTGCTCACCGGCCGCGACCTCGGCGCGCTCGTCGCCCGCGGCGCCACCCCGCTGCACGTGATCCAGCGGGAGGCCGACGCCGCGCAGCGGTACGCGCGGAGCAAGCAGGCCGCGAGCGCGAAGTCGGCCACCCGCGCGGCCGCCGACACCCTGCAGTTCCTCGCGGCCTACTGGTGGGTCAGCGACGGCCAGACGTTCCTCGAGACCCGCGTCGCCACCACCGCCGTGACCGACCCCGAGGTCGAGATCACCGTGCACTGGGAGACCGCCGACGGCACGACCGGAACCTTTCCGCTGCAGCGGTTCGAGGACGCGGGCGAGTACCAGTACCACATCGCGCTGCCCCAGCCGCTGCCCGCGCAGCCGGTGCGCGTCACGGCGACGTCGAGCCTCGGCGGCGGCACCCGGCCGGTCACCCCGGCCGCGTGGCCGGGCGCCACTCCCCCGGCGCCGCCCGCCGGATACCAGAAGGACTTCATCGACGCGTACATGTCGCCGGTCGACATCAAGGCCCGGATCGCCCGCCTCGCCCGGCAGTACCCGGACCTCGTCGACGTGATGAGCCTGCCGAACAAGACCCAGGGCTACCGCCGCACCGCCACCGCGTACCTCGGCGACCCGGCGTCCGCGGCGGTCGTGGTCGAGTCGGTGAAGTTCGGCGACCAGGGCCCCAACGGCTGGCAGGTCCGCACGGTCGACCCGGGCACGCCGGACCGCCCGGCGCAGGCCACCTTCCGCGACCGGGTGCTGACCGTGTCGCTCGCGACCGACGCGGCCGGCGCGGTGGTCAGCACCACCGACCAGGTCGCCGCGCTCATCGGATCCCGCTTCCCGCAACGGTTCTCCGCGTTCGTCGAGGACGGCTCGGCGGGCAAGGTCATGCCGGTCGCCGGCCCCGGCACGATGGCCGACGGCCTCGACGCACCGGCGGGCGTGCCGCATCAGCCGTGGACCGTGCAGGGCCTGCGCATCGGCGTGCACCGCGACGGCTCGCGGATCGGGGTGCTGACCTACTCCCAGGAGCACGCGCGCGAGTGGGCGACGCCGCTCGTGACGCTGGAGTTCGCCGAGCGGATGCTGGCCAACTACGCGACCGACGCGCAGACCCGGTCGCTGCTGGAGAACGTCGAGATCTTCGTGATCCCGACGGCGAACCCGGACGGCGCGAACTACTCGTTCAACGACTCCGCGTTCCAGCGCAAGAACATGTCCAACCACTGCACCGGCGCGCTGCGCGACCCGCGCAACGCCGACTCGTGGGGCGTGGACGTGAACCGCAACTACACGGTCGGCTCGGTGTTCGACGGCTACGTCGGCGCGTCGTCGACGAACTGCCTGTCCGGCACGTACGCCGGCACGGCCGAGCTGTCCGAGCCGGAGGCGAACAACATCGCGACGTTCGCGGCCGCGCACCCGAACATCAGGTTCGCGATGAACGTGCACAGCTACGGCGGCTACTTCATGTGGCCGCCCGGGGCGTACGCGATGCCGGGCCGGATCACGCTGCCGCGCCCGTCGATCGAGGAGTCGACGCTGTTCCAGGCCAGCGCCAAGCGGATCGTCGGCGCGATCGCGAGCGGGCGGAGCACGGTGACGTGGCCGTCGCGTACCGGCCCGGTGGCCGACGTGCTGTACTCCGCGGCAGGCAACTCCGCCGACGAGCTGTATTACCAGCAGGGCATCTTCGCCTGGGACTTCGAGATCGGCAACGACCGGTGGAACCCGGCCAGCGGCGAGTGGGAGGGCGTCGGCTTCCAGCCGCCGTTCCCCGAGGCGCACGCCGAGTCCCAGGAGTACGCCGACGGCCTGGCCGAGCTTGTCCGGGTAGCACGCGACTACGCGGACGCCGGCTCGTAGGCCGGGAGGGGTCCCGAAGGCGCCGTGGTTCCGTGTCTCCCGTGAGGCTCCCTGTGACACGCCGCCCGGTGGCACTCCTGCTGGCCGCCGTCCTCGTGGTGCCGGCGTGCACCACGAGGACCGGCCCGGCCGACGCCGCGCCCGCACCCGAGACGACCACCACGACGGCCGTCACCACGACGACCACGACCCCACCGCCTCCCCCGCCCGCGAAGGCGAAGGACGGCGGCAACATCGCCGCGTGCCGCGACGGGGTCTGCGAGGTCAGGCTCACCCGCCGCACGGTCATCCCGGTCAGCTCGGCCACCGGCATCACCGAGGTGGCCGTCGAGTCGATCATCGGGAACGAGGTGACCGCGGCGATCACCTTGGCCACCGGCCACTTCTCCATGGGCTGCACCGGCGACGACGCGTGCCGGACGTCGTTGGTCGGCACCTCGCCGCCGGTCGCCTTCGCGACCGCGCACCCGGGTGCCCTGGTGTCGGTCAACAAGGTCCTGCTGTCCGTGCGCGCCGCTGCGCACGGCACCGCGATCCTGCGCCTGGGGCGGGGGTAGGCAGGCGTGCCGGGCACCAGCCGTTGCCCGGCACGCCTGTCGCTTACCGGTAGACCCGGACGTAGTCGATCACCATGTCCTGCGGCAGCTGCGTGCCCGCACCCGGCGGACCGGGCCACTCACCGCCCACCGCGTTGTTGAGGATGATGAAGAACGGGTGGTCGTAGACCCACGGCCCGCGGGTCTGCTCGAGCTCGTCCCGGTTCACCGTGAAGAACCCGGTGCCGTCCACGAAGAACGTCATGTGGCTCGCGTCCCACTCCACGGCGAACACGTGGAACGCCGAGTTCGCCGGGCCACCGAGGTCACGCGGCGCGCCGAACCCGCCGCCGCCGAAGTAGGCCGGGGCGTGCAGCGTCGAGTGCACCAGGTTCGGCTCGCGGCCGATGTGCTCCATGATGTCGATCTCGCCACTGGCCGGCCACGGCGTGCCGGCGAAGAAGTTCGCGCCCAGCATCCAGAACGCCGGCCACAGGCCCTGCGTGCTCGACACCTTCATCCGCGCCTCGACCCGGCCGTACGTGGTCTCGAACTTCCCGTGCGTGTTGAGCCGCCCCGACGTGTACTGGCACGTCGTGCTGCCACCGCTGTTCGGGTCCGGCGGGCACGCCGAGCCGGGCGTGACCTCCCGGCGCGCCTGGATCACCAGGTTGCCGGTGCCGTCCATGCGCGCGTTGGCGTTGTTCGTGTAGTACTGCAGCTCGTTGTTCACGCCCGGCCCGACCTCGGGTGCCCACTTGGCAGGGTCCGGTGTGGACCCATTGCCGCCGTTGAACTCGTCGCTCCACACCAGGTTGCCGAAGTTCGGCGCGGGCGGCGCGGGCGGGGGTGGCGTGGGATTGCCGCCGGTGCCGTACACCTGGAACTCCCACAGTGAGTACCCGTACCCGTTCGACCGCTGCGTGCCGAACATCCGCACGTACCGCCCGGTGCCCGACACGGTCAGCGTCTCCTTGAACCCGGGCCCGGTCGTGGTGGTGTGGACGGTGCGCCAGTTCGTGTTGTCGTCGGACAGCTGCAGCTGGTAGGAGACCGCGTACGCCGGGTCCCACTGCAGCACGACGCGGCTGACCGTCGCGGTCGCGCCGAGGTCGATCGTGATCCAGCCGGGGTCCACCCAGCCGTCGGTCGCGCTCGTGGCCCAGCGCGTGGCCGGGTCGTAGTCGGTGACCTTCGCCGGCGTGCAGTTCGGGCAGGCGCCGTCGTTCTGGAACGTCGACGCGGTGGCCGGCTTGTTGTAGGACAGCAGCCCGTCCGGGCCCGGCCCGGTGCCGCCGGCGCCGTAGACCTGGAACTCCCAGAGCGAGTAGCCGTACTGGGTGGCCCGCGCGGTGAGCTGCAACCGCACGTAGCGGGCGGTCGCGGACACGGCGAGCGTCTGGGCGCTGCCGGTCCCGGCGGCCGTCGAGTACACAGTGGACCATGCGGTGGCGTCGCTGGAGACCTGCACGGTGAACGCCCGTGCGTAGGCGGCCTCCCAGCTCAGCCGGACCTCCTCGACGGCGGCGGCGGTGCCGAGGTCCACCTGGATCCACTGTGGATCGGCGAAGGCGCTCGACCAGCGGGTGCCGGCGTCACCGTCCACGGCGGCGCTGCCGGGGAAGGCGGCCGACTCCGCCGAGGACACGGTGACCGGGCGGTTCTGGGACAGCAGCGCGCCCGCGGCGGCCGCCTGACCGGGCACGGACAGCAGGGGAACGACGAGGGCGGCGAGCACGCCCAGGACGGGTAACCGGCGGCGCGGCCGCCGGGACGGAACGGATTTCATGCGCGCTCCTTCGCGCGCCACGGGCCGGTGGCCACGGGCGCGGCAGGAAAGAAGGGACGAGAGGCAGGGTGTTCGTGAGAGCGCTCTCTCCGGATTCGAGGGTGCCGCGCGTGCCACACCATGTCAAGAGTGTCCGGTTCGCAGGCCCGTCCGGCGCTGCTCACTGGGCCGAACGGGCGTTCTGCGCTGCCAGCCGGGACAAAACCGTTGACCGTGCGTGTGACCCAGGTCATGCTCTGTTGCGAGAGCGCTCTCCCGACCCTGCTTTTCCAGGACTTCGAGGGAGTTCGACGTCATGGTGACCCGGCTGCTGCTCGCCGTCCTGCTGGTGACTGGCCTCGCGGCCTGCGCCCAGCAAGCCCCGCCGCCCGCGGCGCCCGCACCCGCGGCCCGGCCCGCGCCGTCCGCGCCGCCGGGCGGGTTCGGCGCGACCGAGCAGGCGTTCACGCAGCTGGAGATCGCGACCGACGACCAGGCGTTGCGGATGCTCGGCACCGGCGCGCGGCGGGCCTCGTCCGCGCGGCTGCGCGGGTACGCCGCGGCGCTGGCGGGCGCCCGGCGCGCAGAGCTGGCCGAGCTGCACGGCCTGCTGGACGCGGCGGGAGTGCGGTACCAGAACCTGCACGCGGGCCACGACATGCCGGGCATGCCGACGAACGCGGAGCTGATCGGCCTGGACGCGGCGAGCGACTTCGACGCGACGCTCGTCGACCTCGTGCGCGCACACCTGAGCGAGTCCGCGACGGTGGCCCGCTCGGCGGCCCGGGAGGTCGCCCACCCGGCGACGCGCGACCTCGCGTCGCGGATGGCGTCGGCGCGGGCAGCCTCGCTCGCCGAGCTGGGCAGGCTCGGCTGACGATCTCCCGCGGGGGCCGCGGGTATAAAGAAGCCGTGCCCTCGTCCCCACCGCGCCGCGTCACGCTGGAGGAGGTGGCGAAGGTGGCCGGGGTGTCCCGGGCGACCGCGTCGCGAGTGGTCAACGGCGTGGCCAGTGTGGACGCGACGATCCGCGCGGCCGTGCAGCGGGCGATCGCGGACACCGGGTACGTGCCGAACCTGGCCGCGCGGTCGCTGGTGACGCGCCGGGCGGACGCCGTCGCGCTGGTGCTGCCGGGCGAGCGGCGGATGCTGGGCGACCCGTTCTTCGGCCGGGTGGTCAGCGGCGTCATGACGATCACCGACCCCGCTGGCATCCACCTCGTGCTGGCCGCGGACCGCCGCGCGGAGGTCGAGTCGGACGTGCGGCGCGGCCGGCTGGACGGCGTGATCCTGATCCACACCGATCCCGAGGACCCGCTCCCCCGGCTGCTCGTGGACGGCCACTTCCCGGTCGTGCTGTCGTCCCGTCCGCTGCGCCCGCTGCCGATCACGTACGTGGACGTGAACCAGTCGGCGGGCGGCGAGCTGGCCGCACGCCACCTGGTCTCCCTGGGCCGGCGGCGGCTCGCGACGATCGCGGGCCCGCAGCACACGTCGGCCGGCCAGGACCGGCTGACCGGCTTCCGCGAGGGGGTCGGCGATCCTTCCGCGGCGTGGGAGGAGGGCGACTTCACCCGCGAGAGCGGCGCGGCCGGGATGTCGGCGCTGCTGTCTCGGCAGCCGGACCTCGACGGCGTGTTCGCCGCGTCGGACCTGATGGCGCAGGGCGCGCTGGCCGTGCTGCGCGCGGCGGGCCGGCGGGTCCCGGAGGACGTGGCGGTGGTGGGCTTCGACGACAGTTCGGCCGCGCTGACGTGCGAGCCCCCGCTGACGACCGTCCGCCAGCCGGTGGAGGACATGGCCGCGGAGATGGCGCGGCTGCTGCTGCGCCAGATCGCCGACCCGGACACCCCGCGCACCAAGGTCGTCTTCGAGCCGGTGCTCATCCGCCGCCAGTCCGCCTGAGCCTCAGGCCTCGCCGCGGAGCTGGGCCAGTTTCTCCTCTGCGTCGGCCATGTCCTCGTCGGTCGGTGCGTCGTCCTGGGTGAGCTTCTGGCGCCAGTAGCCGGTGAACTCGATCGCCTGTCTGGGGACCGATCGCTCCGCCACCAGGTGGCGGCGCAGGGCACGCACCGCCGACGCCTCCCCCGCCAGCCACGCCGACACCGCACCGTCCGGAAAGCGAGCCGACCGTACTGCGTCGGGCAACGACGTCCCGTGCAGCCAGCGTATGTCCACTGTGGCCGGTGAGGGCAACGGCTGCTCCTCCGCCGCGTCGGCCACCGACACGAACACGAGCGCGCGGGCGGACGCGGGCAGCGACTCCAGCAGCGAGCCGATGGCCGGGATCGCCGTCTCGTCGCCGGCCAGCAGGTGCCAGTCGCCCGGGGGCAGCGGGCGGCGGTAGATCTCCGACGGGCCGTAGCGGCCCAGCACCTGGCCCGGCGCCGCCGTCCGCGCCCAGCGCACCGCCGGACCCGCCGCGCCGTGCAGCACGAAGTCGACGTCGATCTCGCCGCGCGACGGGTCGTGGCGGCGCACGGTGAAGCCGCGCATGACCGGCCTCGACTCCTCCGGGATCGCCAGGAATGCCTGGTACCAACGCATGTCGTCACCGTCGGACGGCGGCAGCGCCAGCCCGCCGCCCCGGGGGAAGCACAGCTTCAGCTGCTGGTCCGGCCAGGACGGGAAGTCCGGCGGGGCGGTGAAGCTCACCCGCACCATCCGCGGCGTCAGCCGCCGCACCCGCGTCACGGTCAACTCGCCGACGAGGTCCATCAGCACATCTCCTTACGATGTAAAGTGAGCGTACTTTATACCGTAAGGAGATGCCAGGAATGGTTGTGTTCGCCGGCCGCGGCGACACCCGGCGGTCGCTGTCGCTGCTGTGGCGCGCCACCACGTCCGGCACGCCGCGGCCGGGCCCGAAGCAGGCACTGACCGTCGACGCGATCGTGGACGCGGCGATCGAGGTGGCCGACGCGCAGGGCATGGCGGCGCTGTCCATGCGCGCGGTCGGCCGGCGGCTGGGCCGGACCGGGATGGCGCTGTACACGTACGTGCCGGGCAAGGGCGAGCTCGTCGACCTGATGTACGACCGGGCGCACGCGACGCTGCCGGAGTCCTACCCGCCGACCGGCGGCTGGCGCGCGGCGGCCGTGGCGTGGGCGGACGACCTGTGGGCGTGCTACCAGGCGCATCCGTGGGTGCTGCAGGTGTCGCAGGTGCGGCCGGTGCTTGGCCCGTGCGAGTACGCCGTGGTCGAGGCGGTGACCCGGATCCTGTACGAGACGGGCCTGCCGGCGCGCCTGCTGACGCGCGTCGTGGGCACCCTGTTCCACTTCGTGCGCGGCGCGGCGTCGACGGTCGCGGAGGCGGGCCAGGCGGTCACCGACACGGGCCAGACCAACGAGGAGTTCTGGGCGGCGCGGTCGGCCATGCTGCCCGAGGTGGTGCCGGACTTCGCGGAGCGCTTCCCCGCGATCGTCCGCATGGGCGCCGAGGACACCTTCGAGTGGGACGAGTCGCGGCCCTACCTTGAGCAGCAGGCCCGCGAGACCTTCGAGGCAGGCCTGTCGATCATCCTCGACGGCGTCGAGTCGGCCGTCACCCGGCAGGAGTCCGGGGGCGCCGCCGGGCGAGAAGCAGCAGCACCACCGGCACGACGACGAGGGC
Organism: Actinophytocola sp.; assembly: GCA_035995025.1. Lineage (GTDB taxonomy): Bacteria > Actinomycetota > Actinomycetes > Mycobacteriales > Pseudonocardiaceae > Actinophytocola. The sequence continues at coordinate 36,726 of DASYKY010000135.1, forward strand.
GCCGAGCGCGGTGAGCAGCACCGCGGACTGGCCGGCGGGCAGGTGACCGGCGAAGCGGACGTGGATCGCGAGGTGCAGGACCGCGTGGACCAGGTACACCCACAGGGCCGGCACCACCAGCGCGGGCCTGCGCAGCGCGAACACCAGCAGCACGGCCATCGCCAGGTTCATCGCGCCGTAGTCCAGCAGCAGGTGCTCGTTGTACGGCAGGTGCAGGTGCACCCACGGGTTCGCGAAGAACGACCGGGGCGCCAGCAGGATCCAGCCGCCCACCACCGCCTGCACGGCCGCCAGCAACGCCAGGCCGGCCCTCATCGCAGGAACTCCTCGAACGTGATCGTGCCCGCCGCCGGGGCCAGGTTCGCGCCCGTCCGGTAGCCGCGGATCACCTTGCCCGGCAGGCGGACCGGCACGATCGGGCGGCGGCCGGCGCCCCGGTAGGCCCGCGCCAGATCGGACAGGGACCGCACCTGCGGGCCGCCGAAGTCCTCGACCCGGCCCACCGCGGGGCAGGCCGCGAGCGACACCAGCCTGCCCGCCAGGTCGCGCACGTCGACCGGCTGGAAGCGGGTGCCGGCCAGCACGAACAGGGCAGGCGACCAGCGCTGCAGGGTGAACAGCCGCCGCACGAGGTCGTGGAACTGGGTCGCGCGCTGCACGGTGAGCGGCAGGCCGGACCCGGCCAGCAGCCGCTCCACGGCGAGCTTCGCGCGGTAGTACGGCAGCGGGATCTCCTCGACGCCGACGATCGACACGTACACGACGTGCGGCCGGCTCGCCCTGCCCGCCGCGGCGGCGAGGTGGCGCGCGTGCGTCACGTCGTGGCGGCGCAGCGACGTGGCACAGTGGACCACTGTGTCCACTTCGGACAATGCGGCGTCGAGGCCCGCGCCGGTCGACAGGTCGCCGACCACCCGCCCGGGGCCCGGCCTGCGGCTCAGCACCCGCGCGTCCGGCAGTCGCGCCACCAGCGCGCGGCCCAGCGTGCCGGTCCCACCCGTCACCAGGATCATGCAGCTAGGAACCGGGCAGCCCGGCCGGATGTGACAGCTGCCGGCCCGCGAAGCGCAGCTTGCCCGGATTGGCCGCGATGTGCAGCGCCACGATCTCGGCGCCCTCGACCCCAGTGCCCTCGACCCCAGTGCCCTCGACCTCGCCGCCCGCAACGTCCAGCACGACCGCGCCCAGCACCTCGTCGCCGAGCCGGCCCAGCGCCGCGGGCGCGCCGTTGACCTCGGCGTACTCGGCGGTCAGGCTGAGCCGGGCCGCGCCGACGCGGAACGCGCCGCACAGGTACTGCGCCACCCGCGCGCGCCCGGCCACCGGCTTGCGCGCGGCGGCGATGCGGCCGCCGCCGTCCGCCAGCGACGTCACGTCCGCGGCGAGCATGGCCTCCAGCGCCGGCAGGTCGCCCTCGGCTGCGGCGCGCAGGAACCGCTCGACCAGCGCCCGCCAGCCCGCCCGGTCCACCGGCCGCCGCGTGCCGGGCCGGGCAAGGTGGCGCCGCGCCCGCGCGTGCAGCTGCCGCGAGTTCGCCTCGGAAAGCGACACGATCCCGGCGATCTCCCGGTGGCTGTAGCCGAACGCCTCCCGCAGCACGAACACGGCCCGCTCGGTGGGGCTCAGCGTCTCCATCAGCCGCAGCAGGCCGAGCGACACGAGGTCGCGCTGCTCGACGGTGTCCAGCGGGCCCAGCTCACCGCCTCCGGTCAGCACCGGCTCCGGCAGCCACGGGCCGACGTAGCTCTCCCGCCGGGCCCGCGCCGAGGTCAGCCGGTTGAGGCACAGGTTCGTGACGACCTTCGCGAGCCACCCGCCCGGCGCATCGATCGCGCCGCGGTCCGCGGCGGCCCAGCGCAGGAAGGCGTCCTGCACGACGTCCTCCGCCTCGTCGGCCGAGCCGAGCAGCCGGTAGGCCAGGCCGAACAGCCGGCCCCGGTGCTCCTCGAACTCCGCCGCGGTCCCTCCCGTCACGCCTGCCAGCGTGGCAGACGGGTAACTCGCCGGGTCGCGGGGTTCACCCGCCGGGGCCGGCGAGATACGCTGGGTGAGCCCGGTCGGACTGGTGCTTCGGGGAGCAACCATGCGAGATCACGCGGGGCGCACTGCCCTGGCCGTACACCGGCGCATCGGTGGGCCCGGAGTCTCCGTGGTCACCGCGGTCGGCGAGATCGACCTGCTCACCGCGCCACGGCTGCGGCGCGCGCTGGCGCGGGCCCACGAGGGCGTCACGTTTCTCGACCTGGCCCAGGTCACGTTCTTCGGCGCGGCCGGGCTGTCGGTGGTGCTCGCGGCGAACGACGAGGCGCTGTGGTCCGGCCGCCGGTTCGCCCTCGTCGGCGCCTCCCGCACGGCCCGCCGGTCGCTGGAGGTCAGCGGAGTGGCCGACCTCGTGCCGTCCTACGCCTCGCTCGCCGACGCGATCTCGGGCTAGCGCCGTCCTTTCGCCCGGACGAACCGGACCGACAGTCACCAACCGATTGCGAAACTCCTCCCACGGAACCTGGCAGCGCTCCGCGCGTCTCAATTGACATAAATGAGGTGTGGTATCGGCCAGACAGGGGTATATCCCTTGTGAACGAGGAGTTGGCCATGACTGTTCACGCTCGACAGCTCGCCCGGCTGTGCCGTGAGAGGCTGGCGGCCCAGCAGGAACTGCCGGTTCTCAAAGAGCAGCCGCAGCAGCAGCAGGCCGTCGTCGAGACGCCGAAGGACGCGCCGGCGAAGCAGCCCGTGCGCTGACCCGCGCCGCGCTCCCGCCGCGACGATGTGCGGCGATCATGTTTAGCTCGAGAATCGTTTGGCAACTCTTCCTTCTGGAGATTTGAGCACGTTCTAAAGAAGCTGGGACGACTTGCTCACCCGAATCGACCAACGATGAGGTGGGTATCTCGCATGCGCATCGCCATGGTGTCCGACCGTGCCAGCACACACGTGCACAACCTGTCCGCCGCACTGGCCGGCCGCGAGCACGAGGTCACTGTCTACATGCGACGCGACGGCCCGGGCCGGCCGGCCGAGACCACCTTGGACGGCTACCGGGTCGTCGCCGTGCCGGCGGGCCCGGCCCGACCGCTGCCGGACACGGACTTGTTGTCCCATATGGAAGAGTTCGCCGGTCTCGTCCGCGAGCGGTGGGCGTCCGCGCCGCCGGACGTCGGGCACGCGCACCGCTGGCTGCCCGGCCTCGCCGCGACGTCCGCCGGCCAGGCGACCGGCGTGCCGGTGGTCCAGACGTTCCACACGCTCGCCGGGATCGAGCAGCGCCGCTCCGGCGCCGGGCCCGCGGCGCCGGCGGCGCGAGCCGGCGTGGAGCGGACGGTCGCCAACGACGCCCGGTGGATCGCGGCGGCGTGCACCGACGAGCTGCGCGAGGTCGTCCGCATGGGCGTGCCGCGTACGCGGATCTCCGTGGTGTCGGGCGGCGTCGACCTGGACCGCTTCGTGCCCGAGGGCCCTCGGCAGCCGCGGGACAAGTACCCGCACCGGCTCGTCGCGGCGGGAACCTTGTTGCCGCCCAAGGGTTTCGCCACCGCGATCGCCGCGCTGCGGGCGCTGCCGGACACTGAGCTGGTGATCGCGGGCGGGCCGGACAAGCGCGAGCTGGGCACCAACGAGCACGCGCGGTTCCTGCGCTCGTTCGCCGGCTCGATGAGCGTCGGGGACCAGGTGCGCCTCGCCGGGCACGTGCCGCACGAGCAGATGCCGGCGCTGCTGCGCTCGGCGGACGCGGTCGTCTGCACGCCGTGGTACGACCCGTTCGGCACGGTGGCGCTCGAGGCGATGGCCAGCGGCGTGCCGGTCGTCGCGGCCGCGGCGGGCGGCCTCGCGGACATCGTCGTCGACGGGGTCACCGGACTGCTGGTGCCGCCGCGCAAGCCGCGCGAGCTGGCCGGTGCGCTGCGGGGGCTGCTGGGCCGGCGGGCGCTGCGCGAGCAGTACGGCGCGGCGGGCCGGGACCGCGCGTGGGCGCGGTTCGGCTGGGACCGGGTGGCCGGCGAGCTGGCCCGGGTGTACGAGTTGGCGACCGCCGACCAGCTGGCGCGCACCTGAGCCGTGTGCTCAGCGTGCACACCCGTGTTCCGAGCGTGCACACCCGGTCATTGTGATGTTTCCACCAACTTACGATTCGCATCGTCAATCCCTAACCGTGAAGGGACCTCGATGCGCTATCTCACTCCCCTGCTGGTGGCCGCCGCCGCGATCACCGTGACGGCCGGGACCGCCGCCGCGGCCCCGGCCGGCGACGTCGGCACCCTGGACGACACGAGACCGCCGGGCTGTTCCAGTCATTTCAAGGACCCGAACCCGCGCCAGCGGACGGTCAACAAAGACGCCAACATGCACGAGATGTCGAACCCGCCGGTGTGCTCACCGCACGGCCCCTACCTCGGCGTGCTGAGCAAGAACTCGACCTTCATCGTCTACTACGCCGACCCTGTCGAGCCGCTGTGGTGCTACGGCTACTCGTGGCAGATCGCCCGGACCGGCTACATCCTCTGCAGTGACTACGACTAGGGGGAACCTGATGAGCAGGATCAAGGCGGCGGCCGCCGCCGCGTTGATGACCGCCGGCCTCGCCCTGGTGCCGACCGGCATCGCGTCGGCGGAGCCGTGCAACGGCACGTACACGCACTGCGAGACCAACCAGTGCGAGAACGCGGTGTTCTACCGAAACTACGACCCGACCGCCGACCACTTCTCGGCGGAGTGGGGCGACACCCTCGTGAACGGCGAACAGGGCAACATCCGCGACGAGCCCTACCGCCGGTACGGACCACGCGGCGTCCGCGCGATGCACGGCGGGCAGTGGGGCTTCTACAGCACCGGCTGCTTCCCGGGCTGAGCGATCGTGGGTCGGCCGGGCCTCCACCCGGCCGACCCGCCTGTTCGCGGGCCCGTTTGTCCACAACGCCGCGAGTTGTCCACAGAAGAACCCTGAGCAGCGTTTTCGTCGGCGCAGCCGGATAGAATGGACTCATGGGGTGCCCCCGGAGAGGGCGGGGGTTTCGGTACTTGAGTTCTGCACGCACGCGCGCGCGACCCGTACCCACGGCGCAGGCGCATGGACGACAGGGGCTGTGTACGTGGCATCGGACCAGTGGACCAGTGCGCTCTCCCATCTGGAGTGCGCGCGCTGCGGCACCCGGTACGACGCCGACAAGGCACAGAACCTCTGCACGTGCGGGACTCCGCTGCTCGTCCGCTACGACCTCGACCTGGTCGTCGGCACGGTGTCCACATCGGACATCGCGATGCGGCCGCCGGACCTGTGGCGCTACCGGGAGCTGCTGCCCGTGCGGGACCGCGAGAACGTGGTCACCCTGGGCGAGGGCATGACCCCGGTACTGCCGCTGCCCGCCTACGGCACGCGCATCGGCGTGCCGCGGCTGCTGGTCAAGGACGAGGGCATGCTGCCGACCGGCAGCTTCAAGGCCCGCGGCGCGGCGGTCGGCGTGTCCCGCGCGCACGAGATCGGCATCGAGCGGATCACCATGCCCACCAACGGGAACGCGGGTGCGGCGTGGGCGACCTACGCGGCGCGGGCCGGCATGGCCGCGCTGGTCGTGATGCCCGCCGAGGCCCCGGCGATCACGCGCATGGAGTGCGCGATGGCCGGCGCCCGGCTGTACATCGTGGACGGTCTGATCGGCGACGCGGGCAAGCTCGCCGCGCAGGCGGTCGACGACGGCTGGTTCAACACCTCGACGCTCAAGGAGCCCTACCGCATCGAGGGCAAGAAGACGATGGGGTTCGAGATCGTCGAGCAGCTCGGCTGGCGGATGCCGGACGTGATCGTCTACCCGACCGGTGGCGGCGTCGGGCTGATCGGCATCCGCAAGGCGCTCGACGAGCTGCGCACGCTGGGGTGGCTCACCGGCAAGCTGCCCCGGCTGGTGGCCGTGCAGTCCTCGGGCTGCGCGCCGATCGTGCGCGCGTTCGAGGAGGGCACCGAGACCGCGGAGCCGTGGCAGGACGCGCACACCGTGGCGTTCGGCATCAACGTGGCGAGCGCGCTCGGCGACTTCCTCATCCTCGACGCCGTCCGCGACACCGGCGGCACCGCGATCGCCGTCGACGACGCGGACATCCTCGCCTCGCAGGCCGCGTGCGCCGCGGCCGAGGGGATGCTGATGTGTCCCGAGGGCGCCGCCACGCTGACCGCGGTGGAGAAGCTGCGCGCGGACGGCTGGCTCGACGGCTCGGAGGAGGTCGTCGTGCTCAACACCGGCAGCGACCTCAAGTACCCGCACACCGCGACGGTCGAGGAGCCCCCGCTGCTGGCGAAGGACGCCGTGCTGCCGTCGTGAGCTGGTCCTGAGCCGTTTCGCGGGCTAGAACAGAGGCATGGACGCTTCCGCCAAGCCCGTGCTCGACCTGGTGGCCGGTGCCGCGCCCGGGTACCTCGACTCGCTTGCCACGCGGCCGGTCGCCGACCCGGCGGCGCGGGTGCTGCTGGACGACCTCGGCGGGCCACTGCCCGAGGAGGGGCTCGGCGCGGTCGAGTCCGTGTCCGAGCTGCTGCGGATCGGGACCGCCGCGGCGACGCACTCGTCCGGGCCGCGGTTCTTCCACCTCGTCGTCGGCGGGGTCACGCCGGCCGCGCTCGCCGGGGACTGGGTGACTTCGCTGCTCGACCAGAACGCCGTGCTGTGGTCGGCCTCGCCGCTGGCCACCACCGCGGAGACCGTCGCGCTCGGCTGGCTCAAGGACCTGTTCGGGCTGCCGGCCGCGTGGGGCGGGGTGCTCACGCCGAGCGCCACGTTCGCGAACCTGACCGGCCTCGCCTGCGCCCGCCACTGGTGGGCCGCCCGCCACGGCCGCGACGTCGCCGCCGACGGGCTCGGCGGGCTGCCCGCGATGCCCGTGCTCGGCGGGAGCTACGTGCACCCGAGCGCGCGGAAGGCCCTGCAGATCCTCGGTTGCGGCCGGGACACCGTCCAGGTGCACGGAGCCGGGCGCGCCGACGTGGCCGCGCTGGAGCGCACGCTGCGGGAGCTGGACGCGCCCGCGGTCCTCATCGCCACCGCGGGCGAGGTCAACGCGGGCGACTTCGACCCCATCGAGGAGATGGCCGACCTCGCCGAGCGGTACGGCTGCTGGCTGCACGTCGACGGCGCGTTCGGCCTGTTCGCCGCGCTCTCGCCGCGGACCGCGCCGCTGCTGCGCGGCGTCGAGCGGGCCGACTCCGTGGCCGCGGACGGGCACAAGTGGCTGAACGTGCCGTACGAGAGCGGGTTCGCGTTCGTCCGCGACCCGCGGGTGCTCGGCGAGACGTTCGGCTCGTGGCACGCGCCGTACCTGCTCGACGGCGACGTCGACTACAGCAGGCTGGGCCCGGAGTCGTCGCGGCGGGCGCGGGCGCTGCCGATCTGGGCGACGCTGCGGGCCTACGGCCGGTCCGGCCACCGCGCGATGGTGGAGCGGCACCTGGACCTGGCGGCCCACCTCGGCAGGCTCGTCGAGGCGGCGCCGGACCTCGAGCTGCTCGCGCCGGTGCGGCTGTGCGTGGTGTGCTTCCGGTACCGCCCGCCCGGCGTGCCCGAGTCAGCGCTCGACGAGCTGAACGCACGGCTCGGCGCGGCGCTGCTCGAGGACGGCCGGGTATACGCGGGCACGACGGTCTACGCGGGGCACACCGCGCTGCGCCCCGCGATCGTCAACTGGCGCACCACGGAGGCCGACGTCGAGCTGCTGGTGACGGTGGTCCGCGAGCTGGGTGTCCGATTCGTTCAAGACGGCGGGTGAGCGAGGCTCCTACGGTGGGCGCATGGCACCAAGAATCGATGTGATCGGCATGGTGGTGGCCGACATGGCCGCCTCGCTCGCGTTCTACCGGCGGCTGGGCCTGGACGTCCCCGCGTCGGCCGACACCGAACCGCACGTGGAGGCGGCGCTGCCCGGCGGCCTGCGCTTCGCGTGGGACACGGTCGAGACGATCCGTTCGTTCGACCCGTCGTGGACGAAGCCGGCCGGCGGCCACGCGATCGGCCTGGCCTTCGCGTGCGACTCACCGTCCGATGTGGACAAGACACACGCCGAGCTGGTGGCGGCGGGGTACCGCAGCCACAAGGACCCGTGGGACGCCTTCTGGGGCCAGCGCTACGCGACCGTCGAGGACCCGGACGGCAACGCGGTCGACCTGTTCGCCCCACTGGAGACATAACCCCAGGGCCCGCCCACCCGAACAATCCACGCGCACACGCGCGGGCAGAACGCAAGAAACGTAGCCCCCACCCTGTTCCCGGGGGCACCCCTCGACGCCAGTCTACCGGCCACCCCTGACGAAAAGGCTGGTCACCGGCTTCCTGTGGACAACTCGGCGGGTTGTGGACAGGTCACGTCCACGACGGCGGCCGCACCGGGCGCGGCCGGCTCGCCCGCGCGAGCCCGGGCCGCTGCCGGGAGAGCTGCCGGGGCCGCCGGAGCGTGCCGTGTTCCGGCTGCCCGCGCTCCTTGCGTTCGCCCGGCCGCGGCCCGCATGATCGGGTGAGAGTTCTTCACTGCCACAAGGGGGCTCGCGTGGGCGACGCGCTGCGGATCGGGATCGTCGGGGTCGGGAACGTCAGCCTCCAGTACCTCGACACGCTGCCCCGGCTCGACGGCGTGCGGGTGACCGCCGTCGCCGACCTCGTGGCCGGGCGGGCGGCGGAGGTGGCCACCGGCGACATGCGGGCCACCACGATGGACGGGCTCTACACCGCCGGCGACGTCGACCTCGTGCTCAACCTGACTGTCCCGCAGGCACACGCGGACGTCGCCCTCGCGGCGATCGCGGGCGGCAAGCACGTCTACAACGAGAAGCCGCTCGCCCTCACCACGGCCGACGGCCGCCGGGTGCTCGACGCGGCGGCCGCGCGCGGCGTGCGCGTCGGCTGCGCGCCGGACACCGTGCTCGGCACCGGCCTGCAGACCGCCCGCCACCACCTCGACGCGGGCGCGATCGGCACCCCGGTCGCGGCCACCGCGTTCATGGTCTCCGCCGGCCCGGAGCGCTGGCACCCCGCGCCGGAGTTCTTCTACCGCACCGGCGGCGGCCCGCTGCTCGACATGGGCCCCTACTACCTCACCGCGCTCGTCACGCTGCTCGGCCCGGTCCGCCGGGTCGCCGGCATGGCCGCCACACCCCGCGCCACCCGCACGATCGGCAGCGGCCCGCTGCGGGGCACGGAGTTCCCCGTGCAGGTGCCCACCCACGTCACCGGCACACTCGAGCACGCGAGCGGCGCGGTGTCCACGCTGCTGATGAGCTTCGACGTGCAGGCGGCCACGCTGCCGCGCATCGAGGTCTACGGCACCGGCGGCTCGCTGTCCGTACCGGACCCCAACGGCTTCGGCGGCCCGGTCCGTCTGTTCCAGGTGGATAGTCCCGAGTGGACGGAGACGCCGGACGCGGCCGGCTACGCGGCGGCCGGGCGCGGCTGCGGGATCGCCGACCTCGCGTACGCGCTCGCCGACGGGACGCCGCACCGGGCGAGCGGCGAGCTCGCCCTGCACGTGCTCGACGTGATGGAGTCGCTGCTGCGAGCCGCGGCCGGCGGGCGGACCGAGCCGGTCACGACCGACTGCGCGCGGCCCGACCCCGTCGGCCGGGTGACCGTCAGCGGGGCGTGACCTCGGCCATCTCCCCCCAGCCCTCGCCCTCGGTCGTGACGCTCACGATCGACGGCTTGGTCGCGACGGCGTCCGGCAGCCAGCTCATGGCCTTCTTGAAGTGGTCCGACGTCACGTGCGCCTCGCCGGTGCCGTCGCGGAACGCCTCCACCAGCACGAACTGGTTGGGGTCGTCGACGCTGCGCGACCACTCGAAGAAGATGTTGCCCGGCTCGGCGCGCGTGGCCTGGGTGAACTCGTCGACCAGCGACAGCCACTCGTCCGCCTTCTCCGGCTTGACCGTCCACTTGACACAGATGAAGATCACGTCGCCACCCTTCCTCGGCACCTCTGCGACACACCACCCTGGCGAACGCCGCCGCGACACGCCAGCCTCGCGACGGCGTTTTGGACCCTGGACGCAAACCTACTCAGCCACCGGCAGGAGCTGTTCCAGCAGGTCGTGCAGCGTGACGAAGCCGGAAAGCGCGCCGTTCGAGTACACCAGTGCCAGGTGGCTGCGCCGGTCGCGCATCGTGGTCAGCGCCGCGTGCATCGGGGTGTCGTCGGGCAGCGTCAGCAGCGGGCGCATCAGCTGCGTCGTGGTCGTGCCCGGCGGGGCGGTCAGCGCGTCGCGGACGTGCACCACGCCCAGCGGCTCGGTCTCGCCCCACACGACCAGGCGCAGGTGACCGCTGGACCGCGCCGCCGCGCGCACGCCCCCGGTGCCCTGCCAGGACGCGACCGTGACCAGCTCGGCGCGCGGCCGCACGATCTCCGCGACCGGGCGGGTGTGCAGGTCGAGCGCGGTGGCGAGCTGGCCGTGCCTGCGCTCGTCCAGCGCGCCGACCTTGCTCGAGTGGTCCAGCAGGTGGCGCAGGTCCTCCGGCGTGTGCCCGGTGTCCAGCTCGTCGACGGCCCGCACGCCGACCGCCCGCAGGCAGCGGTTGGCCAGCCCGTTCAGCGCGACCAGGGCCGGGCGGGTCAGCCAGATGAACGCCCGCATCGGGATCGCCAGCAGGATCGCCGAGCGCTCCGGGTGCGCGATCGCCCACGACTTCGGCGCCATCTCGCCGACCACCAGGTGCAGGAACGTGACCACGACGAGCGAGAGCACGAACGCGAGGACGTCCGCGGTCGCCACCGGCAGCCCCCACGTCTCGAGGAGCGGCCGCAGGAGATGGTCCACGTAGGGCTTGGTGACCGCGCCGAGCACCAGCGTGCACAGCGTGATGCCCAGCTGCGAGCCGGCCAGCAGCATCGACAGGTCGCGCGCGCTGCGCAGCGCCGCCCGGGCCGCCACGCTGGTCTGCGCCGCCTCGGCCAGCCGGTGCCCGCGCGCGGCGACGAGCGCGAACTCGATGGCCACGAAGAACGCGCTGAGCACCACCACGCCGAGCGTGATCGCCAGCACCAGCAACGGGTTGAGGTGACTCACGACAACCCCTCGCAGGCTCGGTGTCGCCGCTCGCGGTGACCCTGTGACATCGGTTCGCTCGCAAGCTCACTCACGACAACCCCTCGCAAGCTCGGTGTCGCCGCCCGCGGTGACCCTGTGACATCGGTTCGCTCGCAAGCTCACTCACGATCCCACCAGCAGCCGGACTGTGTCGGGCACCCGCCGGGCGATCGAGCGGACCTCCACGGTGAGCCGGCCCTCCGCCTCGCCGTCCGCGGCCGCCGGGTTCGGCAGCACGATCGTCACCGCGTCGCCCGGCACCGGCAGCCGCTGCAGCTCGGTGAGCACCAGGCCGGCGAGGGTCTGGTAGTCACCTTGCGGCAGGTCGTGGCCGAGCAGCCGCTCCGCCTCGTCGATGTGCATGGTGCCGGACACGAGCCAGCCGCCGCCCTCGCCCGGCCGGGCCAGGTCGGCACCGAGCGGGTCGTGCTCGTCGGTGATCTCGCCGACCAGCTCCTCGGCGATGTCCTCGCCGGTGACCACGCCGGCCAGCCCGCCGTACTCGTCGACCACGCAGGCGAGCTCCTCCCCCGCGGCGCGCAGCTGGTCGAGCACGGCGAGCAGCGGCAGCGAGGCCGGCACCATCACCGGCGGCCGGGCGATCGCGCGCACCGCGGTGGTGTCCAGCTCCGACTCGCTCAGCGCCAGCACCTCGCGCAGCCGCACCACGCCGACCACGTCGTCCACGTCGCCACCCACCCGGCCGTCCACGCCGCCGCCGAGCACCGGCAGCCGCGAGTGGCCGGACGCCATGAGCGCGACCGCGCGGCGCACCGGCTCGTCCGCGCCGATCGTGGCGACCCGGGTGCGCGGGATCATGGCGTGCTCGGCGGTGCTCTCCCCGAAGTCGAGGATGCGATCGAGCAGCGCGGACAGGTCGGCCGGCAGGTCGCCGCGGTCACGGGACTCGGCGACGATGTGCTCGAGGTCGCGCGGAGTCGCCGCGTGCTCGACGTCGTGCACCGGCTTGATCCGCACCGCGCGCAGCAGCAGCGTGGCGGCCTGGTCGAACAGGCGGATCAGCCGGCCGAAGACGGTCAGGTACAGGCTGGTGGACCGGGCGAGGCGGACCGCTACCGGCTCGGGGCGGGCGATCGCGAGATTCTTCGGGAACAGCTCGCCGACCACCATCTGCACGACCGCGGACAGCAGCAGCGCGAGCAGCGTGCCGGTCGCGACGCCGGCCGCGGCCGGCACGCCGACGCCGCCGAGCATCGCGCCGACGCCCGCGCCGATCAGCGGCTCGGCGACGTAGCCGACCAGCAGGCCCGTGACCGTGATGCCGAGCTGAGCGCCGGAGAGCATGAACGAGGTGCGCCGGGTGATGCGCAGCGCGCGGGCCGCGCCGGCGTCACCGGCCGCGGCGCGGGCCTTCAGCCGGGAGCGGTCCACGGCCATGTACCCGAACTCCTGCGCCACGAAGTACCCGGTCAGGGCGGACAGCAGGACGACGACGACCACTCCGAGAAGCACACCGAGCAGGCTCGTGATCACGTGCCCACCGCCTCGGAGTGACCTCCGGCGGGCACGCGCCTAGGGCAGGGATCGGGATCCGTGTCTGGCACGGCGGGGGCACAGCGTCCACATGGGACGCTGCCGGTACTTCGGGAGGGGTCCATGATCCTTCACCACACGATGGGCCGATACGGACAAAATACCAGGCCAAATCGTGCGGACGGACCGCGTTTTCACCGCTCCTGGCGGACCCACGCCTCCCACTCGCGCTCGACGATGATCCGCCAGCAACGCGCCGCGGCGTCACCGTCGAACCGCTCAAGAAGCAGGATGCCGATGCTGGGCAACTGCTCGCACACAGACTCCACCGACCACTCCCCCGCACTCGTCTAGCTCCAAGGGCTTTCGTTACAGAGAGTCGCTGCAGCCGGGGCGGAAGTTAGCCGATCTGGAATTCCGTGACCTCGCCGCGACAATGTCATTCCGCAGTCGGCTGACCAGATCCGTCCGCATGGTGGCGCGATGGTGCCTTCCCCACGGCGGCGGCCCGGGGCAGACTGACCTGTCGTGAACAGAGCTTTGATCGTCATCGACGTCCAGGAGTCGTTCCGCCGCCGTCCGGTGTGGCAGGCGGTGGACAACCCGGAGATCGTGTCCCGGGTCGGCGAGCTGGTGGCCGCGGCGCGGGCAGGCGGCGACCTCGTGGTGTGGGTGCTGCACGCCGAGCCGGGCACGGGGACGGTGTTCGACCCGGCGAACGGGCACGTGCGGCTGATGGACGGGCTGGTTCCCGGGGCGGGCGAGCCGGTGCTCACCAAGACCTCGCACAACGCCTTCACCACCACGAACCTGCAGCAGACGCTGACCGGGCGCGGGGTGCGGGAGATCGTCGTGTGCGGGATCCGGACCGAGCAGTGCTGCGAGACGACCGCGCGGGTCGGCAGCGACCTCGGCTACGCCGTGACGTTCGTGACCGAGGCGACCGCGACGTTCCCGTCACCGCACCGGTCCGCGCCTGCCGACAGGTCCGTCGAGGAGCTGCTCGCGGACCCGCGGACGCTCTCCGCGCGGGACATGGCCGAGCGCACCGAGTACGCCATCGCCGGCCGCTTCGCGACGATCGCGACGGTGGCCGAGCTGACCGCTGGACTGCTGACCAGATCGTGACTTCCGTGGTGTTCCTGCTGGTTCCCGGCGTCCACCTGTTGGACCTGGCCGGGCCGGCGCAGGTGTTCTCCACCGTGGGCGGGCTCGGTCATGACTACTCGCTGCAGTACGTGGCCGAGCGGTCCGAGATCGTGACCGCGCAGGGGCTGCCGGTGCGGGCGTCGGAGTCGTGGCCGGCGCTCACGGCGGCGGACCTGGTACTGGTGCCGGGCTGGCGCTCGCCCGCGCCGGCGGGCACCGGGCGGCTCACGCCGGAGACGCTGGACCGGCTCCACGCCCATCACGCCGCGGGCGGCATGGTGGCGAGCGTGTGCGCGGGCGCCGACGCGCTCGGCCGGGCGGGCCTGCTCGCGGGCCGGCGTTGCACGACGCACCACGGTTTGCAGGACGAGCTGGCAGCGCGCTACCCGGAGGCGACGGTGGTGCGCGACGTGCTGTACGTGGTCGACGACCGGGTGGCGACGTCGGCGGGCATCGCGAGCGGCATCGACCTGGCGCTGCACCTGATAGCGACCCGCCACGGCCCGGTCGACGCGGCCCGCGTGGCGCGCGAGATGGTCGTGTACGCCCGGCGAAACGGCGACGACGCCCAGGCGAGCGCGATGCTGCGGCACCGGTCGCACGTGGACGAGACCGTGCACCGCGTGCAGGACCTGATCGACGCCCGCTTCACGAGGCGCCTGCCGCTGGCGAGGCTCGCGGTGTCGGCCGGTTGCAGCGAGCGCACGATGACGCGCCAGTTCACCCGCGCGACGGGCCTGACCCCGCTGCGCTACCAGCAACTCCTCCGCCTGGAACGAGCCGAACACCTGATCGGCCACGGCGCGACAGTGGAGTCCGCGGCCCACGCAGTGGGCTTCGAAGACGCCAGAATGCTCCGCCGCTTACGTGCCGCCTCCCCGGAATTCAAAGTGCCGGTTGCGTTGCGTTAGCGCGTGCGGGTCCTGCGCGTATCTGTGGTTGAGTTGCGTCCCGTTCCCCTTGGGTGCGGTTGAGAGCCGCGCGGGTTGGGCACGCATTTATTCCCGGGCTGTTATCTGCTGGATGGTCCAGGCGTTGCCGTCGGGGTCGGCGAAGAAGGCGAAGCCCTGGTTGTTCAGGTCGTCGTCCTCCTCGGCCGGGCGGAAGCCGGCCGGGCCGGCCACCTGGACCTCGCCGATGTCGACGCCGCGGGACGCCAGCTCGGCGCGGGCCGCGCGGACGTCGTTGACCACCAGCTGCAGGCCCTTCAGCGAGCCCGGGGCCATGTCGCCCAGGCCCCTGCCGACCACGATCGAGCAGCCGGAGCCCGGCGGGGTCAGCTGGACCAACCGCAGGTCCGGGCCGCGCTCGGTGTCGTGGTCGAGGTTGAAGCCCATCCGGGTCTCGTAGAACTCCTTGGCGCGGTCGACGTCCGACACGGGGACTATCACGACCTCGAGGGTCCATCTCATGTCACACATGGAACGATCCCGCCAGCTGGTTGGTCAACTGGCGGGATCTGGAGCCGTCTCGCTCCCGGGCACGACGCCGGCCCTGCGCGCGGGATGCCCGGCATTTTCCTGAGTAATCTCGGAACCATGAACCACCTGACCACCGAGCGGCTCGTCGTGCGCCCCTGGGAGCCCGACGACGCCGCGGCCGCGCTGGCCATCTTCGGCGCGGAGAAGGTCACCCGATGGCTCACTCCCGCGATGGGCCAGGTCGACGACGAGGCCGCGATGCGGTCCGTGCTGCAGGCGTGGATCGAGGACCAGCCGAACATGCTGCCGCCCCGCGGGCGGTGGGCCATCCAGCGCAAGGACGACGACGAGGTCATCGGCGGGCTGGGCATCCGACTGCTGCCGCCCTACGAGGAGGACCTGGAGCTGAGCTGGCAGCTCCGCCCGGAGGAATGGGGCAACGGCTACGCCGCGGAGGGGGGCCGCGCGCTGATCCGGTGGGCGTTCACCCAGGAGATCGACGAGCTGTTCGCCGTCGCGCGGCCGAGCAACACGCGGGCGATCGGCACCGCCAAGCGGCTCGGCATGGGATGGGTCGGCGAGACGGACAAGTACTACAACCTGCGCCTGCAGGTGTTCCGCATCCGCCCGAGCGACCTGTCCGAGAACGACTAACGCGCGAACATCGGCGCCTCGACCGGGACGAAACCCTGCACGGGGCCGCCGAGCCGGGCGGTCAGCGCGTGCGCCAGCCGCAGCAGCGACTCGGCCGCCACGTGTGCGCGGTCCGGGTCCACCGCGGCCTTGACCATGCCCACGCTCAGCGCCCCCACCGGCCCGGCCGGGCCGAGGATCGCGGCGCCGAAGCAGACCATGCCGAGCGCGGTCTCCTCGTCGTCGATGGCGTAGCGCCGCTTGCCGACGCGCTCGAGCTCCCGGGACAGCTCGTCCAGCGACGCGATGCTGTGCCGGGTGAGCACGTCGAACCGGCCGTCGGCGTACAGGTTCGCGGTCCGCGCGGGCGGCAGGGCGGCCAGCAGCGCCTTGCCACCGGCCGTGCAGTGCGCGGGCAGCCGGGTGCCGATCTCGTAGTGCACGGCGACCGGGCGGCTGCCGGGGCGCATGTGGACGTACAGCACGGCCCGACCGTCCAACAGCGACAGCACGATCGTGTCCTCGCCGAGCAGGTCCAGCTCCGCGTCGACCCGGCGGAACTCCGTGGTCAGGTCCGAGCGGGCGAGGTAGGCCCGGCCGAGCTCGACGACCTTCCAGCCGAGCCGGTAGGTGCCGGTGGTGGCGCGCGCGAGCAGTCCCGACTCGACGAGTGTCGCGATCACCGCGCGGCAGCTGCTCTTCGGGGCGGGGATGGCCCTGGCGATCTCGCTCAGCGTCATCCCGTCCGGGCTGGCGGAGACCACCTCGAGCGCGCGCGCCGCCCGCGCGACGGCGGGGACGGTCGGCTTGGTCGAGGTCGAGGTCATGACGGACACCATCCGATCACCGTGGCCGCCCACGGGCAAGGTTCGTCATGTCTTGCTGGGACGGAATTCACCTTCGGACCGGCACGACCACCTGCACGCCTCCATCGGCAAGCGTGAACCGCGGGGGCTCGAGCCGCCGCAGGTCGCCGTCCACATTGAACTCCGTGCCGGCCGCCACGTCGACGTCGATCACGCGGCCGCGGTGGTGCGGCACGTCCCCCTGCCGGGTGAGCATCGCGCGCCGCATGCGGTAGCCGTGCCGCGCGAGCGCGAGCCGCGAGCCCGCCGGCACGATCGCCACGTGGAGGCGGCCGTCGTCGGCGCGGGTGCCGCCGATGTTCGCGCCACCACCGAACGCCCCGCTCACCGCGACGACGACCTGCCAGGCGTCGCCGTCGAACACGGTCTCGCCGTCGCAGCGCACGGTGCACGGCGTGTGCGGCGCGGTCAGCCCGGCCGCGGCGGCGTTGACGAACGGGTGCCCGTTCGCCTCGCCGACCTCGCGGTGCCGCGTGCGCGCGGCCGGGTCGGCGGCGAGTGCGCACGCCCGCTCGAGGTCGCGGGGCAGATTCAGCGCGGTGGCGAAGTCGTTGGCCGTGCCGGCGGGGAGCACGGCGAGCGGCACGCCGGCAGCGGCCGCCGCCCGCGCGGTCACCGCCGCGCCGCGGCCGGTCAGCAGGCCGGCGATGCGTTCGCCGTCGGTTCGGCCGCTGCCGGATCTCCGGTTGGCGACGAGCACGAGGCGCATCCGGACATTCTGCCCGCTCCGGACGATCGTGGCGCGCTCGCCGGGTTTTGTCGGTGGGTGCTGCCATGGTGGGGGCCATGGACATCCACGGGTCGGCAGCGGTCGTCACCGGCGCCGGGGTCGGCAGCGGGCTGGCGATCGCGGAACGCCTGCTCGACGACGGCGCGCGGGTCGCGCTGACCGACCTCGCGCAGACCGACGGCCTCGCCGCGCTGCTCGACCGGGCCGGTGACCGCGCGGCGTTCGTCCCGGCCGACCTGACGGTAGACGCGGACGTCGAGCGCGTGGTCGACGTGGCGGCCGGCACCTTCGGCGGTCTGTCGGTGCTGGTCAACAACGCCGGCGGCGGCGCGGACGTGCCGGCCCGCTTCCCGGACGCGACCCCGGACGAGTGGACCCGCACGCTCTGGCTGAACCTGCGCACGCCGCTGCTGGCCACCCAGCTCGCGCTGCCCCACCTGCGCGCGGCCGGCGGCGCGGTGGTCAACATCGGCTCCACCGCGGGCGTCGGTGCCGATCCGTACGAGTGGCCGGAGTACGGCGCGGCCAAGGCGGGCCTGATCCGGGCGAGCGCGTGCCTCGCGCGGGTGGACGGGGTGCGGGTGAACTGCGTGGTGCCGGACTGGCTCGCCACCGACCGCGCGCTGGCCGAGCTGGCGGAGCTGCCCGAGACGGTGCCACCGCCGATCCCGCTGTCGCGCCTGTGCGACGCGGTCGTCGACCTGGTGCGGGACGAGGATGCGGCCGGCCGGGTCGTGGTGCTGCGACGATGAGCGGCATGACCGAGCCGGCGGGCCTGCCACCCGACGAGGCGCTCGTCGCCGGCCTGCGGGCCGGGGACGACGCGGTGTTCGCGCTGCTGCTGGACGCGTGGTCGGCCGGCATGCTGCGGCTCGCCCGCGCGTTCGTCTCCACTCCGGACTCCGCGGCCGAGGTCGTGCAGGACGCGTGGCTGGGCGTCATCGAGGGCGTCGACCGGTTCGCCGGGCGGTCCTCGTTGAAGACGTGGGTGTACCGGATCCTGGTCAACACGGCCAAACGCCGCCGCGACCGAGAGCGCCGGACCGTGCCGTGGAGCAGCCTCGGCCCGGAGGACCGCGGGCCGACCGTCGAACCCGAGCGGTTCCAGGGGCCCGGCGAGCCGTACCCGGGCCACTGGCGCGAGTTCCCCGAGCCGTGGCCCTCTCCCGAGCAGCACGCGCTGGCCGCGGAGACCCGGGCCCGGGTGGCCGCCGCCGTCGAGCGGTTACCCGAGCGGCAACGAGTGGTGATCGTGCTGCGCGACGTCGAGGGATACGACGCGGTGGAGGTGTGCTCGATACTGGAGATCAGCGCGGCCAACCAGCGGGTACTCCTGCACCGTGCGCGTGCGTTCGTCCGCGCCGAGCTGGAAACGTACTTCGCGAGTACCAGGGACAGGACGTCATGAGTGATCTTGCCTGCGACGAGTTGGTCGAGCTGGTCACGGAGTTCCTCGACGGCGCCCTGGACCCGGCGACCGAGCGGCGGGTGACCGACCACCTGGCGCTGTGCGACGGCTGCACCACGTACGTGGCGCAGTTCCGCGCGACGGTCGACGAGCTGGGCCACCTGCCGGCCGGAGAGGTCACCCAGCTGCCCGCGCCGGCCCGCGACGCGCTGCTCACCGCCTTCCGCAGGAATCGCGGAAAGTCCGTGTAACGCCGGGCGGGGGTCGCGTCACTGCACGGTTCATGACCACGAACGGCACGACCACGAACTCGCTGCACCGCCGCCTGCTGCCCCTCTACGTGGGCGTCGCCCTGCAGGGCTTCCTGCTCTGGCTGCCGGTCGAGAAGCTGTTCATGAACGAGATCGGCTTCGACCCCGCGTCCGTGGGCCTGATGGCCGCCGCCTACGCCGGGATCGTGCCGTTCATCGAGGTGCCGTCGGGCATCCTCGCCGACCGGTGGAGCAGGCGCGGCGTGCTGGTCATCTCCAGCGTGGCGCTCGCGGTGAGCACGCTGATCGGCGGGCTGAGCCACAACGTGGCGACCTACATCGTCGGCGCGCTCGTGCTCGGCGTGTACTTCGCCTTGTACTCGGGCACGGTCGAGTCGATGGTCTACGACACCGTGGTCGAGGAGACCGGCGACGGCGCCGCCTTCGAGCGGCTGATCGGGCGGGCACGGTTCGTCGAGAGCATGGCGCTCGTGGCCAGCTCGCTGCTCGGCGGCTGGGTCGCGAGCCTGCTGCCGACGCGGGTGACCTACCTCCTGTCCGTCCCGTTCGTGCTGGCCTCGATCATCGCGTACCTGCGGTTCCGCGAGCCGCGGCTGCACCGGGCGGGCGAGCCCGCGCCGCTGCGCAGGCACATCGCGACGACCGTGCGGACGCTGACCCACCAGCGGGCGCTGGCGCCGGTGATCCTGCTGTCCGTGCTGGTCGCCGTGCTCATGCAGACCGTGTTCGAGTTCGGTCCCCTGTGGCTGGTCGCGGTGTCGGCCCCAGCCGTCCTTTTCGGACCGTACTGGGCGGGCCTGACGTCCACGATCGGCATCGGCGGCCTGCTCGCCGGGCGGCTCGACCTCACCCGCCCGGCCACCCTGGCCGCGGTGGGCGGGTTGATCGTGGCCTCGGCCGCGGCGCTGACCGTGACCACGAGCCTCGTGGCGATCACCGCCGCGCAGATCGTGCTGGCGCTGCTGCTGATGGTGATCTCCGTGCACGTGAGCCAGCTGCTGCACGACGCGGTCCCGGCCGAGGTGCGCACCGGTGTCGCATCCGGCGTCAGTACGTTCACCTGGCTGGTGTTCCTGCCGTTCTCGCTGGTGTTCGGCGCCGTGAGCGACGCGGTCGGCGTGCACGCGGCGGCCGCGCTGATCGTCGGCTTCGCGGTGCTGGTGGTGGCCCTGATGGTGGTCGCCGCCCGCCGCAAGGCCCCGGTCGCCGAGCCGGAGATGCCGGCGCCGGCGTTGGTCGCGGCATGAGGTGCGCGGAGTTCGTCGAGCTGGCGAGCGACTGTCTCGACGGGGTGCTCGACCCGGACGTGGCGCGGCGTGTCGCCGCCCACCCGGGCGAGTGCCCCGGCTGCACGGTCTACCTCGATCAGCTGCGGCGCACGGTCGAGCTGCTCGGCGGGCTCAGCGCCAGACCTCCGCGCCCACCTCCCCGCGCTCGGCGAAGTTCCGCTCGAACTCCTCGCGTAAACGGGCGAACCGCGGATCACAGCTACCGCCGACGGCCGTGATCGTGGTCGACGTCCCACCGGTTGTCCAGTGTGGACAGTCGCAGGCGCGTCCCGCGCAACACCACGACGAGCCGTCTACATTGTCGGGATGCTGGTGGTTCCGTTTCGCCCCGAGACGCGGGACCGACAACTCCCGGAGTAGCCATGGATCCCGCGGTGCAGACGCTGATCGACGCCATCAACGCAGGCGATCGGTCAGCCTTCCTCGCCGGCCTGTCGGCCGGCGCCACGATGACCGACGACGGCGCTCCCCGCGACCTGGCGGCGTGGGTGGACAAGGAGATCTTCACGGTCAACGGCCACCTCGAGGTGGAGTCCTCGACCGACGACGGCCGCTCGCTCGTGGCCCGGTACCGCAACGACACGTGGGGCGAGATGCACACGACGTGGCGGTTCACCGTCGAGAACGGAAAGGTGAGCCGGTTCGACACCGGCCAGGCCTGACCGGCCGGCCGGCGCCGGGCTCGGTTCGGTCAGTGGCGGCGGCCGACGCGACGTGCGGTGCGCCGCGACGTTCGGCGTGCCATTCGGCGAACTCGGAACATGCCACACCTCCTCTCGTGCTCGATGGCGTCAGGACTGCGGGCTGGCGGCCAGCTCCTGCTCGTGCATGGCCTGCGCCTCGACCGCGGTGACCAGGCCGAGATCGACCAGGTCCAACGGGCTGACGAACCCGTCGTTGATGCGGTAGCCGCCGGCCGACATGACGGCGTCGCGGAGCGGGATCGCCCACCGGTGCTCCAGCAGCACGAGCGCCGCCGCGGAGCCGTTGGGGATCTCCTCGAGGACGTCCCACGCGTCCTCGTCGGTGAACGCCCTGGCACCTTCCGCACCGGCCTCGGCACCCGCGGCCGCCCCGGCCAGCATGCCCTCCTCGCCATCGATGCCCAGCCCGATCAGCGCACCGATCTTGGTGCCGAGCTCGACGGCCTCCTCGTCGGTGATGTTGGACAGGTGCACCACCTCGATGTCGCCCGTGTCGTCCTTGTGCACCGCGAGTGCGTCGATCACGTACACGACGTCACTCTCGCGCAACCGGTCCAGCTCCGCGACGATCTGCCCGTGGAAGTTCGGCTCCGGAAAGCCGAGCACCAAGAGCTGTACAGGTCCGATGGTCATTGGCTGACTCCTTCCCTCGGGCCACCGTCGCCCGGCCCGCGGCGTGCCGCCTCATCCGCTGCGGGTGACGTCTCTACGGTGCTGGCATGACCTCTGCACGGCCGACCAACTGGGGTGGCGAGCCCGGCGAGTTCTGGGCCGCCAACGACCTGCGCTACGACGCCATGCTCGCCCCGCTCACCCCGCACCTGCTCGACGCCGCCGCCCTGACCCCGGCCGACCGGGTGCTCGACGTCGGGTGCGGCTGCGGCAACACCACCCGGCTCGCCGCGCGGCAGGCGGGCGAGGTCGTCGGTGTCGACGTGTCCGAGGCCATGCTCACCAGGGCCCGGCAGCGCACGGAGGAGGCGGGCCTCGTCAACGCCCGGTTCCTTCGGGGTGACGCGCAGACCACGCCGTTCGAGCCTGCCGACGTGGTGATGAGCCAGCTCGGGGTGATGTTCTTCGCCGACCCGGCCGCCGCGTTCGCGAACCTGCGCCGCACCGGCGGGCGGCTCGCTTTCCTGTGCTGGCAGCGCCTCGAGCTGAACGAGAACCGGGTGGTCCTGCGCGAGGCACTGGGCGCGTACCTCGACATGCCCGCCCCGCATACGACGCGCGGCGCGCTGTCGCTGGCCGATCCGGACACGATCCGGTCGCTGCTGGGTGACGCCGGGTTCACCGACGTGGAGCTGCGCGACGTGCGCGAACCACTGCCGGCCGGCCGCGACGCCGACGACGCCGCCGCGTTCGCCCTGACCGAACCCTCGACCGCCGAGGGGCTGGCCGCCGCCGGGCCGGCCGCCGCCCGGCAGGCAGCGGACGCGCTGCGTTCGGCCTACGCTGCCCGGGAGACCCCCAAGGGGGTGCTGCTCGGCTCGGCCGCCTGGCTCGTGACGGCACGCTGAGCGGGTAGGAACTTATCGGGGCGGGTACTCCGTTGTACGAAATGCGAAGGAAAGGACGGATCCCATGCCTCTGCTGAGGAAGCTGACCGCGCTGGCCGGGACCGCTGCGGCCGCCCGTGCGTACGCGAAGAAGAACCCGGAGAAGGTGAACAGGATGGCCAGCAAGGCCGGCGAGTTCATCGACAAACGCACCAAGGGCAAGTACCACGGCCAGATCGACAACGCCGTGCACAAGGTGCACAACGCCACGGGGCCCAAGCAGCCCTGACGCGAGGCAGGCCTACGGGCTGACGGTGACCCGGACGTCGATGGCGGCGTCCGGGTCGAGGATCGAGTGCTCGTCGACCTCCGCGCGGTAGAGACGTAGCCGCGCGGCGCCGGTGACCCGGTCCGGCCCCCATTCGGTGTCCATCTCACGCACCGACCTCGCCGAGAACACCGCTATGCCGCGCTCGATCTCGGCCGGGTCCGTCACCCGCCCGGCGGTGGCCGACATGTACACCGCCTGCCCCGTGTTGGCCGCGACGGTGGAGTCGAACACGACCGCGGCGATCCGTGGCCGCGCCACGATGTTCCGCGAGTGCCGCGAGTCCGGGGCGGACACCCAGAACAGCTCCCGGTACGCCGCGTGCGCGAACCACACCGGCGAGGCCCACGGCGTGCCGTCGGCGGTGGCCGTCGCGAGCACGACGTAGGAGCTGGCGTCGAGAACCGACCGTGCGATGTCGTCATTCGTCACGGCTCGTGAGCCTATTTCACACCTGGTGCCCCGCGCGGTGCACGTCCTACACTTCCTCGCCCCCACCCGGGAGAGGAGAACCCCTGTGATCCGTAAGGTCACCACCGCCGCGATCGTCGCCGCGCTCGCGTCGGCCCTGCTGACCGCTGGCGCTGCCAGCGCGGGCGCCACGAGCGCCGGCGCGGACCGCCACCACGGCTCGACCAACGGCCCCTGCCACTACACCACGACCCCCGACGAGCCGGCCGCCCGGCCGGTGCCGCTGCCGCCCGATCCACATCGGACACCCAGCCACGGCACGGCGAAGGTCGACGTGTGGACGAGCGAGGGTGCGCTGCCCCTGTCCCTCGACCGCGAGATCGCGCCCTGCACCGTGCAGAGCTTCGTGCACCTCGCGCGGCACAGGTTCTACGACCGCACCAGCTGCCACCGGCTGACCACGTACCCGACGCTGCAGGTGCTGCAGTGCGGCGACCCGACCTTCACCGGCGAGGGCGGCCCGGGCTACAAGTACAAGGACGAACTGCCGGTCGGCCTCGAGCCGGCGCCGACCGACCCGACCGGTGCGCGCAAGATCTACCCGCGCGGCGCGCTCGCGATGGCCAACGCCGGCCCGGACACCAACGGCAGCCAGTTCTTCCTCGTGTACGGCGCGGCCTACCTGCGCCCGGACTACACGATCTTCGGCACCATCGGCGACGCCGGCCTGGCGACCGTCGACCGCATCGCGGCGGGCGGCGTGCAGCCGACGCCGGAGGACCCGGCGCCGCTGGACGGCCCGCCTGTCATCCCGGCCGACCTGTTCAAGGTGAAGGTCCGCCACTCACATCACTGACGTCTCCGACGTCTCCGACGTCACTGACTTGACGCGCCCGCGCGCTCGCGTGCCCACTAGGCGAACGAGCGCGCGGGCGTCCTTTTCGGACAGCCGGACCCGGGACGCGAAACCGCAGGTCGTCAAGGGTCTTTCACATCGTGGGAACTCGACCGGATTCACTCGCTCGGCGGAAGATATTCACGGGATCGCGAGTTGGGATGGGAACCGGAGGGCCCGGGCCAGGGCCACCACACCGCTACCGCCGGGAGTTTCCCATGTCCACAACCGAAACGCGGCGGCCACGATCCCGCCGCAACACCGTTTTCGGCATCGCCGTGCTCGCCGGGCTCGTGCTCGGCGCGCTGCTCGGCTTCATCGCCAAACAGGCCGACGTGGCCTGGCTCGCTACCACGCTGTCCCGCATCGGCGAGACCTTCGTCAGCCTGGTGCAGTTCACCGTCATCCCGCTGGTGTTCACCGCGATCGTCGTGGGCATCACGAGCCTGCGCCACCTCGGCGGCCCGCGCACGGCGGCCCGGCTGGGCGGCCGGACGCTGCTGTGGTTCGCGATCACCTCGCTGATCGCCGTGCTGATCGGCATCGCGGTCGGCACGATCGGCAACCTCGGCGCGGGCGTGTCCGTGCGGCCGTCCGACGACGCGGTCGCCGACATCGCCGCCCGCGCGCAGGGCGACTGGTGGTCGTTCATCCAGTCGATCGTGCCGACGAACCTGTTCACCTCGTTCGCCGAGGGCCAGGTGCTGCAGGTGGTGTTCATCGCGCTGCTCGTCGGCGGCGCCGCCTACGCACTTGGCGAGCGGGCCGAGCCGTTCGTGAACTTCAACCGCGCGGCGTTCGACATCATCCAGAAGGTGCTCGGCTGGATCATCTGGCTCGCCCCGATCGGCGTGCTCGGCCTGCTGGGCAACGCGTTCGCCAGCTACGGCAACGAGTTCTTCGCGCCGCTGGTGTCGCTCGTCGTCGCGGTGTACCTGGGCTGCGCGATCATGCTGTTCGTGGTCTACCCGGTGCTGCTGCGGTTCGTCGGCCGGGTCAACCCGCTGACGTTCTTCCGCAAGTCGTGGACCGCGCTGCAGTTCGCGTTCGTGTCGCAGTCCTCGGGCGCCACACTGCCGCTGTCGCGCCAGGCCGCGGTGAACCTCGGGGTGCCGCGCGGCTATGCGAGCTTCGCGGTGCCGCTGGGCACGACGACCAAGATGGACGGTTGCGCGGCGGTGTTCCCGGCGATCACGACCATCTTCATCGCCAACATGTTCAACCTGTCGCTGGGCTTCGGCGACTACGTGCTGATCGTGCTGGTGGCCGTGTTCGGCTCGCTGGCCACCGCGGGCACGACCGGCTGGTTCACGATGCTGACGCTGACCCTGGCCGCGGTGAACCTGCCGGCCGAGGTGATCGCCACCGGCGTCGCGATCGTGTTCGCCATCAACCCGATCCTGGACATGATGCGCACGGCGACGAACGTGGCCGGGCAGATCACCGTGCCGATCCTGGTCGCCCGCGGCTCGGGCATCCTCGACGACGCCGTGCTGCACGACTCCGCGGACGTCCCGCTGCTCGACGAGGACCGCGCGGACGACGAGCGGCCCGCCCCGCGCGAGCCGGCCACCGCGAGCGCCTGACCGTCCACTTCAGACACACGAACGCCGGTGCCCGCTGGGCACCGGCGTTCGTGGCGTTCGGTCAGGAGGCTCGTTCGAGCACGGCGAAGTTCAGCTGGCCCTCGCCATCCTGTTGCACGTCAAGCACCTTGTCGGACAAGTAGTCCGCGGCCTCCTCCTCGAGGAACACGTGCGCTCCGGTGTCCGCCGTGACGACCTCGTCTCCCTCGACGGGCGCCGACGCCACGGTGAGCGCCAGCGCAGCCTGCGAGTCCGACTGCGCCCGCATCGAGAACCGCAGTCCGCCCTGGTCCTCGACCCCACCTTGTGCGGTCAGCGCCGTGATCGCCTCGGCTGCCGCTTCCGTAACCGCCAACATATTGGCTCCTTCCTTCGACGGCGTGCGCATTCCAACTTAGGGGGCTCGCCCGGCGCGCGCCGCGTAACGCCGCTCGACGTGGCCCGTTTCACGGTAATGTCGCCGGTCGCAGGTGGTTTTCGAACTGAACATCGTGGGTATGAATCGTGGGTATGAGGAGCAGCATGACCGTGGGAGACGGGGCAGGCAGCCCTGACGAGATCGAGTTGCGACTAGGCGCCGAGCTCACGAACCTGCCCATCATCCGATCGCTGACCTCGAGCATCGCGATGCGCGCCGACTTCGACCTGGACGCGATCGCCGACCTGAAGCTGGCCGTCGACGAGGCCTGCTCGACCCTCATCACGCGGGCAGCGCCGGACGCGACGCTGCGCTGCACGTTCAAGGTGAGCAAGGACGAGATCCGGTTCGTGATCAGCATCCGCTCCACCAGCGACGAGCGGCCCAGCAGCGACTCGTTCGGCTGGCGCGTGCTGACGACGCTGACCGACCACGCCGACAGCTGGGTCGAGCCGGACGGCGGGCAGCACCTGGTCAACATCGAAGTCGCCAAGCGCCGTGCGGACGGTCCAGCGTGACCGAGACGGACAGTTCGCAGTCGAAGCGGGACACCCCGGAGACCGGCTACGAACACCTGGCGCCGCTGTTCGAACAGATGGCGGCGCTCGAGGCGGAGGACCCCGACCGGGCGGAGCTGCGCAACAAGCTCGTCACGGGTCACCTGCCGCTGGCCGAGCACATCGCGGCGCGGTTCTCCAACCGCGGCGTGCCGCGCGAGGACCTGGTGCAGGTCGCCACGCTCGGCCTGATCAACGCGGTCGACCGCTTCCAGCCCGACCGCGGCACGGACTTCCTCTCCTTCGCCGTGCCCACGGTGATGGGCGAGGTCCGCCGCCACTTCCGCGATGCCAGCTGGTCGATGCACGTGCCGCGGCGGTTGAAGGAGCTGAACCTGGCCATCAACTCGGCCAGCGCGGAGCTGTCGCAGCGGCTGGGCCGCGCGCCGACCCCGTCGGAGCTCTCCCGGCATCTGGACCTGAGCCAGGAGCAGGTGTACGAGGGCCTCGAGGCGGGCAACGCGTACCACTCGATGTCCCTCGACGAGGCGCTGTCGCCGGACGCGGACTCGGACTCCCTGGGCGAGACCCTCGGCGAGACGGACTCCGCTCTGGACGGCGTGGACGACTACGAGTCGCTGCGCCCGCTCATCGAGCGCCTGCCGGAGCGCGAGCGGATGATCCTCACGCTGCGGTTCTTCCGCCACATGACCCAGACCCAGATCGCCGAGCGCATCGGCATCTCGCAGATGCACGTCTCCCGCCTGCTGGCCCGCACCCTGGAACAGCTCCGCGAAGGCATGCTCAACGAAGAGGAGTGACGGCCGGCGCCGCGGCTCACCCGCGGCGCCGGCCGCCGGCTCAGCTCGGTGTGCGGGTGCGGCCGGCCGCCTCCCTGGCCGACGCGCTGGCCGACGCGCTCTCCTCCGCCGCGCGGTCCTCGGCCGCCCGCGCCGAGGCCACCGCGTCACGCGGCGCCGCCCCCGCGCGCTTCTCCGCCAGCGTGGCCCGCAGCGCGGTCACGAGGTCGGCCACTCCCTCGTCCTGTGCGACGGCCGTCGGCTCGACGACCTCGTCGCCGTCGATCTTCGCCTGCACCAGGGCCTGCAGGGCCTCCCGGTACCCGTCGGCGTAGCGGCCGGGCGTGAACGACTCGCTCAGGGCGTCGATCAGCAGCGTCATCTCGCGCAGCTCCGAAGGCGAGGTCGCCACCTCCTGGTGCAGGAACGGGAAGTCCGGCGTGCGGATCTCGTCCGGCCACAGCATCGTCTCCAGCACGATCACCTGGTCGCGGATCCGCAGCACGCCCAGCGACTCCCGCCCGCGCAGCGCGATCTTCACCACCGCCACCCGGCCGGACTGCTGCAGCGCCTCGCTGAACAGCACGTACGGCTTCGTGCCCGCCGGCTCCGGCTCCAGGTGGTAGCTGCGCGCGAAGTAGATCGGGTCGATCTCCGCCAGCGGCGCGAACGCCTGCACGTCGATGGCCCGCGACGTGGGCAGCGGCAGCTTCGCCAGGTCCTCGTCGGTGAGCACGACCGTCTCCCCGCCCGGCAGGACGTACCCGCGGGCGAGCTCGTCCCCGCCGACCGTCGCGCCGTCGACCTCGCAGACCTTGCGGTGCCGGACCCGGCCCCCGTCGATCACGTGCACCTGGTGCAGGCCGGTCGTGTGCTCCTCGGTGGCGCCGTAGGCACGCACCGGGATCGCGGCCGCACCGATGCGGATCGAGCCGTTCCAGACGCTTCGCATGTGTTCCTCCCGATCGACGACACATGCAGGCTATAGCGGCTCACGCGCAGGTCACAGCGCCAAACGGGTGCATTATTCGAACAGATGTTCACCCTCTGCGAGGGCGTCAGCGGCATGCCCGGCGGCCCGCGCGGCGGCTCGCAGGACCTCGGCGAGCGCGACCCGGTCGGCGGCCGGCACGACGTCCAGATGCCCCGCGAGCCGCTCGAGCGTCACGGCGATGTGCCGCTGCCCGGACACGAGCTGCGACACCACCTGAGCGAGATCGTCCGGCGGCCCGGGATCGGCCGCGAGCTCGGCGGCACAGGACTCCAGGTGCGACGTCAGCACCGTGGCCGGAAGGATCAGCTCGCGACCCGCCAACTGGCACCGCCCTCCACCTCGGGGACGCGACGATGTTCCCACCTCAGAACCCGGACGGAAGCCCGACACGCTCAGGGCACCTCGGCGCCGCGGGCGGACGCCGAGTAGGAGCACCAGCACCAACTCCAGGCCTGGATCGGAAATTCGGTCCACACCCACACTCCCGTCCTGACAGGATCCGGGACATGGATCCCGCCACCCACCCCGGTATGGACGCCGGTATGGAAATCGTCGCGGAGACCGACCGGCTCGTGCTGCGCCGGTTCACCAGGAGCGACCCCGAACTGCTCGTCGAACTCGACGGCGATCCCGCGGTCATGCGCTTCCTCACCGGCGGGCAGACCACCTCGCGCGTGCGCGTGGAGACCGCGCTGCTACCCGCCATCCTCCGCGACTACGACCGCTACCCGGGCTTCGGCGCCTTCGCCACGCACACCAAGGCGGACGGCGAGTTCATCGGCTGGTGCATGCTCGTGCCCGGGTCCGAGGGCCCGCCCGGCGAGGCCGAGCTGGGCTACCGGCTGCGCAAGGCCGCCTGGGGCAGGGGGTACGCCGCAGAGGGCTCGCGCGCACTGATCGAGTACGGGTTCACCGCGCGCGGGCTCACCCGGATCTTCGCCGAGACCATGGCCGTCAACACGCAGTCGCGGCGGGTCATGGAGAAGGTCGGCCTGCACTACGAGCTCACCTACATCCCGCCGTTCGCGCCGATCGAGGGTTCCGAGCACGGCGAGGTCCGGTACGTCCTCGACTACGCGGAGTGGCAAGCCGCAAGGCAGCGCAAGAACTTGCAGGAGTTGTCGTAGAGTTGCGGACATGGCGCAACGACGGCTGTCCGAGGTAGCACAGAAGGTCGGTGTCAGCGAGGCGACCGTGAGCCGGGTGCTCAACGGCAAACCCGGCGTCTCGGAGGCGACCCGCCAGGCCGTGCTCACCGCACTGGACGTGCTCGGCTACGAACGCCCGACGCAGCTGCGCGGCGAGCGGGCCCGGCTCGTCGGGCTGGTGCTGCCCGAGCTGCAGAACCCGATCTTCCCCGCGCTCGCCGACGTGGTCGGCAGCGCGCTCGCCCAGCAGGGGTTCACGCCGGTGCTGTGCACCTGCACCGGCGGCGTGTCCGAGCCGGACTACGTCGAGCTGCTGCTGGCCCAGCAGGTCTCCGGCGTGGTGTTCGCCGGCGGCAGCCACGCCGAGGCCGACGCCCCGCACGACCACCACTACGCGCTGGCCCGCCGCAAGCTCCCGGTCGTGCTGGTCAACGCGTCGATCGACCTCGACTACCCCGTCGTGTCCTGCGACGACGCGGTCGCCGTCGAGCAGGCGTTCGGCCACCTCACCGCGCTCGGCCACGAGCAGATCGGCATGGTCCTCGGCCCGCGCGACCACCTGCCCTCGCGCCGCAAGTACATGGCGTTCCAGGGCTGCGCCGAGCGGATCGGGCTGCCGGTCGACGAGCACAACGTCGGCCACACGATGTTCTCCGTCGAGGGCGGCCAGGCCGTCGGCACCCGGCTCGTGCAGAACGGCGTGACGGGGCTGATCTGCGCGAGCGACCCGCTCGCGCTCGGCGTCATCCGCGCGGTGCGCCGCATGGGCCTGCGCACGCCGGAGGACGTGTCGGTCATCGGCTACGACGACTCCGCGCTCATGACCTGCACCGACCCGCCGCTGACCACCGTCCGCCAGCCGATCGAGGCCATGGGCCGGGCGGCGGTCGAGCTGCTGGTCAACCAGATCGCCGACATCGAGGTCTCCATGGAGGAGCTGCTCTTCGAGCCCGAGCTGGTCGTCCGCGCGTCGGCCGCGCCCGCCCCGGCGCGGCGGCACAGCCTGGCCTGACCCGAGAGCCCCC
Organism: Actinophytocola sp.; assembly: GCA_035995025.1. Taxonomy (GTDB): domain Bacteria; phylum Actinomycetota; class Actinomycetes; order Mycobacteriales; family Pseudonocardiaceae; genus Actinophytocola. The sequence continues at coordinate 67,346 of DASYKY010000135.1, forward strand.
ACGCCCCGGCGCCCGCGCGCCGGGGCGTGTCCGTATGCCCGATTGACCCGGATGACGATCGTGTGTCGACCTGACATCGTGTCAGAGTCATGTATTTTCAAAACTCTGTCGGAGTATTGCGGCCGATCGTCGCGAGTCCTATGGTGTGGGTCACAGATTTTTCACCCGGTCCCCCACGCAAGGGTCAATCGATGATGAGCACACCCATTCAGCGCAGGTCCTTGGCGCTCGTGCTGGTGGCCGGCCTCGGCCTGGCCGCCACTGCCTGCGGCGACGCCGACGACAGTGACACGGGCTCGGGCGGCAAGGTCGCCATCACGGTCAACGGCCAGCCCCCGAAGACCCAGCCCTTCGAGCGCAAGATCTTCGACGAGGACGTCGCCGCGTTCGAGAAGTCCCACCCGGACATCGACATCCAGCCCCGCGAGGGTTTCATGGACCCGAAGACGTTCGCGTCCAAGCTCGCCGGCGGCCAGCTCGAGGACGTCTTCTACGTCTACCTGACCGACCCGGCGACCCTCATCGCCCGCCACCAGGCCGCCGACATCAGCGACTACGTCAAGGACGTGCCGTACGTCGACGACGTCCAGCCCGCCCTGAAGAAGATCTTCACCGACGACAAGGGCCGCGTGTACGGCCTGCCGACGGCGAACTACTCGATGGGCCTGCTGTACAGCCGCAAGCTGTTCACCCAGGCCGGGCTGAACCCCGACCAGCCACCGACCACCTGGGACGAGGTGCGCGCCGCCGCCAAGAAGATCACCGGGCTCGGCCACAACACGGTCGGCTTCGCCGAGTACAGCAAGAACAACCAGGGCGGCTGGCACTTCACGACCTGGATGTACTCGATGGGCGGCGACATGGCGAAGAAGGACGGCAGCACCTGGAAGGCCGACTTCGACAACGACAAGGGCCGCGAGGTCGCCGAGACGCTGCACGCCATGCGCTGGGACGACAACACCATGGGCCAGAAGCAGCTGCTGGTGATCGAGGACGTCCAGCGGATGATGGGTGCGGGCCAGCTCGGCATGTACCTCGCCGCGCCGGACAACATCCCGGTCCTGGTCAACCAGTTCAAGGGCGACTACGCCGACTACGGCCTCGCGCCGATGCCGGGCGGCAACGGCACGCTCATCGGCGGCGAGGGCTACATGGTCAACCCGAAGGCCACCCCGGCCAAGATCAAGGCCGGCCTGCAGTGGATCCAGTGGAAGTACCTCAACCCGGACCGCATGGACGCGAACCTCAAGCGCTACGCCGACCAGGGCCAGCCGATCGGCCTGCCGGCCTCCCCCGCGGCCGACATCTGGACCGGTGACGTGCGCGCGAAGCAGGAGTCGCTCAAGGAGAAGTACGCCACCGTCCCGGTCGAGAACTACAAGTCCTTCGTGGACGGTCTGGCCGACCTCGACCAGAAGATCGAGCCGCCCAACGCCCAGCAGATCTATGCCGCGCTGGACAACGTGATGCAGGGCGTGCTGACCGACCGCGACGCCGACGTCGACAAGCTGCTCGCCGACGCGGCGGGCAAGGCCGACACGGCGCTCGCCCAGGTCAAGTAGACCGGTCCGGCCGGGAAGCGCGACCCGTTTCCCGGCCGGATCCCCCACCGGAGGCCCGATGACCACCACGACGATCGCCGCGAGCCCGCCGTCCGAGCTGGACGGACCGCGCCGCGCCGCGACACCCGGCAAACTGCGCAGGCGCCTCACCGACAACCTCACCGCGTACGGCTTCCTGTGCGCGGCGCTCGTCTGCTTCGCGCTGTTCTCCTGGTACCCGATCGTCCGCGGCGTCCTGCTGAGCTTCCAGCAGGTCAACTTCGTCACCGACCCGGAGTGGGTGGGGTGGCAGAACTTCGCGACCCTGTTCGCCGACCCGCTGTTCGTGATCGCGTGGCGCAACACCCTGCTGTTCACCGGGCTGGCGCTGGTCATCGGCTTCGCGATCCCGTTCGCGGTGGCGATCGTGCTGAACGAGCTGCGGCACGCCAAGGGGTACTTCCGGATGGTCGTCTACCTGCCGGTGATGCTGCCGCCAGTGGTCGTCGCGATCCTCTGGAAGTGGTTCTACGACCCGGGTCCCGGCCTGTTCAACACCATGCTGAACTCGGTCGGCCTGCCCGGGCTCGCCTGGCTGAGCTCGACGGACACGTCGATGCTCTCGCTCGTGCTCGTCGCGACCTGGTCGGCCATGGGCTCGGCCACGCTGATCTACCTGGCCGCGCTGGCGACGATCCCCGGCGAGCTGTACGAGGCGGCCGAGCTGGACGGCGCGAACCTGTGGCAGCGGCTGCGCCACGTCACGATCCCGCAGACCAGGTTCGTGCTGCTGGTCATGCTGCTGATGCAGATCATCGCGACGATGCAGGTGTTCACCGAGCCGTACGTGATGACCGGCGGCGGGCCGGAGGACTCGACGGTCACCGTGCTGCTGCTGCTCTACCGGTACGCCTTCATCTACAACGACTTCGGCACGGCCAGCGCGATGAGCCTGCTGCTGTTCGCGTTCCTCGGCGGGTTCTCCGCGCTGTACCTCAAGCTCACGAGAACCGGAGGCTGAGCCATGACATCTCGACCCGCGGGCTCGCCAACCGCACCTCAGGGGAACGTGACGCAACCCGGCCACAAGTACGTGCCCCAGGCGACGATTCAAGAGAACGCGACCCAACGTAAGAATCGCGGGCAGGCGGAACGGTCCCGCACGCTGCTGTCGCCGTGGACGCTGAAGCGCACCCGCGGCAAGGTCGGCTACTGGCTCGTGTTCGTCGTCGTGTTCGCGTTGTTCACGATCGCGTTCGTGGTCCCGTTGCTCTGGATGCTGCTCGGCGCCATGAAGTCCGCGCCCGAGCTCGCCCGCACGCCGCCGACGATCCTGCCGGACCGGTTCACCCTCGGGTCCTATGTGGAGGCATGGAACTTCATGGACCTGGCCGGGTACTTCCGCAACACGGTCATCGTGGCGGCCGGCGCGTGGCTGCTGCAGCTCGCGGTCATCGTGCCGGCCGCGTACGCGCTGTCGAAGCTGCGCCCGGTGCTCGGCAACTGGATCCTCGGGCTGATGCTGGCCACGCTGATGCTGCCGGCCTCCGCGCTGCTCGTGCCGACCTACCTGACGATCACCGACGTACCGGTCTTCGGGGTGAACCTGATCAACAACCCGGCCGCGATCTGGCTGCCGGCCGCCGCGAACGCGTTCAACCTCTACCTGCTGAAGCGGTTCTTCGACCAGATCCCCACCGAGCTGCTGGACGCGGCGCGCATCGACGGCGCGGGCAGCGTGACGACGCTCGTGCGGATCGTCCTGCCGCTGTCCCGGCCGATCCTCGCGGTCGTGTCGATCTTCGCGATCGTGGCCGCGTGGAAGGACTTCATCTGGCCGCTGCTGGTGCTCCAGGACCCGGGCATCCAGACGCTCTCGGTCGCGCTGCAGCGGTTCGAACCGGACACGCCGATCAACCTCATGCTCGCCGGCCTGGTGCTCGCGAGCATCCCGATGGTCGTGGCCTTCCTGATCTTCCAACGTCAGATCCTGGCCGGCCTGAGCGCCGGCAGTCTCAAGGGGTGAATACGGTGATGCATCAGAACTGGTGGCGTGGCGCGGCCATTTACCAGGTGTACGTCCGCAGCTTCGCCGACGGCGACGGCGACGGCACGGGCGACCTCGCGGGCGTCCGGTCGAAGCTGCCGTACCTGGCCGACCTCGGCATCGACGCGATCTGGTTCAACCCATGGTACCCGTCGCCGATGGACGACGGCGGCTACGACGTGGCCGACTACCGCGACATCGAGCCGGTGTTCGGCACGCTCGCCGAGGCGGAGAAGCTGATCGAGGAGGCCCACAACCTCGGTATCAAGATCATCATCGACATCGTCCCGAACCACTGTTCGGACGTGCACCCGTGGTTCGCCGCCGCACTCGCGGCCGGCCCGGGCTCCCCGGCACGGGACCGGTTCTGGTTCCGTGCCGGCCGCGGCAAGTACGGCGAGCTGCCGCCGAACAACTGGCAGTCCCGCTTCGGCGGTCCCGCGTGGACCCGTGTCGCCGGGCCGGACGGCACGCCCGGCGAGTGGTTCCTGCACCTGTACTCCTCGCGGCAGCCAGATCTCAACTGGACGAACCCGGCGGTGGCCGAGGAGTTCGAGGACATCCTGCGGTTCTGGTTCAACCGCGGCGTGGACGGCTTCCGCATCGACGTCGCCGACGGGCTGGTGAAGGCCGACGGGCTGCCCGACGCGTCGTACCCGATCGACGGCCCGCTCCCCTACTCGGACCTCGACGGCGTGCACGACGTCTACCGGACGTGGCGGCGCATCGCGGACAGCTACCCCGACCAGCGGGTGTTCGTCGGCGAGATGTGGCTGCCCGATCCCGAGCGGTTCGCCATGTACCTGCGGCCGGACGAGCTGCACTCGGCGTTCAACTTCGACTTCCTGTCCTGCCCGTGGGACGCGCGGCGGCTGCGGTCCGTAGTGGACGCCACGCTCGCCGCGCACGCGCCCGTCAACGCGCCGGCGACCTGGGTGCTGTCCAACCACGACGTCACCCGGCACGTCACCCGGTACGGCCGCGCGGACACGTCCTTCTCGTTCGCCGACCGCCAGCACCTCGCGCCGACCGACCGCGAGCTCGGCCTGCGGCGGGCGCGCGCGGCGGCGCTGCTGTCCCTCGCACTGCCCGGTGCGGTCTACATCTACCAGGGCGAGGAGCTCGGTCTGTCCGAAGTGGAGGATCTGCCGGACGAGGTGCGGGAGGACCCGGTGTTCGCGCGGACCGCTGGCGCGGACATCGGCCGGGACGGCTGCCGCGTGCCACTGCCGTGGTCGGGCGACGCGCCACCGTTCGGTTTCAACCCCACCGGCACGGCGCCGTGGCTGCCACAGCCCGCGGCGTGGTCGGCGTCCACTGTGGAGCGCCTGGATACCGACCCGGACTCGATGCTCGCGCTGTACCGGCACGCGCTAAGGCTGCGCCGCGCCGACTCCGCACTCGGCGACGGCCCGCTGGCGTGGCTGCCGGACCAGCAGGCGGACGTGCTCGCGTTCTCCCGCGGCCCGGGGTTCGCGTGCGTGGTGAACCTTTCCGGCTCGCCGGTCGCATTGCCGGAGCACCGCGAGGTCCTGCTGGCGAGCGGGCCGTTGCGGGACACGTTGCTGCCGCCGGACACCGCGGTCTGGCTGCGGACCTGACGTCACCAACCCCCACGTCCGCCGTCGTCGACGGCCACCCGACCACGCCGCGGCACGCCCGTCAGCCCGCGCACCACCGCCGCCGGGTCGGGCGCCGCCGGCAGGGACGCGGCCACCACGCAGCCGGTGAACCCCAGTTCGGCCACCCGCTCGACGTCCGCGCGCGCCCGTAGCCCGCCCTCGGCGACCGCCGGGAACACGGCTGCCGGGCCGGACGGCAGGCCGACCACCTGCGCGCCGGAGTCCAGCGCGCGGTCGGCCTCCGCCGCGTCGCGGGCCGACACCAGGGCGTCCAGGCCGAGGCTGTCCGCGACCGCGAGGATGTCCGCCAGCTCGGCGTCGTCCAGCGCGCCCACGACCACCCGCACGGCGTCCGCGCCGCACGCGTACGCCATGTCGACCTGCCGCGGGTCGACGATCACGTCCCAGCACAGCACCGGCACGTCGACGAGCCCGGCCACCCGGCGCACCAGCTCCGGGCCGCCGCCGAGCAGCAGCTCGTCGCCCAGCACCGCCACCGCCGCCGCGCCGCCCGCCTCGTACGCGGTGACCGCGCGCCACGAGGACGGCATGACCGAGGCGATCACGCCGACCTCGCCGCCGCTGACCGCGGCGACGAACCGGCCGGTCCGCAGCGGGCGCAGCCGCTCGACGCGCGGCGCGGGCGGTGCCCACGGCAGCGACCACAGCTCGCGCTTGAGGGCGGCGACCCGCGCGACGTCGGCTGCCGGGTCCACGGGCTACGCCCCGCTGATGCGAAAGTCCACGCCCGGGCGCAGCCCGCTGCCCTCGGCGAGGCGGGCGGCGAGCAGCGTGATCGCGCCCGGCGGCACCGTCGACCGCACCTCGACGGCCGACCCCGGCCGCAGCAGCGGGCCGAGCACGTCGGCCGCGCCGAGCACGTGGCGCAGGTCGGCCGCGCCGTCCACGCCGAGCGGCACCGGCACGCAGATCACGTAGGTGTCCAGCCCCGCGAGCCGGCTCGGGTCCCAGGTCGGCTCGAACCACTCGGCGGCGGCCTCGAGCGCGTCGGTGGACACGTGCGGCAGGTACGACTCGCCGAGGCGCAGGGCGGCGATCTTCGCCCGGTCGACGTCGAGGCCGGTGGTCAGTGTCCCCGCGTCGGCGAGCGCCAGGGCGAGCGGCAGGCCGGTGCCACCCAGCCCGACCACGCCGACGGTCGTCAACTCGTTACGGGCATTGAAGGTCACCGTCATCGCGAGACTCCTCCGGGGCGCAGGTCGTGACCCCAGACTCGGCACACGCGGTCGAGCACGGCTCGAGTACCGCTTGAGCCGTGCTCGCGAACCGCTTGACGAACCGGCCTCAGAAGCCGGCCGTGATCCTCGTGAACTCCCAGTCCGGCTGGTCGATGCCGCTGCAGTTGGACACCACGCCGCCGCCCGGGCAGCCGCGGTCGCGGTTCACCGCCCAGAACGCCAGCCTGCCAAGACCGTTGGACCGTGCCCACGACGTGATCTGCGACCAGGCGTCCAGCGAGGTCATCTCCTGCTGGTCGGACAGCCCGTTCATGCCGGAGATGCCGACGTGGCCGAACGCCTCGCCGTCCGACCAGCCGAACGCCGTCTTCAGCCGGTTCTTCAGGCCGGTGGCCGCGTTCTGCGTGTCGGCGACGATGTTCGAGCTGCCGAAGTCGAACGGCATGATCGTGAACACGTCGATGTTCGCGCCCAGCGCCGCGGCCTGGTCGACCAGGCGGCCGCCGTAGTAGTTCGGCCCGGTCGTGCTCGTGCCGAACGTGACGATGGTCTTCAGGCCCGGGTTGTTCTGCTTGACGATCTTGAGCGCGTTCAGGATGCGGTCCTGCACGGTCTCGTTCTCGAACTCGTCGGTGTTCTCGATGTCGATGTCGATCGCGGACAGCCCGTAGGCGTCGATGACCTGCTGGTACGCGCCCGCCAGCGCCTCGGGCGTCGAGCAGTTCGGGCCGAGCTTGTTGCCGCTCCAGCCACCGAACGACGGGACGACGTCACCGCCGGCGGCCCGGATCGCGTTGATCGCCTGCTCGTCCACGCCACCCTTGAGCGGGCGGCTCGAGTCCCACGCCGGCGAGCAGCCGCCGCCGGAGAGCACGAACGCCATGGTGAACGACCGGACGCCGGTCGCCGACATCACCGACGCCGGCGCGGGCGGGTCCCCCCAGCCCATGAACAGGTAGGGCGCCGCGGGCGACACGGCCGCGGGCGTCACCGCCCGCTCCTCGGCGACCGAGGATCCCCCGGGCAGCATGATCGCGGTGGTTGCCGCTGCGGCCACCGACAGGACAGCGAAGATCGAACGTCTGCGCACGTGCGTACTCCCTCAACGATGAGTGGACCCCGACTTACGCCACATCGAGCTGAGCGCCGGCATCGACGATGCGATACCGGCGCTCAGTGTGGTCTAGACCACGCTCGGTGGTCAAGGGTCTAGACCAAATTGCTTCGCTCTCGAAGGACGAAACGGACATCGCCCGCCACGCAGGCGAGAAGGACGGCGCTCGCTACGCCTGGTCCATCTCCGCGGCCGGGCTCTCCTCGGCGACCTTGTCCAGCTCGGAGTTCCGGTCCCGCCGCACCTTGAGCAGGCTGGCCACCGCGGTGATCGCGAGCGTGCCGATGATCACGCCAAGCGACACCGGGATCGGGATCGCCGGCGCCCACGACACGCCCTGGTTGTGCAGCGTCTCGACGACCAGCTTGACGCCGATGAACCCGAGCACCACGGCGAGCCCGGTCGACAGGTACACCAGGCTGTCCAGCAGCCCGCCGATGATGAAGTACAGCTGGCGCAGCCCCATCAACGCGAACGCGTTGGCGGTCAGCACCAGGTAGGGCTCCTTGGTGAGCCCGAAGATCGCGGGGATCGAGTCGACCGCGAACAGCAGGTTCGTGGTGCCGATCGCGACCATCACGATCAGCATCGGCGTGACGAGGCGTTTGCCGTCCACCTTGGTCGTGATCTTCGCGCCGTCGTAGGAGTCCGTGGCCGGGAGGATCTTCTTCGCGACGCGGAGCATCGCGTTCTCCTTGAACTCCTCGTCGTCCTTGTCGCCGCTGACGACGAGCTGGACGGCGGTGTAGAGGAGGAAGGCGCCGAAGACGTAGAACAGCCAGTCGAACTGGGCGATCGCCGCGGAGCCGATCGAGACGACGATCACCCGGAGGACCAGCGCGATCACGATGCCGATCGAGAGCACCTTCTGCTGGTACTCGGCGCGCACCGCGAAGCTCACCATGATGAGCATGGTGACGAACAGGTTGTCCACCGACAGCGAGTACTCGGTGATCCACCCGGCGAAGACCTCACCGGCGTACTGCTGGCCCTCGAACAGCAGGATGGCCAGTCCGAAGAGGACGAAAAGGCCCACGTAGCCGGCGATCCAGGCCACGCACTCCTTGAGCGAGGGCTTGTGCGGGTTGCGCGAGATCAGGTAGAAGTCGAAACAGATGATGGCGGTCAGGCCGAGGCCCGTGACCAGCCATAACCACAGTGGAACGTTCATCGGCTACCTTTCGCCCGCTCCGCGCAGGCCTCGTCGATGCAACCCGATTATCCGTGGTGCACCGGCGGACACGCTACGGGTCCTTCGTCTCCTTCGTCTCACTTGCGTCGACGAGCAGTCGTGGTCCCGCGGCCGTGGCGGTAACGGTCCGCGACCACCCCGCGCCGCTGCCAGGCTGCGGGGCCGCGCTTGCCGGTGACGCGCGCGTCGCCAGATCCGGTCTAGCGGCCCGTCTCGCGCCTTGGGGATGAAGGCACGAGGAGGACCGATGGACGTTCCGCTGCGGATCGCGGTGATCGTCGGGAGCACCCGGGAGGGACGGGCCGCGGACACGGTCGCCGGGTGGTTCCTCGACCGCGCGCTGGGGCGGGACGGCGTGGACCTCGATGTGCTCGACCTGGCCGGGTTCGACTTCCCGCCGCACTATCCGCAGGAGGCGACCCCGCAGATGACCGCGTTCACGACGGCGATCGACCGCGCCGACGGGTACGTGGTCGTCACGCCCGAGTACAACCGCAGCTTCCCGGCGTCGCTCAAGCAGGCCATCGACTACGCCTACGACGAGTGGCACGCCAAGCCGGTCGGCTTCGTGTCCTACGGGTGCCGCAGCCGCGGGCACTACGCGGTCGAGGCCCTGCGGGTCGTGTTCGCCGAGCTGCACGCGATGGCCGTCCGCGACGAGGTCGCCATCGACCTGCTCGCGGACCGCGGGGAGCGGGACGACCTGGCCGTCACCACCATGCTCGACCAGCTCGTGTGGTGGGCCCGCGCGCTGCGCGACGCACGCGCGGCCCACCCGTACATAGCCTGAGAGAAGGGGAGTTCCATGAGTGATCTGGCCATCGAGACGTCCGGCCTGGTCAAGACGTTCGGCAGGACCCGCGCGGTGGACGGCGTCGACCTCGCGATCCCGGCCGGCTCCGTGTACGGGTTCCTGGGGCCCAACGGCGCGGGCAAGACGACTGCGGTCAAGGTGCTCGCGACGCTGCTGCGCCCGGACGGCGGCGAGGCCCGCGTGTTCGGTCACGACGTGGTCCGTGAGGCCGGCGCGGTGCGGGCGCGGGTGAGCCTCACCGGCCAGTACGCGTCGGTCGACGAGGACCTCACCGGCACGGAGAACCTCGTGCTGATCGGCAGGCTGCTCGGGCACCGCAAGCCGGCCGCGCGGTCGCGGTCGGCGGATCTGCTGGAGGCGTTCGGGCTGACCGACGCCGCGGACAAGCAGGTGAAGAACTACTCCGGCGGCATGCGGCGGCGCATCGACATCGCCGCGAGCATCCTCAAGACGCCGGACGTGCTGTTCCTGGACGAGCCGACGACGGGGCTCGACCCGCGCAGCCGCAACCAGGTGTGGGACATCGTGCGGATCATCGTCGCGCAGGGCACCACGGTGCTGCTGACCACGCAGTACCTCGACGAGGCCGACCAGCTCGCGTCCCGCATCGCGGTGATCGACCACGGCAAGGTGATCGCCGAGGGCACGACCGGCGAGCTGAAGGCGTCGGTCGGCGCGGGCTCGATCCACGTGCGCCTGCGCGACGCCGCCCAGCGCCCGGCGGCGCACCAGGTGCTCGCCGCCGTGCTCGGCACCGCCGTCCAGCTCGACGCGGACCCGGTGGCGCTCACCGCGTCACTGTCCGGAGAGGACAGTGACGCCGCGGCGGCTTCGCTGGCGTCGAGCGCGCTGGCCCGCCTCGCCGACGCCGGCATCACCGTCGACAACTTCTCCCTCGGCCAGCCGACCCTCGACGAGGTGTTCCTGGCCCTGACCGACCACCCCGCAACCACGGAGGAGGCTGCGGCATGACGTCCCTTGTGCCAACCGCGCGCCGCTCCCAGCCGCACCCAAGGGGAACGGGACGCGACCCAGCCACCGGTACGCACAAAACCGCAGAGCACCAGCCCAAGGCGACCAACAGTACGAGTTTCGGAGAGGCGGAACCACCATCATGACCGCGACGACCGACGCGCCCGCGACGTACACACCCGCGGCGGAGAGCCTGAACGCGGTACTCGCCGCCGGAGAGGCGCCACCGAGACCGAGCGCGTGGTCGGCGTCGACGACGTTCGGCTGGCGGGCGATGCTGAAGATGAAGCACGTGCCCGAGCAACTGTTCGACGTGACGGCGTTCCCGATCATGATGACGCTGATGTTCACGTACCTGTTCGGCGGCGCGCTGGCCGGCTCGGTGACCGAGTACCTGCAGTTCCTGCTGCCGGGCATCATGGTGACGAGCGTCGTGATGATCACCATGTACACCGGCATGGGAATCAACATCGACATCGAGAAGGGCGTCTTCGACCGCTTCCGGACGCTGCCCGTGTGGCGCCCGTCGGCCCTGGTGGGCGCCCTGTTCGGCGACGTCTTCCGTTACGTCACGGCGGCCACGGTCATTCTCGTGGTGGGCCTGATCCTGGGGTTCCGCCCGGGCGGGGGCGTGACCGGGGTGCTGCTGGGGATGGCGCTGCTGGTGGCGTTCTCCTTCGCCTTCTCGTGGGTGTGGACGATGTTCGGCCTGTTCCTGCGGTCGGAGAAGTCGGTGATGGGGGTCAGCATGATGGTGCTGTTCCCGCTGACCTTTCTGTCCAACGTCTTCGTCGAGCCGGCCACGATGCCGGGCTGGCTGCGCACGTTCGTCGAGGTGAACCCGGTGACCCACCTGGTGGCGGCGGTGCGGGGCCTGATGCGGGGCACGCCGCCGGCCGGGGAGATCGTGTGGGTCCTGGTGGCGAGCGCGGTGCTGATCGTCGTGTTCGGGTCACTGACCATGCGGCTGTACAACCGGAAGTAGGTCCGGGGGTGGATGCGGCGGGGTCCTTCGGGGCCTCGCCGCTTCCTTTGTGGATCCGGCGTCCATGGAGACACGCCCTACCGTCTGTAGCGTGATCAATGCTGACTTCGCGGTACGGCCGGCGACGGGCGATGACATCGAGTTGCTCATCGCCATGCTGATCGAGGCGGTGAACTGGGAGCCTGGCCGCGATCTCTCACGCGAACGGATCCTTGCCAACCCTGCCCTGGCGCATTACGTCACGGCCTGGCCACGGCCCGGAGAGCATGGCGCTGTCGCCTGCGCACCTGATGGCCAACCTGCCGGGGCGTGTTGGCTGCGCTTCTTCACCGCCGACGACCCGGGCTACGGGTTCGTAGCACCGAACGTCCCCGAACTCTCCATCGGAGTAGTGCGGCGGTATCGAGGCAGCGGCGTCGGGCGAACGCTCCTGCGGGAAGTGGCCGAACAAGCGCGCGATCGTGGCACATCCCACATCTCTCTCAGTGTCGAACGCGCCAACGTCGCCAAACGGCTTTACGTCAGGGAGGACTTCGTGACGGTCGACTCCGGACCAGACGCCGACGTTATGATCAAGAACCTCGCGCGGCGCTGACACCCACGTAGCCTGCTCCGGTCGCCACCGGCAAACGGGGACCGTCGGCTGAGTCCTGTGGACAGAACCTAGAGCGCCCAGCGGGTCGAGGAATCCGGGCGGTAGCAACACGTCGCTCCCGTGGACACCGACTCCCGAAGGTGAGCCGCCAGCTCTGGATGGCGGACGTCCAGTTTTCTCAGAGTGTCGCGGATTCGTGCCGTCACCGTCTTTCTCGCGCGTTCCGCCTCGTCACCCAGGCGTCTCGTGCGGTTGCCCAGGCCCGCGGCCGCCCGGAGCTCGTCCAGCAGTGCTGCGCGTTCCGCGCCCAGCCGGGCCGCTCTCGTGTCGTCGCCGCGTGTCGTCGCCGTGTCGATCTGTTCGTCCAGGGTGGACAGGCGCCGTCGGTAGGCCGCGCGGGCGGTCGCGTCCAGAACCTCGTCGCCCGACATCGAGGTCGCCACCTCCACCTCGGCGCCGCCGGACGGGTTCAGCAGGCGGGTGGCCGGGATCTCCGTGCCGGGTGCGGACAGCAGCACGTGCAGGTCGCGCAAGCCCTTTGCGTCCGGAACATGCACCGTGCGGCCGGCCATCGTCAGCGACCAGGTCGCGCCGGTGAAGCGGAACTCGCGGGGCGGCGACTGCGCCCTCGCCGTCGCGCGGTGCCGGATGCCCAGGTCCGCCGCCTCCTCCCCCGCCGACGTGCGCAGCGCCGCCGCCTCGTCGGCTGGGGTCACGAGCGCCAGGCCCAGCTTCGCCTCCACCACCCATGGCCGCGCGCCGAGCGCCTCCGCCGCGCGCAACGCCGCGCGGAACCCCGCCACCGCACTGTCCACACGAGACTCGGCCGCATCGACCAGTGCCAGCCAGTACGCCACCGGGCCGCCGATGTCGCAGCCGTACAGTCCCACCAGCCAGCCGCCGGCCAGCGGCGTCAGGCCCGCCCGCGCCGCCGCGCGCGCCGACGGCGACCGGGTCAGGAACGCGACCTGTGCCTGCAGCCGCAACAGCATCGCCCGGAACGGCCCCGGCACCGAACCGACCTCGGCCAGGCACCGCGCCGCCTCCTCGCCGTCGCCGCGTGTGGCCGCGGTGATGCCCGCCAGCAGCGCCGGGTGCGGGTACTTCGCCTCGGCCGACCGGTCCGCCAGCTCGGCCAGCTCGTCGAAACGGCCCTGCACCAGCAGCAGCGACCAGCGCAGCTGGTGCCCCATGTAGGAGAGGTACAGGTCGTCCTCGCCCGGCACGAACGTGAAAGCGCGGTCCAGCGCCACCCCGGCCTCGGCGAACCGGCCGCGCAGCGCGGCGATGATGCTCTTGTCGATGAACGCCCCCGAGAGCAGCGACGGCAGCGCATTCCGCTCGGCCAGCTCGAAGAACGCCGCGAACCGGCCGGCGAACCGCGGGTCGCCCAGCTCGATCGCCGCGACCCAGCCCAGGGACGTCGCGAACATCTCCATCTCGACGTCACCGGTGCGCTGCGCGACCGTCCTCAGCTCGTCGGTCAGCGCGAGCCGCTCGGCCGCGTTGCCCGGCTCCCACATCGTGTCGTGCCGGGTCCACAGGCTGAAACCCAGCGCGTCGTCGTCGTTGTCGCTGCGGGCGTGCGCGATGACGTGCGAGATCACCTCCTGCGCCACGCGATCCAGCTCCCCGGCCGCGTCCCCGCCGATCAGCCGCGCGTGCGCCGCGCGGATCAGCTCCTCGCGCAGCGTGGCGCGGACGCCGGAGTAGCCCCACAGGGTGAGCGCCACCCGCACCAGCGAACCCGGCGCCTCGAGCGCCAGGGCGACGTCCGCCGCGGTGCGCAACGCCGCGTACGCCTCGTCGGTCCGGTCCCGGTGGAAGTACTGCACGCCGAGGTCCAGGCTCATCCGCGAGCGGCGCGGGTCGTCGGCCGCCACCCGCTCCAGCCCACGCCGCAGGTGGCCGACCATCTCCTCGTACGCCATCCGCCGCCGGGCGTCGTCGGCCGCCGCCATCAGCAGGTCGACGACCACGCCCGGCGCCACCTGGTCGCCCGCGAGGTACCCGTGCCGCGCGCGGTCGGCGGGGAAGATCCGCTCGGCCAGCGCCGGGGACCGGTCCAGCGCGCGGACGACCGACGCGTGCCGGCGCCGTGCCCCGTCCTCGTCGAGCGAGCCGAGCGACTCGTACAGCGTCTCGCGCACCAGGTCGTGGGCGAACGCGAACCGGCCGTCGCCGAGCGCGGACACCAGCCGCGCGGCGACCGCCTCGGACAGCAGCCGGTCGACCACCGCCGCGGGCACCCCGGCGACCGCCGCGAGCACCTGGCGGTGGAACTCCCGGCCCAGCACGGACGCGTCGGTCAGCAGTGCCGTCACCTTGTCCGGCAGCAGTGCGAGCCGGCGGCGCACCGCGTCCCGCACGCCCGGCGCGACGGCTGTCAGCGCGTTGCCGCCGTGCCACAGCCGGGCGGTCTGCTCGATGAAGAACGGGTTGCCGCCGGTACGCCGGTGCACCTCGGCGACCACGTCGTCGTCCGGCGGGTCGCCAGTCGTGCGGGCGATCAGCGCGCCGACCTCCGCCGGGTCCAGGCCGGTCAGCGTGATCGTGGTGGCCCGCGCCAGCAGCGGCAGCATCAGCGGCGCCAGCGGGTGGTCGGCGGCCTCGACCTCCGCGTCGCGGTACGTGCCGACCAGCAGCAGCCGCTCGAACCACGTGTGCTGCGCGACGAACTCCAGCAGCCGCACGGACTCCGCGTCCGCCCAGTGCAGGTCGTCGAGCACCACCACGACCGGCTGCCGTTGCGCCGCCGCGACGAGCGCGCTGGTGACCGCGTCGTAGATCTCGAACCCGGCCGTGGGCGCGGCCGGGCCGCGCTCCCCCAGCAGCACCTCGAGGCCCGAGGTGTCCTCGCCGTGGCGCCGCAGGGCCCTGATGACCTGCACCCACGGCCAGTAGCCGGGCGCCGCGCCCGAGTCCCAGCACGAGCCCGACAGCACCAGCGCGCCGGCCCGCCGCGCGGTGTCCATGCCGTCGGTGACCAGCGTGGTCTTGCCGATCCCGGCCTCGCCGGTGACCAGCACCAGCCCGCCGTGGCTCTCGGCCGCTCGGTCGATCTCGGCACGCAGGACCCCGGCCGGGTGGTCCCGCCCGATGAGCTCCGCCGTCGTCATGTCCGGTTCGCCGTCTCTGGGTGGTTTACGCGACGCGACCGATACTAGGCAATGACCCCGACAAATCCGCGGGCGTCAGCTCGCGTCGTGCAGCTCGTCGGAGAACACGAAGACCCGGATCGCGTGCCCGGTGTCGGGGTGGACCTGCGCGAGGTAGGCGCTGGCCTTGCGGCCGACGATGCTCTCGACCGCGTCGAGGAAGTCCACGCGGGTCGCCGCGTGCAGGGCCTCGTGGTGGCGGAGCACGGCCTCGCGGTGACCGCGCTCGTTGAGCACCGCGTCGGCCACGGTCAGGCTGTCGATCGAGAGGACCACGAGGCTCACCGGGTCGTCGTCGCTGACCGACACCTGGACGTTGCGTGGGCCGCGGCCGTAGAACGCGCGCTCGAGGCTGGTGATCCGCTCGGCCACGGCATTGCGTTGCGCCTTGGTGATCCGCATGGCGCTGTTTCCCTTCACCGGGCCGGGCGCACGTTGTCCCCCGACTCACTCGCCCGAGTAGTGTGCCCATGAGCGCATCGCTCACACCACCGGGAAACCATAGTGGCTGATCGGGCCGTGTCGCAGTGCGCCTGCTGAACGCGGGCAGGTCGTGCGGCGGGACAGCTCGAGCGAGATACACCTCGTCGTGGCCTCGAGCGAAGGTCGTGCACAGCGGCCGGCGCGCGGGGACACCGCGGGTGTCAAGCGAAAGGGCTTGTCTCGTGGATTTGAATGTTCGTTCCGCCGTGCCTGATTCCTGTACACAGGAAGAACTGCGCACCATTGTCGCGGAAATGGCCGACACACCGGACCGCTGGTCGAACCTGGTCCGATTCGACCTGACCGAGCGGTACTACGCCCGACTGCACCACGACCCCAAGGTCGAGGTGTGGCTCATCTGTTGGGACATGGGCCAGGACACGCTGCTGCACGACCACGGCGGCAGCGTGGGCGCGTTCACCGTGACGCGCGGTTCGCTGGTCGAGGATTTCGGCGCCACCCGAGGAAGACGGCTGCGCACCCGCCGGCACAACGCGGGCGACACGGTCGGCTTCGGCGTGGACTACCTGCACAACCTGGTCAACGTGAGCACCGAGCCGACGGTGTCCGTGCACGCCTATTCGCCGCCGTTGCGCGCGATGAACTTCTACTGCTGGCTGCCGACCGGGATGCACCACCTGCGGGAGATCCCGTGCGACACGCCGGAGCCGGACGTCGCCACGCTCGAGACGGAGGCGACGTTGCTGCGGGGGGCCGCGTCATGACCGACGTGGTCACGACGCTGCTCGAGCACGCCCGCGGCCGGATCACCAGATACTCGCCGGCCGAGACGGCGGAGGCGATGCGCCGCGGCGCACTGCTCGTCGACCTGCGGCCGACCGAGTACCGGTGGCGCAACGGCGAGGTCCCGGGCGCGATCGCGGTCTCGCGGCACGTGCTCGAATGGCGGCTGGACGTCACCAGCGAGCACCGGCTGAAGGAGCTGCGCGCGGGCGAGAAGGACCAGGAGATCGTCTTGATGTGCAACGAGGGATACACGTCGAGCCTCGCCGCGCACCAGGTGATGGCGCAGCTGGGCCTGACGAGGGTTGCCGATTTGGCGGGCGGCTTCGCCGCCTGGCACGCGGCGGGCCTGCCGACGGTGTCAAGGCTGACCAGGTAACCGGAAGGGCTGAACCACCGCCCGGTTCGGTCCGGATCGTTGCAGGCCTGCAGTTGACGCGGTCCGCGACTCCGCGGCCTCGCGCGACGCGGTGAACAAAACGAGGGCGTACCTGGCGGCCAGGGATTCCGCCAGGTACGCCCTAGGCGCTCACCCTGGTGGGAACCAGCAGCGTGCCGGGCATGTGGCGGTCGTCCGGTAGCGCGAGCATTGCGCCGAGCACCTCGTGCGCCGGGCCGACCTCCCGCCAGAACACGTGGCGCGGGGCGAGCACATCCTGATCCGTGGGCATCCGCGCGGCGATCACGTCGTCCTCGCCGTTCAGCTGCACCACATCGACGACGTTGTGGTGGGCGCGCACGCCGACCACGGCAACCACGTCGCCGTTCTCGTCTCGAGGGTCGATGAACCGGAAACCGCGCGCCACCAGCGCGCGCAGCTGGGCATCGGTGCTGGTCACGGCGTGCATCGTGGACCCGGCACTGGCAGCCATCAAACCTCCCGTTGCCGCACACCGGCCACGAAGGCCGCCACGTCGGCGCGGGCGTACATCAGCACCGGACCGTGCGGGTCACGGGAGTTCCGCACCGCCGCACGGTCACCTTCGGGCCAGGTGAGCTCGACGCAGTTGCCCTGGGCGCCGCTGTGGCTGCTCTTGCGCCACACGGAACCTACGAGCTGATCGGCCGACATGCCGTTGTGAGTCTCGCGCGTCATCGTCCCCACCCTTCCCGACTACCGACTGTGGGTGCACCTGCACGTGCAGCTGCATACAAAGACGATAACACGTGCGCATGCAGCGGTAAATGCACGTGCATATGGCTTCGGCGCATACCCATGCAGCGAGATCGGTCACGTCTGGTGTTCACGCAGGTCGCGTGCTACACGGCCGTCTGGACACCGACCGTTACCACCCGATCGGGTGTAGTCAGTGCCGGAGTCAGAGCTCTTGCCGGATCTTCGTCACCAGCTGGCGGCTGTGTTCCGGGGTCTCCGCGTCGACCGCGAGCCGGTCGATGACACGGCCGTAGACCTCGATCTCGAACGGCCGGTCGAGGTACAGCGCACCGCTGAGGTGCTCGATGTAGACCACGTCCGGCAGCGTCGGCTCGGCGAACCGCAGCATGCTGAAGGGGCCCTCCGCGGAGTAGCCGCTCATCGGGTACGGCACGACCTGCAGCGTGATGTTCGGCTGCTTGGTGACGTCGAGCAGGTAGTCCAGCTGCCGGCGCAGCGCGGCCGGGCCGCCGATGGGCCGGTGCAGCACCGACTCGTCGACGACCGCCCACAGCCGCGGCGCGCCCTGCCGGAACAACAGCCGCTGCCGCTGCAGGCGCAGCTGCACGCGGCGCTCGGTCTGCTCGTCGAGGTGCGCCGGCTGGCCGTGGCTCACGACCGCCCGGATGTACTCCTCGGTCTGCAGCAGGCCGGGCATGAACAGCAGCTCGTAGTTCTGGATGAGGGAGGCGGACTCCTCCAGGCCGACGAAGTTGGAGAACCAGTCCGGCATCAGGTCGGTGAAGCGGTGCCACCAGCCGCGCTCGTTGGACTTGCGCACCATGTCCAGCAGGAAGGCGCGCTCGCTCTCGTCCTTGACGCCGTACATGGTGAGCAGGTCGGCGACGTCGCGCTCCTTGAAGCCGACCCGTCCCAGCTCCATCCGGCTGATCTTCGAGTCCGAGCCGCGGATCGCGTAGCCGGCGTCGGCGCGGGAGATGTCCGCGGACTCACGCAGGCGGCGCAGCTGCGCACCGAGAACGATCCGTCGTGCCGTCGGCGCACCGCTGCCCTCCGGCCCCGAGGCGGCGGATTCGTCCGCCGTACCGCGTGGGTCGTCCGCGGCCATCTCCGCCTCCTGCACTCAGTTGTCCGGCGTCACCGTGAGACAACTCAGAGTACGCGCTCCCCGCCAGGGCCGGGAGTAGCACCGCCCGGGGGAACGGGACCTGCAGCTCGGTCACCACTTGCGGTGATCGCCGGGCGGGCATTCGAGGTTGACCTCACGCGGATAGCCCAGCGAGCGGTAGCCGTTCTCGATCCACGCGGCCGGCAGGTGACGCGCGGACCAGGACGCCGTCCTCGACGTCGGCGTACACGGCTCCTTCAACGCGATGATCCGGTTGAGCCGGGCGAACTGGTCGGCGTGGTAGTAGCGGTACCCGTAGCCGGGTCGACGTGCACGGGCCGCAGCAGGCCGAGGGCGTGTCAGGGTCGGACACCGCGGCGGGCCGCCGCGGTGTCCGACCATCCTGACCGCTCAGGCGGTGACGAGCGAGAGCCCGTAGACGCCGAGGATCTCGTTCACCGGCTGGAACCAGGTCTCGCCGCCGGAGGAGCAGTTGCCCCAGCCGCCGGACGTCACGCCCTGGGCCTGGTCGCCGGAGATGAACGAGCCGCCGGAGTCACCCGGCTCGGCGCACACGTTCGTCTTCGTCATCTGGTGCACGGCGCCCTGTGCGTAGTTGACCGTCTCGTTCTTCGCCAGCACGGTCCCGCAGTGCCAGTGCGACGTGGAGCCCGACCGGCAGATCGACGCGCCCACCGGCGCCTCGCCCGAGCCGCGCACCAGCTGGTCGGGCACGGTGCCCCAGCCCAGCACGACCGGCGCCGTCCACCAGCCGTTGCCGATGCCGATGAACGAGTAGTCGTTGTCCGGGAAGGAGCTGCCCACGAACGACCCCATCGCCGAGCCGTCCCAGCCCGCGACCGACGAGCCGGGCGTGCCGCAGTGGCCCGCGCTCACGAAGCCGCCCTGGACCGAGAAGCCGATGGAGCAGCGGACGTTGCCGTTGATGTAGTACGGATCGCCACCGACCGTGCCGGCCGACAGCGTGCTCGGCAGCCCGCCGGTCTCCTCGACGGTGACCGGCCCGGCTTTCCGTGCGGCGGCGAGGAAGCCGGACACGTCCGCGCCCCGGCGGACCGTCACGACGACGCTGCCCGACCGCGGGTCGGTCCGCCACCCGGCCACGTCGCGTGGCGCGCGCAGTCTGTCGATCCGGGCCTTCGCCGCGTCCAGCGACGCCTGGCTGTGCGGGACCGCGGCGACCTCGGCGCCGGTGGCCCGCACCGCGGCCGCACCGTCCATTGTGGTCAGACCGACCACGAGGGTGCCGCGCGCGACGTCGAACCACGAGCCGCCGTAGGCCTTTCCGGCCGCCGCCTTCGCCTTCGGCTCGACGGCGATCGCCCGCGACTCCTGGTGCAGCCGCGTCACGGCCTGCGCCCCGGTCAGCCCGAGGTCGCGCTGCATGGCCGCGACGACGCCGCCGGACGCGGCGGGTGCCGCGGTGTTCTCGGCCGCCGCGGGCTGCGTCGCCACGGTGCCCAGTGCCACGAGCGCACATGCGCCCACCGACACAAGCAGTCTTGCTCGCTTCATGGTGCTCTCGTTTCTCAGCAGGGTTGAGAGGGATGAGAGCGCTCTCACGGTTCACCGTGGTCTGTCCGACACGCCGCGTCAAGGGTCTAGACCAAATTTGGCACCGAACCGCACGGCACCAACCCAAGGTGACCGCAAGGGAAAATTCCGGGGAGGCGGCACGGTATCTTGGGAGGCCTCTCTGCGAGGCAGGTGATGGACGGGGTGACCGACAAGAACGAGGCGGCCGACCCGCTGGCCGGGCGCGCCGTGCGGCTGTTCGAGTTCCTGGGCCGTACCCAGCAGCTGCGCAACCTCCCGCCCCGCACGGTCGACGGCTACCGCGAGGTGCTCTGGCTCGACGAGCTGCCCGACCACCCGGCGGTGACCGCGGCGCACCGCGGTGAGCCGGGGCCGGACGAGCCGATCCTGACCGTCGACCGGGTGGCCCGCGCCGAGCCGCCGGTGCCCGAGTTCGGCGTGGACCGCTACGACGACCCGGACCAGCTCGGGCCGCCGCCGGAGGACCTGGAGCTGCGGGCCCGCTACGACGAGTGGCTGCCGGGCTGGCAGGAGTGGGCCGAACAGGAGCGCCGCGACCGGCCCGTCCGCGCCTGGTACGGCCGGCTGTTCGCCACCTACGTCGCGGCCACCGGCAACCCGGAGGAGCTGGAGCTGGTCGTGGGCGTCGGCTGCCTCGCGTGGCGCCCGCCCGGCCACTCCGAGGTCCGCAGGCACCTGGTCACCGCGCCGGTGACGATCACCCTCGACGACGACACCGGGCAGCTCGCAGTGCGGCGGGTCGAGTCGGTGGACGCGGCGGACGTCGAGCTGGACATGCTCGACCCCGGCCTGATCCCGAACCCGCGGCACGTCAACGACATCCGCGAGCAGGCGCGCGAGCTGGCCGGCCACCCGCTGGACCGCGCGGAGACCGGCGCGCTGGTGCGCCGTGCCGTGCACACGCTCGACGCGGGCGGCGAGTACCGCGACGCGGACGCGGTCCCCTCCCCCGCCGCGCACGCCGTGGCGGCGTTCGCGCCCGCGGTGATCCTGCGCCGCCGCTCGCAGCAGGGGCTGGTGGAGATCTTCTCGACGATCGTCGACCAGCTCACCGTGTCCGGCGAGGTGCCCGACGGGCTGCGCCCGCTGGTCGACGCGGACCACCGGCCCGCCCCGCGCGCCGCGACCCAGGTCGAGGGTGCGCTCGTGCGCGTCGACGACGACGAGTTCCTTCCGCTGCCGGTCAACGACACGCAGCTGCGGATCATCCGGCAGGTCGACACCCAGGCGCAGACGCTGGTGCAGGGCCCGCCCGGCACGGGCAAGACGCACACCGCGGCCGCGCTGCTGTCGCACCTGCTGGCGCAGGGCAAGCGGGTGCTGGTCACCGCGCACACCGACCGGGCGCTGCGCGAGGTGCGGGACAAGCTGCCGGCCGCGATCAAGCCGCTGTCGGTGGCGGTCGTCGGCACGTCGCGGGAGGACATGTCCGACCTGAAGGTGGCCGTCGAGCGGATCGCGGCGGCGGCCACCGAGCACGACGAGGCGCAGGCGGCGAAGATCGTCGAGGGCTGCCTCGCCGAGGTCGAGCGGCTGCGCTCCCGCCGCGCGGACCTGTACGCCCAGCTCGTGGCGGCGCGCGAGGACGAGGTGCGCGAGCACGAGCACGCCGGCTACCGGGGCACGCTCGCCGCGATCGCGCGGCAGCTCGAGGCGAGCCGCGGGCGGTTCGGCTGGCTCGCCGGGCACGTGGAGGTCCGCGCCGACGAGCCGCCGCCGGTCACCGGCGCGGAGCTGGCGCAGTGGCGCGACCTGCTGCTGGACCGGACGCTGGCCGCCGACGAGCTGGAGGCGGGCGGGCGCCTGGTCGACGTCACCACGGTGCCCCCGCCGCCCGGGTTCGCCGACCTGGTCGCCGCCGAGCGTGCGGCGGCCGTGGACGACGAGCGGCACGACCCGGAGAAGGCGCATCTGGCGTTCGACGCGGTGCGCCGGATCGACGCGGGCGCCCGCGAGCAGCTGCGCCGCCGGCTGCGCGAGCTGGCCGACGAGGCGGACGACCTGGCGAAGCGGCGCGAGACGTGGATGAACGACGCGCTCGGCGACATCCGGTCCGGGCGCGGCCGGGCGTGGCACGGGCGGGCGCAGCAGATCGGCACGCTGGTCGCCCAGGCCACCCGGCTCGCGGCCGATCTCGGTCCACTCACGACGGTCGAAGTGGACGGTAACGCGACGCTGCTGGTGCCGGTGGCGCAGCAGCTGCACGCGCACCTGGCCGGCGGCGCGTTGAAGACCGGCGGGGACGGCATGCCGCGCACGGGCGCGCTCACACCGCGGCCGGTCAAGCAGGCGCAGCCGCTGTTCGCGCAGGTGCGGGTGGACGGGCTGCCGCCGGCGAACTCCGCGCAGGTGGGCGCGTTCCTGGTGTGGGCGGAGCTGGTGAGGGTGCTGGCCGCGCTCGACCGGACGTGGCCGGCCGGCGTGGCGGTGTCCGGCGGTTCGGTGCACGAGCGGCTGCAGTGGCACAGCACGGAGCTGGACCAGCTGCACCGGGTGCTGCGGCTGTCGGAGGCGCTGGAGACCGAGCAGCGGCTGCTGACCGAGGCGGGCCTGCCGCGTCCCGATTGGACGGACCTGACGGCGGTGCGGGCGTACGCGCGGCTGGTCGACGTGGCCGCGGCGGCGGACGCGCACGCGGCGGCGACCGTGCCGCTGCGCCGGATCGAGGCGACGCTGTCGGTCGCGGCCGGGCACGCGGACCACGCGCCGTGCGTGCGGGCGCTGCGCGAGGCGGCCCGGCGGCGCGATCCCGACGCGTACGCGGTGGCGCACAAGCGGTTGGAGCGGCTGCACGAGGTGCGCGGGCTGGTGGAGCAGCGCGACGCCTTGGCCATGCAGGTACCGCCGCGGCTGCGGGCCGCGGTTGAGGCGACCGCCGCGGAGTCCACATGGGACGACCGGCTGGCGTCGTTCCCGGACGCGTGGGCGTGGGCGGCGGCCGGGGCCTGGGTGCTCGAGCAGGGCGCGGCGGACGTGAACGCGCTGCAGGCGGAGATCGGGCTGACCGAGCAGCGGATCCGCGGCCAGGTGGAGACGCTTGCGGCGACGCGGGCGTGGGGGCACGCGGTGTCGCCGGACCGGCTGACCGGGCAGGCGCGGGCGAACCTGGAGCACTACGCGTACCTGGTGCGGCGGCTGGGCAAGGGCACCGGCCGGTACGCGCCGCAGCGGCGGGTCGAGGTGCGGCAGGCGATGGACCGCTGCCGGCCCGCGGTGCCGGTGTGGATCATGCCGGTGTACCGGATCGCGGAGCAGCTGCGGATCCGCCCGGACATGTTCGACGTGGTGATCGTCGACGAGGCGTCACAGGCCGGGCTGGAGGCGACGTTCCTGCAGTACCTGGCGCCGCGGATGGTCGTCATCGGCGACGACAAGCAGGTTTCGCCCTCGGCGGTCGGGGTGGACCAGCAGCAGCTGCGCGACCTGGCGGGGCAGTACCTGGCCGACGACCCGTACCGGTCGGCGTGGCAGGACCCGCAGCGGAGCCTGTTCGACGAGGCGAAGATGCGCTACCGCGGGCTGCTGACGCTGACCGAGCACCGGCGGTGCGTGCCGGAGATCATCGCGTTCTCGAACCGGGTCGCCTACGAGCCGGACGGGATCCGCCTGGTGCCGGTGCGCCAGTACGGCGCGGACCGGCTGGACCCGGTGCGGCCGGTGTACCTGCCGGACGGCCACGTGGTCGGCACGACGAACAAGGTCAACCCGGTCGAGGTCGAGGCCGTCGTCGAGCAGCTGGAGAAGTGCGTGGCGGACCCGCGCTACGACGGACTGACGTTCGGCGTGATCTCCCTGCTCGGGACCGCGCAGGCGAAGGCGATCGAGCGCCGGCTGCTCGAGCGGATCACGCCGGAGGAGTGGGCGGCGCGGCGGATCCAGTGCGGCGACTCGGCGGACTTCCAGGGTGCCGAGCGGGACGTGATGTTCCTGTCGATGGTCGCGGCGGGCCCGTCGCAGGTGCCGCTCACGCGGGAGCTGTACGTGCAGCGGTACAACGTGGCGGCGTCGCGGGCGCGGGACCAGATGTGGTTGTTCCACTCCATCCCGCCCGGTTCGCTGGACAACGCCGAGGACATGCGCTTCCAGCTGCTGGACCACTGTTATGGCGTCGGGCCGTCCGCCGAGTCGTACCTGCGGCTGCCGTGTCCCGAGGACACGCTGGTGGAGCCGTTCGACTCGCTGTTCCCTCAGCACGTGGCGAACCGCCTGGTGGCGCTGGGCTACTCGGTGGTGCCGCGGTTCCCGGTCGACTCGGCGGTGCTGGACCTGGTGGTCGTCGGCGCCCGCGCGCGCCTGGCGGTGCTGTGCGAGGGCGACGAGTGGCGCGGCGCGGCGGCGTACGAGCGGGACCTGGCGCGGCACCGTGACCTGGAGCGTTGCGGATGGCGGTTCTTCCGGATCCGCGCGTCGTCGTTCTACGTGTCGCCTTCCGCGGTGCTCGCCCGCCTGACGGCGACCCTGGCCCAGCTCGACATCCAGCCGCGCCCCTAGGGAGCGTCCCCCATTCCTCCCGGATTTGTGCCGTTCACGCTGGCCGGGTCCGGTTTCGAGGCCGACTCTGGAGGCATGAGTCACGAGTTGAGCAGCGCGGACCTCCGGGAGATCGCACACCTGGCCGAAGACCCCACGCGCCGCTACGAGCTGTCCGCGGAGATCACGATCGTCGTCCACGACCTGGACGCCCTGCGGGCAGCGGCACGCCGCACCTTCGACCACGGCCGCTTCGCGAGCGAGGCGGACCGCGCCCGGGCCTGGGCCGCCATCGAGGACAACCCGACGAGCCTGATCTCCCAAGCCATCGACTTCGCCCGCCTGACCGAGGACATCCCAGGCATCCTGGGCCACACGGCAGACTGGCGAGTCCGCCTAGCCACCCCCGACTGACCCCGCGAGTCCAACGCCCAGCCCGCGCGAGTCCAACACTCGTGACGTCCGAGTCCAACGCCCGTGCGGGCTCGGAACCGTTGGACTCGCGGACGGGAGCGTTGGACTCGCGGGAGCTGAACGTTGGACTCGCGGGACGGGAGCGTTGGACTCGCGGAGGTCAGGGACGGCGGGTGCGGGCGGCGGGGAGGTCGGCCTCCACCCGGGCCGCGGCCTTCAGCAACGGCGGCAGCAGGTCGCGGCGCATCGTCTCCAGGGACGTGCGGCTCGCGTGGGCGGAGACGTTCAACGCCGCCACCACCTTGCCCGTGCGGTCGTGGATCGGGGCCGCCACGGCGCGCAGGCCCTCCTCCAGCTCCTGGTTCACCAGCGACCAGCCCTGCGACCGCACCCTGGTCAGCTCGCCGCGCAGGGCCGACACCGACGACACCGTTCGCGACGTCAACGGTGAAAGGCGTACCGACGACAGGTACGACGCGAGCTCCGGTTCGGGCAGGCCCGCCAGCAGCACCCGGCCCATCGACGTCGCGTACGCGGGAAATCTGGTGCCCACCGAAATCGACACGGTCATGATGCGGCTCACCGGGACGCGGGCCACGTACACCACGTCGTGACCGTCCAGCACGGAGACCGACGACGACTCGTTCACCTCGCCGACCAGGTCCTCGAGGTGCGGCTCAGCCACCTCCGGCAGCGACAGGCTCGACAGGTACGCATACCCCAGCTCCAGCACCTTCGCCGTCAGCGAGAAGAACCGGCCGTCCGAGCGCACGTACCCCAACGCGGCCAGCGTCAGCAGGAACCGCCGCGCGACCGCCCTCGTCACGTCCGTCCGGGCGGCCACCTCGCTCAGCGTCAGCTCCGGGTGCTCGTGGTCGAACGCACGGATCACCGACAGCCCACGCTCGAGCGACTGCACGAAGTCCGGCCCGCGCCCTGCCACGGCACACCCCTCACGAAGAGCTAGACACTGAAGAACACTGTCTCATGCTCGCCCTGCAGCCTGATGTCGAACCGGTACCCGTCCACGGCCGGCACGGCCACCAGCGAGCCGCGCACAGCGTCCGGAACGGACATCAGGACCGGATCGTCCACATTGGACGGCTCGGATGGGAGGTACACGCGGGTCACCACGCGGTCCAGCAAGCCGCGGGCGAACACCGACAGGTCGATGTGCGGTGCCTGCAACACGCCGTTCGCGCCGGGCACCCGGCCGGGGCGCACGGTGCGGATGCCCCACCGGCCGGCCGGGTCCGTCGGGCAGCGGCCGAAACCACGAAAGCCTGCCACCGCGCCGCGCGGGTCGTCGGGATGGTCGAACCGGCCCTCCGGCGACGCCTGCCAGCTCTCGATCAGCGCGTCCGGCACCGGCTCGCCGGCACCGTCGTAGACCACGCCGCGCAGCCAGAACGCGCCCGGCGCGGCCGAGTCGACCACGTCCGGGCCGTCGGCCCAGGTCAGCGCGTGCGCGAAGAACGGGCCGACCGTCTGGGAAGGGGTGAGGTCCACTACGCCTCCATCGGCGTCTGGTCGCGGCCGCGCAGGACGATGTCGAACCCGTACGCGAGCGCCCACTCCGGCACGGTCTCCGACAGGTCGAACGCCGAGACCATCCGGTGCCGGGCGGCCGACGGGACGGCGTTGTAGATCGGGTCCTGGTAGAACAGCGGGTCCCCGGGGAAGTACATCTGCGTCACCAGCCGCTGCACGAACGCGCGGCCGAACAGCGAGAAGTGGAGGTGCTGCGCGCGCCAGGCGTTCTCGTGGTTGCGCCACGGGTAGGCGCCCGGCTTGAGCGTGACGAACCGGTACCGGCCCGACGAGTCGGTCAGGCAGCGGCCCACCCCGGTGAAGTTCGGGTCGAGCGGCGCCGGGTGCTGGTCGCGGTCGTGGGCGTACCGGCCTGCCGAGTTCGCCTGCCACAGCTCCACCAGCGTGTCCGGCACGGCCCGGCCGTCGCTGTCGAGCACCCGGCCGTGCACGATGATCCGCTCCCCCAGCGGCTCGCCCTCGTGCTGCCTGGTCAGGTCGTGGTCGGCCGGCAGCACGCGGCCCTCGCCCAGCGCCGGGCCGGTGATCTCCGTGAGCGAGTGCGGCAGCACCACCGGCTCCCGGTGCGGCGCCCGCAACACGGTCGAGCCGTACTCCGGGGTCAGCAGCGGCGGATGCGTCCCGCCGGGATCGCGCCGGTAGCCCGGCAGACCTGAATCCATGGTTCGCTCCGCTCCCGTCATGACGCTTCCACAAGCCGGCGCAGCACGGTCAGCTCCTCGTCCGTCGGCGGCTCCGTGACCGCCACCTCCTCGGCGACCTTGAGGTCCCACCCGGTCGCCGCTCGCACGTCCGCGACCGCCACGCCCGGGTGTACCCGGGTCAGCGTCAGCTCACGCGACACCGGGTCCGGCTCGAGCACGGCGATGTCGGTGACCACGCGAACCGGGCCGCGGCCGCGCAGGCCGAGCTTCTCCCGCGAGTCGTACCCGTCGCCGTGGCCGACCGACGTCACGAAGTCCACGCGCTCGACGAACGTGCGCAGCCCGTGGCGGACCATGATGAACACCTCGCGGCACGACGCCGCGATCTCCGGCGCCCCGCCCGAACCGGGCAGCCGCACCCGCGGGTGGGCGTAGTCGCCGCCGACGATCGTCGTGTTCAGGTTGCCGTACCGGTCCAGCTGCGCGGCCGAGAGGAAGCCGACGTCGATCCGGCCGGGCTGCAGCCAGTAGTTGAACACCTCGGGCACGCTGACCACCGCGTCCGCCGTCAGCGCCAGCTCACCGTCCCCTATGGACAGTGGCAGCCGGGTCGGCTTGGCCCCGATCGCGCCCGACTCGTAGATCAGCGCCAGGTCCGGCGCGTGAATCCGGCGGGCCAGGTTGGCCGCCGTGCTCGGCAGCCCGATGCCGACGAAACAGGACGTGTGCCCGGCGAGCGCCCGCGCGGCCTCGACCGACATCATCTCC
This sequence comes from Actinophytocola sp., assembly GCA_035995025.1. GTDB lineage: Bacteria > Actinomycetota > Actinomycetes > Mycobacteriales > Pseudonocardiaceae > Actinophytocola. Next base: position 95,462 of record DASYKY010000135.1, read on the forward strand.
CAGCCCGCCTCCCCGGACTTTTCCCTTGTGGTCACGATTTTTGGTCCTGTCCGGTTCGGCGCGTACATGTGGCTGGGTTGCGTCCCGTTCCCCTTGGGTGCGGTTGCGGGTCGTGCGGGAGTGTCATGCCGGTTCCGTCCCGCCATAGATGTTCTCGTCGAGCCACGCGAGGAAGCGGTCGCGGTCGCGGCTCACCGCGTCCCACGCGCGGTAGGCCTCGTTGTCCCGCTCGTAGTAGCCCTGCGCGTACGACGGCGCCGCGCCGCCGGGCACCACCGCCACCGCGGTCACCACCCAGGACGGCAGCACGACCGCGTCCGGCCGCGGGTCGAGTGACTCGACGACCTCCTCGACCGTCACCAGCGAGCGCCGCGCGGCCAGCACCGCCTCCTTCTGCACGCCGACGAGCCCCCACAGCTGCACGTTCCCGCGCCGGTCGGCGCGCTGCGCGTGCACGATCGCGACGTCCGGGCGGATCGCCGACACCGCGGCCAGCTCCTCGCCGGTGAACGGGCACGTGATCGTCTTGATGGTGTCGGTGTGCTTCGCGAGGTCGGTGCCCTGGTAGCCGCGCAGCACCGCGAAGGGCAGGCCGGACGCACCCGCCACGTACCGGTTCGCCATCCCCGCATGGCTGTGCTCCTCCAGCTCCAGCGGCGCGGGCCAGCCGTTCTCGACCGCGTCGCGCAGCCGGTGCAGCGAGCCGACGCCCGGGTTGCCGCCCCACGCGAACACCAGCCGCCGCGCGCAGCCCGCGCCGATCAGCTGGTCGTACACGATGTCCGGGGTCATCCGCACGAGCGTCAGGTCGCGGCGGCGGGCGCGGATGATCTCCCGCGCCGCCCGCACGGGGATGAGGTGGGTGAAGCCCTCCAACGCGACCGTGTCGCCGTCGCGGACCAGTTCGGCGATCCCGTCGGCCAGCTCCACAAGCTCGGCCACTCGCTGCCTCCCACCTGTACGCATGACGAACGAACGTTCTCCAGTCGCACGATAGGTAGCCCGCTCACGACCCGTCAACGGTTGACGCTGCAACGTCACACCCCTAAGTTCTCATTGAGAACGAGCGTGCGACCTCCGAACAACGACGTCAAACCCTCCCGGGTGGATGGAGTCCCGCTGATGCGCCGACACCTCGCTGTTCTCCTCTTATCGGCCACACTCCTCGCGTCCGCCTGCGGCTCGGACGACGACAGCGCGGGCCAGGGCCAGCCGGACAAGGTCACGGTCGGGGTGATCCCGATCCTCGACGTGGCACCGATCTACCTCGGGGTGGAGAAGGGCTTCTTCTCCAAACGCAAGATCGACGTCTCGCTCAAGCAGGCAGAGGGCGGCGCGGCGATCATCCCGGCGGTGGTCTCCGGCCAGTACCAGTTCGGCTTCAGCAACGTGGTGTCGCTGCTGCTCGCGCACTCGAAGAACCTGCCGGTGAAGATCGTGTCCAACGGCAACAACTCCACCGGAGTGGACGGCGAGGACTTCGCCGCGCTGATGGTCAAGGCCGACAGCCCGATCAAGTCCGCCGCCGACCTCGAGGGCAAGACGGTCGCCGCGAACACGTTGCAGAACATCGTGGACACGAGCGTGCGGGCGTCGGTGCGCAAGGCGGGCGGCGACCCGAAGAAGGTCAAGTTCACCGCGCTGCCGTTCCCCGAGCAGCCCGCAGCGCTGCAGTCCGGCAACGTGGACGCGGTGTTCGTGGTCGAGCCGTTCCAGCAGGCCGTGCTCGCCGACGGCGGCCGCAAGATCGCCTCCAGCTACGTGGACGCCGCGCCGAACCTGACGGTGGCCGCGTACTTCGCCGCCCAGCAGCTGATCGGCGAGAAACCCGACCTGGTCAAACGGTTCACCGACGCCATGCAGGAATCACTGTCCTATGCGGACTCCCACCCGGACGAGGCGCGGAAGATCATCGGCAGCTACACCGAGATCGCCCCAGAGGTGATAGCGAAGGTCACGCTGCCGAAGTGGCCCGCGGACGTGAACCGCGACTCGGTGCAGACGCTTGCCGATCTGGCGCTCGAGGACGGGCTACTGGACGAGAAGGCAGATGTGGACAGTCTGCTCCCGTGAAACGTGGCGTCGTCCTCGGCGTGGTCGGGCTGCTCGGCTTCGCGGTGCTGCTGGAGCTGGCACCCCGGATCGGGCTGGTGCCCGAGCGGTACGCGCCGCCGACGAGCCGGATCCTCGGCACGCTCGTGACGCAGACGGGCGAGGAGCGGTTCTGGCTCGCGGTGTTCGACACCATCCGCACCTGGCTGCTGGGCCTCGCCATCGCGGTGGCGCTGGGCGTGGTGGCCGGTGTGCTCATCGGGACCGTCCCCGTCCTGCGCGCCGCCACCGCGTCCACCATCGAGTTCCTGCGGCCGATCCCCTCGGTCGCGCTGATCCCGCTCGTGGTCGTGCTGTGGGGCTCGACGATCACCTCGACGCTCGCGCTCGTCGTGTACGCGTCGTTCTGGCAGGTGATCGTCCAGGTGCTGTACGGGGTCGCCGACATCGACCCGGTCGCGCAGGACACCGCGCGCTCCTTCCGGCTCGGCCGCTGGCACCGCGTGCGCTACCTGGTCTGGCCGACCGCACTGCCCTACGTCGTGACCGGCGTGCGGCTGGCCGCCACGGTGGCGCTGATCCTCACGATCACCGGCGAGCTCGTCGTCGGCTCCCCCGGGCTGGGCCAGGAGATCGCCACCGCGCGGGCGAGTGGCGCGGTCGCCGTGATGTACGCGCTGATCGTGGTCACCGGCCTGTTCGGGGTCGCCGCGAACGTCCTCACCCGGGCAGCCGAGCGCCGCGCGCTGCACTGGCACCCGTCGATGCGCGCCGAGGCGGTCCCCGCATGACGAGCCCGCGAGTCCAACGCTCACGCATCGCGAGTCCAACGCTCGCGACGGCCGAGTCGTCCTTTCGCGACGGCGCGAACCCGGCCCGCGGCGCGGCGGCACGTTGGACTCGTGGGTCCGGAAGGTTGGACTCGCGCGACCGGAGCGTTGGACTCGCGCGAATGGGGGTGGGGCGGTGACGGGCGTGCTCAGGCGGGCCGGGATCGCGACCGCGCTGCCCGTGGTGCTCGTCGTCGTGTGGTGGTTCGCGAGCGCGGGCAGCACGGACTTCTACTTCCCGCCGCTGCGCACGATCGTCGACGTCTTCCCGGAGACCTGGTTCGGACCGCGGCTGGTCGACGACGTGCTGCCGAGCCTCGGCCGGCTCGCGGTCGGCTACGTCTGCGCGCTCGTGCTGGGCATGGGTCTCGGCATGCTGATCGGCTCGAACCGCACGCTGCGCCAGCTCGTCGAGCCGCTGCTGGAGTTCCTGCGCGCGGTGCCGCCGCCGGTGCTGGTGCCGATCCTCGTGCTCGTCGCGGGCATCGGGAACACCATGAAGGTCCTGGTGATCATCTCCGGCTGCCTGTGGCCGGTACTGCTGAACACGGTCGAGGGCGTGCGCGCGGTCGACGAGGTGCTCGCCGACACCTGCCGCACCTATCGCATCCGCGGCCGCCTGCGCTGGTGGCATCTGGTGCTGCGCTCGGCGAGCCCGCAGATCGTCACCGGCGCGCGGCAGGCCCTGTCGGTCGGCATCATCCTCATGGTCATCAGCGAGATGTTCGCCGCGTCGAGCGGCCTCGGCTACACGGTCATCCAGTTCAAGGACGGCTTCCAGATCCCGCAGATGTGGAGCGGGGTGATCCTGCTGGGGCTGCTCGGCGTGCTGCTGTCGGTGCTGTTCCGGCTCGCCGAGCACCGGGTACTCGGCTGGTACCACGGCAGCCGCGCGGTGGCGAAGGAGCGATGATGCTGTCGGTCGACGGGCTGCACAAGGTGTACGACGGGCGCGGGCGCCGGGTCGAAGCCATCGGCGACCTCACCTTCGAGGTCGCGGAGGGCAGCTTCGTGTGCGTCGTCGGCCCGTCCGGGTGTGGCAAGACGACGCTGCTGCGCTGCATCGCCGGCCTGCTGCCGCCGACCGCGGGCACGGTGACTGTCGACGGTGCGAGGGTCACCGGCCCGCCGGAGGGGCTGGCGGTGGTGTTCCAGGAGTACGGCCGCAGCCTGTTCCCGTGGCTTACCGTGGCGGACAACGTGGACCTGCCGCTGCGTGCGGCGGGCACCGCACGCGAACAGCGGCGCACGCTCGTCGGCGAGGCGCTGGACGCGGTCGGGCTCGCGGACGCGCACCAGGCCTACCCGTGGCAGCTCTCCGGCGGCATGCAGCAGCGCGTCGCCATCGCCCGCGCGGTGGCCTACGAGCCGAGCGTCCTGCTGATGGACGAGCCGTTCGCCGCGGTCGACGCGCAGACCCGCGCCGACCTCGAGGACCTGGTCCGCACGCTCTGGCGGCAGCTCGGCGTCACCGTCCTGTTCGTCACCCACGACATCGACGAGGCCGTCTACCTGGGCAGCCGCGTCCTCGCGCTCACGCCGGCCCCGGCGACCACGAGCGACACCGTCGAGGTCGGCCTGCCCCGCCCGCGCGACCAGCTCGAGACCAAGGCGCGCCCGGAGTTCGCCGAGCTGCGCGCCCGCGTGTACCGGGCTATCCGGAGGCCGCA
>DASYKY010000136.1:0-38547 GCA_035995025.1 Actinophytocola sp.
ATCGGCGGCGACATCTTCCTGTTCAAGAACAACACCGACTCGGCCGGCAACTCCTACGGCTGCCACGAGAACTACCTGGTCACGCGCGCCGGCGAGTTCTCCCGGATCGCCGATGTGCTGCTGCCGTTCCTGGTCACCCGCCAGCTGATCTGCGGTGCCGGCAAGGTGCTGCAGACTCCGCGCGGCGCCGTGTACTGCCTCTCGCAGCGTGCTGAGCACATCTGGGAGGGCGTCTCCTCGGCGACCACCCGGTCCCGCCCGATCATCAACACCCGCGACGAGCCGCACGCCGACGCCGAGCGCTACCGCCGCCTGCACGTCATCGTCGGCGACTCGAACATGGCCGAGGCCACCACGCTGCTCAAGGTCGGCAGCGCCAACCTGGTCCTCGAGATGATCGAGGACGGCGTGCAGTTCCGCGACTTCAGCCTGGACAACCCGATCCGCGCGATCCGCGAGATCAGCCACGACCTGACCGGCCGCCGCCTGGTCCGGCTGGCGGGCGGCCGCGAGGCGTCGGCCCTGGACATCCAGCGTGAGTACTTCTCCCGCGCGGTCGAGCACGTCGCGAAGCGCTCGCCCGACCCGGTCGCCGACCGGGTCATCGAGCTGTGGGGCCGGACGCTGGACTCCGTCGAGCAGCAGGACCTGAGCCGCATCGACCGCGAGATCGACTGGGCCATCAAGCACCGGCTGGTCGAGCGGTACCGCGCCAAGCACAACCTGGAGCTGTCGAGCCCGCGGATCGCCCAGCTCGACCTCGCCTACCACGACATCCGCCGGGGCCGCGGCATCTTCGACCTGCTGCAGCGCAAGGACCTGGTGGCAAGGGTGACCGAGGACGGCGAGATCGAGGCCGCCAAGGACACCCCGCCGCAGACCACCCGCGCGAAGCTCCGCGGCGACTTCATCGCCGCCGCACAGCAGGCGGGCCGCGACTTCACGGTCGACTGGGTGCACCTGAAGCTGAACGACCAGGCCCAGCGCACAGTGCTGTGCAAGGACCCGTTCCGTGCGGTCGACGAGCGGGTGGAACGCCTGATCGCCTCGCTCTGACAGCCCCGCCGGCCGGCTGCTCTGACAGCACCGCCGGCGACTGCCTCGGCGGCGGTGCCGCGGTCGGCCGCGAGCAGCTCTGTCCACAACCGGAGCACTTGTCCACAAGTGGATCTTGCCTGCCCCGTTCCCCGGTGATCACCGATAGAATGGCCATGAGGGGTGCCCCCGGAGAGGGTGGGGGCCGCCATCCACGGGGCCGGAGCGAGTTCCCGGAAGCGGGAAGGTTCGCCGGATCGGAGTACGGGCCCGGCCGGCCGGCTGCCTCGCCCGGCCCGCCTGCCTGACCCGCCTGCCCGGCCTGGTTACCTGGCCGCTCGGCCCGCCTGCCCGGCCCGGTTAGCCGCCCGCCTGGCCCGGCGCGGTGATCGTTCGGCGGCCGCCGATACGTCGGCTGCCTACCATCGGGGGCATGCTCGCCGATGTCGCCGCCGTGCTCGCCGATCCCAGCCGGGCCACCATGTGCCTCGCGCTGATCGACGGGCGGGCCTGGACGGTCGGCGAGCTCGCCAAGGCCGCCGGGGTGGCGCCGTCCACCGCCAGCGAGCACGTGGCGGTCCTCGCCGGCGCCGGGTTCGTGCGGACGCTCAAGCAGGGCCGCCACCGCTACGTCCGGCTCGAGGGCCCGGACGTCGCCGAGCTCATCGAGCGGCTTGCCCAGCACGCCGGGCCCGAGCCGCCGAGGAGCCTGCGGGCCTCGGTGCGCGCGCGGCGGCTCGCGGTGGCCCGCACCTGCTACGACCACCTCGCCGGCCGGCTCGGCGTGGCGCTGCGCGAGGGGATGCTCGACAGCGGCCTGATCGACGACGCCGACGGGCTGCGCGTCACCCGCGCCGGCCGCACGGTCCTCGCCGAGCTGGGCGTCGACCTCGAGCGCCGCACCCGGCGGCCGCTGATCAAGGACTGCCTCGACTGGACCGAGCGCCGCGAGCACCTGGCCGGCGCGCTCCCGTCGGCGCTGCTCGACCGCGCGCTCGCCGCGGGCTGGCTGGTCCGCGACCCCACCCGCGCGATCCGCGTGCACCACGGCGCCGGGCCCGCGTTCGCCCGGCTCGGGGTCGACGTCGAGGCCGTGACGGCCGGACGCCGCGCCCGGGGCCCCGAGAAGGCACCGGACGCGGCGGCCGCGGAAGGCTAGACCGGAAGGCTAGACCGGAAGGCCAGACCGGAAGGCTAGACGGTCGTCAGCTCCACTTCGGACTCGCGCAGGCCGACTCGGCCGTGCACCCGCCGCAGGAACGGCGGCGACCACCAGGCCGCCCGGCCGAGCACCCGCATGCCGACCGGCACGAGCACGCCGCGGATCAATGTGGCGTCGATCAGGATCGCGAGCCCCGAGCCGATGCCGAACATCTGGATGAAGCTCACCCCGCTCGTACCGAACGCCAGCAGGCTGACGGCCAGCAGAACGGCGGCCATCGTGATGAGCCTGCCGGTGCGGGACAGCCCGCGGACGACCGCGTCGCGCGGTGACGCACCGAGCTCCTGCATCTCCTTGATGCGGCTGATCACGAACACCTCGTAGTCCATGGACAGCCCGAACACGATGCAGAACAGCAGCACCAGCATGCTCGTGTCGAGTGGCAGCGGCGTGAAGCCGAGCCACGAGGACAGCCAGCCCTCCTGGAACATCAGCACCATCACGCCGAGCGTCGCGGACAGGCCGAGCACGTTGAACAGCAGCGCCCGGATCGGCTGTAGCACGCTGCCGGTGAACAGGAACAGCAGCAGGAACGTGCTGATCGCGATCAGCCCGCCGGCGAGCGGCAGCTTGCTCGCGATCGCGTGCTTGCTGTCGACCAGGCGCGCGGCCTCGCCGCCGACCAGGACGTCCGTGCCGGGGCCGGGCACCGCGCGGACCTGCGCCACGAGGTCCTGCGCCCGCGTGGAGTGCGGGTCGTCGTCGGTCAGCACCGTTAGCCGCTGCACGCCGGACTGCGCGGCCATGATCGGGTTGCCGGGCCCGGCGGACCTGCCGTCGACGTAGAGGCCGCTGCTGGTCGCGACCGACTTGACGTCGGGCAGCTCGGAAAGCCGGGTGGCGTAGTCGCCGACGTTGGCGGACTCGCGGGTGACCAGCTGCAGCGCCTTGCTGTCGTCGGCCGGGAAGCTCGCCCGCAGCACGTCGCCGACCACGCGGGTCTCCGACGCGGTCGTGAGCACCCGGTCGTCCGGCGTGCCGAACTCCACGTTCAGCAGCGGGATCGCGGCGAGCACGAGGACGATGACCACCGGTGCGCCGGCGAGCAGCGGGCGGCGCATTGCCGCGCCGGCGATCCGGCCCCACAGCGCCGACACCGAGCTCGGCGACTTCTTGACCCACGGCAGCCGCAGCGAGTTGACCCGCGTGCCGAGCACGGCGAGCAGCGCGGGCAGGACCACGACTGCGCTGATCATCGCCACGAGCACCACGCCGACCCCGGCGTAGGCGAAGGAGCGCAGGAAGTACAGGGGGAACACGAGCAGCGCGGCGAGGGCGACCGCGACGGTCAGCGCGCTGAACATGATCGTCCGGCCCGCGGTCTCGACAGTGCGGACGACGGCCGCGTGGGTGTCGCGTCCGCCGGCCAGCTCCTCGCGGAACCGGTTGACCATCAGCAGCGCGTAGTCGATCGCGAGGCCGAGCCCGAGTGCGGTGGTCAGGTTGATCGAGAACACCGACACGTCGGTCAGCGAGCCGAGCACGGACAGCTCCGCGAACGTGCCGAGCACCGCGATCGCGCCGATCATCAGCGGCAGCAGCGCGGCCACGACGCTGCCGAACACGATGACCAGCAGCACCAGGATGATCGGCACCGCGATCGACTCGGCGAGCGCGAGGTCGCGGCCGACCTGGTCGCCGATGTCAACGCCGACCGCCTGCGCGCCGCCGACGCTCACGTGCAACGGCCCGTTCGCCGTGTCGTAGACGTCGCGCAGGTCCGCGACGTCGGCGTCGCCGGCGAGCTTGGCGACCGCGATCGCGTACTTGCCGTCGGCCGACTTCATCGGCGGCGCGTGGGTGGTGAAGTAGGAGGAGAAGTCGGTCAGCGAGGCGTCCGCCGACAACCGGCTGGTGAGGTCGGTGGCCGCGGCCTCGGTGGCCTGGTCGTCCACGGTGCCGGAGTTCGCGGTCATCAGGAACACCAGGTCGGTGTTGCCGCCGAACCCGCTGTTGAGAAGCTCTTGAGCCTGGCTGGACTCGGCGGCGGGGTCGTCGAACCCGCCGTCGGTCTTCAGCTTGCCGAACGCGGTGAACCCCAGCGCGCCCGCCCCGACCATGACCAGGGCGGTAACCACCAGTACCGCTCTGGCATGGGTTGCCGCGAAGCGGCCGATACGACCGAACATGACGAGCTCCTAAGCTTCTCTGAATGTGTACATCCGTTAACTTTGTGGCTGTTAACTTGCCATCGATGTTGGCTGGTGTCAACATCGATCTCATGAAAGTCTCAGGTTCGTCGAAGCGTGCCTACCACCACGGCGATCTCCGCAACGCGTTGATCTCCGCGGCGGCGGAGCTCGCCGCGGAGGGCGGACCGGGCTCGGTGTCGATCCGGGCCGCGGCCCGGCAGGTGGGCGTGACGCCGACCGCCGCGTACCGGCATTTCGCCGGCCAGGAGGAGCTGGTGGCCGCCGCCACCGACTGCGCGCTGGACGAGCTGTCCGCGGCGATGCAGAAGGAGCTGTCCGCCCGCCCGCAGTCCGACGACCCGGTGCAGTACGCGCTGGGCAGCCTCGCCGCACTAGGCCGGGGCTATCTCGCGTTCGCGCGCGCCGAACCGGGCCTGTTCCGCACGGTGTTCTCCGACGAGGGCGTGCGGCGCAAGCCGGACCAGGACGGCGACCGGCGCTCGAACGACCCCTTCGGCCTGCTGCTGGAGTCGCTGGACGAGCTGGTCGCGGTCGGCTATCTCAGCGTCGAGCGCCGGCCGCTGGCCGAGGTGGCGGCGTGGTCGATGGTGCACGGTCTGGCCATGCTGCTCGACGGCCCGCTGCGGGACATGCCCGACGAGGTCCGCGAGGAGGCCATCGTGCGGTCGATGGTCGTGCTGGGTCACGGCCTCGGCGGCGACGGCCTCACGCCGGAGCAGGAGAACCTGCTGTCCACCGAGATGCGTGCGGCCTAGCTCGACGTCAGCTCGCGGTCGCTTCCCGCGAGTGCAGGTCGCGCACGGTCGGCGACGCGCGGACGGTCTCCGGGTCCGGGTGGGTGCGCAGCACGCGGTCGGCGGTGCCGGTCGTGGTCACGGTGAACCAGTAGTGCTCGTTCTTGTAGTGGTGCAGGCGGTGGTTGCGCCAGATCGCCCGGTAGAGCCGGTGTCGCGGGCGGTAGTCGCTGTGGATCAGGTAGTGCATCCACTCGTAGCCCAGCCCCAGCGCCGCCGCGGTGACGAGGAAGGTCAGCCCGGTGCCGGGGCGCGGGAACGCCAGCAGCGCGATCGCGGTCGTGGCCGGCAGCAGCCACAGCTGGACCTGCCAGGGGATGAACACCAGCGGTACGTCGCGCGGGTCGGCGTGGTGCGCGCGATGTTTGCGGGACAGCAGCGGGTCGAGGCGTAGCCGCCCGACCCGGAGCGGTCGCCAGTGCAGGATGCAGACGTGGACGACCCACTCGAAGAACGGGAACACGGCGAGCATGACGACCGGCGTGGCCGCGTCGCTCACCTGCCAGCCGCCGGTGAGCAGCCGCGCGGTCACGGCGCAGGCGAGCAGGGTCGCGAGCATCCACGGCGACGGGTGCCGCCAGAACTGGCGGGCGGCGTCGCGCAGGCTGGTCGACCGGCGGCGCGAGCGGTCCGCCTCGCCGGAGCTCAAATCCGCCTCCCCGGAATTCGAACTTGTGGTCGCGTTGGGTTGGCGTGGCTCTGCTTCGGCACGTACCGGTGGTCGGGTCGCGTCCCGTTCCCCTTGGGTGCGGTGGGCAGCCGCTGGCCTGTGCGAGCTCATTCCTGTTCCTCCAGGGTGCGAATTGCGGTGAGCAGCCCGTCGGTGCCGGCGCCGAGCAGGTCCTCGGCGAGCCGCCGGGCCCCGGCGCCGTCGCCCCGGACGATCGCGGCGGCGAGCGACCGGTAGACCTCGATGCGGGTGACCTCCGCGTCCAGCACGGGCCCGAGCACCTCGATGGCGGGTTCGTACGCGGCGCGCAGGCCGTTGAACATGAGCCGGAACGCGATCGAGTCGGCGCCGTCGACGACCTGTTCCCAGAACGTGAGCGCCTGCCGCTGCCGGCCGACCGGGTCGGCCGCCTTCTCGAGCGCGTCGACCGTGGTCTCGAGCGGCTCGCCGAGCCGCGCGCCCGCCCGTTCGGCGGCCAGCTCGGCCACCTTGGGCCCGACGTGCAGGCGCGCCTCGAGGATGCTGCGTGCGACTGAGAGGTCGAGCTCGCCGCCGGGCAGCAGGAGGCGGGGGAGCAGGTCCATCCCGGCGTGCCGCCGGTAGTCGCGGACGGTCGTCGTGTCGCCCTGCCGCACCTCGACGAGCCCGGCGGCGGCGACGCGCTGCAGTGCCTCGCGGACCGCGGGCCGCGACACCCCGAGCACCTCGGCGAGCCGGCGCTCGCTGGGCAGCGCGTCGCCGGGCGCGAACTCCCCGCTCACGACGTCGGCGAGGATCTGCTCGAAGACGGCGTCGGGGACGGAGCGTCTGGCGACGCGCTGCAATGCCATGCCGAACACCATGCCGCCCAGAAGGCCGGACGGTCAAGTGGTCAGACCAACTTCTCCGGCGGGTCGCGGGTCGCCGATCGAGGGAACGCCGAGCGAACGGACCGTTCGCACGAATCGCCGGGCGCGTTGGGGGGACTGAGGTGTGTCAGTCGGGCTAGAGTTCGAAACGTGTCCGTCGCACGCGCCGAACGACTCGTCAACCTGGTGCTGTGTCTGCTCTCCACCCGCCAGTACCTGACCGCCGAACACATCCGGACCCTCGTGGCCGGCTACTCCGACGCGCCCACGCAAGAGGCGTTCTACCGGATGTTCGAGCGGGACAAGGCCGAGCTGCGTGAGCTCGGCGTGCCGCTGGAGGTCGGCCGCAACTGGTCCTTCGACACGGTCGACGGCTACCGGATCGCGCGCCGGGACTACGAGCTCGGCGACATCGACCTCGAGCCCGACGAGGCGGCGGCCGTGGCGCTCGCCGTGCGGCTGTGGGACTCGCCGGAGCTGACCGGCGCCGCCGCGGGCGCGCTGCTCAAGCTGCGCGCCGCCGGGGTGGACGTCGACCAGGGGCAGCCCGCGGTCGTCGAACCGAAGGTCCGCACGACCGAGCCCGCGTTCGGGCCGTTGCTCGCCGCGGTGCAGGCCGGCCAGGCCGTCGCCTTCGACTACCGGCGGCCGAGCCCGGCGGAGCTGCGCCGCCGCACGCTCGAGCCGTGGGGTGTCGTCTCCTGGCGCGGCCGCTGGTACGTGGTGGGCCATGACCGCGACCGGGACGCGCCCCGCTGTTTCCGGCTGTCCCGCATCGTGGGCGAGGTCGAGGTCTCCGGCCGCGCCGGCGTGGTGCAGCGCCCGCCGGACGTCGACCTGCTGCAGTTCGTCTCGCACTCCACCAACGAGCCGCCGGACACCTCGACCGTGCGACTGTGGCTGGCCCGCAACCGGGCGGCCGGGCTTCGCAGGCGGGCCACGATCGTCGGCGAGCAGGCCATCGACGGTGCCGTGGGCGACGTGGTCGAGCTGGAGGTGTGGCACACCGACTCGGCGGCCAGCTGGATCGCGGGCTACGGCGAGGACGCCGTGGTGCTCGAGCCGGAGGTGCTGCGCAAGTCGGTGCACGAGCTGCTGCTCGCCGTCGCGGGCAGTGTCGAGGGGGTGTCGTGAGCGGAGCTTGCGGAGCGAACCAGACGACACGGGGCGACCGCGAGCGGCGTCACCGAGCCTGCGAGGGGACGTCGTGAGCGGAGCTTGCGGAGCGAACCAGACGACACAGGGCGACCGCGAGCGGCGTCACCGAGCCTGCGAGGGGACGTCGTGAGCACCTCGCAGGACCGGCTGCCGCGCCTGCTGGCACTGGTGCCCTACCTGATCGCGCGCCCGGGCATCCCGGTCGACGAGGCCGCCGCCGACTTGGGCGTGACCGCCAAGCAGCTCCGCAAGGACCTGGAGCTGCTGTGGATGTGCGGGCTGCCCGGCTACGGCCCCGGCGACCTGATCGACCTGTCCTTCGAGGGCGACACGATCTCGGTCAACTTCGACGCCGGGATGAACCGCCCGCTGCGGCTCACCGGTGCCGAGGCCACCGCCCTGCTCGTCGCGCTGCGCACGCTGCTGGAGGCGCCCGGCGTGGCCGACGCGGACGCGGTGCGCCGCGCCGTCGCGAAGATCGAGGCCGCCGCCGGGCAGGCGCGTCCGGCGGGCGTGGCCGTCGGCCTCGGCGTGCGCGAGGGCAAGAACACCGCGCTGGCACGCCAGGTCGTGCAGGGTGCGCTGAAGGCGCGCCGCGCGCTGCGGATGACCTACTACACGGCGTCCAAGGACGAGATCAGCGAGCGCACGGTCGACCCGATGCGGCTGCTGATCGTCGAGGGGCGCAGCTACCTGGAGGCCTGGTGCCGCCGCGCGGAAGGCGTCCGGCTGTTCCGCCTCGACCGCATCGACGAGGTGACCGAGCTCGACGAGCCCGCCGCGCCGCCGCCCTACGCCGAGCAGACCGACACCACAGCCGGCCTGTTCCGCGAGCGCCCCGACCATGAGGTCGCTCAACTGGTGCTCGAACCCGACGCGCGCTGGGTGTCGGAGTACTACCCGGTGGAGAAGGTGACCGAACTCGAGGGCGGTCGGCTCCGAATCAGGATGCGGTACGCGGATCTGTCGTGGATGGTCCGGCTGCTGCTGGGCCTCGGCGGGGACGTCACCGTCGAGGAGCCGGCGGAGCTTGCGACGGGCCTGCGTGACCGGGCAAGGCGAGCGCTCGCGCGGGCCGGGCAGCTCTCGGTGACTCCGTGACCTACGGAAACCCGGGAGCCGTCGACCCTACCGCGACCACATGCCCACTACGGTAGGAACGTGATGTCGTACCTGCCGACCTGGATCGTGGTCGCCGTAGGACTGGTGCTCCTCGTGTTGGTACTCGTCCGGGTGATTCGCGACGTGCGCCGGTTCGGCGTCACCGCCGCGGTGGTCAACGCTCGGATCGAGGACCGCAGAGGCACCCTCCGGGCGCGGACCGCCGCCTTGCGGGTAGCGATGAAACAGACCCGCGACCGGGTGAAGCGTTCCTCGGCTGACGTACGATCGAACAGCCGGGGGAGACAGGAGGATGACCGTGGGTAACTTGGGTGTGCCCGAGCTGTTGATCATCGCCGGTGTGATCATCCTGCTCTTCGGAGCACGGAAGCTGCCGGAGATGGCACGTTCGCTGGGCAAGTCCGCGAAGGCCTTCAAGGAAGAGACGAAGAACCTGCGCGACGACAAGGACGAGGACCCGCCCGCGCCGCCGGCTCAGCCCGTCGTGCAGCAGCAGTTGCCACAGGCGCAGCCGGCCACGCCGCCGCCACCGGTGCAGCCGTTGCAGACGAACGGCGTCCAGCCGGCCGAGCAGGCTCAGCAGAACAAGAACGCCGGCTGAGAGAACGGGTCCGCAACGGTGGCGCGCAAACCGCTCCGCCGGGACGATGGCCGTCGCGAGCAGAAGCGTATTCGCAGCCGTCGGCACAATCCCGACGGCACCATGTCCCTCCGGGATCACCTGTACGAGCTGAAGCACCGGCTTGGCCTGGGGATACTGGGTCTGCTGGTCGGCTGCATCCTCGGCTTCCTCTGGTTCCAGTGGCGGATCGGCCCGATTCCATCGCTCGGTGAGCTGATGACCGGGCCGTACTGTTCGCTGCCGGCCAACGTCCGGCTCACCGGCGAGGACTGCCGGCTGATCCAGACCAAGCCGTTCGAGGCGTTCCTCGTTCAGTTCAAGGTGGGTCTCGCGGCCGGCGCGGTGCTCACCAGCCCGTTCTGGCTGTACCAGGTCTGGGCGTTCATCACCCCCGGCCTGTACGACAACGAACGGAAGTTCACCCGCATCTTCGTCGTGCTGGCCTCGCTCCTGTTCGCCTGTGGCGCGGTGCTGGCCTACTTCGTGGTGCCGAAGGGCCTGGCCGTGCTGGTCAGCTTCGGTGGCGACCAGTTCCTCACGGCGCTGGCCGCGAACGAGTACATCTCGTTCATCCTGGTCATGCTGATGATCTTCGGCGTGAGCTTCGAGCTGCCGCTGCTGATCACCATGCTGAACCGGATCGGCATCCTGCCCTACCGCAATCTCAGCAAATGGCGCCGCGGCATCATCTTCGCGCTGTTCGTGTTCGCCGCGGTCGCCACGCCGGGCACCGACCCGATCGGCATGCTGGCGCTGGCCGGCGCCATGACCGTGCTGTTCGAGGTCGCCGTGCAGATCGCCAGGATCCACGACCGCAAGAAGGACCGGCAGTCGGTCGCCGAGGGCTGGGGCGACGCGGAGGACTACGGCCTCAAGCCCGAGGACGTGCCGGAGCAGGCGCCGGAGAAGCCCAGGTCGGAGTCCCCGGCCGGGTTCGACGACGTCACCTGAGAGGCGGCGGCACGCGCATGAGGGCCGCCATGGTGGTGCACCCTGCGTCGGGCCTCGGCCGCGCGGGCCGCATCGCGGACACCGTCGCCGAGCGCCTGCGGGGCGCCGTCGACGACCTCGTCACCGTCGCCGCCAGCACGGTCGAGGAGTCGCGCAGGCTGATGGACCGGGCGCACGACGAGAACCTGGACCTGCTCGTCGTCGTCGGCGGGGACGGGTCCGCGCACCAGGGCGTGCAGTTCTGCGCGGACACCGGCGTGACGCTCGCCGTGGTGCCCGCCGGCACCGGCAACGACCTGGCCCGCACGCTCGGCGCGCCGAAGGACCCGCTGGCCGCGACCGACGAGCTGGTCGCCGCCATCAAGGCCGGCCGGCGCCGCAAGCTCGACCTCGGCCGGGTCGCCGGCGGGCCGTGGTTCGCCGGCGTGCTCTGCGCGGGGTTCGACTCGGCGGTCAACGAGCGGGCCAACCGGATGCGCTGGCCGTCCGGGCCGCGGCGCTACGACCTGGCGATCGTCGCCGAGCTCGCCCGGCTGCGCACCGGCAGGCTCTCGATCGCCCAGGACGGCGCGCACGCCGAGCTCGAGGCCACCCAGATCGCCATCGGCAACATCCCGTACTACGGCGGCGGCATCCCGATCTGCCCGGCCGCCGACCCGGCCGACGGGCTGTTCGACATCACGCTGGTCGGCCGCGCCGGGCGGGTCGACATGATCAAGATGCTGCCCGGGCTGCGCACCGGCAACCACGTGCACAACCCCCTGGTCACCACCTCCCGCGCCCGCGAGGTGCGTATCGGGGAGGCCAACGGCTGGGTCGCCTACGCCGACGGCGAGCGGATCGGCCCGCTCCCGGTCGAGGTCAGCTGCGTGCCCGGCGCGCTCACCGTGGTCGGGTCCGGCACGTGATCGTCGGCCCGGTGTGACAGTCTGTGAGACGTGGCGACCAGCCCTTCTCCGTCCCCCGCCGAGGCTTACGCGGCGTCGCGGCGCCGGTCCAGCTATCCGAAGCTGACCGAGTTCGTCCAGCAGCTGCCCTTCGAGCTCGACCCGTTCCAGGACGAGGCGTGCGCCGCGCTCGAGGACGGGCACGGCGTGCTGGTGTGCGCGCCGACCGGAGCGGGCAAGACGGTCGTCGGCGAGTTTTCCGTGCACCTCGCGCTCGCCGAGGGCCGCAAGTGCTTCTACACCACGCCGATCAAGGCGCTGTCCAACCAGAAGCACGCCGACTTGGTCGAGCGGTACGGCAGCGAGAACGTCGGCCTGCTCACCGGCGACACCTCGGTCAACGGGAACGCGCCCATCGTGGTGATGACCACCGAGGTGGTGCGCAACATGCTCTACGCGGGCTCCTCGACGCTCGACGGGCTCGGCTACGTGGTGATGGACGAGGTGCACTACCTCGCCGACCGGTTCCGCGGCGCCGTCTGGGAGGAGGTCATCCTGCACCTGCCGGACTGGGTGCGGCTGATCAGCCTGTCCGCCACGGTCAGCAACGCGGAGGAGTTCGGCGACTGGCTGGTCGAGGTCCGCGGCGACACGACCGTCGTGGTCGACGAACACCGGCCGGTGCCGCTGTGGCAGCACATGATGGTGTCCGGCCGGCTGCTGGACCTGTTCATCGGCGAGGACGGCGAGAGCCAGCCGAAGATCAACCCGGACCTGTTGCGCCGCACCGAGAACGTGGCCCGACAGCAGTCGCCGTGGCAAGGCCCGCGCAACCGGGGCAGGCGCGGCGCACCGCCGCGCGGCCCGCGGTTCCGGCCGCCGTCGCGGGTCGACGTGGTGTCCCGGCTGGACGGTGCCGGGCTGTTGCCGGCCATCGTGTTCGTGTTCAGCCGGATCGGCTGCGACGCCGCGGTCGGCCAGTGCACGCGCTCGGGACTGCGGATGAACACCGACGCCGAGATCGCCGAGATCCGCAAGGTCGTCGACGCGCGCACGAAGGACCTCGCCGACGCCGACCTGCGGGTGCTGGGCTTCTGGGAGTGGCGCGAGGCGCTGGAGCGCGGGTTCGCCAGCCACCACGCGGGGCTGCTGCCGGCGTTCAAGGAGACCGTCGAGGAGCTGTTCGTCCGCGGGCTGGTGAAGGTGGTGTTCGCGACCGAGACGCTCGCGCTGGGCATCAACATGCCGGCCCGCACGGTCGTGCTCGAGCGGCTGGTGAAGTACAACGGCGAGGCGCACGTCGAGCTGACCGCGGGGGAGTACACCCAGCTCACCGGCCGGGCCGGGCGGCGCGGTATCGACGTCGAGGGCCACGCCGTCGTCGTCTGGGGACCGGGTGTGGACCCGAAGGCCGTCGCCGGGCTGGCCTCGACCCGGACCTACCCGCTGCGCTCGTCGTTTCGGCCCGCGTACAACATGGCCGTCAACCTGGTCGACCGGCTGGGCGCGCGGTCCGCGCGCGAGCTGCTGGAGCAGTCGTTCGCGCAGTTCCAGGCGGACCGGTCGGTGGTCGGCCTCTCGCGGCGGATCGAGCGCAACCAGGAGGCCATCGAGGGGTACCGCGAGTCGATGACCTGCCACCTCGGCGACTTCACCGAGTACGCGGAGCTGCGCGCGCGGCTGTCGGAGCGGGAGAAGACGTTGTCCCGCAAGAACGCCTCGGCCCGGCGCGCGGAGGCGGCCCGGTCGCTGGAGTCGCTGCGCCGGGGCGACGTGATCGCCGTGCCGTCCGGCCGCCGCTCGGGGCTCGCGATCGTGGTGGACCCCGGCGTGGACCCGATGGGCGAGCCGCGGCCGCTGGTGATCACCGAGGACCGCTGGGCCGGGCGGCTGTCGGTGGCCGACTTCCCGACGCCGGTCGAGCCGCTCGGCCGGGTCAAGCTGCCCAAGCAGGTGGACCTGCGCTCGCCGCGGTCCCGCCGCGACCTGGCGTCCACGCTGCGCAACACCGGTATCGAGGTACCGGGCCGCAGCGGCAAGCGTGCCGGCGGGACGGGCGAGGACGCCGAGCTGAGTGCGTTGCGCCGGGCGCTGCGCGCGCACCCGTGCCACGGCTGCGACGACCGCGAGGTGCACGCGCGCTGGGCGGAGCGGCACCGCAGGCTGCGCGCGGAGACCCAGCAGCTGGAGCAGAAGGTCGCCGCCACCACGCACTCGCTGGCACGCGGCTTCGACCGGATCCGCGCGCTGCTCACCGAGCGCGGTTACCTCACCACCGAGGACGGCGACGACGTGGTGACCGACGACGGCCGCCGGCTCGCCCGCCTGTACAGCGAGTCGGACCTGCTGGCCGCCGAGTGCCTGCGGCACGGCGTGTGGGACCGGCTCGGCGCGCCGGAGCTGGCGGCCGTCGTGTCGGCGCTCGTGTTCGAGGCGCGCCGGGACGGGCCGAGCGAGCCGCGGGTGCCGGCGGGCGCGGTGAGCGACGCGCTGGCCGAGACGACCCGGCTGTGGGCGTCGCTGGAGGCGGACGAGCGGCGGCACAAGCTGGACCGGACCCGGCAGCCGGACGCGGGCTTCGCGTGGACCGTGTACCGGTGGGCGCGCGGCGAGTCGCTGGAGCGGGTGATGACGGCGGCGGAGTCGGCGGGCGTGGAGATCTCCGCGGGCGACTTCGTCCGGTGGTCCCGGCAGGTGATCGACCTGCTCGACCAGTTGCGTGACGTGACGGGCAGGTCCCATCCCGTGGGCGCGGCGGCGCGCGAGGCCGTGAAGGCCATGCGGCGCGGCGTCGTCGCACTTGGCACGGCCTGACAGGGTGGGCCTTGGGCCAGATGGCTGGCAATCGCGTGGCGGCGCACACGCGAGGTTCACCTGCCGATATGGTTTGATCGCGCGAGACCAGACCCGACTTCGCGGAGGCGAAAGAATGAGCAGCCCCTACGGGCCTCCCGGTGGGAACGACCCGCAGCAGTGGGGACAGCAGCCCTACGGCGGCGGACCGACCCCGGGCACGCCGTCCGGCGGGTTCCCCGCGCAGCAGCAGCCGGGTCAGGGTTACGGGCAGCCGCAGCAGCCGCAGCAGCCGTACGGTCAGCCGGATCCGTCGCAGCAGCCCTACGGCGGGTACGGCCAGCCGCAGCCGACGCAGCAGTACCCCTACGGTCAGCAGCAGCAGCCCTACGGCGCCTACGGTCAGCAGCCGGGCTACCCGGGCCAGTCGCCGTACGGTCCGCCGCCGAAGAAGGGCGGCAGCGCGTGGATCTGGATCATCGTGGTGATCGTGGTGCTCGCCGCGGGCGCGTTCGGCGTGCTGGGCTTCGTGACGCCGGGCTTCCTGACCAAGAAGGTCTTCGACGAGGCCGCCCTCGAGGGCGACAACGGTGTGAAGAAGATCCTCGTGGAGAACTACAACGAGCCCGCGGACGATATCTCCAAAGTGGACTGCCCGGCGGACCAGGAGGTCAAGCAGGGCGCGACGTTCGAGTGCACGGTGACCATCAGCGACGAGCAGCAGACCGTGAAGATCACCGTCGTGAACGACGACGGGCAGTACGAGGTGTCCACGCCGCAAGGCAAGTAGGGGTCACCTAATCGGGTCGCGTTCGAAGGTCGAAGGCGTCATCATCGGGCGGTGACGCAGACAGTTGTGCCCGCGCGGGACACCGCGTTCGACATCAGGGTGCTCGGCGACGACGACCTCCGCACGGCCAGCACCCTCTTCCGTGAGTCGCTGCACCTGCAGCCGCTCGACGACGAGCAGTGGGCCACCTGGCGCGGCGGCTACGAGCCCGGCCGCTCCTACGGGGCCTTCGCCGGCGACGTCATGATCGGCACCGTCACCTCGCTCGCCACCACGATGACCGTGCCCGGCGGGGCGGCCCTGCCCATGGCCGCGGTGACCGCCGTCGGAGTGCGGGCCGACCACCGGCGGCGCGGTGCGCTGACCGCCATGATGCGCCGCCAGCTCGAGGACCTCGCCGCCGCCGGCGAGCCGTTCGCCACGCTGCACGCCAGCGAGCCCACCATCTACGGCCGCTTCGGTTACGGCGTCGGCACGCTCGGGCGCACCGTGAAGGTCCGCTCCTCCCGCGCCCGCCTCCGCGACGAGGTGCCCACCGCCGGCACCGTCCGGCTGCTCACCACCGACGAGGCGCTGACGCTGCTGCCCGGCGCCTACCCGCCGCTGCAGCCCGGCCGGGCCGCGATGATGAGCCGCCCGCCGTCGTGGTGGGTGATCAACTACGCGCGCCGGTTCACGCACGAGTACCTGCGCGTCGCCGCGCACCACGGCGCCGGCGGGACGATCGACGGCTGGGTCGCGTACCGGCCCGTCGGCAGCGACTCCGACGACCCGCGCGTGGGCAACCGGCTCATCGTGCTCGACTTCCAGGCCGCCGGCCACGGGGTGGCCAACGACCTGTGGCGCTACCTGATCGGCATCGACCTCGTCGAGGAGATCACCGCGTACCTCCGGCCCGCCGACGACCCGATCCAGGCGATGGTCGCCGACCTGTTCGCGCTGCGCGCCGAGGTCGAGGACGAGCTGTACGTGCGCCTGGTCGACGTGCCGCGGGCGCTCGCCGCGCGCGAGTACGGCGCCGCCGAACCGGTGGCCGTCGAGGTCGTGGATCCCTTGCTGCCCAACAACTCCGGCACCTACCTGATCAGTCCACACGGGACGGAACCGGCGAGCGGGCCGGCGCAGCTGACGGTCACCGCGGAGATCCTCGCCATGGTCTACCTCGGCACCTGGCGCCCGTCCGACCTCGCCGCGATAGGCAGGCTCGCCGCCCACGACCCGTCGGCGCTCGCCGCGGCGGACCGGCTCTTCGGCACCGACCGGCCAGCGTGGTGCGGCAGCTTGTTCTGAGCCCGCTCGGAACTACGCGTGCGCGGCCGGCAACGCGGCCAGCAGCCGGTCCACCGACGCGCCGAGGTCCCACTTCTCCCGCAGCGCCAGCACGCGGTCGAGGTCGCGCGGCTCGGCCGGCACCGCGTCCGGCCGGTCCATGACCACCGCCGCGTCCAGGGCGACGCGGACCACCAGCGGCGCCGCGTCGACGTACTTCGCGGCGTCCCTCAGCGCGCTCTTGACCCGCAGCGGCACCAGCTTGTCGTCCGCGGCCGCGGCGGCGAGCAGGCCGTCCAGGGAGCCGAACCGGGTGATCAGCTTGGCCGCGGTCTTCTCGCCGACGCCGGCCACACCGGGCAGCCCGTCGGACGGGTCGCCGCGCAGCAGCGCCATGTCGACGTAGGCGGATCCGGCGTTCTCCGGCGGCAGGCCGTAGCGCGCGGCCAGCTCGTGCGGCCCGAGGACCTCCGCCTTCGCCCAGCCGCGGCCGACATACACGATCGCCACCGGCGTCGGCTCGTCGCGCACCACCTGGAACAGGTCCCGGTCACCGGAGATCACCTCGACCGCGTCGGTGGCCTCGCGGTGCGCGAGCGTGCCGATGACGTCGTCGGCCTCGTAGCCCGCCGCCTCGGCCGTGGCCAGGCCGACCGCGTCCAGCAGGTCGAGGATGATCGGCACCTGCGGGGTGAGGGTGTCCGGCACCTCCTCGATGTTGTTCTTCGGGTCGGCGACCCGGTGCGCCTTGTAGGAGGGCAGCGCCTTCACCCGGAACGCCGGGCGCCAGTCGGCGTCCAGGCAGGCCACCAGCCGGGCCGGCTTCCGCTCGGTGAGGATGCGGGCGATCATGTCGGCGAACCCGCGGACGGCGTTGACCGGCGTACCGTCCGGGGCGGTCATCGCATCGGGCAGCGACCGGACGGTCGCGAAGTAGGCGCGGAAGTACAGGCTGGCCGAGTCCAGCAGCGCAAGGTGACCTCTCACGGCCGCCAGCCTGCCATGTCCGCGGGAGAAGGCAGAATCGACACGTGCGGATCTCTTTGCTCGGTCCGGTGGAAGTCCAGGCCGACGACGGGCGGCCGGTGGACATCACCGGCGCGCGGCTGCGCACGCTGCTGATCGTGCTCGCGCTCGACGCGGGCCGGGTGGTCACCACCACGCGGCTCATCGACGGCGTCTGGGGCGAGGAGCCGCCCGCCGAGGCCACCAACGCGCTGCAGGCGCTGGTCTCGCGGCTGCGCCGGGTGCTGCCCGAGCCGGTCGTCGAGTCCACCCCGGCCGGCTACCGGCTCGCCGTCGCGCCCGACGACGTGGACCTGCACCGCTTCGAGCGGCTGGCCGCGCAGGGCCGGGCGGCGCTGGCCGGCGACCCGGCGTACGCGGCCGGCACGCTGCGCGAGGCGCTCGGCCTGTGGCGCGGGCCCGCGCTCGCCGACGCGGCAGGCGCGGCGTTCGCGCAGGCGCCGCTGGCCAGGGTCGAGGAGCTGCGGCTGGCCGCGCTCGGCGACCGCATCGAGGCCGACCTCGCCCAGCACCAGGCCGACCTGGTCGCGGAGCTGGAGTCGCTGGTCGCCGAGCACCCGCTGCGCGAGCGGTTCGCCGGGCTGCTGATGCGCGCGCTGGCCCAGTCCGGCCGCACCGGAGACGCGCTCACCGTGTTCGTCCGCATCCGCGACGCGCTGGCCGACGAGCTCGGCGCCGACCCGTCCGCCGGCCTGGCCGCGCTGCACCTGTCGATCCTGCGGGGCGGCACGCCGCAGCAGGACCGTCCGCACACCAACCTGCGCGCCGCGCTCACCAGCTTCGTCGGCCGCGACACCGACCTGGCCCGGGTGTCGGCGATGGTCGGCGAGGCCCGGCTGGTCACGCTGACCGGACCGGGCGGGTCCGGCAAGACCCGGCTCGCCAACGAGGTCGCCCGGGCCCTGCTCGAGCGCGTGCGGGACGTGTGGCTGGTCGAGCTGGCCCCGGTCAGCGAGGCCGCCGACCTGCCGCAGGCCGTGCTCGCCGCGCTCGGGCTGCGCGGCCACGCGCTGATCAACACCCCGCGGGCGTTCGGCGTGCTGCCCGAGACCACCGAGCCGGTCGACCGGCTCGCCGCGGCCCTGTCCACCCGCGCGATGCTGCTGGTGCTGGACAACTGCGAGCACCTGATCGAGCCGGCCGCGGCGCTCGCGAACCGGCTGCTGGGCGAGTGCCCGCGGCTGCGGATCCTGGCTACCAGCCGCGAGCCGCTCGGCATCACCGGCGAGACCCTGTGGCCGGTCGACCCGCTGCCGCTGCCACCCGCGGACGCGAGCCGGGACACGGCGATGACCTACCCGTCGATGCGGCTGCTGGCCGACCGGGCGGGCGCCGTGCGGCCCGGGTTCGCCGTGGACGACCGCACCGCGCTGCACATGATCCACATCTGCCGGGCGCTGGACGGGATGCCGCTCGCGATCGAGCTGGCGGCCGCGCGGCTGCGCACGTTGTCCCCCGAGCAGGTCGCCACCCGCCTCGACGACCGGTTCCGGCTGCTCACCGGCGGCAGCAGGCTCGCGCTGCCGCGCCACCAGACGCTGCGCGCTGTCGTCGACTGGAGCTGGGAGCTGCTCAACCCGCCCGAGCGCACGCTGCTGGCGCGGCTCGCGGTGTTCTCCGGCGGCGCCACGCTGGAGGCGGCCGAGCAGGTGTGCACCGACGCCGGCCTGCCGGCGCGGGACGTGCTCGACCTGCTGTCCTCGCTGGTCGACAAGTCGCTCGTGGTACTCACCGACGGCGGCCGGTACCGGCTGCTGGAGACGATCAAGGCGTACGGCATCGAGCGGCTCGCCGAGGCGGGCGACCTCGACCGCACCCGGTGGGCGCACGTCCGCTGCTTCGGCGAGCTGGCCGCGGCCGCCGAGCCGCACCTGCGCCGCGCCGACCAGCTGGCCTGGCTCGCCCGGCTCGACGAGGACGGCGACAACATCACCGCCGCGCTGCGCACCGCGATCGCCGTCGGTGACGCCGCCACCGCCATCTGGTTCTTCGTTAACGTCGGCTGGTACTGGTGGGTCCACGGACACAAGGTCGAGGGCGGCGAGGCGGCCGGTGAGGTGCTCGCGCTGCCCGGCGAGGTGCCCGACGCCGACCGGGCGCTCGCGTACGGGCTGGGCGCGTTGTTCGCCATCGACGCGCTGCGCGACCAGTCCACCGCCGTCGAGTGGTTCGGGAAGGCGATCGAGCACGCGAACCGCGTCGAGACCCAGGAGCACCCGCTGCTGCGCCTGATCGTGCCGCTCAAGGAGGTGCTGCAGACCTACGGATCCGCGCGCCAGCAGCTGCCGGAAGAGGTGATGGCCGGCCTCGTCCGCGACGCCGACCCGTGGGTGCGCGGCACGGCGCTGGTGATGCGCGCGCACGCGGCGCTCAACTCCGGCCGGGCGCACGCCCAGGCGGAGGCCGACTTCAGCGCGGGGCTCGCCGCCTACCGCGAGCTCGGTGACCGCTGGGGCATCTCGTTCTCGCTGTGCGCGCTCGCCGACCTGACGGCGTGGAGCGGGCAGATCGAGACGGCGATCGAGATGTACCGGGAGGCCGTCGCGCTGTTCGCGGAGCTCGCCACCAACGAGGACCTGGTGGGCTACCGGCTGCGGCTGGCCTCGATGCTGGCCCGGTTGGGCCGGCACGCGGAGGCGACGGCGGTGCTCGCCGAGGCCCGCGGCGACGCCGACCGCTCCGGGCTGCCGGAGTCGCTCGCCGGCGTGGCGCACGCGAGCGGCGACTTCGCCCGGCGGCGCGGCGAGCTCACGCTGGCCCGCGCCGAGCTGACCAGGGCGAGCCTGATCTCGAGGCACATGGTGTCGATCGCGCCGCAGTTCGAGGCGGTGCTGAGCACCTCGCTGGGGTTCCTGGCCGCGGCCGAAGGCGACCGGGAGGCGGCGGCCGCGGCGCACTCGACGGCGCTGGACCTCGCGCTGGAGTCCAACGACGCACCGGTGATCGCGCACGTCCTGGTCGGGGTGGCCGACACGGCGCTGCGCCGCGGCGACACGCAGCGGGCGGCCGAGCTGCTCGGCGCGAGCGTCGCGGTCCGCGGGGTGCCGGACGAGTCCGACGACGACGCCGTGCACGTGGCAGCGGCCACGCGCGCCGAGCTCGGCGACGAGGTGTACGCCGAGTCGTTCGCGCGTGGCCGCAAGGCCACTGTGGACACTGTCCGCGAGCTGGCCGGTATTACAACCGCCGCCTGAACGCGCGGACCGCGAGCGGTGCGAACACCGCCAGGATCCCGGCCGCCCAGGCCAGCGACATCCAGACCGGGCCGGCCACCGGGCCGCCGGAGAGCAGCCCGCGGATCGCGTCGGCCAGCTTCGAGACCGGGTTGATATGGACCCAGCCCTGCAGCCAGCCCGGCATCGTGTCGGTCTGCACGAACGCGTTGCTCACGAAGGTCAGCGGGAACATCACGGCGAACCCGAAGATCATGACCTTCTCCGGCTCGTTCACCAGCATGCCCACCAGCACCGAGATCCACGAGAACGCCATCGCGAACCCGAGCAGCAGCAGGAACGCGCCCAGCACGCTCACGACGTCGGTGCCCACCCGGAAGCCCATGATCGCGCCAAGGCCGAGCAGCAGTGCCATGGCCCACGCCTGCTTGACCATGTCCGCCGCGATCCGCCCGGCGAGTGGCGACCAGCGGGCGATCGGCAGCGCGCGCAGGCGGTCGAACACGCCCTTGGTCAGGTCGGTGTTGAGGCCGACGCCGGTGTTGAGCGTGCCGAACAGCGAGTTCTGCACGATGATCCCGGGCAGCGCGAAGGTCAGGTAGTCGCCGGTGGAGCCGGAGATCGCGCCGCCGAACACGTAGGTGAACAGCAGCAGGAACATGATCGGCTGGATCGAGAAGTCGATCAGCTCCATGGGGTTGTGCTTGATCTGCACGAGCGTGCGCCAGGACAGCGTCAGGCTCTGCGTGAAGCCCTCGAACGGCCTGGCCCGTGGGGCCGGTGCCGGGGCGGCGATGGTCGTCATGCCGGGACTCCTTCCGTCTCGGGTTCGTCGGCGTGGTCGGTCGCGCGGTGGCCGGTGAGGCCGAGGAAGACCTCGTCGAGGCTGGCGTCGCGCAGCGCCAGCTCGGCGACCAGCACCCGTGCGTCGTCGAGGCGGCGCACGACCGCGGGCAGCAGGCCGGGGTCGGTCACCGACGCCGTGACGGTCGACCCCTCGACGACCGGCTCGGTTGCGGTCACGTCCCGCACGACCGACAGCACGATCGGCAGGTCCGCCACGTCGGCGGGGCGCACGATCAGCGGCTGGGCGCCGGTGCGGGCCTTCAGCTGGGCCGGCGTGCCGGTGGCGATGACCTTCCCGTGGTCGACGACGGCGATCTCGTCGGCCAGCTGGTCGGCCTCGTCGAGGTACTGCGTGGTCAGCAGGACGGTGACGCCGTCGGCCACCAGCTCGCGGACGATCTGCCACATGTCGAGCCTGCTGCGCGGGTCCAGCCCGGTGGTCGGCTCGTCCAGGAACAGCACCCGCGGTTGTTTGACCAGGCTCGCGGCCAGGTCGAGGCGGCGCCGCATGCCGCCGGAGTACGTCTTGGTCGCCCGGTTCGCCGCGTCCGTCAGGTCGAACCGATCGAGGAGCTCGCGCGCCCGGCGCTTGGCCTCGGCTCGCGGCCGGCCGAACAGCCTGCCGATGAGCAGCAGGTTCTCCGCGCCGGTCAGCATCTCGTCGACCGAGGCGTACTGGCCGGTCAGCCCGATCAGCCCGCGTACCTGGTGCGCCTGGCGCACGACGTCGAGCCCGCACACCTCGGCGTGCCCGGCGTCCGGGCGCAGCAGCGTGGTCAGGATGCGCACGGCGGTGGTCTTGCCCGCGCCGTTCGGCCCGAGCAGGCCCAGCACGCTGCCGGTGCGCACGGCGAGGTCCACGCCGTCGAGCGCGGTCGTCTCGCCGAACCGCTTCGCCAGCCCTTCGGCCAGCACCGCGTGGTTCATGGTTGGTTCCCCCTTGGTCGGGTTGTGTACGGTCCCAAGATTCCCCATGGCGCCTGACAGAGCGCTGAGATGGCTCTGAGACGACCCCGGCCCCGCGCTGACACGTCGCTGACACGGACCGTGGCGGGCCAGGGACTAGGCTTTCCCGCATGTCGACCACCGTTTCCGCGATCGACCCGACGGCGCTTCGCGCGCGGCTGGACCGCGCCAGGGACGCCGCCGGGACCGCCGGCGTGGACGCCCTGCTGATGGCGCCCGGATCGGACGTGCGCTACCTGCTCGGCGCGTCCGGTTCCTCCTTCGAGCGGCTCACCTGCCTGGTCCTGCCTGCCGGCCGGCCGCCGGTGCTGGTGGTGCCGAAGCTCGAGGCGCCGGGCTACGCCCCCGTGCCGACGGACGAGCTGGGCGTCGAGATCGCCACCTGGGTGGACGACGAGGACCCGTACGCGCTGGTCGCCTCGCTGGTCGGCGGGGCGTCGCGGGTGGCGGTCGGTGACGTGATGGCGGCACTGCACGTGCTGGGCCTGCGCCGCGCGCTGCCGTCCGCCGAGCAGGTGCTGGCGGGGCCGATCGTGCGCGAGCTGCGGATGCGCAAGGACGCCGCGGAGGTCGGCGCGCTGCGCCGCGCGGGCGCCGCGATCGACCGGGTGCACGCGCGGATGGCGGAGTTCGTCCAGGTGGGTCGGACCGAGGCGGAGGCGGGCGAGCTGATCTCGGCCGCGATCGTCGAGGAGGGCCACGCGGTCGCCGAGTTCGTGATCGTCGGCTCGGGCCCGAACGGCGCCAGCCCGCACCACGGCGTGTCGGACAAGGTGCTCGAGGCGGGCGACGTGGTCGTCGTCGACATCGGCGGACCGGTCGCCGAGGGCTACTGCTCGGACAGCACGCGGACCTACGTGCTGGGCGAGCCGCGCGACGCGGACGTGGCCGGCACCTACGCGGTGCTGCAGGCCGCGCAGCAGGCGGCCGTCGACGCGGTGCGGCCGGGCGTGGCGGCGCAGGACGTGGACGCGGCGGCGCGCACGGTCATCGCGGAGGCCGGCTTCGGCGAGTATTTCATCCACCGCACCGGGCACGGCATCGGGCTGGACGTGCACGAGGACCCGTACATCGTCTCGGGCAACACGCTGCCGCTGGAGCAGGGCATGGCGTTCTCCGTGGAGCCGGGGATCTACCAGCCGGGCCGGTGGGGCGCGCGCATCGAGGACATCGTGGTGGTCACCGCCGACGGCGTCGAGCCGCTCAACACGCGGCCGCACGAGCTGACCGCGCTGCCGGTTTCATGACAACGTCCGAACTGGAGCCGATCGACCAGGCGATCGCGCGCGAGCTGTCCATGGACGGCCGGTGCAGCTTCACCGACCTCGCCGAGCGCGTCGGCCTGTCGGTGTCGGCCGTGCACCAGCGGGTGCGCAGGCTCGAGCAGCGCGGCGTGATCCGCGGGTACACCGCGCAGCTCGACGCCGAGGTGATCGGGCTGCCGCTGACCGCTTTCATCTCGCTGACCCCGATCGACCCGGCCGCGCCGGACGACTACCCGAACCGGCTCGCGCAGATCCGCGAGATCGAGTCGTGCTACTCGGTCGCCGGCGACGAGTCCTACATCCTGCTGGTGCGGGTGGCGTCCCCGGCCGCGCTCGAGGACCTGCTGCGGCGGGTCCGCGAGGCGGCCAAGGTGTCCACCCGCACCACGGTCGTGCTGTCCACGCCGTACGAAGGGCGCTCGCCCGCTCTCTAGCGGACCGCTCTATCGGACGGCGACCAGGACGTGTTCGTCGCCGAACTGCCACACCGGCGCGACCTCGGCGAACCCGGCCGCGCGCAGCAGCGCGGCGTGCTCGCGGACGGTCAGCTCGTTCTCGGTGTGGTCGATCGGTGCGGCGGGCCGGCCATCGAGCAGCGAGGCGATCTCGTCGTCCTCGCCGATCGCCTGCCACCACTGCGCCCAGTCCTCGTTGCGGTCGGTGCCCACCCGCGCGGTGCGCGCCTCCCGCACGGCGGTCGCGATGGCGTCCACAGTGGACGAACCGGGGTCCATCTTGTCGGCGTTGACGAAGACGCCGCCGGGCCGAAGCCGGCCGGAGAGCGTGCGGTAGAGCCCGGCGAGCGCCTCGGGGGCGAGCCAGTGCAGCGCGGTCGACGAGACCGCGGCGTCCCACCGGCCCGCGATCCCGGTGCGGTCCGGCCAGTCGGCCTGGCCGAGGTCGGCCTCGACGAGCCGCACCCGGGGGCCGGTGTTGGCCTGGCCGAGGCCGAGCAGCAACGGGTCCGCGTCCACCCCGACGACCGAGACGTCGGGCAGTGCGCCGGCGAGTCTCGCCGACAGCGAGCCGGGCCCGCAGCCGAGGTCGACGACGTTGGCCGGCCCCGTGCCGACGGCGGCGCGGACGACGTCGATGACGACACGGAACCGCTCTTCGCGGTCGGGGATGTAATGCTCCTGCTGCGCGTCCCAGCGCCGGAGCCACAGTTGTGCGGTCGTACCCTGCATCACCAACCTCCGTAACTGTCTATAAGCTCGACGTCAGTGACGCTAGCGTGCGGAGAGGTAACTGGTCAAGTGGACTTTGACAGTCATACAAGCGACGTCGTCGGTCACGTCGTGCGCTTGATCAACGAGGTGACCCCGGGCGAGCGGCATGGTCGTATGTACTTCGGCCCGTCCGATGTCACCGCGGCGGTGCGTGAGGTGATGCCGACGTCGCGCACGCCGGGCCAGCCGACGGACGAGGACGCGGCGGAGCTGGCCGAGTGGGCGGTCAAGCTGCGCGAGGTGGTGGGGCTGGTCGACGGCGACGACGTGGACAGCGCGTGCCTGACGCTGAACTCGATCATGCGCACCACGGGCGCGGTCCCGACCCTCTCCCGGCACGACGGCGAGCCGTGGCACCTGCACTTCCACGGCGCGGCCGCGACCTGGGCGGTGAGCTGGGCCGCGTCGATGGCCACCGCGCTGGCCGTGGTCCTGGGCAACCCGACGGTGGAGCGGCTGGGCATCTGCTACGCGCCGGCCTGCGACCGGGTCTACGTGGACGTCTCCCGCAACGGCACGCGCCGCTTCTGCTCGACCAGCTGCCAGAACCGCGTGAAGGCGGCGGCCTTCCGGGCCAGGAAGACCACGACCAGCTGACCCTATGGGCCCTGGCTGGTCGCCGCGTGCAGGTCGCCGTTCTGGCCGGGCAGGCACGCCGCCGCGCGGCCGGGGGCGTCGACGAACTCACCCAGGCAGCGGCCGATCTGCTCGTGCCCGGTCGCGTTGGGGTGGAAGGACTCCTGCAGCGCGTGCGTCGCCCGGTCCTCGTGCTGGAGGTCCTCCCACTCGACCGCCAGGCGCCGGAACCACTCGTGGGACGGGTCGCGGGCGTCGCTGCACGCCTCGTGCCCGACGCCCGCGCGGGACAGGTCCAGGAACCGCGCGCCCGCGTCCGCCGCGGCCTCGCGGACGCCCGCCGTCAGGACCGGCACCGCCGTGCCCTGCACCCAGCGCAGGTCTTCCGTGCGCAAGGGACAACCCGACAGGTCCTGTAGCCCGGACGCCACATTCGGCCCGACCGGCGCCGCGTAGGACTGGACGATCAGCTGGTAGTCCGGCTCCGTGTAGCCGGCGTTGCGCATCACCGTCCGGATGTCGCGCAGCGCACGCTCGAGCTTCGGCACCATCCTGTCCACCCGCTCCGACCACTCGGGCCCGACCGTCTCGCTGCACGGCTCGCCACGCCCGGTCCACGCCTGCACGCACGCGTCCATCACATGCGAGAACGCCGGGTCGTCGTTGGCGCCCGACGCGACGACGACCGCGACCACCCGGTTGCGCGCGGCGATCGGCGCCAGCCGCTTCGCCTGTGACGGCTCGGTGTACTGCTCCACGTCACCGAGCCCGACCTGCGGCGACGGCGCGCCGGAGCACGCCAGGTTGTACACCCGGTCGATCGTCTGCAGGCCCGTCTCGTGGATCGACGCCTTGGGGGAGCGGTGGCACCAGTCGCCGTCCTCGCCGTCGGTGCCTTCCTCGTACTCGCCCGCGCCCTCGCCGGAGATGGTGCTGTCGCCCATGGCCACGAGCACGCGCGGCGCGTCCTGCGGCGGTCCGGGCAGCGGGGTGGGTTCGGGCACCAGGTCGTCACCCACCAGCAGGACCGTGCCGAGCAGGAGCACCACCACCACGAGCGCGGTCCACGCTCGCCATCCGGACGGTCGTCGCATCGCACTCAGCGTAGCGGCCGGTGCGGGCCGGACACGACAACGGCGCCGCCCGGTAGCCGGGCGGCGCCGTGATCGTGACCGGTCAGAGCGGGCGGCGGATGTTCCGCGGGTCCCGCTGGTCGAGCGCGCTCAGCTCGGCGGACCGCTTGGCGGCCGGGGCGGCGCTCAGGCCGGCCCAGCGCAGCACCGTCGCGGTCGCGGCGGCCCGGTCGGCCGGGTTCAGCTTCGCGATGTTCGCGCCGTGGTTCGCACCGGGCGCGGTGTAGGTGTAGGAGTCCTTGTCGCTCGGGTGGAACTGCTCGGCACCCCACGGGTCGTCGGAGCCGTACACGAACAACATCTGGCTCGCGTCCTTGCTGACCCACCGGTCGACGTCGGCGATCGGCCACGGGTCGTGCTTGGACCGCAGCTCCGCCGGCAGGCTGGAGTTCGCCACGTACAGGCCCGGGTAGTGCAGCAAACCCTTCAGGTACTTGAACTTCGGCTGCGGCCAGCCCAGCTGCGTCGCGGCCTGGTAGTAGTACGGCTCGTAGAACAGGATCGCCTCGTCGGCGTAGAACTCGAAGCCGGCGACCTGCTCGATGAAGTCGAAGATCTCCTGGTCGCTCGCCGTCCGCGCCGGCACCGCGCCGCAGTCCGACTCGCTCGAGTACTGCCAGAACGCCCACTCCGTGTCGAGCACGGTCATCTCGAACGCCTTGTCCGTCGAGCCGAAGACCTGGTCGAAGTGGAGGTCGTTCGCCGCGGCGAACTGGTCGTACAGGTCGACCATCGCCGTGCGCCGGGTCAGCGCCTCCTTCTGGAGGTTCTCGAGCGCGGTGCGGCAGGCGGGCGTCGAGCCGACGCTCGCGAAGAAGTCGTCGTACGCCTGGTCCTGCTTGTTGTTCGCGTCGTTGGGGGCCACGTAGGCGACCACGCCGTCGACGTCCCGCGGGTAGAAGCGGCGGTGGTAGACCGAGGTCATGCCGCCCTTCGAGGCGCCCGTCGAGATCCACTTGCCGGAGTAGATCGGCTTGAGGGCCTGGACGATCTTGTGGTGGTCCGTGGCCGCCTGCCAGATGTCGAGCTTCTTCCAGTTCGCGGGGTTCGGCCGCGACGGGGTGAAGAACCGCTGCTCCACGGAGATCTGGTTGCCGTCGACGAGCGCGGTCGGCTCGGAGCGGAACGCGGTCTCCGGCATGTTGTAGCCGGTGGTGTGCAGGATCATCGGCCGTGCCACGTCGCGGTGCAGCAGCTGCAGGCGCTGCTCGAACGTCGGGCCCTGCGGGTTCCGGTGGTCGACCGCCTGGCGGAAGGTCAGGAAGAAGAACCGGAGGCCGGGCGCCGGCGCCGCCTCCTCGGAGACGACCGTCAGCCCGGGCACCGCCTCGAGCTGGTCGCGCAGGTCGTCCTGCGCCTGCACGCTCGCCTGCTCCGGGCCGGCCTGGGCCGGCACGGCCGCGGTCAGCCCGATCATGCCCGCCGCCAGCACGGGCAGGATCGCTGCCGCGAGCGTCCTTCTTCGGATGGACACGCCACTCTCCCTCGCATCGGATGGTCGCGTTGTGTGCGACCGGCCTGGGCGAGTGTTCCCCACCAAACCCACTGGTGGTAGGTCCAAAGATGGCCACTTCACTGTGCGTATGCCTGATCACCGTGCGTGCGAGCGTGCGGCCGGACGGCGATCCCGACTGTCACCCTGAACAACGGCGTCGACATGCCGCAGCTCGGCTTCGGTGTGTTCCAGGTGCCACCCGAGGAGACGGCCGCGGCGGTGCGCGAAGCGCTGGTGGCCGGCTAGCGGAGCATCGACACGCCGGCGGCCTACGGCTACGACCGTGCGCTGCGCGCGTGCGAGGCGAGCCTGGCACGCCTCGGGCTGGAGCGGCTGGACCTGTACCTGATCCACTGGCCGACGGCCGCACCCGGGCGATCGGCGTGTCCAACTTCCAGCCCGCACACCTGTTCCAGCCCGCACAGGTCACAACCTCGCGCATTCGCGAGAACCTGGCGGTGTTCGACTTCGACCTGGACGAGGACGACCTCGGCCGGCTGCCGACCATGGAGCGTGGCATGCGGACCGGCCCGAACCCGGACACGTTCACCTAGCAACCTGCCAACTAGCAACCTGCGCCAAGTTGTCCCGGCAGCACGGTGCCCGGCGAGCTCCTGCGCTCGCCGGGCACCGTGCCGTGTGGAGCTAGCTGGCCCGGTCGGCCTCGGCGGGGTCGTGGTCGGTCCACCACCGCTGCCCGCTGTCCGGGAGCGTCGAGATCGGGTCGTAGTACGGGTAGGTGCGGCTCAGCGCGTCCGGATCCCGGCGCTCGATACCGGTCCGGTAGTTCTTCGTCCAGTACGAGATGCCGCGCTCGCGGTCGTACTCGGCGAGCTGGTGCACCCAGCGCTTCCCGACGTACGGCACGTCGCAGATGATCCGCGGCGTCGCGTACCCGGGCAGGTAACCCATGATCGCGTGCTGCAGCTGCTGGGCCTCCCACACCGCGACCCGCCAGTGCTCGGCGTTGGGGATCATGTCGCACATGTAGAAGTAGTACGGCAGGATGTTCGCCTCGCCCTGCAGCGCGAAGCACAGGTCCAGCAGGTCGTCGGGCGTCGCGTTGACGCCGCGCATCAGCACGCCCTGGTTGCGCACGTCCCGCACGCCGACCTCCAGCGCGGTCCGCGCCGCCTCGGCGACCAGCGGGGTCACCGACTGCGCGTGGTTGACGTGCGTGTGGATCGCGAGGTTCACCCCGCGCCGGCCGGCCGTGCGGGCGACCCGCTCCAGGCCTTCGACGACCTTCGGCTGCAGCCAGTGCTGCGGCAGGCCGGCGAGCGCCTTGGTGGCCAGCCGGATGTCCCGGACCGTCTCGATGTCCAGCAGTCGCATGAGGAACGACTCGAGCTGGTGCCACGGCACGTTCGCGACGTCACCGCCGGAGACCACCACGTCGCGCACGCCCGGCGTTCGCTTCAGGTAGTCGATGATCTGGTCCTGGCGGTCGACCGGCTTGAGCACGAGCTTGTGCTTGTCCACTTGCGGCGTCGAGTTGCCGACGAGGTCCATCCGGGTGCAGTGTCCGCAGTACTGCGGACATGTGGACAGCAGCTCGGCCAGCACCTTGGTGGGGTAGCGGTGGGTCAACCCCTCGACGACCCACATCTCGGCCTCGTGCAAGGAGTCCCGAGAGGAGTGCGGGTGGTTCGGCCACAGTGGATCGCGGTCGCTCGCCACCGGCATCATGTACCGGCGGACGGGGTCGGCCAGGAACGCCTTGGTGAACGCGTCCGGCTCGAGGTCCGCGCCGAGCGCCATCGTGTTCAGCATCTGCGGCGGCAGCAGCATCGACATCGTCGCGAGGCTCTGCTGGTCGGCGACCAGGTCCTCGTAGAACGACTCGGCGAGCAGGTCGCCGACGACCGCGCGGAGCTGCTTGACGTTCTTCACACAGTGCACGCGCTGCCACTGCGCGTCACGCCACTGGGCGTCCGTGATCTCCCGCCAGCCGGGAAAGCGTCGCCAGTCGGGCTCGACCAGCTCGCGTCTGACGTACTCGTACGGTTGCCTGGCGGTCTCGTCGACGGCCTCGGAGACGGTGGTGGCGGCTGGGGTCACACTGCGCGTTGCCGTCATCTGTTCTCCTCACAGCTCGATTGGCGTAAAGATATGCTGCCA
The DNA here is from genome assembly GCA_035995025.1 of Actinophytocola sp. Taxonomy (GTDB): domain Bacteria; phylum Actinomycetota; class Actinomycetes; order Mycobacteriales; family Pseudonocardiaceae; genus Actinophytocola. Next base: position 30,145 of record DASYKY010000136.1, read on the forward strand.
GAACGTATCGTAGACGCAAATCCTACAGAAGGAGGGTTGTGTGTCCTCGCCGTTCGGACTACACCGCGTGCTCGAGCCCGCGGGCGTGCTGCCGCAGCAGGCCTGGCAACTGTCGACAGAGCGACGTTCCTGGCCGGATGAAGTCCTGGTCGACGTGGAGGTGCTCAACCTCGACGCGGCCTCCTACCGCCAGCTCCGCGAACAGCACCGCGAACCGGACGCGATCCGCCGCGCGGTGCTCGAGATCATCACGGAACGCGGCAAGATGCACAACCCAGTCACAGGATCGGGTGGAATGTTGCTCGGCACCGTCCGCGAGGTCGGCCCGGAGTCGCCGCTGGGTCTCAAGCCCGGTGACCGGATCGCCACGCTCGTGTCACTGACGCTCACTCCACTGCGGATCGACGACGGCCTCGCGGACTGGAGCGGCGAGGGCGAGCAGGTCCCGTGCCGGGGTACCGCGGTCCTGTTCGGACGCTCGATCGCCGCGGTGCTGCCCGACGACCTGCCCGACCAGCTGGCACTGTCCGTGCTGGACGTCTGCGGCGCGCCCGCGCTGACCGACCGCGTGGTCCGCGAGGCGGGAGCCGAACCGTCGGTGCTGGTCCTGGGCGGGGGCGGCAAGTCCGGCAGCCTGTCGCTGGCCGCCGCGCGCCGCGCCGGGGCCGGGCGGCTGGTCGCGCTCGTGCCGACGCGGGCCGAGGCGGACGCGGTCGAGGCGGCCGGGATCGCCGACGAGGTCGTGCTGGCCGACGCCCGCGACCCGGTGGCGGTGGCCGGGGCCGTCGGCGCCCCGGTCGACGTCACGGTCGTGTGCGTGGACGTGCCCGGCTGCGAGCACGGCGCGGTGCTGGCCACCGCGGACGGCGGGACCATCGTGTTCTTCTCGATGGCCACCTCCTTCTCCGCGGCCGCGCTGGGCGCCGAGGGGCTGGCCGCGGACGTGCGGATGCTGATCGGCAACGGCTACGTCCCCGGCCACGCGACGTTCGCCCTCGACCTGCTGCGTGCCACGCCAGGGGTGCGCGCGCTGTTCGAGGGCCGGGAACGGCACACTTCTCCCACATGACGACCCTGTACACCGGCGGCCGCGGGCACGGCGGCACGGCGTCCTCGCTCGTCGTCGAGGACGGCGTGATCACCTGGCTGGGCCCGGGCACGCCACCCGCCGCGAACGAGACCGTCGACCTCGGCGGCGCGCTCGTCGTGCCCGCGTTCGTGGACGCGCACGTGCACGCCACGTCGGCCGGGCTGATGCGTACCGGGCTCGACCTGACCGGGACGACCTCGGCGGCCGACGTGCTCGACGCGGTCCGCGACCGGGCCCGCGCCGAGCCGGGCGTGCTGGCGATCGGCCACGGCTGGGACGAGAGCGGCTGGGCGGACCAGCGGCTGCCGGACCGCGCGGAGCTGGACGCCGCGGCCGGCGCCACGCCGGTGTACCTGACCCGCATCGACGCGCACTCCGCGCTGGTGACGACCGCGCTGGTCGACCTCGCGCCGCCGGCGCGCGCGGCCGCCGGCTGGACGGCGGACGGCCCGCTCGCCCGCGACGCGCACCATCTGGTCCGCCGCGCCGCCCTGGAGTCGATCGCCCCCGGGCAGCGGCGCACCGCGCAGCTGGAGTTCCTGCGGCACGCCGCCGCGCGGGGCGTGGCCTGCGTGCACGAGTGCGGCGGACCGGACATCGCCGGCGAGGCGGACCTCCGCGAGCTGCTCGCGCTGCGCGGGCCGCTGCCGCGGGTGGTCGGCTACTGGGGCGCGTTCGGCTCGCGGCCGCCGGGCGCGCACGGGCTGGCCGGTGACCTGTTCGTGGACGGCGCGTTCGGCTCGCGCACGGCGGCGCTGCGCGAGGCGTACGCGGACGCGCCGTTCACCACCGGCGCCCGCTACCTCGACGCGGAGCGGATCGCCGAGCACCTGGTGGCGTGCACCGAGGACGGCGTGCAGGCGGGCTTCCACGTGATCGGCGACGCGGCGGCGGGTGCGGTCGTCGCCGGGTTCCAGCTGGCCGAGAAGGTCGTGGGGGAGCAGGCGCTCGGGGACGTGCGGCACCGCCTGGAGCACCTGGAGATGATCACCGCGGAGCAGGCGGCCGAGCTCGCCCGGTTCCGCGTGATCGCGTCGGTGCAGCCGCAGTTCGACGCGGCGTGGGGCGGCCGGGACGGCATGTACGCGCGGCGCCTCGGGCAGGCCCGGGCGGCGGCGCTGAACCCGTACGCGATGCTGGCCGCGGCGGGGGTGACGCTCGCGTTCGGCTCGGACGCGCCGGTCACCCCGGTCGACCCGTGGGCCACGGTCCACGCCGCGGTGCACCACCGGACGCCGGGCTCGGGCGTGTCGTTCGAGGCGGCGTTCGCCGCGCACACGACCGGCGGCTGGACCGCGTGCGGCGAGACCGGCGGCACGCTCGAGGTGGGCGCCCCGGCGACGTTCGCCGTGTGGCGGGACGAGACCTGCCTGCGCACCGTCCTTGACGGGAACACGATCTACGCCGGGAGCGAGAGCGAAGGAGCGGTGTCTAGCGGATGAGCGGAGCGACCAGTGAACACGGAGGCGTGATGGCATTGCTTGACCTGGATCCCGAGGTGGCCGCGACCGCGCGGGGGCTTGCCGCGCGGGCCGCCGAGCCCGTGATCGAGATCGCCAGAGCGCACACCACGGTCGCCGTCGAGCGGGCCACGCTGCGGCTCGCCGGCATCACCGGCGCGGACACCACCCACCGGGCGGGCGACGTGCCGTGGGTCAACCGGGTGGTCGACACGATCCGCGAGCACTGCGGCCTCGAGCACGGCGCCGTGCTGCCCGCCTTCCACGCGCTGCGGGAACACGACCTCACCACGCTCACCGAGCTGGCCGAGGCCACCGCGGCCGGCCAGATCCAGTTCACCGTCCCGAGTGGACGCGACGCGGAGCGGGCCGCGAAGGCCGGCCGGGTCGCGGTCGCGAAGGGCCTGCGCGCGGTGGACCGTAACCGCGCGCAGCGGGACAAGCTCGTCGCCCGGCTCGGCAACCCGCCGCAGCGGCCGTGGATCTACCTGATCGTCGCGACCGGCGACATCGACGAGGACGTCGTGCAGGCCGCCAGCGCCGCCCGCGCCGGGGCGGACATCATCGCGGTGATCCGCTCGACCGGACAGTCCCTTTTGGACTACGTGCCGGAAGGCGCCACGCACCACGGGTTCGCGGGCACCTACGCCACGCAGGAGAACTTCCGCATCATGCGGGCCGCCATGGACGACGCGTCCAAGGAGGTCGGCCGCTACATCCGGGTGACGAACTACGCGTCCGGGCTGTGCATGCCGGAGATCGCCGTGCTCGGCGGCCTGCAGCGGCTCGACATGATGCTCAACGACTCGATGTACGGCATCCTCTTCCGCGACATCAACCCGATCCGCACGTTCGTCGACCAGCGCTTCTCCCGCCAGGTGCACGCGCGCGCCGGCATCATCATCAACACCGGCGAGGACAACTACCTCACCACCGCCGACGCCGTGGACGCCGCGCACACGGTCACCGTGTCGCAGCTGCTGAACGAGCACTTCGCGCACGAGGCGGGGCTGCCCGACGAGCTGCTCGGCCTCGGCCACGCCTTCGAGATCAACCCGGCCGTGCCGGAGTCGTTCCGCCTCGAGCTCGCCCACGCGCTGCTGGCCCGCGAGCTGTTCCCGGACGCGCCCCTGAAGTGGATGCCGCCCACCAAGCACATGACCGGCGACGTGTGGGGCGGCTACCTGCTGGACGGCTTCTTCAACCTCGCCGGTGTCCTCACCGGACAGTCGATCCTGCTGGTGGGCATGATGACCGAGGCCGTCGTCACCCCGTTCCTTTCCGACCGGGACCTCGCGCTCCGCAACGTCCGCTACGTGCTGAACGCGGCCGCCGGGCTGCGCGAGGACTTCCGGCCCGCACCCGACGGGCTCATCGTCAAGCGCGCGCACCAGGTGCTCGGCGAGGCCGTCGACCTGCTCGAGCGGATAGTCCGCGACGGCCTGCTCGACGCGATCGCCGACGGCACGTTCGGGCTGATGAAACGCCCGCCGGACAAGGGAAAGGGCGCCGACGGCGTGGTCGAGAAGGCCGCCGGCTACCGCAACCCGGCCGCGGACCTGCTCGAGGAAGGGGCGACGAAGTGACCTCGACGGTCCAGGAGAAGAAGGCCAAGCGCCACGTGCGCCCCTACGGCGACACGACCGGCGACGGCATGGTGCAGGTGTCGTTCACGCTGCCGGTGCCACCGGGCCCGCGGGCCGACGGCGCGGCGCTGCAGCTGGCGAACAAGATGGGCCTCGACCCGGCGATGGTCGTGCACTCGCACGGCATCGGGGCCGAGTTCACCTTCTTCGTCGTCTACGGCTCGGCCAAGCACATCGTCGACCTCGACGAGGTCACCGTCGTGGAGCGCGAGTACCCGCTACTCGCACCGTCCGAAGTGAACAACACGGTCCGGAAGCTGTTGCGCCGCAAGCTGGTCGTGGTCGGCGGCTGCATCGGCACCGACGCGCACACGGTCGGCATCGACGCGATCCTCAACATCAAGGGCTTCGCCGGGGAGAAGGGCCTGGAGTACTACCGCGAGCTGCGGGTGGTCAACCTCGGCGCCCAGGTCACGGTGCCGGAGCTGGTCAAGCGCGCCCGTGCGGAGAAGGCCGACGCGGTGCTGGTCTCCCAGGTCGTCACCCAGCGGGACGCGCACATCCTGAACACGCAGGAGATGTCCGCGGCGTTCCGCGAGGCGATGGGGGACCGGTGCCCGGTGCTGATCGCCGGCGGGCCGCGGTTCGACCCGATGATGGCGGGCGAGCTCGGGGTCGACCGGGTGTTCGGCCGCGGCACGACGCCCGGCGAGGTCGCCAGCTACCTGGTACACGCGATGAAGGAGAGCACGGCCGCATGAGTCCGACGGTTGGTTTCTCGGTGACGCACCGGCGTTACGTCCCGTACGCGCACGCCCACTACGGCGGCAACCTCGTGGACGGCGCGTACGGCCTCGCCCTGTTCGGCGACGTGGCCACCGACCTGTCCATCCACACCGACGGCGACGAGAGCCTGCTGGCCGGCTACTCGAGCGTCGAGTTCCTGGCCCCGATCCAGGCGGGCGACGTCGTCGAGGTGACCGCCACGCTCACCCGCGTCGGCAACCGGTCGCGCGACATCGACTTCGTGGCGCGCGTGCTGTGCCGCGCGGCGCCGGCGCGCGGACCGTCCGCGGCGGACGTGCTGGACCCCCCGCTGGTGGCGACGAAGGCGAAGGCGACCGTGGTGGTCCCCCAGCTCGCCGGTTGACTCGGTTGCCCGCCCGCGGCGCTGGTTTGCACGGGTTTTATGTCAAAACGAGACGAAGGTCTTGCTCCGAATGGAGCACACTGCTAATAAATGTAGCTCTGGGCGTTCGCCCGTGCGAATTGAGGAGCTTCGTTGTCGACAAACCTGGTGGAAGTGGTCGACATCCTCGACCACCCGCGGGACCGGCTCTGGAGCGTGGTCAACGATCTCGAGTCCTACCCGCGGTTCGTGCGCGAGATCGCGTGGGCGCAGCGGACGAGCCATGCCGAGACCGGCGTCGGCAGCCAGTACGAGGCGCGCTTCAGCGTCGAGCTCGGCCCGGTGGCCAGGCACGACGTCGACGTGCTCGTGCACCGGCCGCCGGAGCACCTCGTGCTGGTCAGCGACCGCTGGCCGGGCGGGCACGTGTCGATCCGCCTGGCCCCGGTCGGCCGCACGCGCACCGAGGTGCAGCTCTCGATCTCGCTGCCCGAGCACTCCCGGCTGCCCGAGGCCTGGCTGCGCAAGCGGGCTCGCAAGGCGCTCGCGCTCGTCGACGACCACCTGGCGGGACGGCCGCTGACCACCTCCCGCGGCGGGCTCGACCAGGCCGCGGCGGAGCAGAGCCAGCTCGGCGTGGTCCGGATCCTCAGCCGGGCGGGCGTGATCTCCGCGGGCCGGCCGGACCGGGTGGTCCGCCAGCTCAACGCGCTGTCGAAGTGGGGCGCGACCGTGGCGGGCGGGTACGGCGCGGCGACCGCCAGGGTGCCGGCGGCCGACGCGTTCACCGACGACCTCGGCACGCTGACCTTCGCCGACGTCGACACCCGCACCGACCGGCTGGCCAACGCGCTCGCCGGCTACGGCGTGCGGCAGGGCAGACGGGTGGCGCTGATGTGCCGCAACCACGGCGCGATGGTCGAGTCGACCATCGCCTGCGGCAAGCTGGGCGCGTCGGTGCTGCTGCTGAACACCGGGCTGTCCGCGGACCAGGTCAAGGCCGCGGTGCACACCCACCGGCCGGTTGCGCTGCTCGCCGACGACGAGTTCTTCCCGCTGTTCGACGACCTGCCGCAGGCCCTGCCGCGCATCCGCACGTGGGGCGACGGCGAGCCGACCGTCGACGGGCTGATCGAGTTCGGCTCGCCGGCCAGGGTCAAGCCGCCGACCTCGCCCAGCAAGATCATCGTGCTGACGTCCGGCACCACCAACAACCCGAAGGGCGCGCGCCGCCGCAACCCGCACGGCCTGCGCACCGCGGCGGCCGTGCTGTCGCGGATCCCGCTGCGGGCCGGCGAGCGGATGCTGATCGCCGCGCCGCTGTTCCACACGTGGGGGCTCTCCGCGATGCAGCTCGGCATGCCGCTGCACGCGAAGCTGCTGCTCAGCCGCCGGTTCGACGCCGAGGACACGCTGCGGCTGATCGAGGAGCAGCGATGCACCTCGCTGTTCATCGTGCCGGTCATGCTGCAGCGGATCATGGACCTGCCGCGCGGGGTGGTCCGCAACTACGACACGTCCTCGCTGCGCGTGGTCGCGAGCAGCGGGTCGCCGCTGTCGGCGAAGCTGGTCACCTCGTTCATGGACGTGTTCGGCGACGTCCTCTACAACCTGTACGGCTCGACCGAGGTGTCCTGGGCCAGCATCGCCGACCCCCTCGACCTGCGTGCCGCGCCGACGACGGCCGGCCGCTGCCCGGTCGGCACCCGCGTCGGCATCCTCGACGCCCGGGGCAGGCCGGTGCCGCCGGGCGTGGTCGGCCGGATCTGCGTCGGCAACGAGATGCTGTTCGAGGGCTACGTCAGCGGCGACGAGAACGCGCCGGTCTACGACGACATGATGATCACCGGCGACCGCGGCTACCTCGACGCCGACGGCCGCCTGTTCGTGTCCGGCCGCGACGACGACATGATCATCTCCGGTGGCGAGAACGTCTTCCCGCGCCCCGTCGAGGAGCTGCTGATGACGATGTCGCAGGTCGTGGACGCGGCGGTCGTCGGGGTGCCGGACCGGGAGTTCGGCCAGCGCTTCGCCGCGTACGTGGCGGTCAAGCCGGGCGCGATTCTGCGCGAGGACACGGTGCGCGAGTACGTGCACGCCCACCTGCCGCGCTTCGCCGTGCCGCGGGACGTGATCTTCGTGGACAAGCTGCCTCGCAACGCCACCGGCAAGGTGGTGCGCCGGATGCTCGCCCAGGAGGGCCTGGTCAACTGGTGAGCGTCAACCGGTGAGCGTCAGCCGGTGAGCACGGCCACCGCGCGGACCGGGAAGCTGCCGAGGCCGCGCACCGGGGCGGGCAGCGCGGTCAGCCGGAAGCCGTCGTCCGGCAGGGCGGCGAGGTTCGTGAGGTGCTCGAGGATCGGGATCCCGTTGCGCAGCAACGTGTCGTGCACGGGCCGGGTGAGGTCGGCGACGTCGTCCACGTTGAGCGCGTCCACGCCGAGCAGCGCGACGTTCGCTTCGACCAGCAGCCGGGCCGCGGCGGCGGTCAGGTGCGGGCCGCCGGTGCCGTACCGCTCGGTGCCCCAGTGCCGCGACCATCCCGTGTGCACGAGGACCGCCTTGCCCCACAGGCGATCCGGCGCGCCGAGCACGTCCGGGCCGATCACCGGCAGGCCGTACGCGGGCACCCGGACCGCGGGCACGTCCACCAGCCGCTCCAGTGGGAGCCCGGCCAGATCGGCGCCGTCCGGGTCGTAGTGGAACGGCGCGTCGACGTAGGTGCCGGTGTTGGCCACCAGCTCGATGCGTCCGATGTGGAACGACACGCCGGGGGAGATCTCGGTGCGCTGCCGGTGAGTGCCGATCACCGGGCCGGGCAGGCCGGGATAGGTGACCATCCCGTGCTCGACGGTATGGCTGAGATCCACGAATCGGCTAGTGCCCATTGGTTCGCTCCGCTCTTGCGCTGTCCGCCGTCTTCCTCCGTGTGATGCTCGGCGCTGGCGCGCCTGCGCGCGAGCGTCAGTCCAGACGGCGGACGCTCCGTCGCTCCCGCTCACGGTGTTCATTGGTTCGCTTCGTTCCTGCGCTACTCGCCGTCTTTCCTCCTCTGTGCTCGGCGCTGGCGCGCCTGCGCGCGAGCGTCAGTCCAGACGGCGAACGCTCCGTCGCTCCGCTCACGGTGTCAGTGTGGGG
>DASYKY010000137.1:0-13910 GCA_035995025.1 Actinophytocola sp.
CTCGGTCAGCTTGGCGCCGTAGCTGAACACGCCGACGTCGAAGTAGTGCCGCACGGGCGCGTTGACCTCGGCGGTGGCCTTGATGCACATGTCCAGCAGGATGTTGTTCACCGCCAGCGCCGCGCCGTCGGCGAGCGTCGCACCGGTACGCCCCCACGACAGCTTCATCGAGTCCGAGCGGTCCAGCAGGATGACCACGCATCCCGGGTCCGACCTCGAGACCGACTGGCGGTAGGCGTCCATCTGCTCATGTCTCCGTTTCGTCTACCGGCCGCGCTCGCGCCCGGTCAGGTTTCGCCGCACGACGACCGACGGCCATGGCGTGCCGGGCGTCCACCGCCATTCCTCGCCGCACTGCGGGTTGCGGCAGCGGAACGCGTAGCCGGGGTCGGCGCGGTGGACGTCGATGCGGAAGTCGCCGCAGTTGGGGCACTGCGCGACCAGCGCGGTCCCGTCGGCCACGTGGCTCGGCAGGTCCGGCGCCGGCGGGCTGTCGTGCCCGGCGGCGGCCGCCGGGGCGGACTTGTTCCACCACTGCCCGCCGGCGTCGTTGCCGGCCTCCAGCGGCAGCACGACGTGGCCCGGCGCGACCTGCGGCTCCGGCGCGGCGGGCGGCCGCTGCGCGGGTCGCGGGCTCTGGTTGGCGGTCGCGTCGTACCAGGGACGGGACGGCGGCGGCGCCGTCCGCGGGGCGGCGTGCGGCCGCTGCGGCGCCGGTGGTGCCGCGGGTGGCCGGTGGGCCGGCGCGGGTCGTGCGGTCAGCACCAGGAACGCGACCGCGGTGGCGACCACGGCCACGCCGGAGACGATCAGCAGCGGCACCCACACGCTCGCCGCCTCGTAGCGTTCGGTGAGCAGCCCGACCGCGAGCAGCCCGCCGGCCAGGCCGCAGGCCGCGGTCAGGACCAGGACCAGCGCCTGCCGGTCGCCGCGCCGCGCCGGGTCGCCGGTCATCTGTCTTTCCCGACGTCGATGGTGATGGCGTCGCCCGGTCTCTTCGGTTCGAGCGGCCCCCAGCACACGTAGTCGGTGTCCTCGAGCTTTTCCGCCCTGACCGCGACCCACCCTCTCGACATCACCGCGCACACCCGGACCGGCCCGGTGGGTCGCAGCTTCTCCAGGTCGGCGAGCTTCTTCACGGTCTTCTTTTCGTTGCCCCACCAGACAACCGCGACCGTCACGGGGAAGGGGGTCTCCGTCGAGGAGAACCGCACCGACGACTCCTCGGGTTTCGGCTCGACCGTGACCGTCGTCGGGGCCTGCGGCTTCGGGTCCGCCTCGGGCTTGTTCGTCAGGATGACGCCGAGCAGCAGCACGAGAACGAACGAGATGGCCAGTGCGTAGAACGGCGCCATGTACCGGTTCCGCCAGCCGTCGGCCATCGCCGCCTCCGCGTTGGGCGTCAGGAGAGCACTCGCCGTGTATATCGAGGCGAGATCCGATTACGTATCGGGTTCGCGGAAACGCGCGCGGAAACTATTCGGCGCGGCTCTTCCCGCCGCTGCCGTCACCGTCCGATTCGGTGTCCGGATCATCGCCCGGGTCGTCATCGGCGTCGTCGGTCGAGTCATCCGCGGCTTCGTCGGTGGCTTCGTCGTCGGCTTCGTCGCCCGCCGATTCGGTGTCCGGCTTGGCCGCCGCGTCGGCCGTGTCCTCGGCTGGGTCCTCGGTGTCGTCGAGCTCCTCGTCGTCCGGCTTGACGCCGAACGGGAGCCGGACCACCAGGCACGGGCCGCCGACGAACACGCCGCCGTCCACCCCGAGCGCGCGGCCGTCCGCGTACTCGTACGGGGCCTCGATCTGCGCGGGGGCCACCCCGAGCTGGTCGGCGATCACGCTGTGCCCGTGCACCACCTGGTCGCCGCCGAGCACGGCCAGCAGCTGGCCGGCGACCTCGCCGCCGTACGGGCCGCGGAACGCGTGCCGGGTGGTCAGGCGGCGCCAGACCTCCCACCACTCGACGATGTCGTCGGAGGCCAGCACCTCCTGGATGCCCTCGTTGATCTCGTCGATCTCGGCGCCCCACACGAGGTACTCGAGCGTGTCGGAGTGCATCAGCAGGTGGTCGCCGACGAGCGCGAGCGCGGGCCGCGAGCTCAGCCACTCGATGTGGGAGTCGGTGACGGCCTCCTGGTCGGTGAGCTGGCCGCCGTTCATCTCCCAGCTGCGCGCGAAGCTGCGCGGGCCGAAGTCGGAGGGCACGTTCGTGTCGCCGAAGCGGTGCGTGCCGAGCAGCAGGATCTCGTGGTTGCCGAGCAGCGCCTCGACGTGGCCGCCGGCCGTCTCGGCCTCCGCGGCCAGCCGCATGACCAGGTCGATCACGCCGATACCGTCGGGCCCCCGGTCGACGAAGTCGCCGAGGAACCACAGGTGCGTGTCACCACCGGCCCAGGTCGCCTCGTTGTCGACCAGCCCGGCGTCGGCCAACGCCCCGAGCAGCTCGTCCAAGTGCCCGTGCACGTCGCCGACCACATATGTGGCGCGCCCGTCCTCCTGCACACCGCGACAATATGCCAGGTCGCAGACAGTTGCCTCAGACGCCTCAGATCACCATCCAGGTGTGCACCGGCTGATTGGACGATGCCAGCTCGATATACCGCCGCAACATCCCTACCAGCGCGGCATCTCGGTCCATCCCGCGGTCCTCGAGCCGGGCGACCGTCGCGCGCTGCCAGGTGGAACCGGTGCGCTGCGCGAGACAGCGCTGTTCGATCACGCCGAGGTACCGCTCCCGCGCCGCGTCGGACACGCCGCAGTCGCGCAGACCCTCGTGCGCCATCGGCAACAGCCGGCGCAGCACCAGCTCGTCCGGCGGCACCCAGCCGATTCCCGGCCAGTACAGCTGCGCGTCGAACGCGTGCCGCGCGCCGGCGTAGAGGTTCTCCTCCGCGGCCTGGAACGACATCTGTGTCCAGATCGGACGGTCCTCGGCGGCGAGGGCCCGCTGGGCGCCGTAGAAGAACGCCGCGTTCGCGACCAGGTCGACGACCGTCGGCCCGGCCGGCAGCACCCGGTTCTCCACGCGCAGGTGCGGCACGCCGCCGACCACGTCGTAGACCGGCCGGTTCCACCGCCAGATCGTCCCGTTGTGCACCCGCAGCTCCGCGAGCCGCGGCGCGTGGCCCGCGTCGAGCGCGGCTATCGGGTCCTCGTCGTCGATCTCGGGCAGCAGGCCCGGGAAGTAGCGGACGTTCTCCTCGAACAGGTCGAAGATCGAGGTGATCCACCGCTCGCCGAACCACACCCGCGGCCGCACGCCCTGGTTCTTCAGCTCCTCCGGCCGGGTGTCGGTGGCCTGCTGGAACAGCGGGATCCGCGTCTCGTGCCAGAGCGCCTTGCGCAGCAGGAACGGCGAGTTCGCCGCGATCGCGACCTGCACGCCGGCCAGGCACTGCGCGGCGTTCCAGTGCGTCGCGAACTCCTCCGGCGGCACCTGCAGGTGCAGCTGCGCGGAGGTGCACGCGGCCTCCGGCAGGATCGAGTCGGCGCGGCTGCGCAGCCGCTCGCTGCGCTGGCCGGGGATCGCCGGGCCTTCCATGGCGAGCTCCATGTCCTCGCCGCGGGCGGCGAAGATCCGGTCGTTGAGCAGCGCGTACCGCGCGTTGTTGGACAGCCACTTCGCCTTGAAGTGCTCGTCGCGCAACGTCGGCAGCATGCCGATCATCACCAGCCGCGCGCCCGCGTCCTGCGCCTTCATGTCGGCGTCGGCGAGCGCCGCGCGCAGCTCCATCTCGAGCTCGCTGGCCTGGTCCCCGGACAGCGGCCGGGGCCGCATGTTCAGCTCGAGGTTGTGCTGGCCGAGCTCGGTGGTGAACGACGGGTCGTCCAGCTTCTCCAGCACCACGCCGTTGGTCATCGCCGGCTGCAGCCCGTCGTCGACCAGGTTCAGCTCCACCTCCAGCCCCATCTGCGGTGGTTCGGTGGAGAAACCGCCTTCGGTGAGCATCCTGGCGAGCGCGTCGAGACATCGCTGGACTTTCTGACGGTAACGCTGACGATCCGAGCGGTCGACCGTGTCGGTCGATACATCCTGTCCCATACCGGCCCTCCCCAAGCCGGACCTGGCGAGGCCCGGCGTGTGCGCGGGAGTTCAACCGTGACATATGAGCAAATTTGTTGCTAGGGGCCAAAACGGTGCACTGGCGCGCGTTCGTTGTTACGGAGGGCGAGACATCCGCCGTCACCTCGTAACATCCCGGCGGGTATGCCGGTGGGGCCTTCCCGGCCTGTGGGAGCATGCGCACGTGATCGAGGTGCGCGACCCTGCCGACGCGCGGGTGGACGACTTTCGCGCCCTGACCACCGCCGACCGCAGGCCCGACCGGCCGGGCGGGAAGGGGCTGGTCATCGCGGAGGGCGCGATCGTGGTCCGCCGCATGCTCGCGTCCCGCTTCCCGCTGCGCTCGATCATGGGCGTGCCCCGCAAGCTGGCCGAGCTGTCCGCCGACCTCGAGGGCCTGGCCGCGCCCGTGTACGCGGTTTCCGCCGAGGTGATGGCCGAGATCGTTGGTTTCCACCTCAACCGCGGCGTGCTGGCGGTGGCCGACCGGGCGCCCGCGCGGCCCCTCGAGGACGTGGTGTCCGCCGCGCGCAGGCTGGTCGTGCTCGAGGGCGTCGGCGACCACGAGAACCTCGGCGCGCTGTTCCGCAACGCGGCCGCGTTCGGCGTGGACGGCGTGCTGCTCGGCACCGGCTGCGCCGACCCGCTGTACCGGCGCAGCGTCCGCGTCTCGATGGGCCACGTGCTCGGCGTGCCGTTCACGTCGCTCACGCCGTGGCCGGACGGGCTGAAGCTGTTGCGGGACAGGGGTTTCCGCTTACTCGCGATGACGCCGTCGGAGTCGGCCGTGCCGCTTGCGGACGCCGTGGGGCACGACCGGGTGGCGGTGCTGCTCGGCTCGGAGGGCCCGGGACTCACGGCCGAGGCGGTCGCCGCCGCCGATGCGGCCGTGCGGATCCCGATGGCTGCCGGCGTGGACTCGCTGAACGTCGCCACGGCCGGTGCCGTGGCGTGCTACGCGCTCGGCCCCGGCGGTCGGTAGTTTCTCGTGGACGGCGTCGAGCGGGCGAGGGGAGTGGCGGTGCAGCTGCGCGCCAACGGCGAGCGTGCGGTGCTGGTGGGCAGGGACGCGATGGCTGACGGCGCTGCCGAGCGCGAGGTCGACCCGCGGCGGCTGCCGCTGGGCATCGAGCTGACCGACGCGCTGCACGAGTGGGCCAGGGTGGCCAGCGCGGTGCAGCGCAGCGAGACGGACGCGAACGAGGCGGCCGGCGCGGTCGTGACCCGCCGCGGGCGGCAGCTCGCCGGCCGGATCGCCGCGTCGATGGGCGTGCCGGTCGGCTACCTCGACCCGCTGAGCGGCGAGGAGTCGGTCATCGAGCCGCCCGAGCAGCGACACCAGCGCGCCCGGCCGGTGTACCCGTCGGAGCCCGTGCCGTGGCTGACCGGGCTGACCGTGTCGGCGGCGAGCCTCGGGCTGCTGGTGATCACGATGGTGACGCTGGCGGCCACGCTCGCGGAGACCAACGTACTGCTGGCGATCGGCTCGAACGTGGTGGTCACGGGCGGGCTGCTGCCGTCGGTGTGGCTGGTGCGCCGGCAGCCGATCTGGCGTTGGGTGGCGCTCGGCGTGGTCGTCGCGCTCGTGCTCGGCTGGCTGGCCCTGCCGTTCATCGTGCTCTAGTCCGTCGTGCTCTAGTCCGTCGTGCTCCGGGGATTGCGCTGGGGATACAGCAGCGCCACCCCGGCCAGCACCTCCGCGCGCAGCTCGTCGGCCGGCTCGTCGGCGTGGGCGATGATCGGGTCGCTCAGCATGGCCACCGCCTGGGCGGCCCGCACCTTCGCCCGCAGGTCCGGGTCGGGGCCGGCGATCGCCCGGTTGGCCTCCACCATCAGCCCGACGAACCGGGCGGTGAGATCCTCCCGCGCGAGCAGCGCCATGTCGTGGACCATGTTGGCGCGCAACAGGTGCCGGTGTCGCATGTAGACGTCCACAATGGCTTCGAGGACCTCCTGGCGGGCGCTCGCCCCCGTCACCGCCGCGTGCAGGTCGTCGAGGAACGGCTCGGCCAGCGCCACGAAGATGTCGGCCTTCGCGGGGAAGTGGTAGAGCACGGCCGTCTTGGTCAGGCCGAGCTGCTCGGCGATCTCCCGGATCGACGTGTGCTGGTAGCCCTGCTGGGCGAACAGCCGCCGGGCGGCGTCCAGGATCTGTGCGCGGGTGCTGAGCATTCTCTCAGCATACCTTGCCTGACCGATGGTCAGATATGTACAGTCGGCTTCACTGACCGACGGTCAGAAAGGGGAGGAAAATGCGTGTACTCATTTCTGGGGCGAGCATCGCGGGTCCGGTGGCGGCCCACCGGCTGGCCAGGGACGGACACGAGGTGACGGTGGTGGAGCAGGCGCCGGGCCTGCGGCCGGGCGGTGCCCCGATCGACGTCCGGGGGCCCGCGATCGAGGTGGCGGAACGGATGGGCGTGCTCGCGGAGCTCCGCTCGGGGCGCACGGACACCCAGGGCGTCGAGTACGTCGACCGCGCGGGCAAGCGGGTGGCGGCGATGCGTCCACGGGACTTCGCGGAGGACCCCGACGACATCGAGGTGGAACGTGGCGACCTGCTGTCGGTGTTGTACGAGGCGTCGCGAAACGACGCGGAATACGTTTTCGGTGACTCGATCGACACTCTTTCCCAGGACGCCGGGGGCGTGGACGTGACGTTCGTGTCCGGGGCGCCCCGCCGGTTCGACCTGGTCGTCGGCGCGGACGGCCTGCACTCGGTGGTCCGCAGGCTGGCGTTCGGCCCGGGCGGCGTGCGCCACCTCGGTCTCTACGTGGCGCTCGTTCCGGTGGACCCGCGGCTGGGCAGGCCGGACTGGGGTGTCATGCACAACTCGCCGGGCCGGGTCGCCGGTGTGTACAGCTTCCACGGGCAGGCGACGGGCTTCTTCATGTTCCGCTCGCCGGAGCTCAGCTACGACCGCCACGACCTCGACCAGCAACGCAAGCTGCTGACCGACGAGTTCGCCGACGAGGGCTGGCAGGTGCCGGAGCTGCTCGACGCCGTCCGTACGGCGGAGGACCTCTACTTCGACTCGGTGAGCCAGGTCCACCTGCCGTCGTGGGTCCGGGGCCGGGTGGCGCTCGTCGGCGACGCGGGCTACTGCCCGGCGCTGCTGTCCGGCATGGGCACGACCCTGGCCATGGTGGGCGCGAGCGAGCTGGCCGACGCCGTGGCGCAGGGCGCGCCGCACCGCTACGACGAGACGCACCGGCCGCTGGTGCGCCACGCCCAGGCCGGGGTCGGCCAGAGCGCGGCGGTGCAGGTGCCGGCGACGCGGTGGGGCCTGTGGACCCGCAACCGGCTGACCCGGCTGCTTCCGGCGGCGGCGGCCGTCCGCCGCCTGGCCCGCCGCGTCCGCGGCTAGGCCAGCGACTCCAGCCAGGTCCGGTGCAGCGCGGCGAACCGGCCGCCGGACGGGTCCGCGACCAGCTCGGCGGGCGAGCCGTCCTCGACGATCCGGCCGTCCTCGACCACCAGCACCCGGTCCGCGATCAGCACGGTCGACAGCCGGTGGGCGATGATCAGCGCGGTCCGGTCGGCGAGCACCGACTCGAGCGCGCGCTGCACCGCCCGCTCGGTCGGCACGTCCAGGCTCGACGTCGCCTCGTCGAGGACGAGCACCGCCGGGTCGGCCAGGAACGCCCGCGCGAACGCGACCATCTGGCGCTGCCCGGCGGACAGGCGGCCGCCGCGCTTGCGGACGTCCGTGTCGTACCCGTCGGGCAGCGCGGCGACGAACTCGTGCGCGCCGACCGCCGACGCGGCCGCCTCGATCTCCGCGCGGCTCGCGTCGGGCCTGCCGAGCCCGATGTTGTCCGCGACCGAGCCGGCGAACAGGAAGTTCTCCTGCGTCACCATCACCACGGCGCGGCGCAGGTCCTCGTCGGCCACGTCCCGCAGGTCCACGCCGTCCAGCGCGACCGTGCCGGCCGCCGGGTCGTAGAAGCGGGCGACGAGCTTCGCGATCGTCGACTTGCCCGCCCCGGTCGCGCCGACCAGCGCCACCGTCTGCCCGGCCGGGACGGCCAGGTCGAACGCCGGCAGCACCACCGGGCCGTCGGGCGAGTAGCGGAACTCCACGCCGGTGAAGTCGATGGCCCGGCCGTCCCGCGCGGGCGGCAGCGCCACCGGCTTTGCCGGGTCGACCACGATCGGCGCCTCCTCGAGCACGCCGGAGATCTTCTCCAGCGCCGCGATCGCCGAGGTGTAGCTGTTCGCGAACATCGCCAGGTCGTCGAGCGGGTCGTAGAACCGCCGCAGGTAGAGCATGAACGCGGTCAGCACGCCGAGCTCCAGCCCGCCGCCTGCCACCCGCACCGCGCCGATGCCGAGCACCAGCGCGAGCGACAGGTTGCCGACGATCCGGACGGTCATGGTGAACGTCGCCACGACGTCCAGCGCGTCCTTGTTCGTCGCCCGGAAGCGGTCGTTGAGCTGCGCCATGATCGCCTCGTTGCGCCGCTGGCGGCGGAACGCCTGCACCGCGCGCATGCCGTTCATGGTCTCCACGAACTGCACGATGATCTTCGCGATCGAGGTGCGGGTGCCCCGGTACGCCTCGCGCGAGCGGCGGTAGAACCACCGCGTCACGAGCAGGACCGGAACGAGCCCGGCGAGCACGAGCAGCGCCAGCGGCGTGTCGAGCACGAGCAGCACGATCGCGATCCCGAGCACCGACAGCACGGCGGTCAGCAGCCCGTCCAGACCGTCCTCGAGCAGGTCGTGCAGCGAGTCGACGTCGCTGGTCAGCCGCGAGATCACCTTGCCGGACGTGTACTTCTCGTGGAACGACAGCGACAGCCGCTGGGCGTGTGCGAACACCCGTTGCCGCAGGTCGAGCAGGATGTCCTGGCCGAAGCGACCGGACACCTTGAGGAACGCGAAGCGCAGCCCCGCCGAGCCCATCCCGGTGACGAGGTAGCCGCCGACGCACGCGACGAGCACGCCGGTGTCGCCGCGCACCGCGTCCGGGATGCCGGTGTCGATCGCGACCGCGATCAGCACCGGCCCGGCCAGCGTCAGCAGGTTCTCGCCGATCACCAGCGCCAGCGCGAACAGCCCGGTGGCCAGCCGCGGCCGCACGAGCGAGCGGAGCAGCTGCCGGGAGCGGGCCTGCAGCCGCGTGGCGACGACGACGTCGACGTCCTCGACCTCTTCGGCGGCAACCCCACGCCAGCGCTCCGCCTCCCCGGAGCTCAAACTGTTGGCCGCCGTGGGCCGGGTGCCGTCCAGTTCGGCGCGTACCGGTGGCTGGGTCGCGTCCCGTTCCCCTTGGGTGCGGTTGGGAGGCACGCGCGTCGGGTGCGTCATGCGACCACCTCGTCCCTTGCCTCGTCGTCCATTGTGGACAGTAGGCGGCGGTACTCGGCGTTGCCGGCGAGCAGGTCGGAGTGCGTGCCGACGGCGGCGATCCGGCCGTCGACCAGCAGTGCCACCCGGTCGGCCAGCTGCACGGTGCTGGGCCGGTGCGCGACCACCAGCGCGGTCACGTCCGCCAGCACGCTGCGCAGCGCGTGCTCCACCTCGGCCTCGGTGTGCACGTCCAAAGCGGACAGCGGGTCGTCGAGCACCAGCACCGCCGGGCGGCCGACGACCGCGCGGGCGAGCGCGAGCCGCTGGCGCTGCCCGCCGGACAGGGCCAGGCCCTGCTCGCCGATGCGGGTGTCCAGGCCCCACGGCAGCTTCTCGGCGAAGTCCTCGGCCGCCGCCACGCGCAGCGCCTGCCGCACGTCCGCCTCCGTCAGGTCCGGGGCGCCGAGCGCGACGTTCTCCCGCACGCTGGCCGAGAACAGCACCGGCTCCTCGAACGCCGTGGCCACGACCGTGCGCAGGTCCTCGAGCGCCAGGTCGCGCACGTCCACGCCGTCCACGGTGACCCGGCCGCCGGTGACGTCGGCGAGCCTGCCGACCAGCGCGGTGAGCGTCGTCTTGCCGGCGCCGGTGGCGCCGACGAGCGCGACGGTCTCGCCGGGCCGCAGGTCGAGCGTGACGCCGCGGAGCACCTCGGTGTCCGAGCCGGGGTGGGTGAAGTGCACGTTCTCGAAGCGCAGGTGCCCGCGCACCCGCGCCGGCAGCGCGCGCGGCACGGCCGGGTCGGTGATCGTCACCTCGGCGTCGCGCACCTCCCAGTAGCGGACGGCGGCGGTGGCGGCCTGGTTCGTCTCGGCGAGCAGCCAGCCGATCGAGTCGGTCGGCCAGCGCAGGTAGGTGGCGACCGTGACGGCCGCGACCAGCGTGCCGAGCGTCATGCTCCCGTCCGTGATGCCGAACGAGCCGTACAGCAGGTGCCCGGCGATCGACAGCTCCGGCAGCAGGATGATCGCCGCCCAGAGCAGGCCGACCACGTGCACCTTGCGCAGCTCGAGGCGACGCAGCTCGCGTGCCTCGCCGGTGAACCGCTGCCCGAGGTGGGGGCCGCGGCCGAACGCCTTCAGCACGCGGATGCCCAGCACGGACTCCTCGACCGTGGTGGTGAGGTCGCCGTTCTGGTCCTGCGCGCGGCGGGCCAGCACCGCGTACTTCGACTCGTACAGCGTCGAGATCCCGATCAGCGGCAGGGCGCAGACCGTCGAGATGAGGCCCAGCACCGGGTTCAGCACGAACAGCACGACCAGGCCGAGCACCAGCGTCAGGCTGTTGACGATGAGGAAGATGAACGCGAACGCGATGAACCGGCGCAGCGTCGACAGGTCGCTGACCGCGCGCGAGAGCAGCTGGCCGGACTGCCAGCGGTCGTGGAACACGATCGGTAGTCGTTGCAGGTGGCGGTAGAGGTCGTCGCGGAGCTCGGCCTCCACGCGCGTGCTGGGCCCGGAGATGAGGCGGCGCCGGACGAAGAACAGCGTCGCCTCGGTCGCGCCGAGCGCGGCCACCAGAGCCACCAGCCAGATCAGCTCCGAGGTGTCACCGGTCGCCACCGGGCCGTCCAGGATCCGCTGGATCACCAGGGGAATGGTGAGACCCGCGACCATCGAGCCGAGCACCGCGGCGCCCGAGCCGATCATCCGGCCGCGAACCGGTCTGAGGTAAGGGGAAAGGCGCCGCAACGCGGTGACGGTCGTACCGCGGGCAGGCCGGTGTGCATCCTTTGTAATGGTCATGATCTCCCCACGAGTGCCCATCGACGGTAGGCGACGGGCACGGCCTTCGGCACCTGGTTTTCCGCGTGCTCGTTGGCTGTGAGGTTGCGACCTCGAGTGCGCTGGAGGTCAAGTTCGCGGCATCATGCGGACATGACGCGACCGGAAGCGGTGCGATTCCTCCGCACGGAGGCGACCATGGCCTACCCCGACGGCCGGCTCCTGGCCCTGCGCGAAGGCGGCATGCACGTTCTTGCCCCGGACGGCTGGACCCGGCTGCGGTCCAACCGCCCGCCGGGCACCACCTGGCTGACCCGCGAGGAGGCCGAGGACTGGTGCGAGCGGGAGGGCTGGGACCTGCACCTGCTGGACGAGGTCCCGATCGCCCGCCTCTGAGCCGGACCCGCTGGTCAGCGGGTCCGGCCGAGCGAGGTCAGCGGTTCGAGCGGGTGCCGAGCAGGACGTCCTCCCAGGACGGCACGGTCGGGCGGGCCTTCTTGCCCTTGCCGCGGCGGGCGGCCGGCTTCGGCGGCTCCTCCTTCGCCGCCGCGGGCTCGGGGGCCGGGGCCGGGTCGGGCTTCGCGGGCGGGGCGGTCGCGGCGGGCTGGCGAGGCTGGGCCGCGGGTGCTGCCGGTTCGGGCTGCTGGCGAGGCTCGGGACGTGGCTCCGGGCGAGGTTCCGGACGAGGTTCCGGACGTGGCTCCGCCGGGGCGCTTGCCGCGGTCCGGCGGGGTTCTGCGGGGCGGGGTTCTGCGGGACGGGTTTCTGCCGGGTCGGCGGCCGGCGGGCGAGGCGAGGCCGCGGGTTGACGGGGCTCTGACTGGCGAGACGGCTGGCGAGGCGCTGGCTCGGGCTGAGGCTCTGGCTGGGGCTCGGCCGCGGGCCGGCGAGGCGGTGCGGCGGGCGGTTCGGGACGGCGTGGCGGCGCGGTCTGGGTGACCGGCGCGGTCTGGGCGGCGGGCCGGTGAGGCTCCGGCTCCGGCTCGTCGGTCAGCTCGAAGTCCTCGACGAACTCCTGCTCGGTGCGTGCTTCGGGGTCGCTCGCCGGCCTGTGGGAGACCTCGCCGACCGCCTGGCGGTGCTCCACCTCCTCCTCGACGGGCGTCTCGACCGGCTGAACCACGCGCTCGACCCGTTCCGGCCGCTCGACCTGCAGGGCCTGCGCGGCGAGCTCGGTGACCGGCCGCACGGTGCGCAGCTGGCGGTTCGGGTTGGGGTCGAGCAGGTCGATGGAGTGGTCGTCCAGCGGCGTCACCGTGCCGCCGTGCGCGCCGGGGTGAAACGACCAGTGCGCCCGGTTGTAGGAACGGCCCGCGGTCCAGGAGAGCTGGACGACCCACTTGCCGTCCTCGCCCTTCCAGGAGTCCCACGCGGCGGCCGAGTAGTCCTGGCCGCGCGCCGAAAACGCGTGCGAGACGACCTCGCCCAGCTCCTGCACGTCGGGGCCGTCCTCGCGGACCGGATGGGCGCGCTGCGCGAGCTCCGCGGTGCGGGAACGCTCGAGCAGCACGGGGTAGGCGAAGCGCTCGACGCGCTCCGCGGGTACGCCGGCCGCGGCCGCGACCTGCTCTACGGACTCTCCCGCACGGATGCGGGACTGGATCTCACGAGGACGCATCTGGCTCTCCAGCTCGATGGCGATCTGGCCGAGTCGGGTGATGTCGCCTCTGGCTGCCGCACGCAACCGCTCGTCCGCAGGAATTTGGAAGCGCTCGCCGCGGTCCGACTCGCAGATGACGACCTTGCCGTCATCTCCGAGCCCGACGACCCGCAGCGCACGCATCGCGGCCTCCTCGCGACCTGAAACCGACCTCACCTCGCCAGCTGCCCACGTTAGATCGGCGGGTCGCCTTGACGTGCTAGGCGCGCCGAGTACCGTGCTCCCGATCAAAATCGATCATGCCCGCTGGCGGTCACCGGCGCCAGACCATGCCGGTGATCTTCTCGTATGCGTCGACATACCGCGCCCTGGTCGCGGCGACGACTTCCGGCGGCAGCTCCGGCGCCGGAGGCTTCTTGTCCCAGCCGGTGCCCGCCGCCCAGTCGCGCACGAACTGCTTGTCGTACGCGTGCTGCGCGCGGCCCGGCGACCACCGCGCCGCCGGCCAGAACCGCGACGAGTCGGGCGTGAGCACCTCGTCGGCCAGGGTCAGCGTGCCGTCCGGCGCGTGCCCGAACTCGAGCTTGGTGTCCGCCACGATGATCCCGTTCGCGCCCGCCCGCTCGGCGCCGCGGCGGTACACCTCGAGCGTGAGCGCCCGCAGCGACTCCGCCGTCTCGACGCCGACCTCCGCCGCGACCTGCGCGAACGTGGCCGGCGCGTCATGCCCGCCGTCGGCGACCTTGGTGGTCGGCGTGAAGACCGGTTCGGGCAGCCTGCTGCCCTCCTCGAGTCCCGGCGGCAGCTCGACGCCGGAGATCGCCCCGGTCGCGCGGTACTCCCGCAGGCCGGAGCCGGCGAGGTAGCCGCGCGCGATGCACTCGAACGGGACCATCGCCAGCCGCCGGCAGCGGACCGCGCGGCCGGCGAACCCGGCGGGCACGTCGGTGGCCGAGACCAGGTGGTTTGGCACCACGCCGGCCAGCTCGCCGAACCACCACACGGACAGCTGCGTGAGCAGCGCGCCCTTGCCGGGGATCGGGGTCGGCAGCACGACGTCGTACACCGACACCCGGTCCGATGCCACCAGCAGCAGGTCCGCGCCGTCTTCGTAGATCTCGCGGACCTTGCCGCTGTAGACGTGCCGCATGGTCAGAGCCGCTCCAC
>DASYKY010000138.1:0-97684 GCA_035995025.1 Actinophytocola sp.
GCTTCCGACACGACGTAGTAGGCGGCGACCTCGACCGGGTCGGGCAGCCGGGTGGGGACGTCGATGTCCAGTTCGACCGGGATGGCGCAGCGGCGGCCGAGAGTCCTGACCGCGGGGCGCAGGCCGCCCGCGCTGAGGATCGCGGGGTGGATGCCGCGGGAGAGCTCGCGCAGTTCGTCGAGGGTGGCGACGAGGTGGTCGGCGACCCGGCTCACCCGGTTCTCGATGTCGCCTTCCGAGCCGGGCCGGGCCCCGGTGTCGGCCTCGATGCCGCGGAGGTCGAGCACGAGCGAGACGAGCCGTTGCTGGATGCCGTCGTGGAGGTCGCGTTCGATGCGGCGGCGTTCCTGGTCCGTGGCCGTGACGATGCGGGCGCGGGACGCGGCGAGCTCGGCGCGGCTGTGCTGGA
The DNA here is from genome assembly GCA_035995025.1 of Actinophytocola sp. GTDB lineage: Bacteria > Actinomycetota > Actinomycetes > Mycobacteriales > Pseudonocardiaceae > Actinophytocola. The sequence continues at coordinate 410 of DASYKY010000138.1, forward strand.
GGGAGCCGGCCATGGTGTTGAAGCTGTGCTGGAGCGCGCCGACCTCGCCGGGGCCGCGTTCGGGGAGCCGGCTCTCCAGATCGCCGCCCGCGATGCGGTTGGCCATGCCGGCGGCGCGGCGGATCGGTCTGGCGATGGCGATGGTCAGGTAGGTGCCGAACGCGCCGATGAGCAGCAGGGAGCCGACCAGGCCGACCGCGGCGGCCATCGCGGCCCGGTGGTCCGCGGCGGTCGCGCCGTCCTCGCGGCGGTCGGCGAGGGTGTTCTCGGCGGCGACGAACCGGACGAAGTCCTTGCGGATGACGTCGAGGCGGCGTTCGCCTTCCTCGGTGATGGCCACGGTACGGGCGGCGGCCGGGTCACGTCGGGCCAGCGCGACCAGGGGCACGGAGTAGTCGCGCAGGTACGAGTCGATGGCCGTGCTGATGCCGCGGGCCGTGGCGTGCTGGTCCGGGTTGTCGGCGACCAGCCTGGTGAGCAGGGTGAGCTGGTCGGGGATGGCGGCGCGGGCGGAGCTCCAGGGCTGGAGCAGGTTGTCCTCGCCGGTGATGACGAACCCGCGTTGGCCCGACTCCAGGTCGATCACGAGCCGCTCCACCAGGTTGGCGACCTCCAGCACCTGTTCGGAGCGATGTGCCTGCCGTTGGAGGTCACGTAGCTGGGCGACGGAGGAGAGCATCACCACGAAGGCGCCGCCGATCACCGCCGCCAGCACCGCGCTGGCGGCGACCAGTCGCAGGGTGAGCCGACCCCGCACGTCAGCCTCCGCTTCGTGCCACACCGCAGCCTAGCCGGTTCCGCCGAGCCGACGCCGGGAGCCGAGGTGAGCAGGATCGTGCAAGAGTTCGCGGGTTCTGGGCTGTCCGCCCGCTTCCCGGACTGGTTGCATCGGCTTGTACCCGGCTTCGCCTCGTGGCGGAAGGAACAACGTGACCGATCGCACCCACAGCGACATCTCGCTTCGCGTCAACGATGCGACGCATCGGCTGAGTGTCGACAACCGGACGACGTTGCTGGACGCGTTGCGGGAGGGGGTCGGCCACACGGGGCCGAAGAAGGGATGTGACCACGGCCAGTGCGGCGCCTGCACCGTGCTGACCGACGGCAGGCGAGTGGTGTCCTGCCTGACACTCGCGGTCGCGGCCGAGGGCGCCGAGATCACGACCGTCGAGGGGCTCGCCGGCGACGGTGAGCTGCTGGCGATCCAGGAGGCGTTCATCCGGCTCGACGGTTTCCAGTGCGGCTACTGCACTTCCGGGCAGCTCTGCTCGGCCGTGGGCATGCTGGCCGAGCACGAGGCGGGCTGGCCCAGTGCCGTCACCGCCGATGTGTCCCCCGACCGCCCGGCGCCTGAGCTGGACGCCACGGAGGTGCGTGAGCGGATGAGCGGCAACCTGTGCCGCTGCGGCGCGTACCCGTCGATCGTGCGCGCGGTGCTAGAGAGCGCCGCGCGCGAGGAGGTGGCGCGATGAGGGAGTTCGCCTACCAGCGCGCGAGGCGGGTCCGTGAGGCGCTCGTCGCCGGCGGCGACGGCGCCCGGTACCTCGGCGGTGGCACGAACCTGGTCGACCTGATGAAGAACGGGGTGGAGGCGCCGGCGCGGCTGGTGGACGTTCGTTTTCTGCCGCTCGACGGTGTGCGCGACGCACCGGACGGCGGGCTGGTCATCGGTGCGACGACGACAAACGCCGACGCCGCGGCCGATCCCGGGGTGCGGCGCCGGTTTCCGGCGTTGAGCCAGGCGGTGCTGGCCGGTGCGTCGGGCCAGTTGCGGAACATGGCCACCGTCGGCGGGAACCTGCTGCAGCGCACCCGGTGCGCCTACTTCACCGACTCCTCTGCGCCGTGCAACAAGCGCGCTCCCGGCAGCGGATGTGCCGCGATCGTGGGGGAGCACCACAACCACGCCGTCCTCGGGTGGTCCGGTCACTGCGCGGCCACGCATCCCTCGGACATGGCGGTGGCGCTGGCCGCGTTCGACGCGGTCGTGCACTACGAGACGCTCGACGGAGCCGGCGAGATCCCGCTGTCGGAGTTCTACCTCCCGGTCGGTGACACGCCGCAGCGGGAGACGGCCTTGCCGCCGGGAGCGCTGATCACCGCGGTCTCCCTCCCGAAGTCCGCGGTCCTCCCGCGGTCGCGGTACCGGAAGGTTCGCGAGCGCGCGTCCTACGCGTTCGCCACCGTGTCCGTCGCCGCGGCGCTGGACGTCCACAACGGACTGTTCCGCGACGCGCGGATCGCCCTGGGTGGTGTCGCCTCGCGGCCGTGGCGCGCTCGGGCCGGCGAGGACGTCCTGCGGGACGGGCCTGCCACCGTCGAGCGGATCCGGGCCGCCGCCGACGCGGCACTCGCTGCCGCGGAGCCGTTGCGCGACAACGGATACAAGGTGACGCTGGCGCGCAACCTCGTCACGGCCGTCCTGACCGACCTCGCCGAGGAGGCGCGGCGATGACCCGGCAGACCGTCCTCGAGTCTGGCCTGCCAACGGGTGCCGTCGGGGTCGCGCGGCCCCGGCTCGAGGGACGCGCGAAGGTCACCGGGGCCGCGCGCTACGCCGCCGACGAGCCGATGCGGGACCTGGCGCACGGCTGGATCGTGCTGTCCACCGTGTCGCGGGGGCGCATCCGGGACATCGACGCCGCCGCCGTCCTCGGCATGCCGGGCGTGCTGGGCGTGCTCGACCACCGCAACGCGCCCCGGCTCAACCCCGAAGCAGGGCATTTCTTCGGCCCGGACGGCGGGCTGCAGCTGTTGCAGAACGACGTGATCCCCCACGCCGGGCGGCCGGTGGCACTCGTGGTGGCGGAGACTCCCGAGCAGGCCCGGGCGGCCGCCGAGGCGCTGCCGGTGACCTACGACGAGCAGCCGCACGACACGGACTTCTCCGCCGGCCACCCGGCGGCACGGCCGGCGATGGCGCTGTTCGACGGGCCGGTCGACGTCGGTGACGTGGACGTCGAACTGGCCGCGTCGGCGGCGGTGGTCGACCAGCGGTACCGCACGCCCGAGGAGCACTGCAGCGCCATGGAACCCCACTCGGCGACCGCGTGGTGGGAGGGGGAGCGCCTGCAGGCCGTCGACACGAACCAGGGCCCCTTCTTCGTCGCCGGTGTGCTGGCCACGCTGTTCTCCCTGAAGTTCGAGCAGGTGCGCATCCGCTGCGAGCACCTCGGCGGCGGGTTCGGATCCAAGGGGTTGTGCGGCCCGCAGCTGGTACTGGCCGTGATGGCCACGACGCTGCTCGGGCGACCAGTGCGCGTCACCCTGACCCGCGACCAGGTGTTCCTCGCGACCGCGATGCGGCCGGTCATCGAGCAACGGGTGCGGATCGGCGCCGGTGCCGACGGCCGCCTGCGGGCGATCCACCACGAGCCGACGTTCGCGCTCTCGCCGCTCGCGGAGTACATCGAGGGCTGCACCGAGCTCACCAAGACGCTCTACGCGGCGCGGGCGATCCGGACCCGGCCCACCGTCGTCCCCCTCGACATCCTGCCGCCGTACTCGATGCGCGGTCCCGGGGCGGCACCCGGTTCGTTCGCGCTCGAGTCCGCTGTGGACGAGCTGGCCGAGCGGCTGGGCATCGACCCTCTCGAGCTCCGGCTGCGCAACGAACCGACCGCCGGCCCGGTGTCCGGCCTGCCGTTCAGCAACCGCAACCTCGTCGGGTGCCTGCGTGCGGGCGCGCGCAGGTTCGGCTGGGCCGCCCGGGACCACCGGCCACGGATGCGCCGGGAGGGACACCTGCTCACCGGCACCGGCCTCGCCGCCACCTCCTTCAGCACCGGAGCCTTTCCCTCGTCGGCGTCGATCACCGCGGAGACGGACGGGACCTTCACCGTGTGCATCGGTGCCGCCGACATCGGGACCGGCGCGCGCACCGCGCTCACCGCGGTGGCGGCCGACGCGCTGGAGGTCGGCACCGACCGGATCATGATCCGGATCGCGGACAGTGATCTCGGTCCCGCGTGGCCGGCCGGCGGCTCCCGGGGGACGACGTCGTGGTCCTGGGCGATCACCGAGGCCGCGTCGCGGTTGCGCGACCAGCTGCCCGATCCGGCCCGGCCGGTCACGGCCACGGCCGACACCACCCAGTTGCTGGGCGAGCTGCCGTCGCGGGAACGGCACGCGTTCAGCGCCGTGTTCGCGGAGGTGACCGTCGACCCGGCGACCGGCGAGGTGCGCGTGCGGCGGTTGCTCGGGATGTTCGCGATCGGCCGCGTGATCAACCCGCTCACCGCACGCAGCCAGCTCGTCGGCGGCATGATCGGCGGACTGTCCATGGCATTGCACGAAGAGGGCATCCGCGACCGGAACTCGGGCAGGCACGTCAACGCGGACTTCGCCGGGTACCACATCGCCGCGCACGCCGACGTGCCCGACGTCGAAGCCGACTTCGTGCCCGACCACGAACCCGGCATCCCCGTGGGCGTCAAGGGCGCCGGTGAGATCGGCAACGTCGGCACCGCCGCCGCGATCGCCAACGCCGTCTGGCACGCCACCGGGCGCCGGCAACGGACGCTCCCGATCCGTCTCGACCGGGTGCTGGAGGACTAAGGCACAGCCGCAATCGACCGGTCATCCGTACCATTCGCTGGGACGCGACCAACGCATTGAACTCCGGGGAGGCGGACCGGTGCTCATCCCCGAACTACTCGAGGAGATCCGCGGCATCATCGCCGCCCATGCCAGGCCGGACATGCGGACGCCCGTCGACGGCCTCTTGATGTCCAAGGTGGACAGTTCGGAGCCGGAGTACTCGCTGACCTCGCCGCTGCTGGTCGTCATGGCCCAGGGCGGCAAGCGCCTCCTGCTCGGCGACCAGGTCTTCGAGTACCGGGCGGGCCAGTGCCTCGTGGCGACCACCGACCTGCCCATCACCGGTCACTTCGTCGACGCCGGCCCGCGGGTTCCGGCGTTGGGCATGGGCCTCGTGCTGCGGCCGGCCGCCATCGCTCCGCTCCTGCTGGAGATCCCGGCCGAGCGGTGGTCCCGAGCCGTGGCCGCTGAGCGCGCGATGGCCACCACGCAGGCCGACGGCGACCTGCTCGACGCCGTGGCCCGCCTGCTGCGGCTGGTCGATCGTCCCGTCGACGCGCCGGTGCTCGCCCCGCTGATCGAGCGCGAGATCCTCTGGCGGCTGCTCGCCGGCCCGCACGGCGGCATCATTCGCCAGATCGGCCTGGCCGACAGCGTCCTGTCGCACGTCAACCGGGCGATCCAGTGGATCCGCGACAACTACGCCGAGCCGATGCGGATCGACGACCTCGCCCGGCTGACCGGGATGAGCACGTCCACGTTCCACCGGCACTTCCGCGCCGTCACGAACATGAGCCCTCTGCAGTTCCAGAAACGCATCCGGCTCCAGGAGGCCCGTTCGCTGCTGGTCGCCCGCGCCGGCGACGTCACCGGCGTCGGACATCTCGTCGGCTACGACAGCCCCTCACAGTTCAACCGCGAGTACCGCCGCCTCTTCGGCGCCCCACCCGGCCAGGACGCCGCCCGCCTCCGCACGAGCTCATGAAGCGTCCGAGAGTGCCGCGGTGCCGATGGGATCGGCACCGCGGCATCTCTGTCAGGTGTTCCAGACCTGGAACTCGGCGATCTGGCCCGCGGGCCAGCCGGAGTTCGCCGTGACGTTGAGCCGGACGTACCGGCGGGACGTCGCGGCGAACGTGATGGTCACCGTGTTGTTGTTCCCTGGCGCGAAGGAATAGCTCGCGGACGGCGCGATGGTGGTGAAGTTCGTGCCGTCGGTGCTGCCCAGGACGGACAGCGTCTCGTTGCGTGCTCCCCACGAGCCGGGCAGCGTCAGCACGACGCGGCTCGCGTTCTGGGCCGAGCCGAGATCGACCTGAACCCATTGCGGGAAGGCGTTGTTGGCGCTCTCCCAGTAGCTGTTCTGGTTGCCGTCGGTCACGTTGCCCGACGGGTAGACGTCGGAGTGGCTGGACTCGCTCGTGGGCCTGCCCGCCGCGAGGTTGACGTTCGTACTGCCGGCGCCGGTACCGGACAGCGCGACACTGGTCGGGTTGTTGGCCGCGTTGCTGGTGACCGTGACGGTGCCGGTGCGGGTGCCCGACGCCGTCGGCCGGAAGCTGACGTTGACCGTGCAGGCGGCGCCGATCGCGATCGTGGTGCAGTTGTTGGTCTGCGTGTAGTCACCCGAAGCGGTCACACCGGAGACCGACGCGGTCGCGTTGCCGGTGTTGGTCACCGTCACCGCTCGCGCCGCGCTGGTCGTGTTGAGTGCCTGCGACGTGAAGGTGAGCGACGACGGGTTGGTGCTCAACATGGCCGCGTTCGGCGGGGTGCTGCCGCTGGGGTAGACCTCGAGCTCCGAGGCCTGCCCGGCCGGCCAGCCGCTGTTGGCGGTGATGTTGAGGCGCACGTAGCGGGCGTTGGTCGACGGGGTCGTGATGTTCACGACGTTGGTCGGCGAGGTGAACGTGTAGGTCCCGGACCCGACGGCCGTGCCGAAGGTGGAGCCGTTCGTGCTCGTTTGGACCGACAGGGTCTGCGTGCGCGTGCCCCACGCCGACGACGGCGGCAGCTTGAGCGTCACCCTGCCGATGGTGCTCGTCGCGCCGAGATCCACCTGCAGCCACTGGGGGAAGGCGTTGTTGGCGCTCTCCCAGTAGGTGTTCGCGTCGCCATCCGTCGTGGTGGCCGGGGTTTGCGTGCCGTTGACCTGGCTGCTCGCCGAGGCCGGCTTGCCGAGCGCGATGTTGGTGTCGGTGCCGATACCGCTGCCCGAGAGCGCGATCGATGTCGGGCTGTTGTTGGCGTTGCCGGTGAGCGTCACCGCGCCGCTCCGCGTCCCCGACGCCGTCGGCCGGAACGTGACGGTGACCGTGCAGGACGCGCCGACCGCGAGGGTGGAGCAGTTGTTCGTCTGGCTGTAGTCGCCGGTCGCGGTCACCGCGGAGACCGTCGCCGACGTGGTCCCCGAGTTGGTGACCGTGACCGCCTGCGCCGACGACGGACTGCCGACGATCGTGCCGGGGAAGGTCAGGCTGCTCGGGTTCGGGCTGAGGATCGGTCCGGGGGCGACGCCGGTGCCCGAGAGGGGCACGGTGCTGGTGACGCCGGAGGCGGTGATGGTGAGGTTGCCGGTGCGCGAGCCCGCCGCGGCGGGGGTGAACCTGACGGTGACGGTGCACGACGACCCCGCGGGGATGCCGCTGCCGCACGTGTTGGTCTGGCTGAAGTCACCCGTCGTGGCGACCGAGGTGACCGGCGCGGCCGCGGTGCCGCTGTTGGTGACGCTGACGGCCTGCGGCGCGCTCGTCGAGCCGGTCGCGACGGAGCCGAAGCCGACCGCTGTCGGGCTGACCGAGATCTGGGACCCGTTGTCCGGCAGGTAGGGCGGGAACGCCGGGCTGGTGAGGTTCTGGCACATCGGCGCGCCGAAGATGCCCGAGTTGCCGCCGCCGTCGGTCAGCGTGAACCCGACGCCGCAGCTGTAGATCGGCCCGGGGGCCTGGGTGCCCGTGGCGGTGCTGTTGGTGATCGTGGCCGATCCGCCGACCTGCTCCTGGACGACCCAGGTGCCGCTGTTCTGGATCGTCGCGTTGTTGATCTTGACGTTGCTGATGTTCGAGCCCGACACGAACTGGATGGCCTCGTAGGGACTCTGCTGGATCAGGATGTTGTCGACGTTGGTGAGTCCGGTCATCGCGCCGTCCCGGGCGTCGAACCACAGGGCGCCGACCCCGAACTGCCAGTTGGGGTCGAGGCTGCCGGACCGGATGATCGTGTTGCGCAGCACGTCGGTCCGCCCCAGCGTTGTCGAGGCGAAGCGTTGCGCGACATGGATTCCGCCGCCCTGCGTGAGGCCGGAGTCGATGACCCGGTTGTCGGTGACGAAGTTGTCGTGCCCGCCGTAGATCGCGATGCCGTTGGCGAGGATCGGATACTGCACGGTGTTGTGGTCGAACGAGTCGTTGACGTCGGCGTTCTGCTCGGCCCAGGTCGCCAGGCCGTCGTCACCGAGGTTGCGCAGGTCGGAGTTGGTGACCTTGGAGTTCGTGACGCCGTTGTGGAAGTTGACGCCGTCGGCCGTGACGTTGCGGATCCGCATGCCGGTGAACACCAGGTTGGTGAACGGCCCGTCCATCCAGGCGCCGACCTTCATGTGCTCGATCCACAATCGGTCCACAGTGGAATTGCTGAGTGCCCCGCCGACGCCGTTGACCTGTGCGCCGTCGTTGCGCTCCTGGACGTCACCGAAGATCGCGAAGTCGGCGAGGTGCACGCCGCTGCTGCCGTTCGGCGCGTAGTTGCCGTAGAAGCCCGGTGCCGCGCCGACGACGGTCGAGCGCCACATACCCGCGCCCTTGATCGTGACGTTGTTCAGGATCAGGTGACCCGGGATCTTGAACGTGCCCTCCGGGATCCACACCGTGCCACCGGCGCCGGCCGACGAGATCGCCGAGTTGAACGCGGCCGTCGAGTCGGCCGCCCCGGTCGGGTCGGCGCCCGTGCTGGTCACCGACACCGAGCCGGACGGCTGGCCGAGGGCACCCGCGACGTTCTCGAAGTCGGCGAAGTCGATCGTGTACGACGACGCGGTGTCCTCGGCGTCGACCTGCAGCCGGAACTTGGTGCCGACCGGGTAGCTCGTGGGGAAGAGGCGGTGCGCCTCGTCGTAGAAGTGGTGCGGGTTGCTGCCGGGGGAGTTGGTGAACGGATAGCCGCCGTAGTACCAGCTGTAGGCGTTGGTCAGGGTGACGTTGGGCTGCTTGGTCCCGTTGACGTAGAGGGAAAGCGGTGCCGTGTAGACCGAGCCGGAGCCGGTGTCGGGGATGCTGTAGCGGAAGACGATGGAGTTCGTCGCGGACGGGGTGGTGAACTCGACGAACTTGCCGGAGCCCTGCAGCGTCACGGCTTTGCGGTAGGACGCCTCGGCGGCGAGGGTGTTGTAGTTGGCGGTCGGGCCGATGATCGTCCCGTTGGTGGACGAGTTCTCCGCCTGCACCTCGACGTAGGGCAGGGTGGCGCCGACGCCGCCGGTCGCGGCAGCGGCCGCGGGTTCGGCCGCGAGGACGACGAGTCCGGCGGCGATCAGCGCGCCACCGGCGGCGAGCGCGCCGATTCTGGTTGAGGGGGACATTCGCTGCTCTTCTCTCGGCAGGGGCGAATAGTCGGGGTCGACGCCGTCGGGAGCGGTCCTGAGGGCGCGCTGGATCACCTCGCCTACCGCGCAGGAGGCTGCCGGCGGCCAGGTGGTGAGAAATCACGGGCTCGATAGCAGGGGTGGGTTCGGTGCTAGGGAGACCGTAACCTGCATCACACATCTCTGCAATATCGAGACTAATCGTTGCAAGAACTCAACATGAGATTTCGTTCCTCATCTGCGTGCCGCGAAACACGGTCCATGCTGGTCAACCAGGCGGGATCGGCTCTTCACGGGCGTTCACCGCGGATACGACCGAGTGGGCCGGACCGGCGGTACGCTCGGTTTTTGCGCAGTGCCGCCGCGTGGTGTCTGCGTCTGGGGAGGCGGTATGAAGGTGGCCCGGCGCACGAAGGTCGAGCGGGAGCTGCCGGCCGGCCTGCCGTGCTGGGTCGAGCTGGCGACCACGGACGAACAGCGCGCGATCGAGTTCTATGCGGCGTTGTTCGGCTGGGTGCACACCGTCGGTCCGAGTCCGGCGACTCCGGACGGCCGGTATGCGATCGCCACCTTGGACGGAGTGCAGGTCGCCGGCGTGTATCGCGGCGAGCCCGGGCTCGCCGCGGCGTGGGGTGTGCACCTGGTGGTGCGGGACACCGCGGCCGCCGCGGAGCGGATCGGTCAGCTCGGCGGGACGGTGACCGCCGGCCCGATCGACATTCCGCAACGGGGCAGCATCGTGCACGCCGTCGAGCCCAGCGGGGTGCCGATCGTGTTCTGGCACCCTCCGTCCGACTGGCAGTTCGGCACTGGCGAACCCGGCACGTTCGTCGGCGCCGACCTGAACACTCACCGCGGTGGCGTGGCGGATCTGTTCTTCCGGCGCCTGCTGGGCTATGCCAGCGTTCAGATCGGCGACCGGGACATCGACTACGCGCAATGGCGCTTGGGGTCGCGGCCGGTCCTGTACCGGTACGTCATGGGTTCGGAGTACCCGCGAGACGCCCCGCCCCATTGGATGGTCTACTTCGGCGTCGACCCGGCGGAAGGTACCGACGCCACGGTCGAGCGGGCCGTACGGCTCGGCGGCACCGGTGTGACCGAGGCCTACGACACGCAATGGGGCCGCACCGCCGTGGTCGCCGATCCCGACGGCGTGACGTTCTCCCTCATCGACCGCTCCGACATTCCGGGCCGGCGAGGCCGCTCGAGAGTCGACGACCCCGACAGCGACTGAGCCGCCACGGACACCGAGCCCGTGCCGCCGCCTACGTCGGAGGGAGTAGGGCAGGGCCTGCCGGCGTGGTACCGCGCGGGTGTGGCGTACCGGTGGCGGGGGTGGGCAGATGCCGCTCCGGGTGGGACGACGGCGCGGTGGCCGGGATGGAACGATTTCCCTCGTCTTCCTCGTCCGAGTCCCGGCCACGATCCGAGAAATGAGCGACATGACAACCGCCAGCCAGCCCCGGTTCCAGCTGTCGCCCAAGTGGCGCAAGATGGTGCTCCTGCTGCACGTCGTCTCCGCGGTCGGCTGGCTCGGCCTGCACATCGGCAACGTCACCTTCGCGATCACCGGCCTGGTCACCGACGATCCGGTCACGCAGCGGACCGTGTTCCGCGCGGTGGATCTGCTCGGCGGGATGCTGCTGATCCCGATCAGCCTGCTCGCGTTCACCACGGGCGTGGTCCTGGCGCTGGGGACGCGCTGGGGCTTGGTGCGCCACTGGTGGGTGCTGACCAAGTTCGTGCTGACCCTGATCCCGGTGATCCTGATCCCGGTGTCGCTGCTGCCCGGCTACCGCGATCTGGCCGAGCTCGTCAACGAGGCCCCGGCCGGCCAGGTCGTCGATACCGGCACCTCGGGTCCGAGCCTGGTCATCGCCGCCATCGTGTCGACCTCGATGTACCTCACCAGCGTCACGCTTTCGGTGTTCAAGCCGTGGGGCCGGACGAAGTGGGGCAAGCGCCGGCTCGCCAGGCCCACCCGCGCGGCCGCCACGGCGTGACGACCTCGGGCGGCCTGGGCCGAACGAGTGACCGCTATTGCGACCGGCTGAACTAGTGGGGAATTCACGGTAGACAGAACGTCGGCCTCTGAGCCGAACTGGGGAATCAAAGATCGACTAGCGCCGGCAGGCGTTCGAATATGCATTCGAACGCCCACCGGCTGATTCTTCGCGCACTTTTGAAGAATGGGGTGACATGAGACGAAATGTCGTGATCGCGGCACTCGCCGCCGCATTGTCCGTCGGACCGCTGGCCGGCTTCGCGTCGGCCGGACCGGCCGACGCAGGAGATCTGCACTGCGTGACCAACCTCGACACCAAGGTGACCCGCTGCGCGACCACCCCGGAAGCGGCGAAACAGGACGTCGGCCCAGCTGCCCTGACGATCGCGATCTTCTACGACGGCACGGGCTATTCCGGCACGACGTACACGTGGGTGCAAGCACACGCGTGCACGCCCTCATACGACGAGGAATGGCAGTGGGACGATCTGTCCGGAATCGGGTGGAACAATCGAGTCAGTTCTGTGCACACCTATAACCAGTGCGACGTGAAGTTCTTCGACGGATTCAATTTCACGGGCGCCTCGTCGACGTGGATCGACCAGTCGTCGAACCTCGGCACCATGGGCACCGGGTGGAGTAACCGCGCGGGCTCGGTCAAGTTCTCCTGACTCGCTGTGCATGTCCGGGAGCTGCCCGGGGGTGTGCTGGCGGGATCGGGGTCGGTTCGCGTAGCGTGGTGAGTGAGGGCGGACGTCGACGTCGGCCACAACGGGTAGCGCGGGTTGCCGCGACCCCGCCGGACACCCCGGCCGACCTCCCCAGATTTTGCTCGCCGAGCTGGCATCCTGGCACAGCGCCAGGCTGGCCGCGCGCATCCAGACCACTTATCCGATCGGGAGATCCCTGTATGACGACAACGACTCACCAAGACCCACCGCAGGTGCATGCCAGGCCAATGACCTTCAGCCACCCCACGACCGAGAAGCACGCGACCCGCGTGACCACTGGCGAGCACGCGACCCCGGTGCGCTTCGCCGCACCCACCGAACGCGCGGGGCGCTAGCCACGACGCTGCCCCGCGCCGAGCGCGCCGCACCGCCGTCCCGGTAGAACGGCGCTCGAGTGCAGGTCGGCCAGTCAGGTCGCCGTCCGTTACGCGGACGAGACGGGATCCGTGGACCATGGGCGGATGAGTCTCCGTCGGATCAAGGTCGGTTGTGCGTTCGGGTACCGGGCGGAGATACCCACGCCAACGGTCTTCCAGGTGCAGCCGCTCGGCGAGGTCGTGCGCGCTGAGTTCACCGTCGATCCGGTGGCCGACAGTCACGGTTACGTCGACCTGTACGACAACCCCTGCCTGCGGCTGATCCTGCCCGCCGGGCGCTCCACGTTTCGCTACGAGGCGTTGGTCGACGTGCCGGATGCGGTCGAGGACGCCGACGAGGAGGCACCGGAGCTTCGGCCGGCCGAACTGCCCGACGACGTGCTGATCTACACGCTCCCGAGCCGCTACTGCCTACCGGACATGCTGGGCGACGAGGCGTGGTCGCGCTTCGGCGGCATGCCGACCGGCTACCGCCGCGTGCAGGCGATCTGCGACTACGTCAACAAGCACCTCGAGTTCCGGTACGGCAGCACCACGGCGACGTCGACGGCCGCGGACGTCAACGCCTCCGGGTTCGGCGTCTGCCGGGACTTCACCCACCTGGCCATCTCGTTCTGCCGTTCGCTCAACATCCCGGCACGCTACGTCTTCGGCTACCTGCCCGACATCGACGTCGACATCGAAGTCGCCCCCGAGCCGGTGGCGATGGACTTCGCCGCGTGGATGGAGGTCTGGCTCGGCGGTCGCTGGTGGACCTTCGACCCCCGCAACAACCGGCGGCGCAAGGGCCGCGTCGTGATCGGCCGCGGCCGCGACGCCTCCGACGTGGCGATGGCGACGACCTTCGGCGCGCCCGTCCTCGAGTCGATGGTCGTGACCGCCGAGGAGGTGCCGCGGTGACGTTCGACGACACACCGTTGCTCGACCACGGCGTCCTCGACCTCGAGGCGGCGGACCGGATCACCTACCGGATCGAGCAGGGTTTCCGGTACGACTACGACGCGCCGGTCGAGGCGGTGCGCCAGCGCCTGGTGGTTGTCCCGCCGGCACGCCACGGCGACGCGCACCGGCGTGCGCACCGGATAGCGGTGACCGGTGCGACCAGCAGGCGCCGGCTACGGCGCGATGCCGACGGCAACACCATCGTCCGGGTCGACGCGGCGCGGGTCGAGCGCACCGTCGAGTTCCGCATCTCGGCGATCGTGGAGAGAGTCCGCGGCGACGGGCCGCCGGTGCTGCCCACGTCCGCGCTGACCGACCCGCGCCTGTTGCGACCCACCCGGCTCACCGCGCCCGACAGGCGGCTTCGCGAGCTGGCGGCCTCCCTGGAGCGCGGTGCCGGCGGCCTGGACCTGGCGATGCGCGTCTGCGAGGCCGTCCACGGGGCAATGACCTACGAGTACGGCCTGACCACGATCGAAACCACCGCCGCGGAGGCTCTCGCGCTGGGTCGCGGGGTATGCCAGGACACCGCACATCTGATGCTCGCGCTCTGCCATCTGGTCGGACTGCCGGCCCGGTACGTGTCCGGCCACCTGCTGGGCCAGGGCGGCACCCACGCCTGGGTCGAGGTACTCGTGCCGGACTCCGGCGCGGCGGTGGCCGTGCCGTTCGACCCGTGCCACGGCCGGCGGGCCGACGCGCGCTACGTGACCGTCGCGACGGGCCGCGACTACGCAGGCGTGGCGCCGACGTCCGGCACGTACGTGGGCAGCCCAGGCGGCCGGCTCACCACCAGCCGGCAGGTCGGCGTCATCGACGTGGCGGCCTGATCCGCCGGGAGCAGCTCGATGCTGGCGGTTGGGTCGTAGCGCCGACGTCGCCCGATATCGCATGACCGGTGACGGCCTGTCATGCGACAGCCGCGACGCCGCACGAATCGCCCGCAACGCCGGCTGGCCGTAGTGACCGGGCCAGGTCCAGATCGTCTACACCTGACCGGGGCGAGCCGCGTCCGATTCGCCGGAGCGGCGGGCGACGTCCCAGCAGTGCACGTAGCCGTCGTCGCCGACCGCAGTGGCGGGCGGGTACTCGCGCTCGCAGATGTCCATCCGAAGTGGACAGCGGGGGGCGAACGCGCAGCCGGCCGGCAGCTGCCGTAGGTCCGGCGGGCGGCCCTCGATCTGGGGGAGCCGGGTGCGCTTCACGCCGAGCGTCGGCACGGACCGCATCAGCGCGCTCGTGTACGGGTGCAGCGGGCTCTTGAGTATCCGCCGCACGGTTCCGCTCTCGACGATCCGGCCCGCGTACATCACGTTGATCCGGTCGCACACCTGCGCGGCGATGCCGAGGTCGTGGGTTACCCAGATCGTCGACATGCCGGTCTCGTCGCGCAGCTCGCGGATGATCGACAGGAACTGCGCCTGCGTGGTCACGTCGAGCGCGGTCGTCGGCTCGTCGGCGATGATCAGCTGTGGGTAGGCGCCCATGCCCATCGCGGCCACGATCCGCTGCCGGGTGCCACCGGAGAACTGGTGCGGGAACATGCCGAGCCGGTCCGCCGGCCGCGGGATGCGCACCGACGACATGACGTCGACGACCCGCTCCCGGACCTTCGGCCGCGCCCAGCCGAGGTGGTACCTGATCGGTTCGGCGACCTGGCTGCCCACGGGCAGGACGGGGTTCAGGGCGGTCAGCGCGTCCTGCATGATCAACGCCATGCGCCTGCCGCGGTAGCCGCGCATCGCCGACTCCGGCAGGCGGGTCAGGTCCACGCCGTCGAAGCGGACCTCGCCCGAGGTGATCCGCGCGCCACGCACCGGGAGCAGGCGCATCAGCGACATGCACGTCATCGTCTTGCCCGAACCGGACTCGCCCACCAAACCGACGGACTCACCGCGGGCGACGTCGAAACTCACGCCGTTCACCGCCTGCACGATGCCTTGCCGGGTCACTATCTCGGTATGCAGATCGCGCACGCTGAGCAATGGGCCGGTGTCGGATTCGGAGACGTCCATGTCGCCACACCTCGACATCTGGTGAGTTATTTGGTTTCGGTTCCACGGTCGATGTGGTCGCTGATTTACTACTCGTCCACATGAGTACGAAGCGAACCGGGCCAGGCTACGTGACCGGCGGGATTAAGCACAAGTGTATCCAATTTGTCGATCTTCATTGGCAGCTGGTGTGGATCTTTGCGAGACGTTGACCTGCTGCTATGCGGCCAATATGTCTCAAGTGTCCGGCCATCTGGGACGGCCGGCAACGATCACTGACGAGATCGGGTGTTGACCGGAGCGGCTCGTTGGATTCACTATTGGATCCGACTCCGACGGCGGAAGGCGGGTCGATGCGAGTCCGAAGGTCGTTGGCGGACGATACACCCGCCAGAACGGAAAAGAACAGTCTCGAACTGTTCTTCCGTCCCCGGTCGATTGCTGTCGTCGGTGCCTCAAACGATCCGAACAAACTCGGTGCGTTACCAATGCGGTTCTTGCCCGCGCACGGTTTCGACGGTCCCGTTTTCCAGGTCAACCCGAACTATTCCGAAATAGGCGGTGAGCCCTGTTTCGCGTCGGTCGCCGACATCGCCGAGCCGGTCGACCTGGCGCTCGTCGTGGTGCCGGCGCAGCGCGTGCTCGCCGCCGTCCAGGACTGCGCCGCCGCCGGGGTGGTCGCGGCCATCGTGTTCGCCGGCGGCTTCGCCGACGCGGGCGCCGAGGGCGCGGACCGCGCCCGGGAGCTGGCCGACTTCCTCGCGGACGCGCCGATCCGGGTGCTCGGCCCGAACTGCATGGGCCTGGTCAACGTCCGGGACCGGGTCGCCGCGAGCGTCAGCCAGTCCCTGCTCACCGAGTCGTTGCGACCGGGCAGCTTCGCGTTCGTCAGCCAGAGCGGCGCGATCGCGGGGTCGGTGATGGACCTGCTGCACACCCGCGGGCTCGGGCTCAGCCACTGGGTCAGCACCGGCAACGAGATCGACCTGACCGCCATCGAGTGCGCCGAGTACCTCGTCGAGACCGACGGGGTCGACGTGATCGGGATGTACCTGGAAAGCGTCGTCGACGCCGAGCGCTACGTGCGGCTCGCCCTGCGGGCGCGCGAGCGCGGCACGTCGATCGTGGTCCTGCGGGCCGGCCGCTCGGACGTCGGCGCGCTCGCCGCCGTGTCGCACACCGGCGCGATCGCCGGCAACGCGGCCGTGTTCGACGCGGTGTCCCGCCAGCACGGGGTGATCGTCGTGAACGACACCGACGAGCTGCTCGACTGTGCGGAGTCGTTGCTGCCCAGGCGGTTCGCGGCAGGCCGGCGCATCGGCGTGGTGTCCTCCTCCGGCGGTGCGGGCGTGCTGCTCGCGGACGCGGCCGAGCGCTGGGGTTTCACCCTGCCGACGCTCGCCGATGCCACGCTGTCCGCGATCGCGCGGATCGCGCCGCCCAACGCGTCGGTGCGCAACCCGGTGGACCTGACCGCGGGCTTCCTGCCGGCGCTGATGAACGGCGAGCTAGGCCTGTGGCACGACACCTGCCTCGCCGTCGCCCAGGACGACGCCGTCGACGTGCTCGTCGTGGCGCTGACCATGATCGCCGGGGACGCGGGTGTGCGGCTCGCCGGCGAGCTCGTCGCGGTCGCCGCCGAGTCCGGCGTGCCGATGCTGGTCGTCTGGCTCGCCGGAGACCTGTGCGACAGCGCCATCGCCACGCTGCGCACGGCCGGCATCCCCGTCTACACCTCGCCGCAACGTTGCCTGCGAGCCGCGGCCGCGCTCGTCCACGCGGCCCCGCCGATGCCGGCCGGTGTCGTGGACACCTGGTCGGCCCAGCGGGTCGAGGTGCTCCCGGTCGGCCGGGACGGCGTGCACGGCGAGTGGTCCTGCCGCCCGCTGCTCGCTGCACTGGACATCGCGACCCCGGACGCCGTCCTGGTGAGCGACGAGGCGCAGGCGTGCGCGGCGGCGGAGCGGCTCGGCCCGGTGGTCGTCCTGAAGGCTGCCGGCGACGAGATCGTGCACCGCGACCGGATCGGCGGCGTCCGCGTCGGTGTGCCGGTCGCCGACGTGCCGCGGGCGTACCGGGAGGTGGTCGCCGCGGCCGCCGCGGCAGGCGTGGCGCGCACGCCGGTGATGGTGGCGCGGCACGTCGCCGTGCGTGCCGAGTTCCTCGTCGGCATCACTCGCGACCGCCACTTCGGTCACGTCTTCGTGATCGGCCGCGGCGGGGTCGACGCGGAGCGGCTCACCGGCAGTCACGTGTGGCTGCCGCCGCTGCCCGACGGCGAGGTGACCGCGATCCTGCGCTGGCTCGGCGTCGACCGGCTCGTGCCGCCCGCCGCGCTCGACGGCTTCGCCGAGATCCTGCTGGCGATGGAGAACCTGCGCCGCCAGCTGGGACACCGGCTGCTGGACTTCGAGATCAACCCGCTGGCCCTGACCGCCGATGGCCGGTGGCTGGCGCTGGACGCGTTCCTCCGTACGGAAGGCAGCGAGTAGCCGTGGCCAGCACGCTCACCATCGATACCGCCGACACCACCGGCACCACCGGCACCACCGTGCGCACCGGCGCGGACACCATCGCGCGCATCCTCGCCCGCGCCGGCGTCGACGTCGTGTTCACCTTGTGCGGCAACCATGTCCTGCCGCTCTATGCCGCCCTGCACGATGCGGGCGTGCGGCTGGTCGACACCCGCACCGAGTCGGGCGCGGTCATGGCGGCCGACGCCTACGCCCGGGTCACCCGCACGGTCGGCGTCGCGCTGGTGACCGGCGGCCCCGGGCTGACCAACGCGCTCACCGGCCTCGTCACCGCGCACGCCGCCGGCAGCTCGGTGCTCCTGATCAGCGGCCAGCTCGACCTCGCCACCACCGGGCAGGGCGGCCACCAGGAGCTCGACCAGGCCGCCACCGCCGCGCCGTGCGCCGCGTGGTCGAAGCAGGCCACCCACGCCCGGCAGCTGCCCGCCCTGCTGACCGCCGCGTTCGCGGCCTGTGCCACCGGCGGTGGCGCCGCGCACCTGAGCGTGCCGACCGACGTCCTGCGCGCACCCGTGCCGGAGGAGCCCGGCGCCGGGCAGCCGGCCGCCCCCGCCGAGCCGGCCGGCGTCGCCGTCGCCGAGGTGCTCGACCTCCTCGCCGGTGCGCGCCGGCCCGCCGTCATCGCAGGCAGCGGCGCGCACTGGGCGCACTGCGAGCACTCGCTGACCCGGCTCGTCGAGATCACCGGCATCCCGTTGTTCACGGTGGACCTCGCGCGCGGGCTCGTGCCGGACGCCCATCCGCGGTGCTACGGCTACGCCGACCCGTCGCTGTCGGCGGTCGCGGCGCGGATGTGCGCGACCGCGGACGTGGTGCTGCTGCTGGGAAAGTCGCTCGACTTCCGGCTGCGCTTCGGTGCGGCCTTCGCCCCCGGCGTACGGCTCGTCGGCGTGACCGCGGCGGCGAGCGCGAACACCGGCAGCAGGCCGTTCGACCACACCGTCACCGCCGACCTCGACCGGTTCACCGACCGGCTGGCCGGCGCGGCGACCACCCGCAGCTGGTCCACACAGGACTGGACGGCCGAGCTGGACGCGGCCGCCGCCGGGCAGCGCGCGTCCTGGGACGCACTGGTACGCGCGGACGACCGGCACCCGCTGGCCGTCGCGGACGCCCTGGCGCCGGTGCTCGGCGCGGCGCCGACGACGCTCGTCCTCGACGCGGGCGACTTCGTCCAGTGGTGCCGCTCCTCGCTGCCGGCGAGCGGGCCGGGCCGCTGGATCCGCCTCGGCCCGATGGCGACCTGTGGCGCGGGCACACCGTTCGCCCTCGGCGCGCGCCACGCCCGGCCCGGCGACCGGGTCCTGCTCGTCACCGGCGATGGCAGCTTCGGCTACTACCTCGCGGAGTTCGAGGCCGCCGCGCGCCAGGGCCTGCCGTTCGTGGCGGTCGTGGGGGACAACAACGGCTGGGCCCTGGAACGCAACCTGCAGCAGGGGCTCTACGGCGAGGAGTACGTCCTCGCCTCGCGCCTGTCGGCGGTCCGCTACGACCGGGTCGTCGAGGGCCTCGGCGGATACGGCGAGTACGTCGAGCACGTCGCCGACCTCGGCGCCGCGGTCGAGCGGGCCTTCGCCAGCGGGCGCCCCGCCTGCGTCCAGATCCCGGTAGGCGACAACCCAAGCCCACTGACCGCAGCCGTAATCGCCCGGAAGGGAAACGTGTGATGAGCGCCTGCCGCAAACTCCGCCCCTCCCAACCGCACCCAAGGGGAACGGGACGCAACCCAGCCACAAGTACGCACCAAACCGAACAGCCCCAACGAAACGTGACCACAAGGGTTAGTTCCGGGGAGGCGGAGTGAGCGCTTACCGCAACCACATCGCCGGCTGGCGGGACGCCGAGTCCGGCCGGACGTTCCGTCGCACCGATCCCGCGGATCGGCGCCGGGAGGTCGGCGAGTTCGCCGACTCGTCCGCCGCCGACGTCGACCGAGCGGTGACCGAGGCCGTGGTCGCGCAGCGCGGGTGGGCCGCTCGCTCGCCGATCGACCGCGCGAGGGTCCTCGCCCGCGCGGCCGCGCTGCTCGACGCCGCGGCCGGGGACCTCGGCGCGGTGATCACCGCCGAGGAGGGCAAGACCCGCGTCGAGGCCGCGGGCGAGGTCGTCCGCGCCGCCGAGGTGTTCGACTACGTCGCCGCGCTCGCCCGGCTGCCCGAGGGCGGCGTGTTCGCCTCGTCCCGGCCGGAGGTGACGCTGCGGACGATGCGCCGCCCGCTCGGCGCGGTCGCCGTGATCACGCCGTTCAACTTCCCGGTGTTCGTGCCGTCGTTCAAGCTGGCCGCCGCGCTCGTCGCCGGCAACTCCGTGGTGTGGAAGCCGTCGCCGGTCACGCCGCTCACCGGCATCAGGGTGCTCGAGCTGCTGCTGGAAGCCGGGCTGCCGGCCGGGGTGATCGGCTACGTCACCGGCGCGTCGGCCGAGCCGGGCGAGGCGCTCGTGTCGCACCCGGGGATCGCCGCGGTCAGCTTCACCGGGTCCGGCGCCGTCGGCGGGCTCGTCGAGCGGGGGTGCGCCGAGCGCGGGATCCGCGCGCAGGTCGAGATGGGCGGCAACAACGCGGCGGTCGTGCTTGCCGACGCCGACCTCGAGCTGGCCGCCGCGGCCGTCGTCGACGGCGCGTTCAGCGGCACCGGCCAGAAGTGCACCGCCACCCGGCGGGTGTACGTCGAACGCGGCGTCGCCGACAAGCTCGTCGAGCTCGTCGGCGCGCGCGCCGCGGCGCTGCGCGTCGGACCGGGCACCGTCGCGGACACCGAGATCGGCCCGCTGGCCACGGACGCGGCCGCGACCCGGGTCGAGGAGGCCGTCGCGCGCCGGGTCGACGCCGGAGCGCAGCTCGCCGTCGGCGGGCACCGGCCGACGGCGGCCGCGCTGCGGCACGGCTGTTACTTCGAGCCGACCGTGATCCTCGAGCGGGAGAGCGATCCCGCCGGACTTCGAGAGGAGGTGTTCGGCCCGGTTGTCGGCATCCAGGAGGTCGCCGACGAGACCGAGGCCCTCGAGCTCACCAACGCCACGCCGTTCGGGCTCTGCGCGAGCGTGTTCACGGACAACCTGCACGCGGCCGAACGATTCGCGCGGCGGGCCGTCGTGGGCGTGGTGAACATTAACCTGCCGACCACCGGGATCGAGCCACAGGTCCCATTCGGAGGGTTGAAGGAATCAGGTCGCGGACCGAAAGAACTCGGTCCCCGTGCGTTAGACTTCTTCACCCATGAGGCGACGGTTGCCGTCCGAGCTCGAACCGAGACGACGACTCTCCGGTGAACAATTCCGTTTCCGGCGCGCCCGAATTCCCGGCAATGGTCGAAAGGGAGCTCCACATGGCGACTGAGAAGGTCCGCGGGAGCGCTGACGCGAGCGCCGTCGAGAAGACGTTGCAATATCTGCGGGACCAGATTTTCCAGGGAAGTCTGGCGCCGGCCGAGCACGTCCGGCAGGAACAGGTCGCCGAGGAGTTGGGAATCAGCCGGGTGCCGGTGCGGGAGGCGCTCAAGGTGCTCGCCGCCGAAGGGCTCGTCGTGCATCGAGCCAACCAGGGCTATTTCGTCGTCCGGATGGGCGCCAACGAGATGACCCAGGTCTACCTGATGCGCAGGCTGCTCGAGGACGAGCTGCTGCGGTCCATCAAGTTCCCCGACGAGAAGATGCTGACCCGGCTGGAAAAGCTCAACGCGCGGATGAAGCGGCTGGCCGCGTCCGGGCGTATCGAGGACATCGTCGTCGCCAACCGCGAGTTCCACCTGCTCATCTACTCCTTGTCCGGCATGGATCTGCTCCTCGCCGAGGTACGCAGACTGTGGTCGCTGTCCGACATGTACCGGGCGCTGTACCTCTACGACGAAGACGCCCGGGAACGCGTCCTGGACGAGCACGAGCAGCTGATCGAGGCGCTGCGCCACCAGGACGTCGACGAATGCATTCGAGTAATGGACGCACACCGGAACGGGTCGGAAAAACTCGTGACCTCGGTGTTGGGGCGTCCGGGAAGGTGAGCCCATGTACCTGGTCAACGACGACGACCTGACCCGCCTCGCGCAGGGGATCTACGAGGAGGCAAGGGTCCCCGCGGCATCGGCGCGCATCGTCGCCGAGCACCAGGTACGCGCGAACCTCGCCGGCCACGACTCGCACGGCATCCAGCTTCTCCCCACCTACATCGAACGCATCGACCGCGGGCACATCGTGCCCGGCGCCGAGCCCTCGGTCATCTCCGAGACACCCACCTCGCTGTTCGTCGACGGCCGCTGGGGTTTCGGTCCGGTCGTGACCGAGTGGACGACCCGCCGAGCGATGGCCAAGGCCCGCGGCGGGGTGGCGATCGCCGTCATCCGTGAGCAGAGCCACGTCGGCAGGCTCGCCGACTACCCGCTGATGGCCGTGCGCGAGGGCTTCATCGCGATGCTGATGTGCGACTCCGGCCAGGCGCCCAAGCAGGTCGCCCCGTTCGGCGGCCGGGAGGCGCGGCTGGGCACGAACCCGATGTGCATCGCGCTGCCCAGCTCCTTGCCCGGCCCCGTGTTCATCGACATGGCGACCAGCGCCGCCGCCATGTCCAAGCTCAAGGTGGCGCGCGCCCGCGGGCTGCCGGTGCCCGCCGGCTGGCTCGTCGACAACGCCGGACACCCGACCACGGACCCCAACGACTACTTCGCCGGCGGGACGATGCTGCCGCTCGGCGGCGCGGAGGGCCACAAGGGCTACGGGCTTTCCGTCGCCGTCGAGACGCTCGCGGCGATCCTGCCCGGGCTGGGCTTCGGCGTGAACCCGGAGGGCAAGCACAACGACGGGTTGTTCCTGCTCCTGGTCGACCCCACCGTGATCCGGCCGCTCGCAGAGTTCGTCCGCGACGTCGACGCGTTCGTCGCCTATCTCAAACAGACGCCGACCGCGGTCGGCGTGGACGAGATCTACTACCCCGGCGAGCTGGAGTACCGCACCGAGCTCGTCCGCCGCGAGTCCGGCATCCCCGTCGACGAGTCCACATGGGACACCGTGGCCGCGGTCGCGGCGCGGTTCGGGCTCGGCGACATGGCCGCCCGGATCGTCACGCCCGCCGCGGGAACCCCCGCGCTGAGAGCGGGTCACCATGCCTGAGCGCTTCCACGCCGACGTCCCGCGCCCGGACCCCGCGCTCGCCGCACGGCTCGCCGAGTACGACGTCACCACGTTGCACGAGGCGCACAAGGCGATGGGCGGCTGGACGCTGCTCGGCCCCGAGCTGCGGTGCGTGCCCGATGGCGCCTCGTGCGTCGGCGTCGCGGTCACCGGCCTGCTCGTGGAGGGCGACGTGCTCGGCTCGCTGCGCTGCCTGGCCACCACGCGACCCGGCGACGTGATGGTGCTCAACAGCGTGCAGGGCACGGGAAACACCGGCATGTTCGGCGAGCTGATGGCCGTGTCGGCCAAGGCCCGCGGCGTGGCCGGCGTCGTCGCCAACGGCACCGTGCGTGACATCGCGGCGCTGCGCCGCCACGGCGTGCCCGTGTGGCACCGCGGGGTCAACCCGGCCGGCATGGTGCGCGACCGGTTCGCCGGGGTCAACGTCCCCATCGCGTTCGGCGGGGTGATCGTCAACCCGGGCGACCTCGTGGTGGCCGACGCCGACGGTGTGCTGATCCTCGCGCCCGCCGACGTGCCCGAGGTGCTCGAGCGGGCCGAGGCACGCCGGGCCCGCGAGGCGGAGATGCTGCCCCGGCTCGAGGCAGGCGGCAGCCCGTATGACCTCCCGGCCGCGTCCGTCCCAGGTGGACCGTGATGGCCGCGCCGCTGCTCGAGGTCGCCGACCTCGTCCGGCACTTCCCGCTGCGGGCCGGCCCGGCCGGCGCGCGGCGCGGCACCGTACGCGCGGTCGACGGGGTCAGCTTCGCCATCGAGCCCGGCACGACGTTCGCGCTGGTGGGGGAGTCCGGCTGCGGGAAGACCACGACGGCCCGCCTCGTGCTGCACCTCGACCGGCCGACCAGTGGCCGGATCCTGGTGCGGGGCAAGGACATCGGCACGCTGCGCGGTGCCGGCCTGCGGGCCTACCGCAACGAGGTGCAGGCGGTGTTCCAGGACCCGTACAGCTCGCTGAACCCGCGGATGCGGGTCGGTGAGATCGTCGGCGAGCCGCTGCGCATCCAGCGTGGGCTCCGGCGCCGGGAGCTGGCCACACGGGTCGGCGAGCTGCTCGAGCAGGTCGGCCTGCCGGCCGCGGTGGCCAGGCGTCACCCCCACCAGTTCAGCGGCGGGGAACGGCAGCGCATCGCGCTCGCCCGTGCCCTGTCGCTGAGTCCGAAGCTGCTCGTACTCGACGAGCCGGTGTCCGCACTGGACGTCTCGATCCGCGCGCAGATCCTGAACCTGCTCGCGGATCTGCAGGAGGAGCTCGGCCTGAGCTACCTGCTGATCTCGCACGACCTCGCGGTGGTCGAGCACATGAGTCACCGCGTGGCCGTCATGTACGCGGGGGAGATCGTCGAGGTCGCCACCCGCGCGAACCTCTACGAGAATCCGCTGCACCCCTACACCCGCGCGCTGATCGCGGCGGTGCCGCAGGCCGATCCCGACGTGCCCCTGGTGGACAGCGGGTTCGGCGAGCCGCCGAACCCGGCCCAGCTGCCGCCCGGCTGCCGCTACCACCCGCACTGCCCGATCGCGGACGCATCGGTGTGCCCGGTCATCGAGCCCGTCCCTCGTCCCGTGCGGCCGGACCACACGGTCGCCTGCCATCTCGTCGAACCGCAGGAGGTCGCGAGCGACGCCACCCGGGGAGGAGGTGAGCGGCTCGGGTGATCCGGCGGCGACTCGCCGTTCGGGTATTCGGTTCGTTCATATTCGCCATCGGCGGTTTCGGGTGCCGGCGGAACAATTCGCCGCGCCACCGCCCGTCAATTTGCGCTGAATAGTGGTTCCGGATTCATCGACAAAGCGTTGTACAACTTTGCATCCAACACTGTTGACACAATCGGATCCGCAGCGCACGATATTCGCAACGACCCGTCGAGGTCGGTGGAAATGCCCGGTCGGGGCCGCCGTATATCGCGATATTCCTAAGCGTGAGGAAGACATGGAGAAACTTGAGGTACTGAATCCTGTCGCCGACGTCGTGAAGACGGAAGCGACACCCGCGCCGCGTCCCGCGAGCCTCGAGGGAAAAACGCTCGGCCTCTTCTGGAACTGCAAGCCGGGTGGCAACCACGCGCTGCGCAAGGCCGCGGAGCTGCTCCAGGGGAAGTACCCCACGCTTCAGGTCCGCGAGTACCTCGGCTCGGTCGGCTCGACCACCCGCTACATCACACCCGGCGACGTCGCGCTGATCTCCGCCGAGTGCGACGTGGTCATCGGCTCGACCGCGGACTGCGGCTCGTGCACCTCGTGGCTGGTCAACGACATGATCGAGCTGGAGAAGGTCGGCATCCCGACCGTCTCGCTCACCGCCGAGCACTTCGAGCGCGACGCGAAGATCACCGCGGAGCTGCGCGGGCTGCCCTCGGCGCCGCTCGCGATCGTGTCGAACACGTTCACCAGCAAGACCCACGCGGAGATCGCCGCGATGATCGAGTCGGTGATCGGCGACATCGAGGTGAGCCTCACGACCTCGCCGGCCGCGACCGCCCCGGCCGCCGACTCCGGCCCGGTGCCCGTCGGGTCCGACGTCATCGAGGGCAACACGTTCGTCGAATGCCTCGACTCGTTCAACCGCTCGTTCATCGAGCGCGAGTGGAGCGACGGGCTGCCGCTGGTCCCGCCGACCCCGGAGAACGTGCGCGCCATGCTCGCCCGCGCGCCGATGGCCTCGTCGACGGTCATCGCCGAGTCGCTGTACCCGGGCCAGGGCATCGCCACGCTGGAGAAGATCGCGATCAACGGCGTGATGGCCGGCTGCCGTCCCGAGCACCTCCCGGTGCTGGTCGCGCTCGTCAAGGCCTACGTCGGGCTGGGCGCGATGGGAAAGACCCAGGCGATGTCCACCGGCCCGAACGCGCCGCTGGTCATGATCGCCGGCCCGGTCATCGAGCGCCTCGGGTTCAACAACACCACGTGCGCAATCGGCCCCGGCTCGCCGTCCTACGTCAACGTCGTCATCGGCCGGGCGCTGCGGCTGATCCTGATGAACATCGGCGGCAACTACCCCGGCCGCATGGACATGGACACCATCGGCACCGCGAACAAGTTCAGCTTCTGTATCGCGGAGAACGCCGAGAAGTCCCCGTTCGAGCCGTGGAACGTCGCCAAGGGGTTCGGCAAGGACACCAGCACGCTGTCGATCGCGCTGGTCTACCCGGGTCCGGACGTGCAGGACTTCGCGTCCACCACACCTGAGGACATGCTCGACACGGTCGCCACGTTCACCGCGCACTACCGCGGTACCACCGCCATCGGCCGCTGGCTCTACGGCGGGCGCGGCGAGCCGTCGACCGGCGCCTCGATCCCCGAGCGCAACGTGCTCCTGCTCGCGCCAGACCACGCCCGCATCTTCCGCGAGCACAACTGGACCAGGGCCGACATCGGTGCGTACCTGTACAAGACGAGCCGGATGAGCTTCGCGCGCCTGTGGTCGCAGCAGATGACGCCGGAGGACAAGCGGGAGGCGCTGGTCAAGGCGTTCCCGCAGTTCCGCTGGCTCGCCGACCAGCCGGACGTGATGGTGCCGACGGCCGAAGGCCCGGAGTTCTACGAGACGTTCGTCGTCGGCGGGGACGTCGGCCGCAGCCAGTACTACATCGGCGGCAGCGAGATCTCCACGGTCGCGATCGAGGAATGGGCCTGATGGTCAGCCCGCAGGTCGAGAACGTCCTCGACAAGATCAACTCGATGCTCGCGAGCGAGGGCAGCCGGGTGTCGGTCGTGTCGGACGACCGGCGCAGCCTCACCGTGCGCCTCGAACGCGGCGTGCTGGACGTCGAATGCGAGGACTGCGTGTTCGACGAGGCGAGCGTGAAGATGCTGCTCTCCGACGCGATCCGGCGCGAGGTGCCGTCCATAGAGAACGTCGAAGTGCTCGACGCCTGATTTCCGTGTTGTCCCACTGTTGTGTTGTCCCACTGTTGTCGACCCAATGATGTCGTCCGTTGACGCAAAGGAGCGTGCGGAGATGCGGCTGGCGAAGGTCAGTTGTGACTTTCTCTCGGTCCCGGTGCGGGTGCCCGTGAAGGAGACCATGCGTGATTTCGGCGTGGTCCTCGTCCGCCTCGAGACCGACGACGGGTTCACCGGTGTCGGGCTGGCCCGGCCGAGCGACGCCCGCGGACGTGCCGTGCGCAGCGTCGTGCTCGACGACATCGCTCCCTTCCTCGCCGGGCAGGACCGGCTGCTCGCGCCCGGCCGGTTCTGGCACGAGGCCGGGTTCGCCCTGCTGACCTCCGACTACCGCGCCGCGGGCGGCGTGGTGGCCGGGGCGGCGGGCGCGGTCGACCAGGCGCTGTGGGACATCCTCGGCAAGTCCGCCGGCCAGCCGGTCTACCGGCTGCTCGGCGGCGCGCAGGACGAGATCGAGGCCTACGCCACCTTCGGGCTCAACGTCTACACGCCGGAGGAGGAGATCGAGGCCGCGAAAATAGTGCGGGAGCAGGGTTTCCGGTCGTTCAAGCTGCAAGGCGCCGACGCCGACCGCGGCCAGGACATCGAGCACGCGGCCGGCCGCGTGCGCAGGCTGCGCGAGACCGTCGGGCCGGACGCCCGGATCATCCTCGACGGCCACAACCGCTACACCCCATACCAGGCGGCCGCGCTCGCGAAGCTCGTCGAGCCGTACGACCTGGCGTTCCTCGACGAGCCGCTGCACGCCCGTGACCACGCGGCGCTGCGAAGGCTCAAGGCCTCCGTGCCCTGGCTGCCGCTCGCCGGCCGCGGCCGCACCGGCGACATGTGGGACAGCCGCGACCTGGCCGACAGTGGCTGCCTGGACGTGATGGGCACCAACGTGATCGACCAGGGCGGCTTCTGCCAGGGCGTCAAGATCGCGCACCTGGCGGAGCTGCGCCACCTCCCACTGGTCACCGGCGGCGCGTTCCACCACCCGAACGCCCACCTCATCGCGGCCGTCACCAACGGCTGGATGACCGAGTACCACACGCTCGCCGCGTCATTGACCGAGTACCTGTTCGCCGACTGCGTGCGGCCCGTGGGCGGCATGCTCCGGCTGGGGGACCGGCCGGGGCTCGGCCTCGAGCTCGATCCCGACGCCTTCGCCGAGGCGAAGGCACGCGGGGACTCACTGCAGGCCCGTCAGTAGGGGAGTCCAGGGGATTCCGACACAGACCACTGGGGCCACTTCGACATCGAGTTGAGAGGTATCGGGTCATGGTGTATTCGCCGTCTCGCAGAGATTTCTTGCGCTCCGTACTGTCCGTCTCGGCCGGCCTGACGGTCGTCGGGATGGGCACCGCGTGCTCGTCCGGCCGGTCCACCGGCTCCGGCGGGTCCGGATCGACGGGCACGCTCATCGTGGCGGCCCCGTCGCTGAAGGGGCTGGGCCAGGACTACATGACCCAGCTCGTCTACCCGTCCGCGACCTACTGGGACGCGATCTTCGACTACCTCGTCGAGCAGGACGAGTCCGGCAACTACATCCCGGGCATCGCGACCGCCTGGGAGGCCTCCGCGGACAAGCTCACCTGGGCGTTCGACATCCGCGACGGGGTGGTCTTCCACAACGGCGACCCGATGAGTGCCGAGGACGTCGCGTTCAGCTACAACCGGCTGCTGTTCGACCCGGCGTCCCGCCACGCCATCAAGTCCCGCGCCGAGGTCGTCGACTCGATCAAGGTCGACGGCAAGCGCATGCTGCTCAAGACGAAGACGCCGCAGGCGGACGTGCCGGTGTGGTTCGCCCAGTCCGACGGCGGCGTGTCGGGCACGGTCGTGTCCAAGAAGTACTTCGACGCGCAGGGCGCGGCGAAGGCGAGCGCGCACCCGGTCGGCACCGGCGCCTACAAGTTCGTCAGCTCCAGCGGCGAGGATTCGGTCGAGCTGGCGGCCTTCGACGACGCCAAGCGCGGCGACTGGCAGAAGACCCGCCAGCCGAAGTACTCCAGCGTCAAGGTCGTCGCGGTCTCCGAGGAGTCCACCCGGGTCAGCATGCTCAAGAGCGGCCAGGCCGACGCCGTGCCGCTGACCGTGTCCTCGATCGCCGACGTCGAGTCCGCGGGCAGTGGGATGCGCGTGGTGAAGACGCCGTCGGCGAGCTACGCCGGCATGCTGTTCGTCGGCTACACGCTGAACCCGAAGAGCCCCTTCAACGACAAGCGGATCCGACAGGCGCTGTCGATCGCGATCGACCGGCAGGCCATCACCGACTCCGTCTACAAAGGAACGGCGAAGCCGTCCGGCGGGTTCTACGGCGGGCCGGGCAGCCTCGGCTACCCCGAGGACCTGGAGCCGCCCGCGTTCGACAGCGACCAGGCGAAGAGCCTGCTCTCCGACGCCGGGTTCTCCGGTGACATGCAGATCCTGATCAAGAGCGACGACACCGACTTTCCCGACATGTCCACGCTGGCCGAGGCGATCGCGGGCTACTACCAGAAGATCGGGCTGTCGGTGAAGGTCAACGCGATGGACAGCGGCGCGCTGAACGACCTGCAGTACGCGGGCAAGCTGCCCGGGCAGAAGGCCAACCCCGCGGTGTCGCCTGCGACGCTGTACCTGCGCGGCTTCGGCAACGTCGTGAACGTGGTGCCCGACCAGGTGACCGGGTACACCAGCGAGGGCAGGCCCGGCCGCGCCCTGTGGGACTACCCCGAACAGGAACAGAAGCTCAAGGCGATCGCCGCCGAGTTCGACGCGGACAAGCAGGCTTCGATGTTCGCCGACTACTACAAGTGGATGGCCGAGCAGTGGAACCAGGTGCCGCTGCTGGCGAGCGACGCGGTGTTCGGCGTGTCCGGCAAGGTGGCGAAGTGGCAGCCGATCACGAGCAAGCCGCTGGTGAACAGCCTGCACACGATGTCTGGCTGAGCTCGTGGTCTCCTACGTCGGCCGGCGCACGTTGCAGGCGATCGCGAACATCGTCTTCGTCGCGACGCTGATCTTCGTGCTCGCCCGCGCCACCGGCGACCCGGTGAGCCTGCTGCTACCGCAGTCGGCCTCGCCCGCCGTCGTCGACCAGCTGCGCACGGAACTGGGCCTGGACAAACCGCTCTGGGCTCAGTTCCTGGGTTTCCTCGGGCAGATCTTCACGTTCGACCTCGGCCACTCGTTCGTCACCGGCGAGCCGGTCAGCGACGTGCTGCTGACCCACATCGGGCCGACCCTCGCGCTGTCGCTGACCGCGCTGGTGCTGGCGGTCGTGGTCGGCATACCGCTCGGGGTGGTGAGCGCGGTGCGCCGCGGCGGCGTCATCGACGCCGTGGCGAAGGGGATCGCGCTGCTGGGCCAGGCGGTGCCGGCGTTCTACCTGTCGATCCTGCTGGTCCTGCTGTTCGCCGTGCAGCTGCCGCTGTTCCCGGTGGCCGGCCGTGACGGGGCGGCGTCCTACGTGCTGCCCGCCATCGCCCTGGGCTGGCCCGCGCTGGCCGGGGTGCTGCGGCTGACCCGATCGTCCATGTTGGACGCCCTGGACGCGGACTATGTCCGGATGGCCAGGGCGAAGGGCATGCACCCGACGATCACGGTGGGCAAGCACGCGCTGCGCAACGCCCTCATCCCGGTGGTGACGTTCTCCGGGCTGATGCTCGCCGGGTTCCTCGGCGGCGCGGTGGTCATCGAGAGCATCTTCAACTGGCAGGGCATCGGCCAGCTGACCCTCGACGCGATCAAGGTGCGCGACTTCCCGGTCGTGCAGGGCGCGGTGATCACGGTCGCGATCGGCTTCATCGTGGTGAACCTGGCCGTCGACATCCTGTACCTGGTGATCGACCCGAGGATCCGCTATGAGTGACGTGCTCAGCGCCCGGCTCGCCGTGCTGCCGCGGCGGCCGGTCAGCGCGTTCGTCGGCCGCTGGTCCGGCGCGCCGTGGCTGAGCGGCCTGGTGCTGCTGGTGCTGATCCTCGGCGTCGCGTGCGCGCCGCTGCTGACCCGGTGGGACCCGCTGGAGATCGACCTGGCGAAGGCGTTCGCGCCGCCCTTCTACGCGGCGGGCGGATCCTGGGACCATCCACTCGGGACGGACAACCTCGGGCGGGACATCCTGAGCCGCATCCTCTACGGCGGGCGGGTGACGCTGCTGCTGTCGGTGCTGGCGATCGTGCTCGGGATCGTCGCGGGCACGCTGCTCGGCCTGCTGTCGGGGTACCGGGGCGGCTGGGTGGACGTGGTGATCCAGCGGTCCGTCGAGGCGATCCTGTCGCTGCCGACGATGATGGTGGCGCTGGTGTTCATCTTCGTGCTGGGGCAGAGCTTCACCGGCGTGGTGCTCGTGCTGTCGCCGTTCATCGCGGCCCGGTTCGCGCGCATGGTGCGTGGTGACGTGCTGAGCGTCCGCGCACTGCCCTATGTGGACCTGGCGCGCGTGGCGGGCGCGTCGGACACCCGGATCATCCTGCGGCACGTGCTGCCGAACGTGGCCGGCACGATCATCGTCGTGGCCACGCTCGAGGTCGGGCAGCTGATCCTCGTGGTGTCCTCATTGAGTTTCCTCGGCCTCGGCGTGCCGCCGCCGTCGCCGGAGTGGGGCCTCATGGTGTCCGCCGGGCGCCAGTACGTGGCCACGAACTACTGGCTGTCCCTGTTCCCGGGCCTCGCGATCGTCCTGACCGTGCTCGCGATCAACGTGATCGGCGACTGGCTGCGCGACGTCCTCGACCCGAAACGGGTGGTCTGATGGACTTCTCCCTGAACCCGGAGCAGGCCGCGCTGCGCGAGCTGGCGGCCAGCGTCGGCGGCCGGATCTACGCGCCGTCCACGCTGGCGTGGGACCGCGAGCGCACCGTTCTGCCGGACGCCGAGCGGACCCGGCTGGCCGAGCTGGGCTTCCTCGGCATCGCGCTGCCCACGTCGGTCGGCGGCAGCGGCGGCACGCTGCTGGACGCGCTGCTGGTGATCGAGGAGCTGGCGAAGCACAACCAGGTCGCGGCGTTCCAGGTCTTCGAGGCGAACACCGGGCCTGCGCGGGTGATCCAGCTGTTCGGCACACCCGAGCAGCAGGAGCGGTTCCTGCGCCCGGTCGTCGACGGCGCGGCGACGATGGCCGTCGCCATCTCCGAGGCCGACGCCGGCTCCGCGGCGACGGACATGCGCACGACGGCCCGGCTCGACGGCGACCACTACGTCGTCAACGGCACCAAGCGCTGGTGTTCCGGCGCCGGCCACGCCGAGCGGTACCTGGTGTACGTCCGGCTCTCCGGTGCGCCCGGTGCCGGCGGTGTCGGTGCCATCGTCGTCGACCGGGACACGCCGGGCCTGTCGTTCGGACCGCAGGAGGAGCTGCTCGGTTTCCACGGGATCCCGTCCGCGGACATGGCGTTCGACGACGTGCGCGTGCCGGCGGAGAACCTCGTGCTGCCCGCGGGCGGGTTCAAGCGGCTGTTCTCGGCGTTCTCCATCGAGCGGCTGGGCAACGCGACGATGAGCCTCGCGATCGGCCAGGCGTGCGTCGACCGGGTGGCCCACTACGTCGAGGAGCGCACCCAGTTCGGCCGTCCGATCGTCGAGTTCCAAATGGTGCAGCAGCAGCTGGCCGACATGATCGTGCAGGTGGAGGCGGCCCGGTTGCTGATCTGGCGCGCCGCGGCGGGGGCGGGCACCGGCGTGCCGGACCCGCTGGAGGCGTCGATCGCGAAGTGCTTCGCCAACGAGATGGCGAAGAAGGTGTCCGACATCGCGATCCAGCTGCACGGCGGCTACGGCTACCACCCCGAGTACCACGTCGAACGCCACCACCGCGACGCGATCGGCTGGGCCCTGGCCGGCGGAACACCTGCCATGCAGCGCATCCGCATCGTGTCCCAGTACCTGAAGCGCCCGTTCTCCCAGCGTGCGGCCCGCTGACCTCGCCGGCACCGGTGGCGAAGACCCGAATGTTATGAACTGCCAAAGGTTGGGCGGTTCATATTGATCCCTTCTGCGCGGGCATGCACAGTCACGTTGTGCGTTTGCACGTGCATGTGCACATGCACGAGGGTATGCTGGGGCTGTGCGATGGCCGGCTTCGTTCGCCGGCCGGGTCCCCAGCAGCCCGCTGACCTGCGCGGGTGCTGAGGAGGGGGAAGGACGCGCGAAACCGCTCATCCAGTTGTCGGGGGTGATGGACCGATGAGCGTTCCACCAGCGGTACACCGGACGGTTCTCGTCGTGGACGTGTCCGCGTTCGGCGACCGGCGACGGACCAACCTGGACCAGCTCACCGTCCGCCGTGGGCTGTACGAGGCGCTCCGGCAGGCATTCGGGGAGGCAGGCGTCTCCTGGGACGACTGCGACCGCGAGGATCGCGGCGACGGCGTCCTCGTGGTCATCCCGTCCACGGTTGCCAAGGGCCTTCTCGTGGAGAAACTGCCGGACCGGCTCGTCGCCGCGCTCCGGGCCTACAACGCGGGCCGGCCGGAGACCGAATGCATGCGGTTGCGGCTCTCCCTGCACGCCGGCGAGATCCACTACGACGAGCACGGCGTCGCCGGCCGGGCGGTGAACCTGGCGTTCCGGCTGCTCGACGCGGCGGCGTTCAAGCAGGCGCACGACCGGTCGGCCGGTCTGCTGGCCGTGATCACGTCCCAGTGGTTCTTCGACGAGGTCGTATGGCACAGCGTGGACGCCGAGCGCGACACCTACCGCCGGATCCGTGTCGTCGCCAAGGAGACCGATACCGAGGCGTGGATCCGGCTGGTGGACGCCGAGCCCGGTGTCCGGGCCGAGGCGGCGCCGCCCGCGGTCGCACCGGTGCTGCATCAACTTCCGCCGAGCACGCGGCAGTTCGTCGGGCGGGAAGCGGAGCTCGCCGGCCTGACGCGTCTCATCGATGCGCGGGGATCGGCCACCCTGGTGGTCGCGACCATCGACGGCATGGCCGGCATCGGCAAGACCGCACTCGCGCTGACGTGGGCTCACCGGGTGCGCGACCAGTTTCCCGACGGGCAGCTGCACGTCAACCTCCGCGGCTTCGACGAGCACGAGCCGATGGACGCCGACCAGGCGCTGCACGGGTTCCTGCAGGCGCTCGGCGTGTCCGCGCAAGCCATTCCGGCCGATGTGGATGCGAAGGGTGCTCTCTACCGCAGCCTGCTCGCGGAGCGACGCATGTTGATCGTGCTGGACAACGCCCGTTCCAGTGAGCATGTTCGCCCGCTGCTGCCCGGAGACTCGACCTGCGCCGTGGTGATCACCAGCCGCAACCGCATGGACAGCCTGTTGGTCCGCGACGGCGCCCACCGCATCGCACTCGGCGTGTTGCCCGACGCCGATGCGTTCGCGTTGCTCGCCGAGCGTGTCGACAGCGTGCGCGTCGAGGCCGAACCGGACGCCGCAGCCGAGCTCGTCGGACTGTGTGTCCACCTGCCGATGGCGCTCAGCGTGGCCGCGGCCCGCGCCGCGAGCCAGCCGGCATTGTCCTTGGGCGGCCTCGTCCAGGAGCTGCGCGACGAGCACCGCCGCCTGGACGTGCTGGACCTCGGGGACACCGACCTGAGCCTTCGCGCGGTGTTCTCCTGGTCCTACGCGGTACTCGGCATCGAGGCCGCGCGACTGTTCCGGCTGCTCGGGATCCACCCGGGTGCCGACATCTGCCCGGCCGCCTGCCGGGCGCTCGCCGGTGACCAGGCGCCGGCCGCGCTGCGCGAGCTGACCGGTGCGCACCTGGTCGCCGAGTACCTGCCCGGCCGGTTCCGCTTCCACGACCTGCTGCGCGCGTACGCCGCCGAACTGGCCGGGACCGACACCGACACCGAACGCCACGCCGCGGCGATCCGCCTCGTGGAGCACTACCTCGGCACGGCGCTGCTGGCCGACCGGCTCATCCAGCCGCACCGCTACGGCCGCGACGACCTGGGCGCCGTGGTCCGATCGGCCAACCTGGCGGTCAACGGCTACGACGCGGCCATCGCCTGGTTCACCGCCGAGCACCTCACGCTGGAGGCGTTGGTCGGGTTCGCCGCCGAACACGGGCTCGCCGACTGCGCCTGGCGGCTCGCCTGGGCCTCCACGACCTTTCTGCGTCGCACCGGCCGGTGGTCCGAGCGCGTCGCCATTCTCCGGATCGCGCTCGCAGCGGTCCGCGCGAGTGGTGACTGTGTCGGCGAGGCGGTGACCTCCCGCCACCTGGCGACCGCGCTCGCCAGGCTCGGCCAGTTCGAGGAGGCGATCGACCTCCTCGACCGGTCCGCGGAGATCTACCGGGCCCGCCACGACAGTGGCGGTGCGTTCAAGAACCACCTCGCCTACACCAGGGTGTTCGACGCACGCAGAGATCATCACGACGCGTTCAACCACGCCCGGACCGCGTGGGAGCTGATCCGCGACTCCGACGACGAGCTCGGCCGCGCGGACGCGTTGAACGCGATGGGGCGCCAGCTGTGCCTGCTGGCGCGCCACGACCATGCACAGCCACTGTGCGCCCGCGCTTTGGAGCTCTACAAGGCGATCGGTCATCGGGAGGGCGAGGCCGACGTCCTGCTCAACCTCGGCGACATCGAACGCGCCATGGGCCACAACGCGAGCGCGGCGAAGTACTACGAGATATCCCTCGACATAGACCGCCGGTTAGGCGACCGGTACTGGGAAGCCGTTTCACTGGAACGCCTCGCCTATGCCTTGAAGGGCACCGGCGATGTCCACGCCACCGCGACGCTGCGGGAAGCACTGGACGTCTACCGCGAGATCGGCCACCCCGACGCGCACCGTGTCCATGCGAGGTTGATGTCCGCATAGGACAAGACGGACCTCGCCCTAGGTCTCCATGGTCGTTCCGGTCAGGGTGAGGTCGGACGGCAAGCCGTACGTCCTCGGCCACTAGGATCCGAACGATGAGGCGCACCGCCGATCCACGACGATCGCTGGGAGTGGAAGGCCCGTGATGATGTCGCGCTTCGGTGTATGCGTGATGACGATGCTGAGCGTGGTCGCGTCGTGTTCCTCGCCAGAGCCGTCCGCCGCGAAGAGCGACGCCGGGCCCGACAGGGCGACCGCCGCATTCGACTGCGGCACCATCCAAGGCCCGCTGTCGACGGACAGGTTCTACGAGGACAACCCGACCTACACCGATCCGGTCGACGACAGTGCGTCGTGGAAGATGTCGACCCCGGGGGAACAGGGGATGGACTCTGGCGGGCTCGAACGAGCCTCGACCGCCCTGGCCAAGCTTCCCTACACGTGGAGCTTCCTCGTGATCCACCGCGACGCTCTCGTGTTCGAGCGCTATTTCCATGGCAGCGCGAAGAACCAGAGCAACAACGTTCACTCGGCGTCCAAGAGCATCTGGGGAGCCGCGGTCGGGATCGCGATCGACGAGGGCCGGATCCCCAGCGCCGACGCGACGATCGCCTCGACCCTGCCGGCACGTTACGTCTCGGCGATGAGGCCCGAGACCAGGACGATCAGGGTTCGCGACCTGCTCACGATGACCTCGGGCAGCCGATGGAACGAGAACACGACCGAGACCCGGATCCAGCGGGCACCCGACTGGATCGCGGCGACGCTCCGGCTCCCGAGAGCCGCGACGCCGGGCACGCTCTTCAACTACAGCACCGGCGACACCCACCTGAGCTCCGCCGTGCTGGCCTCGGCCACGAAGACGACGGGCTGCGAGTTCATCCACCAGCACCTGCTCGCGCCGATGGGTGTCGTCGCCGAACACTGGGGGCGCGACCCGCAGGGCTACTTCTCGGGCGGCTACAACTTCTACGCGACGCCACGCGAGCTCGCGAAGTTCGGGTTGCTCTATCTCCACGACGGCCGCTGGAACGGCAGGCAGCTCGTGCCGGCGGCCTGGGTGAAGGCGTCGATGACGAACCAGGTGGACGCCGGCGCCCCGTACAGCTACGGCTACGACTTCTGGCTGCGCGACATCGCGGGTCACCACGTCGCGATGGCCTGGGGGTTCGGCGGTCAGATGATCTACATCGTCAAGGACCTGGATCTCGTCGTCGTGATGACGACGAACACTCGTGACTTCGACCAGGACTCGTTCAACGGCCTGTCGATCGTCGAGAACGACGTACTCCCGGCGGCCGGCTGACAGCACGGGCGTCGGCCGTGGCCGGGTGGTGACGGTCACGAGGCGTGCCCGGTGCCGGTGGAGCGCAGCACCGGGATCGCGGGCGTGCTGCGCCGGACCTGGATCGGCACCACGCGGGCGGCGGCGGACCGGCGGGCGACGCGAACGACGTGGGCGATTCCGAAGCCGAGCACGACGACCGCGGCGACGACCACGGCCGCGCGCACCGCGTCGGCGTTGAGCGTGAGCTCGCCGAACCGGCCGATGACGAAGCCGGCCTGCAGCGCCCAGCACAGCGCCCCGGTCGCGAGTGCCGCGCGCAGGGTGGCGACCACGGCGATCGCGGACGCGGTGCCGGCCAGGGCGACCAGGGTCCAAAGTGGATGGGCGGTTCCGCCGGCGGCCACGGCCACGGTCGTGACCGCGACGGCGGCGACGAAACCCAGCGGGTAGCCGGCCCAGCCGCGGATCGGTGGCTCGACATGTATCTCGTGCACCTACCCAGTGCACCGCGAACCGGGTCGGTGCGGTGATTTCTTGCCGTGGTCCGAACGGATGGGCCGGCAATGTTGATGCCGCCTTTACGTCCCGGCCCCGGCCACCCCGGGTGCGCCGGGTGGCGCCGCTCACGGGCGCGTTCGGATTTCGTCAACGCGAGCCCCGGCGGCGTCAAGGTCGCGTCAGGCCCGTGTTCCCGCCCGCGCGCCGGGGCCACACTCGCGTCGTCCGGTCGCCGTCGGGGCGACCCACCGTGGAAGGGGCGTGGGCCGATGGCCGACCTGGCCTTCGCCGTGCTGCTGATCGCCGGCTTCCTGGTTCTCGTCTTGACGTTACGTGGATTGGAGAAGCTGTGAGTGGCGTAGGCGTTGTCGCAAACGTCGTCGGCGGCGTGCTCGCGCTGCTGCTGATCATCTACCTGTTCGTGGCCCTCATCCGCCCGGAGAAGTTCTGATGTCCCCTGTCCTGGCCGGCCTGATCCAGGTCGCGGTCCTCCTGCTGCTCCTGGCCGCCGTGTACAAGCCGCTCGGCGACTACATGGCCCGGGTGTTCACCGACAAGAAGCACCTCGCGGTCGAGCGGGTGATCTACAAGACCGTCCGGGTCAACCCGGACACCGAGCAGCGCTGGCCCGTCTACGCGGCCGGCGTGCTCGGCTTCTCGTTCGTGTCGATCGTGCTGTTGTACCTGATCCAGCGCGCGCAACCGTTGCTGCCGTTCGACTTCGGCCGCGGCGCGGTCGACCCCGGCATCGCGTTCAACACCGCCGTCAGCTTCGTCACCAACACGAACTGGCAGTCCTACGTGCCCGAGGCGGTGATGGGGCACACGGTGCAGATGCTCGGGCTGACCGTGCAGAACTTCGTCTCCGCGGGCGTCGGGCTCGCGGTCGCGATCGCGCTGGTGCGCGGGTTCACCCGATCCGGGTCGGACCGGCTGGGCAACTTCTGGGTCGACCTGACCCGCGGCACCGTCCGCATCCTGCTGCCGATGGCCTTCGTCTTCGCGATCGTGCTGATCGCGCTGGGCGTGGTGCAGAGCCTGCGGTCCGGGATGGCGGTGGCGAACCCGGACGGGTCGTCGAGCACCATCGCGCTGGCACCGGCGGCGTCGCAGGAGTCGATCAAGGAGCTCGGCACCAACGGTGGCGGCATCTTCAACGGCAACTCGGCGCACCCGTTCGAGAACCCCAACGCATGGACCAACCTGATCGAGATCTGGCTGCTGCTGGTCATCCCCGTCTGTCTCACCAGGACGTTCGGCACGCTGGTCGGCAACCGCAAGCAGGGCTACGCGCTGCTGTCGGTGATGGGTGTGCTGTGGGGCGCGATGCTGACCGTCATCTGGTGGGCCGAGGCGCACCCGAACGGCCCGGCCGCGCTGCTCGCCGGCGCGTCGATGGAGGGCAAGGAGGTCCGCTTCGGGATCGCCGGTTCGGCGCTGTTCGCCGACAGCACCACGGGTACCTCGACGGGTGCGGTGAACTCGATGCACGACAGCTTCTCCGGCCTCGGCGGCGGTGGGGCGATCCTGAACATGCTGTTCGGTGAGATGACACCGGGCGGCGTGGGCACCGGGCTGTACTCGATCCTGGTGATGGCGATCATCGCGGTGTTCCTGGCCGGGCTGATGGTCGGCCGCACACCCGAGTACCTCGGCAAGAAACTCGGCCGCCGGGAGGTGACCGCGTCCGCGATCTCGATCCTCGCGATGCCGACGGTGGTGCTCCTGGGAGCCGGGGCCGCGATCATGCTGCCAGGCACGCCCGGCTACCAGGCCAACTCCGGTATCCACGGCTGGTCCGAGGTCCTCTACGCCTACACCTCGGCATCGAACAACAACGGCAGCGCGTTCGCCGGCATCACGGTCACCAGCCCGTGGTTCCAGTCCAGCCTGGCGATCTGCATGCTGCTCGGCAGGCTGATCCCGATCGTCGCGGTGCTCTGCCTGGCCGGCTCGCTGGCCGCGCAGCGGAAGGTGCCGGCCACCGCCGGCACGCTGCCCACCACCGGGCCGCTGTTCGGCTCGTTGCTGACCGGCACCGTCGTCCTCGTCGCCGCGCTGACGTTCATCCCCGCTCTCGCTCTCGGTCCAATCGCGGAGGCTCTCGCATGACCACCACTACTACGGAAAAGCCCCAGCGCGACCCGCTGGACGCGCGGCAACACCACGCGGAGAAGACCGGCCGCATCAGCGCGGGGGTGTTCGACCCGCGTCAGCTGCTCACCTCGCTGCCGGACGCGTTGCGCAAGCTCAACCCCCGCCACCAGCTGCGCAACCCCGTCATGTTCGTGGTGTGGGTCGGCTCGCTGCTGTCCACGGTGTTCGCGATCGGCGACCCCGGCGTGTTCACCATCGGCGTGGCGCTGTGGCTGTGGTTCACCGTGCTGTTCGCCAACCTCGCGGAGGCCGTCGCCGAGGGCCGCGGCAAGGCGCAGGCGGAGACCCTGCGGCGCACCAAGAAGGAGACGATGGCCCGCCGCCTGGGCGCCGACGGCGCCGAGGAGTCCGTGCCGGGTGTCGAACTGAGGATCGGCGACCTCGTCGTGGTCGAGGCCGGGCAGGTCATCCCCGGTGACGGCGACGTCGTCGAGGGCATCGCGACGGTCGACGAGTCGGCGATCACGGGCGAGTCGGCGCCGGTGATCCGCGAGTCCGGCGGCGACCTGTCGGCGGTGACCGGCGGCACGACCGTGCTGTCGGACCGGATCGTCGTGCGGATCGCGACCAAGCCCGGTGAGTCCTTCGTGGACCGGATGATCGCGCTCGTCGAGGGCGCGACGCGGCAGAAGACGCCGAACGAGATCGCGCTGACGATCCTGCTGTCCACGCTGACGATCATCTTCCTGCTGGCCGTCGTGTCGCTGCAGCCGGTCGCCGGCTACTCGGGCAGCCTGCAGTCGGTGATCGTGCTGACCGCGCTGCTGGTCTGCCTCATCCCGACGACCATCGGCGCGCTGCTGTCCGCCATCGGCATCGCCGGGATGGACCGCCTCGTGCAGCGCAACGTGCTCGCCACTTCCGGCCGCGCGGTCGAGGCCGCGGGCGACGTGTCGACGCTGCTGCTGGACAAGACCGGCACGATCACCTTCGGCAACCGGCAGGCCACCGAGCTGATCCCCACCGGATCGTCCACAGTGGAGCAACTGGCGGCCGCGGCGCGGCTGTCCAGCCTCGCCGACGGCACGCCGGAAGGCCGCAGCATCGTCGACCTGGTCGCGAAGAACCACGGCCTGGCCGTCGAGGCCGCCGGCACGGAGAACGCCGGCGACTTCGTGCCGTTCACCGCGCAGACCCGGATGTCGGGCATCGACCTGCCGAACAGGGTGGTGCGCAAGGGCGCCGCGAGCGCGGTGCGCACCTGGGTCACCGACCAGGGCGGCGAGGTGCCGGTCGAGGTCGAGGAGGCGGTCGACCGGATCAGCGCGGGCGGCGGCACGCCGCTGGTGTGCGCCGAGCGGGTCGACGGCGTGGCCGTCGTGCGCGGCGTCATCCGGCTGTCCGACGTGGTCAAGCCGGCGATGAAGGAGCGGTTCGCCGAGCTGCGCCGGATGGGCATCCGCACGGTCATGATCACCGGCGACAACCCGCTCACCGCGAAGGCGATCGCTGATGAGTCCGGTGTGGACGACTTCCTCGCGGAGGCCAGGCCGGAGGAGAAGATGGCGCTGATCCGCAAGGAGCAGGAGGGCGGCCGCCTCGTCGCGATGACCGGCGACGGCACCAACGACGCGCCCGCGCT
Organism: Actinophytocola sp.; assembly: GCA_035995025.1. GTDB lineage: Bacteria > Actinomycetota > Actinomycetes > Mycobacteriales > Pseudonocardiaceae > Actinophytocola. The sequence continues at coordinate 41,421 of DASYKY010000138.1, forward strand.
CGCCCAGTCGGACGTGGGCGTCGCGATGAACAGCGGGACCATGGCGGCCAAGGAGGCCGGCAACATGGTCGACCTCGACTCCGACCCCACGAAGCTGATCGAGATCGTGGAGATCGGCAAGCAGCTGCTGATCACCCGCGGCGCGCTCACCACGTTCAGCGTGGCCAACGACCTGGCGAAGTACTTCGCCATCCTGCCGGCCATGTTCGCGGGCATCTTCCCGCAGCTGGACAAGCTCAACATCATGAACCTGCACTCGCCCAGCTCGGCGATCCTGTCCGCGGTGATCTTCAACGCGCTGATCATCGTGGCGCTGATCCCGCTCGCCCTGCGCGGCGTGCGCTACCGGCCCTCCAGCGCGTCGTCGCTGCTGCGGCGCAACCTGCTGATCTACGGGGTCGGCGGCGTCGTCACGCCGTTCATCGGCATCTGGCTCGTCGACCTGCTGGTCCGACTCGTCCCGGGAATGTGAACCCATGAACTCGCTGTACAAACAGACCATGGCCGGCCTTCGGGTGCTGCTGGTGCTGACCGTGCTCACCGGGGTGCTGTACCCGCTCGGTGTGTGGGTCGTCAGCCGCATCCCCGGCCTGCAGGCCAACGCCGAAGGCTCGGTCGTCACCCTGAACGGGCAGGACGTCGGCTCGGACCTGATCGGCGTCGACCCCGTCGCCAAGGACCCGGCCCACGACCCGTGGTTCCACAACCGCCCCTCGGCCGTCGCGCTGGACCAGGACGGCGACGGCTCGCCGGACGTCCTCGGCCCGGCCGACCCGTCGACCTCCGCGGGCTCCAACAAGGGCGCGTACGACGAGGACCTCGTCGCCACCATCAAGCAGCGCAAGGAGCTCATCGCCAAGCGCGAGGGAGTCCCGGAGTCCGAGGTGCCGGCCGACGCGGTGACCGCGTCCGCCTCCGGCCTCGACCCGGACATCAGCCCGGCCTACGCCGAGCTGCAGGTGCGGCGGGTGGCAAGCGTGACGGGGCTGTCCGAGCAGGAGGTCCGCGCGCTCGTCGAGGACAACACCGACGGCCGCGGCCTCGGCTTCCTCGGCGACCCGGGTGTCGACGTGCTGAAGCTCAACCTGGCCGTCCAGGCCGCCGAGCGGTGACCTCGCCCGACGGTGCGGTGCCCGGGAAGGTGCGCAGGGGAGAACTGCGGATCTACCTGGGCGCCGCGCCCGGCGTCGGCAAGACCTACGCGATGCTGGGCGAGGCGCGGCGCAGGGCCGAGCGTGGCACCGACGTCGTCGTCGGGCTCGTCGAGACCCACGAACGGGCCAAGACCGCCGATTTGCTGAAGGGGCTCGAAACCGTGCCCCGCAAGCAGGTGGACTACCGCGGGCGCGCGTTCACCGAGATGGACAGCGACGCCGTGCTGGCCCGCCGGCCCGAGGTCGCGGTGGTCGACGAGCTCGCCCACACCAACGTGCCCGGCTCCCGCAACCTCAAGCGCTGGCAGGACATCGAAGAGCTGCTCGACGCCGGCGTCGACGTCCTGTCCACGGTCAACGTGCAGCACCTGGAAAGCCTCAACGACGTCGTCGAGCGGATCACCGCCGCCCGCCAGCACGAGACCGTGCCCGACGACGTCGTCCGCCGCGCCGAGCAGATCGAGCTGATCGACATCACGCCGGAGGCGCTGCGCCGCCGCCTCGCGCACGGCAACGTCTACCCGGCACACCGCATCGACGCCGCGCTCGGCAACTACTTCCGGCCCGGCAACCTCACGGCGCTGCGCGAGCTGGCCCTGCTGTGGGTGGCCGACCAGGTCGACGTCGCCCTGCGGCGCTACCGCACCGAGAAGGACATCACCGACACCTGGGAGACCCGCGAGCGCGTGGTCGTCGCCATCACCGGTGGCAAGGAGAGCGAGACCCTGATCCGGCGCGGCAGCCGGGTGGCGACCCGTGCCGGTGCCGAGTTACTGGTGCTGCACATCCTGCGCGGCGACGGGCTGACCGGCGTCGGCCCGGGCGCGGTGGCCAAGCTGCGCCGCCTCGCCGACGACGTCGGCGCCACGTTCCACACCGTGGTCGGCGACGACGTGCCGACCGCCCTGCTGGACTTCGCCCGCGGTGCCAACGCCACCCAGCTGGTGCTCGGCACGTCGCGGCGGTCGCGGTGGGCGCGCGCGTTCGACGAGGGCATCGGCGCGGCGGTCGTGCAGCGGTCCGGGCCGATCGACGTCCACATGGTCACCCACGAGCAGTCCGGCCGCGGCCGGCGCCGGACCAGATGGGCACGCAGCCCGCTCAGCCCGTCCCGCAAGGCGCTCGGCTGGGTCCTCGCGGTCATGCTCCCCGCGCTCGCCACCCTCGCCGGCGCGTACTTCAGGTCGGACCTGACGACCACCACCGACGTCGTGGACTACTTCCTCGCGCTCGTGCTCGTCGCGCTGGTCGGCGGCCTCGGGCCCGCGGTCTTCGCGTCGGTGCTGAGCGCGCTGCTGCTGAACTACTTCTTCGTCCCGCCCCTCTACTCGCTGACCGTGGCCGACCCGGAGAACGCGCTGACGCTCGTGATCATGGTGGTGGTCGCGGTCATGGTCGCGGTGGTCGTGGACAGCGCCGCTCGCCGGGCCGAGCTGGCCGCCCAGGCGCGCACCGAGGCCGCGCTGCTCGCCTCCTACGCGCGGACCGTGCTGACCAGCGCCCAGCCACTGGACACGCTGCTGGAGAAGGTCCGGGAGAACTTCGGCCTGCTGTCCGTGGCGCTCCTGGAGTCCAGCGGCGGGGAGTGGCACCGGGTCGCCTGCGTGGGGGAGTTCCCGTGTTACGACCCCGAGGAGGCGGACGTGGACATCCCGGTGACGCCCGACGTGCACCTGGCGCTGCGCGGCCGCCAGGTGCCCGCGCGGGACCGCCGTGTCCTCGAGGCCGCCGCCGGCCAGGCGCTCCTCGCGTTGCGCCAGCAGCGGATGGCGACCGAGGCCGCGGAGGCCCGGCACCAGGCGGAGACGGCAAAGCTGCGGACCGCGCTGCTGTCCGCGGTCGGCCACGACCTGCGCACGCCGCTCACGTCGATCAAGGCCGCGGCCGGCAGCCTGCGCGCCGAGGACCTCCCGTTGTCCGAAGAGGACACCGGCGAGCTCCTTGCCACCGTGGAGGAGTCCGCCGACCGGCTGACCAACCTGGTGGACAACCTGCTCGACTCTTCCCGGCTGGCCGCGGGCGTCGTCCGCCCCGTGCTCAGACCGGTCGGCTACGACGAGATGGTCGCGCGTGCGTTGTCCGGTGTGGACGGCGGGGTGCGCATCCGGGTGGACGTGGACGAATGCCTGCCCCGGGTGCGGGCGGACGTCGGGTTGCTGGAACGTGTGGTCGCGAACATCGTCGACAACGCGCTGCGCCACGGAGTTCTCCCGGTGCCGCGGCCGGTCGACGTGGACGGTGACGGCCGGATCGGCACGGACGAGCCGGCGATCGCCATTCGCGCCAGCGCCCACGCGGACCTGGTCGAGCTGCGGATCGTCGACCACGGTCAAGGGCTGCCCAAGCGGGCCGCGGACTCGGTGTTCGAGCCGTTCCAGCGCCTCGGCGGCCGGGACAGCACGAGCGGGGTCGGCCTCGGCCTCTCGGTGGCCAGGGGGTTCGTCGACGCCATGGGCGGGTCCCTGCGTGCCGAGGACACCCCCGGTGGCGGGCTCACCGTGGTCGTCTCCCTCCCCGCGGACGCCGGTGCGGAGCCGGCGGACTCCGAAGGGGGAGTGACGGCGTGACCACGGTTCTGGTCGTCGACGACGAGCCGCAGATCATCCGCGCACTGCGGATCAACCTCTCCGCACGCGGCTACGACGTGCTCGCCGCGCCCGACGGAACCAGCGCCCTGCGGGTCGCCGCGCACGGCAAACCGGACGTCATCGTCCTCGACCTCGGCCTGCCGGACATCGACGGAACGGCCGTGCTCGAACAGCTCCGCCGCTGGACCACGACGCCCGTCATCGTTCTGTCCGCCCGCACCGATGCCACGGACAAGGTGCGTGCCCTCGACGCGGGCGCCGACGACTACGTGACGAAACCGTTCGGCATGGACGAGCTCCTCGCGCGCCTGCGCGCCGCGGTGCGACGAGGTGCGCAGTCCGCGGCCGGCACCGAGGACGCGGTGGTCGAGACCGACACGTTCGCCATCGACCTGCGCGCGAAGAAGGTGCTCCGCGACGGGGTCGAGGTCCACCTGACGCCGACCGAATGGGGCTTGCTGGAGCTGCTGGTCCGCAACCGCGGCAAGCTCATCACCCAGAAGCAGCTGCTGCACGAGGTGTGGGGCGAGACGTACGAGGCCAACACCCACTACCTGCGGGTCTACTTCGTTTCGACACCTGACCGTGGATCAGGGTGCGACACGGCCTGCCCGGCGGGCCGGTTCAGCAGGGTTTCACCGAAGTTCACCGCGGTTCGGCGGCTGAACCCGGCATCGTTCATCCATTCGAGACACTCGGATGCGCCTGCGGTTTTTATGTCTTCTTGACGGGTTGGCGGGTGGCTGTGCCGCCGCCGGCGACGGGGGAGCGGGTAACGTCCGGCGCGTGAGCGATCGTCAGCATGCGACCTCGTCCGAACCGCCGCCGTCCGGTGGCCGCGGCGCGGGCGCAGGCGGCGCGGTGCGGCTGGCGGTCGTGGTCGGGGCGCTCGGAGTGGTGTTCGGCGACATCGGAACGAGCCCGCTGTACACCTTGCAGACGGTGTTCAACCCGAGCGACCCGCACCCCGTCCCGGCCAGCACCGGCAACGTGTACGGGGTGGTGTCGCTCGTCTTCTGGTCCGTGATGATCATCGTCACGGTCACCTATGTGCTGCTGGCCATGCGCGCCGACAACGACGGCGAAGGCGGCATCATGGCGCTGATCACGATGCTGCGCCGATGGGGGGCGCGCCGGGGCGGACGGTCCGCGCTCCTGCTGGCGGGCGCCGGGATCTTCGGCGCCGCGCTGTTCTTCGGTGACAGCATGATCACCCCGGCGATCTCGGTGCTGTCCGCGATCGAGGGGTTGAAGGTCGTCGACGAGTCGCTCAAGGATCTGGTGGTGCCGCTCACCGCGGTGATCATCGTGATCCTGTTCCTCGTACAGCGCCGGGGCACCGCGGCGGTCGGCCGCGTCTTCGGGCCGGTCATGATCGGCTGGTTCACGATCATCGGTGTGTTCGGCGTCGTCGGGATCGCCGGGCATCCGGCGATTCTCGCCGCGCTGTCGCCGACCTACGCGGTGTCGTTCATGGCCGGTCACTTCGACATCGCGTTCTTCGCGCTGGCAGCGGTAGTGCTGTCGGTCACCGGCGCCGAGGCCCTCTACGCCGACATGGGACACTTCGGCCGCCGGGCGATCAGCCGTGGCTGGCTCTTCCTCGTGTTCCCCGCCTGCGCGCTGAGCTATCTCGGCCAGGGCGCGCTGATCCTGGACGACCCGGCCAACATCAGCAACCCCTTCTTCCTGCTGGTGCCCGAGTGGGGACGGCTGCCCATGGTGCTGCTCGCCACGGCTGCCACGGTGATCGCGTCCCAGGCGGTGATCACCGGCGCGTTCTCGGTCGCCCACCAGGCCGCGCAGCTCGGCTACCTGCCCCGGCTGCGGATCGCACACACCTCCGAGTCCACGATCGGCCAGATCTATGTCCCGTGGATCAACTGGCTACTCATGGTCTCGGTCCTCACGCTGGTCTTCGCGTTCCGGAGCTCGACCGCGTTGGCCTTCGCGTTCGGCATGGCGGTCACCGGCACCATCACGATCACCACGCTGCTGTTCTTCTACGTGGCCCGAGCCAGATGGGGCACTCCACTGTGGATGATCGGTGTCGGTGCCACGGTGCTGCTGGCGGTGGACCTGTTGTTCCTCGCGGCCAACCTGACCAAACTTGTCCACGGCGCGTGGCTGCCGCTGCTCGTCGGACTCACCGCGTTCACCGTCATGACGACCTGGGAACGCGGGCGCGGGATCGTCACCGCCGAACGAAACCGGCGAGAAGGCTCCCTCCGCGAGTTCATCGACCGGCTCCACAACGGACAAGCCACGGTCCAGGTCCCCGGCACCGCCGTGTTCCTCAACCGTGGCAACCAGACCGCGCCGCTGGCAATGCGCGCCAACGTCGAGTACAACCACGTGCGGCACGAACACGTCGTGATCATGTCCATCGAAACCGAACCGGTACCACGGGTGCCGGCCCAGCAGCGCGTCGTCGTCAACGACCTCGGCTACTCCGACGACGGCATCACCCATGTCACAGCCAGGTTCGGCTACATGGAAACCCCGGATGTCCCCGCCGCGCTCGCCCTGGTCGATCCGGCCGCCACCGAGGGCCGACTGCAGCTCGACGAAGCCTCCTACTTCCTGTCCAAGATCGAGCTCGAGTGCGGCGACGCGCCGACCATGGCGCGCTGGCGCAAGCGGGTGTTCATCGCCACGTCCTACATCGCGGCCGACGCGGCCGACAGCTTCAACCTGCCCCGACACCGCACGATCATCATGGGCTCCCAGATCGACATCTAGTGCGCCCCGCTACCGAACTCCTGCTGTTGATCGTCGACCTCGATCGCACCGGTTGGTGGTGTCGGGACGGGAACGGCGGTCCACGTTCGTGATACGGAGTCGTACCGGACGAGTAGCCACTGTGAGCCGGACAAGGACGGCAGGCGTACGTTGGTCAGTCCGTAGGCGTCCTTGACGCCCAACGTCGCCGGTAGCTCCAGCACGATCGCCGTCGCCGGATCGGCCAGCGTGATCTGGCTCCCCGCGGCCGGCGGGGGGCCTCTGTGACGACTCAGCAGGTGCTTGATCTTGGCGTATACGTCCTCGCCGACCTTGGTGGCGATGGCCTGGACGAATGGTGCGAGTGCGGAACCAGCCAACGCCGCCAGCAAGAGCTCGCCGACACCGCGATGGGCATCGGGTTCCGAAGTCGGAACGTCGTCAGGTGGACGCGGTAGCATTCCGCTATTGTCGCATGCCGGGCCGCCGCTTCCGTGCGGGCCCAATTGGGACAACCGGATTATCAGACCGCAGGGCATTCGGGGGATTTGGGCAAATGGCGAAGCCTGGCATCGATTTACGCGAAATCGTCGACGCTCTCGCGGCGGTCCATCCCTGGATCCGCCTGGTGGTGCGCGGTCATTACGCGCCGTCGCTGGCGACGGCCGGCACGGCCGCCCGGGAGCTCGTGAGCGATATCGACCTCGCCCGCGCTGAGGAATCCTCCCACCGCCTCACCCGAGTCTTCGAGCGAATTGCCGATATCGCTGACGCTTTGGAACCCGACGACACCGTGGCCACTCTCGACCAGGTGCTCGAGCCGGCGATGGACATCGCCCGCGAGCTGAACCTCGACCGCGCCGCCGTCTTCTTTCCCGTCAGCGAAATCATTCCCGTGATGGATCGCGCCATCACCACCGTCACCATGTTCGCCGTCGATCTCATGGCCGCAGTCGACAGCGTTCTGGAGGGCGACGGTGACGTGGGCAGCGGTCTCGGCCTCGCCGTCGATCGCGCACGCGAGCTCGACCGCGCCCTCAGCGGCGTTCTGTACGTGCTCAACGACTTCACCGCAACGGACCTGCGTGACGTCGAACTGGCGGAGCTCCCGCTGGGCGGCGTCCTGTGGTCCGATACGACGCGATGGCCACCGGACGTGCTCCGACGAGTCGTGCGCGACTCGGTCAAGGTCCGCGCGGGGGTGTTCGCGATCCGTGAGACGGCCCCGGACGCCGTGCCGGCCGACGCCGGCCGGCGGGGCGCCTGGACGGTCACCCGTGACGAGGCCCGGCACATGGCCCAACTGTGGGCGACCGCCGGACAGTCACCTGCGTACCCGCTGATCGGTTCGGTGGTCGCCGAGTTCGACCTCGGCTACGTGCTCACGGAGCAACTGCCGCCGGAGTACGCGCCGCTGTCCACGCCGCGCTGGGCAGTCGTCGACCGCGTGACCGGAGATCTCCGAATGTGGCAGTCGGAGATGTGGAAACCCCTGTCCGCCGACGCGGTGGTCGAGCGGTTTCGGACGTGGCACGCCCAGCAACCGCCCTCGGCCCGAACCTGGGACGTGGCCACGCGGGTTCCCGCCGCGACGCCGTCGCACGTCACGTACCTCAGGTTGCCTGACCTCCACCCCAAGGTGCCCGACCGGTGGATACGGGCCTGCGGTGTCCAGGGTGGACACGCCGCGCCCGCGCACCACCCGCTCGTTCGGCAGGTCCTCGAGTCGATGCCGCCCGGACACCGCCCCGGCCACTGCTCGGAGGCGGCCGCGACCTCGGACGCGCTACACACCGAGGACGCCGCCCGCGCGGCGGCCGGCCAGCCGCCCGTCACCCTGGAACAGGCCCGGAATCGCCTTTTCGTGAACGCCGGCATGCTGACATATCGGCTCAACGGCGGGGGAGGTCCGGCCAAGGGCGAGCGGGTTCCGCCGTGTGCTTCGTGCGAGCTCCTCATCCGGCACTTCAGCTACCAGGACAACCCCGCGGCCACCGCCGAGGAGCTGCGCGGCGATCTTCGGCTGCTGGTCGGGTGGGAAGGCCAAGCGGATGGCGCCGACCTCGACACGGCGATCGCGGCGTTTCGCCGGATCAGGCAGGGCGGGCCGACGCAGCAGATCCGCGACCTGGGCACCGAAAAGCTGTTCGCGTCACTCGTGCGGCGTTTCCGCGACGAGGGAAACGTCGCCGATCTCGATGAGGTGATCGAGCTGCACGAGATCGACAAGCACAGAATCACGCAGCAGCAAACGGTCTCGGCGCCCCGCCTTCAGGCCGCGGGAGAGAAATGGGTCGAGGAGGCCTACCGGCAGCGGGCGAAGATAACCGGCTCCAGTGTGGACCACACGATCGCGGCCGCATTGCGTTGGTATTCGCCTCGTGCGGGGTCCGCCGAACCCGCTTTCGACATCGACAAGGTGCACATGCCCGATGGATACGCGATTCGGGCGGCCAACGAGCGTTCGCGCTCCCATCCGAACCGGAAACTGGCCGCCGAGGTGGAGAAGGAGATCGCGCGGCTACGCGCCGAACCCGGCCTGGAGCGGCGTCTCGACCTGCTCGACAGGCTGGTGGACGCGCTCGCCGCGCTCGAGATCGCCACCGGGTCCGCCCAGGTGCTGGACGAGCTGATCGAGACCACCGAACTGCTGATCAGTGCGATCCCCGACCACGACGCGCACCATCGCGCCGCGCACCGGTTCGGCCTCGGTTCCGCGCTGTACCACCGGCGAAAGGACGCCGGAGGTGGACCCGAGGACGCCCGCGACGCGTTCGTCCACCTTGAACACGCCGCCGCCGCGGAAGTCCTGGAAACGCATGCCCGGATCAGGGCGGCGCAGGTCGCGGGGGAGGCGGCCTGGTCCGCCGGGGACCTGCCTTCCGCCGCGCGCATGTACCGGCTGGCGGTCGACCTGCTTCCCCGGCTGGTTCCCCGGCACCTGTCGCCTGCCGACCACGCCCGGCTGCTCGCGCCGATGGCAGGCCTGGTGTCCGAGGCCGCGACCGGGGTGCTGCGCGCCGGCGACCCAGGTGGCGCCCTGGAGCTGCTCGAACAAGGACGCGGCCTGCTCATCGGGCACGCGCTCGACGCACGCGACGGCACCACCGAGGAGCTTCGTCGCATCGCCGACGAACTGGCCACGTCACTCGATCCCCACGCCGACCGCGAGCCGGGGCAGCCGAGTGCGGTCGATCGCCGCCGGGAACTGGGGCGGGCCTGGGAAGGGGAGGTCTCCCGGATCCGCACCCTCGCGGGGTTCGAGGACTACCTGCTGCCACGTCGCCTCGCCGATCTCTCGCCGCTGGCGGCGAGCGGCCCCGTGGTCACGATCGTCGTCAGCGGTCGCGACGCGAACGCGCTGCTGCTCACGAGCGAGGGGGTCGACGTGGTGGCCCTGCCGGGCCTGACCGGTCAGGGCCTGGACGAGATGGTCGAGACCTTCTTGGGAACACTCCCGTTCGCCGAGCTCATGCCGGGCGACGAGGACGCGACCGTACAGGCGCAGGAACCTCTCCGCGGCGTCCTTGCCCGGCTCTGGGACACGCTGGCCGCACCCGTCCTCGAGCGGCTGGGCCCACGAGAGCGGATCTGGTGGGTGCCCACCGGCATGGTGGCCGCGCTGCCGCTGCACGCGGCCGGACGCGGCGAGGACTCCGTGCTCGACCGGGTCGTCTCCTCCTACACGCCGACGATCAAGGTTCTCCAGGCGTCCCGGTCTCGAGCGTCCCGGGGAAGCGACACCACCTGTGTCGTCGCGGTGGCCGACGCCCCCGGTCTGCCGGCCTTACCGCACACGAGGACCGAGGCGTTCGAGGTGATGCGGCGGTTCGACGGCACGACCCGGCTCGACGGGCCGGCGGCCACTCCGGATGCCGTGCTCGGCGCCGTGACCCGAAGCGGTTGGCTGCACCTGGCCTGCCACGCCACCAGCAACGTCACCGATCCGGCCAGCTGTGCGCTGCACGTGCACGGCGGTCAGGTCACCGCCCGGGAGGTGATGTCACGACGTGCTCCGAGCGGGCGGTTGGCGTACCTGTCGTCCTGCCGAACGGTGATGGCGAACGGGGCGGAGGTCGTCGACGAGATGATCCACCTCGGATCCGCCTTCCAGATCGCGGGATTCCGGCACGTGGTGGGGACGCTCTGGCGGGTCGGGGACTCGATGGCGGCGGCGACGGCCAAGCTGTTCTACCAACAGGTCGGCGCCGCGGAGGACAACGCCCCGCAGGCGCTGCACCACACCGTGAAACAGCTCCGTGAGCGCTACCCGCTGATGCCCGCGAGATGGGCACCCTACGTCCACCTCGGTGGCTGACGGGCACGACACAGGGGCTCCGGCTCGACGATGAGCCGGCCGGACGGCACCGCCCGGGTGGTTCGGCCGCTCAGGAGCCGGCCGGTACCAGCGCCTCGGGCGGCCGCCCGTCCATGCGGACGGTGGGCGCGCCGGGCGCCGGGCGCACCCACCAGCTGTCGGCGGTGCGCACCTCCAGCGCCTGCGCCTGGGTGCGGGTCATGCTGACCTGCACCCGTTGCTCGCCGACGCTCAGCTCGACGCGGACCTCGAAGCCGACCCGGGTCACTCGCTCCACCTGCCCGCGGGCGCCGCCGCCGGGGTCGGCCGCGTGCAGCTCCAGATCGTGCGGGCGCACCAGCTGGTCGCCGAGTTGGGTCACCGGCCCGAGGAAGCGCATGACGAAGTCGGTGGCCGGCTCGTCGTAGAGCTGGTCCGGGGTGCCGACCTGCTCGACACGACCGTTGTTGATCACAACGATCTCGTCGGCGATCTCGAGCGCCTCCTCCTGGTCGTGGGTGACGAAGATCGTCGTCACGTGCACCTCGTCGTGCAGCCGGCGCAGCCATTCCCGCAGTTCCTTGCGGACCTTGGCGTCCAGCGCGCCGAACGGCTCGTCGAGCAGAAGCACGGCCGGCTCGACGGCGAGGGCGCGGGCGAGCGCCATTCGCTGCCGCTGCCCGCCGGAGAGCTGCGCGGGCAGCCGGTCGGCGAACTGTTCCAGGTGGACGAGTTCCAGCAGCTCTCCGACCCGCCGGTTGATCTCGGTCTTCGGGCGCTTGCGGATCTCCAGGCCGAAGGAGATGTTGCGTCGCACCGTCAGGTGCTTGAACGCGGCGTAGTGCTGGAAGACGAACCCGACATTGCGCCGGCGCGCCGGATGGTGGGTGGCGTCCACGCCGTCGATCTCCACCCGGCCGGAGTCCGCCGTCTCCAGGCCGGCGATGATGCGCAGCAGGGTGGACTTCCCGCCGCCGCTGGGGCCGAGCAGCGCGGTGAGCCCGCCCGACGGGATCTCCACGGACACGTCGTCGAGGGCGACGAACTGGCCGAAGCGCTTGGAGGCGTTGCGGACCGCGATGCTCAACGGGTGACCCCTTCCTTCGGGCGGATGAGCGAGACGACCACGAGGCACACGATCGCCGCGAGAGCCAGCAGGAACGACGCGGCGTAGGCGGTGTCCTGTTCGAAGTCCTGGTAGCGCTGTTCGATCACGAGCGTCGCGGTCTGGGTGCTGCCGACGATGTTGCCGGACACGACCTTCACCGCGCCGAACTCGCCGAGTGAGCGCGCCAGGCTCAGCACCACGCCGTACACGACGGCCCAGCGGATGGCCGGCAGCGTGATCCGGCGGAAGACCTGCACGGCGTTGGCGCCGAGGCTGCGGGCGGCCTGCTCCTGCTCGTCGCCGATCTCGTACAGGACCGGCACCACCTCGCGGATCACCAGTGGCAGCGCGACGAACGCGGTGGCCATGACCATGCCAGGCATGGCGAAGATGACCTCGAACCCGGTGGCACCGAGCACCGGGCCGAACCAGCCGTCCGCTCCGTACACCAGCACCAGGGCGAGGCCGACGACCACCGGCGAGACCGACAGCGGCAGGTCGATCAGCGCGGACAGCGCGCGGCGGCCGGGGAACTGGTAGCGGACCAGCAGCAGCGAGATACCGACGCCGAAGATCGTGTTGATGACGACCGCGCCGAACGCGACCTGCGCGGTCAGCCACAGCGACCGGAGCACCAGCGGGTCGGACAGCGCACGGCTCATGGCGTCGAACCCGTCCGCGAACGTGTGCCGCGCGACCATCGCCACGGGCCAGACCACCAGCAGTCCCAGGTAGACGATCGTGATCCCGCGCAGGAGATAGCGGGTGCCCGAACGGCGCTCAGCCACGGCGGGACACCTTTCGCTGGATCACCTCGAGCGCCACGATGACGGCCAGCGCCGCCACGAGCAGCACGGCGGCGACCGCGGCCGCGGCCGACAGGTTGCCGTTCTCGATGTAGCTCAGGATGCGCACCGAGGTGACCTCGGTACGCATCGGCAGGTTGCCGGACAGCAGCACGAGCGAGCCGTACTCGCTGATGGCCCGCGCGAACGACATCGCCGCGCCCGCGGCGATCGCGGGCAGCAGGCCGGGCAGGATGATCCGCCGGAAGATCGCCGGCCGGCTGGCACCGAGCGACGCGGCGGCCTCCTCCGCCTCGGTGTCCAGCTCGGCGAGCACCGGCTGGACGGTGCGGACGACGAACGGCAGCGTGACGAACAGCAACGCGAGGAACACCGCGACCCGGGTGTTCGCGACGTCCACGCCGATGGGGCTGCGCGGCCCGTACAGCGACAGGAGCACCAGCCCGGCGACGATGGTCGGCAGCGCGAACGGCACGTCGATGACCACGTCGAGGACTCGCTTGCCGGCGAAGTCGTCGCGGACCAGGACCCAGGCGATCAGCGTGCCGATCACCACGTTGATCACGGTCACCAGGAGCGACTCGAGCAACGTCAGCCGGATCGCGGCGAGGGTCTGCTCGTCGGTCAGCGTCTGCCAGAACGCGCGCCACCCGCCCCGGGAGGTCTCGACGACGACCGCGGTCAGCGGGAGCAGCACCAGCAGGCTGAACCACAGGGTCGCGACGCCGAGCCCGATGCGTGACCCGGCCGTCAGGCGGTTGCCCGGAGCGGCCCGGCGGCGGCGCGTCGCGCCGCCTGCCGTCTGTTCGGTGCCGCCGGCCGCCACGTCGTGAGCCCTGACGTCGGCTCCGACGTCAGCCGAGGTCATGACTTGCCGGTCTCCTTCTGGATCCGGGTGATCAGGCCGTCGTTCTCGTCGAAGAACTTGTCCGCGGCGGCCTTCCAGCCGCCGAAGTCATCGGTGATCGTCAGCAGCTTCTTGGGCTCGGGGAACGGCTGCGTCGGGTCGTTGGCGCCCTTGACGTCCACCGATACGCCGTCGATCACCGGCCGGAAGCCCTTCTTGACGAACTCGGTCTGTCCTTCCTTGCTGAGCAGGTAGTCCAGCCACTTCTTCGCCTTCGGGTCGGCGTCCTTGAGTACCGCACCCGGGTTCTCGATCAGCATGGTGGTGTCCGGCACGACGTAGTCGAGGTCCTCGCCGCTCTGCCTGGCCAGAATCGCCTCGTTCTCGTAGCTGATCAGCACGTCGCCGGTGCCGCTGGTGAACGCGGTCGTGGCGTCCCGGCCGCTGCCCGGCAGGGCGGCGACGTTGGTGAAGAACTTCTTCAGGTAGGCCTCCGCGTCGGCCTCGCTGCCACCGGCCGCGATCACCTGCCCGTAGGCGGCGAGGATGTTCCAGCGGGCCGAACCGGACGACCCCGGGTTCGGGGTCACGATGCTGACACCGGGCTTGACGAGATCGTCCCAGCTCTTGATGCCCTTCGGGTTGCCCTTGCGTACCGCGAGCACGACCACGGAGTCGGACACCATTCCCTTGGTGGGGCCGGTGTTCCAGTCGTCCGCGACGAGGCCGGCCTTGACCAGCCGGGTCACGTCGGTCTCGAGGGAGAAGTGCACGTAGTCGGCCTTGAGCCCGCTCTCCACGGCGCGGCTCTGGTCGCCGGACGCGCCGTAGGACTCCTTCCAGCGCACACCCTCGCCGCCCGGGGTCTTCGCCCAGGTCTTCTCGAGCGCACCGTAGGCCGCCTTCGGCACGGAGTATCCGACCAGCGACAAGGTCGTGCCGCCGTCCGCGGCACCGCCCCCGCCTGTTCCGCAGGCACTGACGGCGACTGTCGCCGCGACGACGGCCGCCGCCGACGCGGCTAACTTGCCAAGCCTGGAACGGGTTCTCGTGCTCATGGGGCCTCCGTGCACCGGCGCGCGACTACGCGAACGAACGCCAGCAGCGTACGTCACCGCACACGATGTGGAAACGGGTCTCATCAAGTGGAAGGAGGCTCAGTGGCACACCGCACATCGTGCGCCACTATGTGGGACAGTATTCCATATTGCGCGAACTCGTCACTAGCGTCGTGCGGAATCTCCCGCCGATCAGGGGAATGACCCGATGACGATTCACCTGCACTGGTTCCTGCCCACCTCTGGGGACGGCCGGACGATCGTGGAACACTTCCACGCCAACAAGTCTCGCGGGCCGTCCGCCGCCCGCCGACCCGACATCGACTACCTGGCGCAGATCGCCCGCGCCGCCGAACAGCTCGGCTTCGAGGGCGTGCTCACGCCGACCGGTACGTGGTGCGAGGACGCCTGGCTGACCACCGCCGCGTTGATCCGCGAGACCTCCCGGCTGAAGTTCCTGGTGGCGTTCCGGCCCGGGCTCGTCTCCCCGACGCTGGCCGCGCAGATGGCCGCGACCTACCAGCGCATCTCCCGCGGCCGGCTGCTGCTCAACGTCGTCACCGGCGGCGACTCGGTAGAGCAGCGCCGGTTCGGCGACTGGTTCGACCACGATGCCCGCTACGCCCGCACCGACGAGTTCCTCACCGTGGTGCGGGGCGTGTGGTCCGGCAAGCCGTTCGACTTCGAGGGCGAGCACCTCGGCGTGGTCGGCGCGACGCTGCCGGAGGCACCCGATCCGCTGCCGCGGATCTACTTCGGCGGCTCGTCCGACGCCGCGCTGCCGGTCGCGGCCCGGCACGCCGACGTGTACCTCACCTGGGGCGAGCCGCCGGCGCAGGTGGCCGAGAAGATCGGCAAGGTGGCCGCGCTCGCCGAGGTGGCCGGCCGTCAGGTCCGGTTCGGCATCCGCCTGCACGTCATCTCCCGGGACACCGCGGACGCCGCGTGGGCCGAGGCACAGCGGCTGCTCGACGCGCTGGAGCCCGAGCAGGTGCGGTGGGCCCAGAAGCAGCTCGCCGCGAGCGAGTCGGTCGGTCAGCAACGCATGGTCGCCTTGCACGGCGGGGGACTCGACCGCGGTGCGCGCGGGCTGGAGGTCGCCCCGAACCTGTGGGCGGGTGTCGGGCTCGTGCGTGGCGGCGCCGGCACCGCCTTGGTGGGCAGCCACGCCGAGGTGGCCGAGCGCATCGAGGAGTACCACGCGCTGGGCATCGACGAGTTCATCCTCTCCGGCTACCCGCACCTCGAGGAGGCCTACTGGTTCGCCGAGGGAGTCCGCCCGGTGCTCGCGCAGCGCGGTCTGCTCCCACGTCGCGACGACCAGGTGAGCATCGGCGCATGACCGTGCCGCGGCGAGGACGCGGTTGGGACGCGGTTGGGACGCGGTGCCTGCTCAGGTCACCAGCACGATCTTTCCGCGGGCGTGGCGGCTTTCGCTGAGTTCGTGCGCGGCCGCGGCCGCTGCGAGTGGGAACGTCGCCGCGACCGGCACCCGCAGCCTGCCCTGCTCGGCCAGCGCGACCGCGATCCCGAGGCCGTGTACCGCCAGCGGATCGGCTGTCGCGCCGAGCGTCGCGGCCGTGTCGCCGGCGGGTGCTCCGTGTGACATGTGCACGCCGTGGGCCGCCGCGGCGAAGTCGGCGATCGTCACCACGCGCGCGGTGTCGCCGGCGATGGCGATGAGGTCGGGAAGCGACCCGCCGGCACAGTCGAACACCGCGTCCACACCGGCCGGTGCCAGCGCGTGAACCCGGTCGACCAGGCCCGGCCCGTACGTTGTCGGCTCCGCGCCGAGGGAACGCAGGAAGTCGTGGTTGTGCTCGCCTGCCGTGCCGATGACGGTGGCGCCGCGGGCAACCGCCAGCTGGACGGCGACCGTGCCCACGCCACCGGCCGCGCCCTGCACCAGCACGGTGTGCCCGGCGCCGACCGCGAGCCGGTCGAGGACCCGGGTGGACGTCTCGACACTGCCCGCGGCGCCACCCGCTTCCTCCCAGGTCCACCGGGCCGGTTTGGGTGCCCATGCCGCCAGGACCGCGTAGTCGGCGTTGGCGCCGCGCGCGGTCATGGTCGCCATCCCGAACACCTCGTCCCCGGCTTCGGTGTCCGTGACGCCGTCCCCGACCTCGTCCACCACGCCCGCGGCGTCGAACCCGGTCCGGTACGGGAACGTGGTGGGCACCACGTCGCGCAGCTTCCCGGAGCGGATATAGGTCTCGCCCGGCGAGAGTCCGGTCGCCCGTACGGCAACGCGGATCTCTCCCGGCCCCGCGTGCGGCGCGTCGACCTCGGCCACGTGCACGACGTCCGGCGGGCCGTATTCGTTGAACAGCACAGCTCTCATGTGCCGGACCGTAACGGAGCACCCCGTCCGCTTGGCTAAAGTGAGAACGGTGACCGCCGAAGTGAGGCGCCAGCTGCGCTCGGACGCCAACGACAACCGCGAGCGCATCCTCGCGGTCGCCCGCATGGCCTTCGCCACCGACGGCCTCGACGTGCCGATCCGGGAGATTGCCCGGCGCGCACAGGTGGGAGTCGCGACCGTCTACCGCCGGTTTCCGACAAAGGAGGCGTTGTTCACGGAGGCCTTCGCCGGCCGGCTGGCCACGTGCTCCACGATCGTCGAGAACGGCCTCGCGGCAGTCGACCCGTGGCGCGGGTTCTGCCTGGTGATCGAGAAGCTGATGGAGGTGCACGCCCTCGACCGGGGCTTCTCCCGCGCGTTCACCTCGCAGCTCCCCGAAGCGGCCGGGTTCACCGCGGACCGTGACCGCACGCTGCGCCTGCTGGTCGAACTCGTCCGGCGCGCAAAGGATCAGGGCGACCTGCGAGCGGACTTCGTGCTGGAGGACATCATCCTGGCGCTGATGGCGAACGAGGGCATCCGTGCCGAGTCACCCGGGACGAGGGTGGCCGCGTCGCGTCGCTTCGCAGCCCTCATGATCCAGTCGTTCCGGGCAACCCCGGCCCCGGCGCCGCTCCCGCCGGCCGTCCGACTGCCGCTTTCCGCGGGCTAGTACCCGGGTGTCCGACTCCTGTCTATGTCGCTGTCCCGATCAGTACGTCGTCGGGGCGGGTGTTGTGCGGCGCGGTGTCCGAGGGTGCCAGGACGAGCTCCTCGAGTTGGCGGATGATGGTCGCCGGCGGGGTCGGCTCCGGCTGGAGGAACACGTTGAGCAGGGTGTCCACGGACTGCTCGACGGTGAACCTTGTCGTGGCGGAGTGTCTGGCGGTTGGTGACAACGGTCCGCTGGTCACGGCCGCACGGATGCCCCAGGCGAGTGCCTCGGCGTTGTCCGGCTCGACGAGCGTCATCCCGCCGCAGTCGGTCTCGGGCAGGCCGCCGTCGTCGGATGCGATCACCCGGCACCCGGAGTGCTGGGCCTCGACCGAGACGATGCCGAAGGTCTCGTGCCAGTACTGGCTGTTGGACGGCATCACCACGACGTCGTGTGCGGCCATCAGGGCGGCCATCGTGGCCGGTGTCTTGCAGCTGGTGACCAGGGAGATGCCCGGGTGCTCCCCGAGCAGCCGGGCGATGATCTTTCCCTGTGGTTTGTCCGCCCCGGCGGTCGTCGCGGTGAACGTGAGGGCTATGTCCTGCTCGATGACGTCGATGTGCAGTGTCTCGAGCAGGGTGTAGACGCCCTTCTCGGGGCTGAGCCGGCCGGCGAACAGGATTCGCGTCGTGCCGGCTGACGTGTCCGGGCGGGACTGCTCGGCGAAGCACGGCTCGGCGAAGGGATACACGACGTTGATCGTCTCGACGTCGACGTCGAGGTATGCGGCCCACAGGGCGGCCGCGTACCGGCTGGTGGCGATCAGGGCGCGGTTCCTGGTTCCGTCGACGGCGAACGCCCGCTTCTCTTCCCTGATGGGTGGCGGGTTGTGCAGGATCAGGAATGCCAGGTGCTTGGTCGGCACCGGGTGCGGTTCGTTCACGAACACGACGGTGCCGTCGAGGTCGCCGACCTCCGACAGTGTTGTCAGCGAACGGAACGGGACGTCGGTGAACTCGGTCCGGCCGTCGTCGGCACCCAGGCCGACGGTGACCACCTGCGCCGGTGTGCCCCGCCGGTTCAGTTCTCGGACCTGGCCGACCGTGTAGTTCTCCGAGCCGCCGGTGCCGGCGGGTAAGGGGTTTCCCGGTGACCAGATGAACGAGATCAACTTTGCGTCGCCCCACAATTCGTTGCTTCGGTTTCGGACGTGGCGACGCTGCGCGCAGCATGATCGCGAGCGCGCAAAGTCTCCACAGTAGACGGACGGCGAATCGCCGCGTCAGTGCGTGAAAGGGAGATCAAAGTGGATCGCCGACGACCGGACGGATCGACAGGTCGATCGTTCTGTGAACGTTCGAAACCAGGATGTCGGCGAGAAGCAACGACATGCGGGTGGTGAACAGTGACAGCCCAACGCAGGCTAGCACGGGCGGTGCCGTCGTGACGGGTACGTGCGGGCTAGGGCGAACAGGGCGTTGAACGTCTCCGGCTTCAGTGGTCGGATACGCCCGGTCCACGGTGATGCCCGGCCCGGCAACGGCAGGCCGTTGGCGGCACCGGGCAATCAGCGGAAGTCGGTCAACTCATGGCGGGGGTGGCGCGAACGGTTGAGTCTCCGTCCGGGACGGTGGGGTCCGGAGGGCCGGCGGGGTCGTCGCCACCGGGATCGAGCCGGAACGGTGGGTATCGGTCGGTCATCAGCGCGGTGTAGGCGGCGACCCGCAGAGCCCAGCGGTTCATCCCGAGAATGACGTTGAACAGCGGCCGGGGGTACTCGCCGGTGACCGCGAGCAGGATCGCGGAGACCAGGACGAGCACGCCGACCACGCCGCCGCCGCCCCAGAGCCAGGCCTCGGTACCGGCTTGCGAGCTGAGCCAGCCGCCACCGCCGAACAGGAGCCCGAGGATCAGCAGGTGCGGGACGGCGAGCAGCCACTTCACCAGAGCGAGGCCGCGGTGCAGGCGCGCCGGGTACGTGACATCCAGCCCGGCCGGGTAGTCGGGCACCTCAGCCAGCGTGAACGGTGGGTAGCGGTCGGTGCCGAGCACTCCGTAGGCGTAGTAGGTGACGCGCCAGTTCCACCGCAGCACGCCGACGTTGTAGTCGAAGATCCATCGTGGGTACCGGCCGGTGACGACGATCGCGACCAGAGCGGCGAGGCTGAGGAGGAAGAAGCCGATCCACAGTGGAATGAGCACCAGCACGTGCGGCACGATCAGCAGCCACTTGATCAACCACAGCCAGCGGGACGGGGGGCTGTTCGCCCCGGCGTACACGCGTATCGGGTACGGCTGGTTCGCGGGTGTGTTCGGGGGAGACGTCGAGGTCATTTGTCGTTCCTCTCGGGTCAGTATTCGGGGGAGAGCGGACCAACTCGGGTCGTGAGGCGCCTCACACGGTGACGACGACCTTGCCGCGGGCGCGGCCCTCGACCATGTGCCGGACGGCCGCGGCGGTCTCGCTCAGCGGGTAGGTCCGGTCGACTGCCGGGATGACCTTTCCGGACTCGATGAGGTCGGTGAGCGCGACCAGATCCTGCGCGTTCTCCGAGTTGACGAGTGCGCACAGGGTCTGGCCGACGAACCGGGACAGCACGGGCGCACGGAGGGACCGGTCGAAGCCGCCGAGCCAGCGCCCGCCGGTCTCGGAGCCGACGATGACGAGGGTGCCGGTCGGGGTGAGGGCGCGGCGGAGTTGGGTGAGTGAGCGATGTCCGCCGACGTCGAGGATGACGTCGTAGCGCAGGCCGCCGGTGGAGATGTCGTCACGGGTGTAGTCGATCACGTGGTCGGCGCCCACTGACCGGACCAGATCCGTCTTCGCGGTGCCGCACACGCCGGTGACCGTCGCGCCGTAGGCCTTGGCGATCTGCACGGCGAAGGTGCCGACGCCTCCGGACGCGCCGATGACCAGCACGGTCTGCCCCGCTCGCACGTGTGCGCGGTCGCGGACGGCCTGCAGGGCGGTGAGGGCGGAGATGGGCGCGGCGGCGGCCTGCTCGAAGGTGAGGTTCGCCGGCTTGGGCGCGATCTTGTCGTGCCGGACCGCGGTGTACTCGGCGAAGGTGCCCTCGCCGATGCCGTACACCTCGTCGCCCGGCGCCACCGCGGTCACGTCCTTGCCGACGGCCTCGACACGTCCGGCGACCTCCCGGCCCCGGACCCGGGTCTTGGGTGCCCGGAAACCGTAGCCGGAGAGGCGAATCGGGTAGGGCAGGCCGGCCATGATGTGCCAGACACCCCGGTCGACGCCGGCCGCGTGCACGCGCACCAGCACCTCGTCGTCGGCGATCTCGGGCCGGTCGATCTCCGCCATGCGCAGGACGTCGGCGGCCTCACCGTACTCGTCCTGAACGATCGCCCGCATGGTCCGCGCTGTCGGCGCCGGCCTGGCCTTCTCGGCCGTCACGCGCGGTGTCTGCGCCGGTCTGCTGCCTTGATCGGTGCCCATCACCTGCTCCTTACGTAGTAAGCTTATGTCGTAAGTAGTACGCTTACTGTGTAAGTTAAGTCAAGGAGGGTGCGGATGAGTGAGCCGAGCGCTACGCGGCGAGGTCGCCTGACGCGAGACCGGGTGCTACGGACCGCGGTCACGCTCGCCGATGCGGGTGGGATCGAGTCGCTGACCATGCGCAAGCTGGGCGTGGAACTCGGGGTCGAGGCGATGTCGCTGTACAACCACGTGGCCAACAAGGGCGATCTGCTCGACGGCATGATCGATGTCGTCTTCGGTGAGATCGACCTGCCGACCGAGGGAACCGACTGGCTGACCGCGATGCGCAGGCGGGCGATCTCGGCCCGTGCGGCGCTGTCCCGTCATCGGTGGGCAGTCGGACGGATGGAGTCACGGGCCACGCCCGGTCCCGCGACCCTGCGGCATCACGACGCGGTGCTCGGCATCCTTCGTGGCGCGGGCTTCTCGGTCGCGCTGGCCGCGCACGCGTACTCCGTGCTGGACAGCTACATCTACGGTTTCGCGCTGCAGGAACCGAGCCTGCCGTTCGACGCGGGGGAGGACACGGCCAAGGTCACCCAGGCGATCATGGCGCGGTTCACCTCCGGCCAGTACCCGCACCTCACCGAGATCGCCGTCGAACACGTCCTGGCACCCGGCTACGACTACGGCAAAGAGTTCGAGCACGGACTCGACCTCATCCTCGACGGCCTCGAACGCGCCGCTCACCCGACCTGATGCCACCGTCGGCGCCGGGCGCCGACGGTTTCCCGCGGGCGAAAGGGGTCAGCGTCGTTTGTCGAGGGCGGCGGCCTCTTCGGGGGTGGGTGCGGTGCCGCCCAGGTGGGCGGGCTGCCACCACACGTCCTCGCCGGGCCCGGCGGCCGGGTAGTCGGCGAGATAGTCGCGCTGCGCCTGGTCGAGGAGCGTGGCCATCCTGGCTCGCAGGTCCTTGGCCAGTACGTCCTGGTCCCCGTCAGCGGCAGGGTGGAACGGCTCGCCCGCCCGGATCAGAACCGGCACATGGCGCTGGGTGAGGTTGCGCGGCCGGCCCTTGGTCCAGAGCCGCTGACTGCCCCACACGGTCATCGGGATGAGGGGCACGCCGGCCGCCATGGCCATCCGCACCGCGCCGGTCTTGATCGGCTTCACGGTGAAGGATCGGCTGATGGTGGCCTCGGGGAACACGCCGACCACCTCGCCGGCCCGCAGCGCGGCCACCGCCTCGCGGTAGGAGCCCTGCCCGGCCGACCGATCGACCGAGATGTGGTGCATACCGCGCATCAGCGGCCCGGCGATCCGGTTGGCGAAGATCTGCTGCTTGGCCATGAACCGGGTCTTGCGCTTGGCCGGCAGACCGGCCAGCCCGCAGAAGACGAAGTCCAGATAGCTGACGTGGGTACAGGCGAGCACCGCCCCGCCGGTCGCCGGGATGTGCTCGGTGCCCCGCAGGTCCAGCTTCAGGTCGAGCACCCGGAACAAGGTCTTGCAGCCCAGGATCACCGGCGGATAGACGAGCTCCACTGTGCCTCATTTCGACGAGCGCTGTCCGTTACGTACCGATCGGAACCACCAGCATCATCGCATCCAGGGCCGCACGGACCGGGCACCCGGGGGCCGCTGCCGCCTCGCCACCGGCCGCGCGGATCGCTACCGCCGTATGCAGGGCTGCTAGGCGGACTGCCAGAGCTCGACGCGGTTTCCCTCGGGGTCGGTGACCCAGCCGAAGCGGCCGACGCCGTCCATCTCCTGGGTCTCCTCGGCCACGTCGGCGCCCTTGCCGCGGAGCTGGGTGAGCATGGCGTCCAGGTCGCGGACCCGGAAGTTGAGCATGGTCTGCTGGGAACGGGAACCGAAGTAGTCGGTCCCGGCCTCGAACGGCGCAAAGACGGTGGGGCCGGCCTCTTGCTGCCACAAGCCGTGCTCATCGGCATCGAGGCCGAGGCAGTCCCGATACCAGGCACCAAGAGCCGCCGGGTCCGAGGCGCGGATGAAGTATCCACCGATTCCGAGCACGCGTTCCATGCCGCGATCCTGCCAGCGTGGCGGCCGGACCGGGCAGGCGACACCCGGACCGCCAAGCCGCGACGGACTGGTCAGCGCGTGACCGCGTCCAGCGCGTCGACCAGGCCGTGGCCGTAGAAGCCCTTGCCGGACCGGCCGCCCTGGCAGTGGGCACGCCATTCGCCGGTGCCGCCCGGGTCGTACCCGCCGCCGGATGGGCAGGGCAGCCGGTCGGCCTGGCTTTCCAGCGCGGCGATCACCCGCTTCGACGACCAGCCGGGGTGGGTGCTGCGGATGAGCGCGAGGACCCCGGCGACGTGTGGTGCCGCTGCCGAGGTGCCGCTGAAGTAGATCCAGCCTCCGTCGTTCACGGTGGTCAGCACGCCCGGGTTGTGGTCCCCGGTGTCCGGGATCTGGTCGGGGTCGCCGCCCGGTGCGGTCACGTCGACGTCCCGGATGCCGTAGTTGGAGTACCGCGCCTTGCGTTCCTGCGCACCGGTCGCGGACACGGTCACCACGCCCGGCACCTCCCCGGGCACCAGCTGGCAGTTGGCGCCGGTGAGGCGTTCGATCGGCTCGCCGTTGTCCGGGCTGATGGTGTCCAGCACCGGACGGGACATGTCGACGTTGTCGTTGCCGAGCGCGGCCACGTTCACCACTCCGCGGCGGGCGGCGTAGTCGATGGCGCGGCGCATCGCCCCGGCCGCCGCGGCCTGGTCGGGATCGTCGTCGCACCAACGCATCCACGGGTCGGCGAAGATCGAGGCGCTGGTCACCTGGATGCCGTGCTCGGCGGCCCACACGTACCCGCAGATCAGGTACTCCGGGTAGATGAACCCGTCTGCGTCGGCGACCCGCACCGAGGCGATGCGCACGTTCGGCGCCACTCCTTCGACGCCAAAGCCGTTGCGGGCCGCGGCGATGATCCCGGCCACCGCGGTGCCATGGCCGAAGAGTGGATGGAACGGCGCCCACGCCCCGGGTGAGGTGTCGGGCACGCCCTCGTCACCACAGCCGGCCGACCGGCTCACGACGACGTTCGGGGCGAGGTCGGGATGGCTCGCGTCCAGCCCGCCGTCGACCACGCCGACCACCACGTTGCGGCTGCCGCTGGAGATCTCATGTGCCACGTCAGCGCGGATCTGGCGCATGCTCCACTGGTTCTCGGTCAGCGGATCGGCCACTTCGGACCCGACCTGTCTGTCCATAATGGACAGCATGCTCGGCGGCGTGGTGCCGCCGAGCTCGACCAGGTTGCGGGTCGCGCCCGCCGCGACCACGCCGGGCAGCGGCCGCACAGCGGCGGCGAAGCCGGCATCAGGTGCGGTGGCCACGACCACACCGATCTGCGGCCAGCTCCGGACCACCTGGCCGCCGGCGTGGCGTACCGACGCCTCGGTGCGCGCCAGCGGTGCGCCCTTCTTGGCCAGCACCACGAAGTGCGCCACCGGCTCCTCCCGGGCGGCGGTCGCGGGCCGGCCGGCGGTCAGCCCGGCGGCGACGAGCGCCGCGGTCACGATCAGTGCGCGCGCTGCTGTCCGTTGCACGACCCCTCCAGGTGTCCCATCAAAAGATGCGCCTGGGGGTTGGTCTGCCGGCCGCGGATGTGCGCGACCGATACGACCATGTAGTGAGCCCGAGCGGGTCAGCGGTAGGCTCCGTCGTCGTCCAGGCGGGTCGGCACCGATCTCTGTGCTGGTTGGGCTCGCTGACCTCGTGATTCCGCGGAGGCCGCAGGAGTGACATCCCTCGTTGACCTGACGGTTGATCCCGACCTGGCGCGCCACTACCGGAGCAACGGTTGGTGGCGCGACACGACTTTCCTCGACGACTTGGCCGAGTCGGTGCGACTGCGCCCGGATGAGCCGGTGCTGATCAACGGGCGTACTGGCGACGGCACGGTGCGGGTGGTGTCCTACCGCGAGTTTGACCAGCAGGTCCGGCGAATCGCAGGCGGCCTCCATGACTTCGGTGTGCGCACCGCGGACGTGGTCGCCTTCCAGCTTCCCGACTGGTGGGAGACAGCGGCGTTGATGTTGGCGTGCCTGCGGGTCGGTGCGGTCGCGCAGCCGATCGTGCCGCAGCTGCGCGCACGGGAGATCGAGCGAGCGCTGGCCAGGACGGGTGCGCGGGTCTGCGTCACGGTGGACAGCTGGGCCGGTTTCGGTCACGCGCGGGCACTTGCCGACATGGCGCCACGGCTTCCGCGGCTGCGCCAGCGGGTCGTGTTCGGCGACGCCGCGGACACCGGCGCCTTGGACTTCCACGAGTGCTTCGTCGACAGGCCGGACCCGGATCTCTCCTCGTTGACGCCGGTGGGACCGGACCAGCCGTCGATGGTGTTGTTCACCTCGGGTAGCACCGGTGAGCCCAAGGGTGTGCTGCACACCTGCAACACGATCCACGCCGGCGCCAGCGGGTGGATGGAGGCGGTCAGAGGGCCGGGTGCGGACCGCGCGGCGTCCACGATGCGGTTGACGCACATCGCGTGCCCGGTGTGGGCGGTGTTCGGGGTCTTGCTGACCGGCGGTTCCAGCGCATTCCAGGATGTCGCCGATCCCGGCCGGATGCTCGACCTGATGGCGCAGGCGGAAGCGACCCGGCTGCTGACCTCCGCGCCCAGCCTTACCGCGCTCATGGCGGCACAGCGCGAGCGACCTCGCCGGCTGACTTCGCTGCACACCGTCATGGTCGGCGGCACCACGATTCCGCCCGACCTGGTGCCGATGGTGCGTGACACGTTCGGCGTGCCGCTGCGCGCGGTCTGGGGGATGACCGAGAACGTCGTGGGGACGGCGGTGCGCGCCGACGACCCACCGGACTGGTCGGCGCACAGCGACGGCAGAGCGCTGCCGGGTCTGGAGGTGCGCGTGGTCACCCCGGAGAGCGAAGGCACCACCGGGGCGCTACAGGTGCGTGGCGCGTCGATGTGCGTCGGCACCATCACCGACGACATCGCGAGGATCTCGACCACCGGCACGGGGCACGGCGACTGGTTCGACACCGGCGACATCGCCCGCCCGGACGGCCGCGACGGCATTCGTATCGAAGGTCGCGTCGCCGACCGCATCTACGACCCGAGCGCCGAGGTGATCATCCCGGTGCGGGACGTGGAAGAGGAGCTGTTGCAGCATCCCAATGTCAAGGACGTGGCGATCATCAGCCTCACCGACGGTGCACGGGAGCACGTCTGTGCTGTCGTGGTGCCCGGGGGCGAGCCGCTGGCGCTCGAGGATCTGCACAGCCACCTTCGCGAGCGCGACATGACCGACTTGTACTTCCCCAGCCGGCTGGAACTCGTCGACGAGCTGCCTCGTGACCCGATGGGCAAGCTGCGCAAGTACCAGCTCCGCGCGACGTTCGAAGCCGGGTCGGCGCCCAGCCTCTGACTACTGGTTGTCCACACGAGACAATGGGTGCTACGGGTGCTACGGGTGCTACGGGTGCTACGTGGCGCAGCTCGGCTCCGGCGACTGCACCACCCGCGTCGCGACCAGGCGCCCGCCGCGGTCCTGGCCGGGCGTGATGCCGGTCCAGCGCACGTAAGCGCGGTGGAACGCGCGCGAGTCGGCGAAGCCGGTCAGTGCCGCGATCTCCTTGATCGGCCGCCGGCTGGTGCGGACCAGGTCGACGGCGAGCTCGCGGCGGACCGCCTCCCGTTGCTCCCGGAACGTGGTGCCTTCGGCGGCGAGCCTGCGGTGCAACGTGCGCTCGCTGATCAGGAGGGCCCGCGCGGCGCAGGCGGCGCTGGCCGCGTCGCCTGCGGTGATCCGGGCCGTCAGCCAGCGGCGCGTCCGTACCCGGTGCGACGGCGCCTCCGGGTGCCCCGGCGTGCACAGGCCGGCGACGTGCCCGGCGAGAACCTTCGCTAGCCCCGGATGCGCGGTGGGGATGGGCAGGTCGAGCACTTCCGCGGACAGCTCGAGCTCGGTGTGCTCGGCACCGAACTCCACGCCGGGACCGAAGTACTCCTCGTGCGCCCGGATGTCGGGCGGCGCGGGGTGGGCGAAGCTCACCCGCGGCGGGACGAACGCGCCGTCGACCACGCGCACGCCGCGCACGAAGTCGGCGAGCTGGAACTCGGCCTCGCAGCGCGCGCCGAGCCGGCCGGGGTCGAGCCCGTCGAGGACGACGGTCATCCCACCGCGACCGGTGTCGTAGGAGGCGAGCGAATAGGCGGTGGTCCACGCGCGGGCGTTGCCGACCGACGACACGATGCCGTCCCGGACCTTCGGGCACGAGGCCGCCAACAGGAAGACCGCGCTGTGCGCGTCGTGCGCGGCGGCGTCGGCGACCCGCAGCGGGAAGCCGGGTTCGTCCAGCCGGCGGATCACCGCCTCCCACGCGGCGAACACCTGGACCGCGGGCACTCGGCGCGCGAAGTCGGTGAGCTCGGCCGGGTCCATGCCGGTCAGCGCCCGCAGCTCGGCGTCGCCGATCCCGCGGCGGGCCGCCTCGCGCCAGATCTGGTGCACCGTCACCACCGTGTGTGTGGCGTGGCGGGAACGGTCCATGGATTGGCAGATTAAACCCTCCGCGCCCGCCGGCGGGGCTGAAAAGGTCTATCCCCCGAGCGAAGTGAGTCAGGAGAGGTGTTCGTGATGGTGCGGAAGTTGGCCGGTCCCGTGGTGGGCCTGGTATTGGCGCTGACCGCGTGTGGTCCCGGCAGCACGGAAGGGGCGGCGGCCGCGCCATCCGCCGTACCGGAGGCGGCGGCCTCGAACCCGGCGCCCGCCGGCGCGTCGGTGTCGTGCGCGCCCGGGTCCGGCCGCACGTTCGCGGACAGGTCGCCGATGAACCTCACCGATCTGTCCGGCCAGGCCCTCGACTGCGCGGTCTTCGACGACCAGACCATGAACTCGGTGCGGCTGAGCGAGGCCAAGCTGTCCGGCGCGCGGTTCCGGTCGTCCACTGTGAACAAGGTCGACTTCACCCGGGCCACCTTGCTCGGCGCCGTGTTCGAGGACAGCACGCTCAACGCGGCCGACTTCACCGGGGCCGACCTGCGCGGCGCCGACCTGCAGGACGCCAAGCTGAACGGCGTGATCTTCACCGGCGCCACCTGCCCCGACGGCGCCACCGCCGGCGGTGACGGGTGCGCCGCGCACCTCACCCCGATGGCCATCGAGACCGGCACCGCGCCCACCGAGACGCCGGCCCCGCCGACCGAGACCCAGACCCAGACCGAGACCCAGACCGAGGCGCCGGACGACCCGGCAGTGCCCGCCGCGCCAAAGGTGTTCAACGGCGTCGCCAACGGAACCTACCGCTGTACCGGCGGCAACGTCCTGATCAACGGCGCGAACAGCGACGTGCGTCTTACCGGCTCCTGCGGCACCGTGTTCGTGAACGGCGCCGGCAGCGACGTCGAGATCGAATCGGCCGAGCGGATCCTGGTGAACGGCGCCAACGCCACCGTGACCTATCACGGCGAGAGCAAGGTTCTGGTCAACGGCATGGGCGCGACGGCACACCCTGCCTGACAGAACACCAGCACCTGCGCGAAGATCGGCCCGAACGTGGAACGGGAGGTGCTCGCGCAGATGGCCGAGGGGCTGGGCCTGCCCGAATCGAGTCCGACCGTGCGTGAGCTGCGGTTCGAGCGAAGCGGTCGGCTGGTGTGGCACGAACGCGACCGGCCGGCGATCCTGGATCCGGGCGACGCGATCGTGCGCCCGTTCATCGCCGGCCGCTGCGACGGCGACACCCTGCCGATCCACCGGCCGGTGTCCCGGGCGCTGCAGGCCGGCCTGGCGCTCCGGCTGGTGGACCCGGTCGTCGGCGGCATCTGCGGAAGGATCCCGTACCGCGGACCGTTCGCCATCGGCCACGAATGCGTCGCCGAGATCATCTCGGTCGGACCACAGGTGACGCGCCTGCGGGCCGGGCAGCGGGTCATCGTGCCGTGGGCGGTGTCCTGCGGCGCCTGCCCGCCGTGTCAGCGCGGGCTGACCGCCAGATGCGCCACCACCACCGCCACCGGCGGGACGCTTGCCGCATACGGCTTCGGACCTGCCGCCGGCCCGTGGGGCGGCATGATCACCGACGAGTTCCGCGTGCCCTTCGCCGACCACATGCTCGTTCCGGTCCCGGCCGGCATCCCCGCCGAACGGGTCGCCGCCGCCGGCGACAACCTCGCCGACGCCTGGCGGGCGGTCGTGCCGCCACTGGCCGCCCGCGAAGGCGGCTCGGTGCTCGTTCTCGGTGGCGGCGCCAAGAGCATCGGTCTCTACGCGGCCGGTCTCGCGGTCGCGCACGGCGCCGCCGTCGTGGACTACCTCGACGACGACGTCGAACGCCGCTCGATCGCCGAGTCCCTCGGCGCCAGGGCCCAGACCCCGACAACAGACCGCCGGCACGGCTACGACGTCGTCGTCGAGGCGACCTCCCGCGCAACCGGTCTGCGGCTCGGTCTGCGAGCGCTGGCTCCGGGCGGCGTGTGCACGGCTGTGGGCTACTACTTCGCCACCGGTACACGGGTGCCCCTGATGCACATGTACGCCACGGACGCGACCCTGCGCCTCGGCGTATCCCACACCCGCGCGATCCTGCCCGGTCTGCTGGATTTCCTGCACCGCACCGGGTTCCCGGCCGAGCGGGTCACCACGCGCACCGCCGCGTGGGACGACGCCCCCGGCGCCTACACCGCCAGGACCACGAAACTCGTCGTACGCCGTGACCCGCTCACGCCCGAGGTGATCCCGTGACCGGCCGACGGTCCGGATCGCCTGAACGGTCCGGGCCAAGCTGGCGGGCGAGCAGCTCGACGCCGTCCGGTGGCGCGGTGAGCGCCCCGACCTTCGCCCACCCCCACCGGCGGTACAGCTCGCGCCCCGGACGACGCGGCGAGCACCGCGAACGGTTCGGTCGGCCAGCAGCCCGTCCAGCAGCCCGCGACCGTGCCCGCGGCCGCGCAGCTCCGGCGCGACAACCCCGAAGCCGCCGAGCACACCGCCCGCGCGGTCATGCATCCGGGCGACGCTCCACATCTGTTTCTCCGACCCGACGTCGCCGGCAGGCATCAGAAGATCGGCAGCTCCAGATCCTGGCCGGCCAGGATGGCGCCGGCCGTGGTCAGGGTGTCAGGTCTGACCAAGAAGTGCTGGGTCACGGTATTGATGTCGCGAAGCCGCCGCTGCAGCGGGTTGTCGAGGTAGACCGCACCGCCGCCGCCGGCCCGGTAACAGAAGTCGACCACGGTGGCAGCCGTGGACGTGACCCACACTCCGGCGGCGCGGATTCGGGCGCGCTCCTCGAGAGTGAGCTCCTCGCGGGCGGCCGCGGTGGCCCACGTCGACGCCGCTTCCTCGTTCAGCAGCGCACGGGCGGCCCGCAACCGCGTGTCGGCGGTCGCGAGCTGATGCTGGAACAGCGGGTTTCCGGCCAGGGAGCCGGCAGCGAACAACGGCGTCCTGGTGACAGCGGTGGCGTGGATATCGTCGAGGGCGCCCTGGGCGATGCCGACGGCGACGCTCCCGATGATCAGCGCGATGAGCGCGGGTACGGGGATGCGCACGACCGCCTCGTCCACGCACGGCTCGCCCTCCAGCAGCGCGTACGTGCGCTCCGCCGGGATCACCACGTCGTGGACGGCGAAATGGTGGCTGCCGGTGCCGCACAGGCCGGCGGCCCGCCAGGTGTCCTCGATCTCGACCTCGGCCGCCGACAGGACGGCCAGCCGCAGCCGTGGCTCATCATCGACGTCCTCCACGCAGTTGGCGGCCAGCCACGCGCTGTGCTGGCAGCCGCTGGCGAATGCCCACC
Organism: Actinophytocola sp.; assembly: GCA_035995025.1. GTDB lineage: Bacteria > Actinomycetota > Actinomycetes > Mycobacteriales > Pseudonocardiaceae > Actinophytocola. The sequence continues at coordinate 72,224 of DASYKY010000138.1, forward strand.
GCCCGCGGATGCGATACCCGCCGTCGACCGCCGTGGCCGTGCCGCTTGGGCTGATCGCGCCGCCGGTGATCACGGGCCCGCCCGCGTAGATGGCGTCGAACGACGCGCGGGGCAGGCCGGCCAGGTCGCACCACGAGCCGGCACCGATCATCACCGTCCAGCCGACCGACCCCTCGACCCGGCTCAGCGCCTCCAGCACCCGCATGGCGGCGGGGAGCTCCAGGCCCATGCCGCCGTGGCTGCGCGGCAGCAGCATCCGGAAGCAGCCCGCGTCGGTCAGCGACTCGACCAGGTCGGGCGGCAGCCGGCGGGCCGCCTCGATCTCCGCCGCCCGCTTGGTGATCGTCGGGGCCAGTTCCCGCACGGCGTCGAGCAGCGTGGCCGCCGTCTCGATGGTCATCGGACGGCCTCCTTCCAGCTGGTGCCCGCCAGCGCCGTGCGCAGCGCGCGCAGGAACGCGTGCGGCTGCTCCATGGCCGGATCGTCACCGGCGTCGTCGATCACGTGCAGCGGCCAGCCGTGCCGGGCGCTGACGGTCATCGCCGTGCGCAGCAGCACCTGCAGGTCGTAGCGGCCCCAGATCAGGGTCGTGGGCACGGTGATCCGGTCGAGGTCCTCGGCCGGGATCGGCGCGAGCCCGAACCGCGACATCATCGCCCCGGCCATCGCGCCCTGCGCCGGCTTGCGCGCCCCCTCGAGCGCATAGTCGGCCACCGCCGCCCATCGCCCGCCCAACCGTTTCCGCACGCCGTCCAGGTCGGCGAAGCACTGCGCGAACAGCTCGTCGCGGGTGTGTTCGGTCGGCTCGTTGGCGAACCGTTCGAGCGCGACCGCGAAACTCGGTGCCGGCGCGAAGTCGCCGAGGCCGAACGAGTCGACGAGCACCAGCGCGGCGAGCCGGTGCGGTTGCCGGCATGCCAAGCCGGCGGCGAGCGCACCGCCGAGCCCGTGCCCGACGACCACCGGCGGTTGCCGGCACGTCCGGTCGATCAGCTCGGCCAGCCACTCGAGCGCGTCGCCGGCCTGCCCGGACGCACCGTGTCCGGGCAGGTCCGGCGCGACCACCCGGTGCTCGCGGGCGAGCTCGGGCAGCACCCGCAGCCACAGCGCCGCGAACTCGCCCGCGCCGTGCAGGAGCACAACGGGCTGCCCTTGACCACCGGACAGGACCGCGGTGGACCCCCCGGCCACCATGATCCGTTCGTCCACAAGGGACAGACCGCTCAGCATCCGCTCCCTGGTACTCATATCTCCTCCACCCCTCGGCATGGAGGAACGGTAGGCAGCGCGCCTTCGGTTGCGCGTCGGTGCATTCACCCATGTGTTCCGATGGCGGCAGTGGGTAGTGCCACCCATTCGGTCACACGAGCTGGTGGGCGAACGCGTAGGCCGTGGCCGCGGTGCGCGACGGCACGCCCAACTTGGCCAGGATGCTGCTCACGTGCCGGTCGACGGTGCGCTCGCTGAGGACGAGCTCGGCGGCGATGACCTTGTTCGGCTTGCCGTCCGCGACCAGCCGCAGCACCTGCAGCTCACGCGGGGTCAACCCGCTCGGCCGGTCGGTGCGTCCGGTGCTCAGCGCGGTCAGCCGGTCGAGGTCGGGAATGGCGCCGAGCCGCGCGAACCCGGCGCGAGCCGCGGCCAGCTCCAGCTCCGCCGAGTCGTGATCGCCGAGCGCGCGGCAGGCCAGCCCGAGCAGCATGCGCACCCGCGCGACCTCGTACGGCGAGTCGAGATCCTGCCAGCTCCGGCTCGCCTCCCGCAGCGCGATCAACGCGACGGTGGCGTCGCCCGCGGCAAGGTCCACCGCACCGCGAGCGGTGGCCGCCATCGCGGTCAGCGCGCCCCGCCGGTACCCGGTCGCGATCCGGGTCAGCTCGGCACTCGCCGCACGCGCCTCGTCGATGTCGCCGGCTGCCAGCATGATCTCCACGCAGGCGGGCAGAAACCGCGCCCTGGCCAGCGGCTCGGTCGTCTCGCCGAGCATCCGGCGGATCGCGGCGACGGCGGCCTCGGTCCGTCCCCTGGCCAACGACAGCAGCGCCAGGCCCGGCTGTGGCTGCCAGCCCCGCTCGCTGGCCAGGCGGTAGGCCTCCTGCGCCTCGGCAAGGTTCCCGTACAAGCGGTGGATCTCGGCCTGCCGGTAGTGGGCGGCTCCGGCCGCGAGCTCACCAGGGGCGAACCGCTCGCCGGCCCGCCGCGCCTCGTCGATGGCCTCCGGCCACGCGCCGTGCTGTTGCAGGCATTCGGCCCGGTGCACCAGGCACAGCCCGGTGAAGTCGACCAGCTGGGGCTGGGCGGCGCACCAGGCACTCAGTGCCTCGGTCCACTCCCTGGCCCGCCGGAAGTCGAAGACCTCCTGGCACGCGTCGATGACGCCGCAGTAGATCAGGCCCGTGAAGACCGGCGAGGACAGCTCTCCCGCCACCATGGCGACCATCGCCTCGTCCAGCAGCGTGACTCCGTCGTCGATCCGGCCCTGCTTGATCCGCGCGCGCCCCCTGGCGTGCACGGCGAACGTCGTCAGGTTGAGGTCGCCGAACCGTGCACCGATCCGGGCGACGTCGGCGGCCACGGACACCGCCGACTCCAGCCCGCCGGGCGAGCCGAGGTGGGCCAGGACATCCGGTACCAGGAGGTAGCCGCGCTCGACACAGTCGTGGCCGCGCTGTTCGAGCAGCCGGCCGGCCCGGCTGAACCAGCCGTTCGCCCTGGCCGCCTCGCCGAGGTTCATGAACTCCAGGCCGATCATGATCGCGCAGCGGGCCGCGCCCGAGACATCGTCGGCAGCGAGGTACCCGGCATGTGCCCGGTCCAGGACCCGGACGGCGTCGTCATCGTGCCGGATCAGCATCGCCGAGTGCGCGAGCAGCTCGAGATCGGCCGCGGCCAGCGGGTTCGCCCGGTCGGCTTCGGACAGCGCCGTGAACGCGTCCAGCCAGGCCCGCCGGTCGTAGTCGGCGCGACCCCGCTCCAGCGCGTCGGTGGGAGCCATCCGTGCGTCATCACCCATGGGTTGTCCCGACGGTCCTCACCTGCCGGGCAATTCCCGCCGGCGCACCATCTCGGTGATCCAGACCGGCGCGAACGGAGACGTGCAGTTCGGGGGAGTCGGATAGTCCTTGAGCACCTCCAGGCGCGCGCCGATGTCGATGGCACGGGCGCGGTGCTCGGCATGCTCGATCCCGATCTGAGCCAGGCAGTGGTTCATCGCCCACTGCAGCCGATCCGGGGCGTCTCTCAGCTGCGCCTCGATGACGTCGAGCAGTCCCGCGAGGTCGAGGCCCTCGGGCTTCCTCGCCACGCGTTCGGTGGTCAGCGCCCAGCCGGCACTCGCGACCACTGGATCCGGATCGGCGGACCAGGCCAGGCGCAACTCCTCGGAGTGCGGGTTCTTCTTCACCACGTAGCTCACGAGCCAGTCGTGCACCTTGGGGGTGCGCGCCGCACGCAACATGTCGTCCAGCTCGTCACGCCCGAACGCCTTCGGGCGGCAGATCAGGATCGCCACCAGTCTCGCCGCGGTGTCATCCGTCTCCCACAGCTGGCGCGCGACCTCCTGCTGGGTCCTCAGCCGCTTCGCGAGCGCGCGGAGCCTGCCGAGGTTCACACCGTGATCGTCACCGTGCTTCTCGTTCACCGCGCGTGCCTTCGGGTCCTCGAGCGCGGCCAGCTCGGCCATCACCTCGTCCAGCGTCGTCTCGTCCAGCGTCGTCCCGGCCACCGTCGTCCCGGCCACCGTCGTCTCGGCCACCTCAGCCTCCTGCCCATCACTTGCGAGCGTCAGCCTAGAAGAGAACGCGGTCAACCAGGCGGGTGCGAGCAACGTCTGCCGATGGGGCAGGGTGCCGCACTAGACTCCTGCGGGGCGTTGGTTCGATGAACGGAGACTCGGTTGGCGGACTGGGGCGATCTGGTCGCTTACATCAGGCAAACGTATGACGTGGTCCAGTACGAACCGGACGAAGTCCGCGTCCGCATGTCTTTCGCCAAGGATCACGAGGACATCCTCGGGCGGCGGCAGATCATGGTGATCGCGCACGAGATCCTCGACCAGAAAGAGGACTGGGTGCAGATCGCCACGCCGTTCGCGCGGGTCGAGGAGGTCGACCTGCGCGAGGCGCTCACCGAGGTCGGCAACACGATCGTCGTCGGCGGCGTCGTGTTGATGGGGGACTACCTCGTGCTGCGCCACTCCCTGCCGCTGATCAACCTCGACATCAACGAGTTCACCGACCCGCTGGACCTCGTCGCTTCCGGGGCCGAACAGCTGGAACGCTGGTTCACCGGCCGCGACGACTACTGACCGCACCCGCCACACAGGCGGCCTGACCGACCGTGTCACCGGATCGCGCAGCAGTCCCCGATCTCGGTTGAGCGAAGTGTGCGATCTTCCTGCCGTCATCCGATCCGTGAGGTCGGTCGGCCGCCCCCACTGCGGCCGGGTCGGCGGCCTCCACCTCTGATCACGATTGACGCCTCTATGCCGAACGTCGCATTGCTCCGCGCTACTCAATATGATATATAATCTGCTGCGGGATCTGCTCGGGGACTACACGATGAGGTGTGTGACTTATGGGCAGACACGGTTCCGTTCGGCAAAAGGTCCTGGTCTTGACCTGTGCGACGGTGCTCGGCATTGCGCTCGCCGCGTGCGGCGACTCGGGCACCGCGAGCCCCGGCGGCGGTGACTGCACCCCCGCGAGCACGGGCGATGCCAAGTGGGACAAGGTAGTGAAGGCGGCCCAGGGCGAGGGCAAGCTCGTCTGGTACACCACGCTCACCGGCCAGTACGAGGACATCGTCGCCGCCTTCCGGTCGCAGTACTGCATCGAGATCACCGGCCTGCGGCTCGCCGGCGCCGACCAGAACCAGCGGTTCCAGGCCGAGGCCGAGGCCGACTCACCTCTCGCCGACGTGCTCACCTCCGCCGACCCGGTCTTCCTCGCCGACGCGGTCAAGAAGGGCTGGCTCGCCACCTTCGACAAGGCAAGTCTGCCCGCGTTGGCCGACTGGCCCGAGGACTACTGGAAGGACGACGCCTACTCCGCGTCGGTGCTGACGGCGTCCGGCTGGGTCTACAACACCCAGACGGTCTCGAAGGACGAGGTGCCCCAGACCTGGGAGGACCTGCTCGATCCCAAGTGGAAGGGCGAGATCCTCTACGTCGACCCCCGGGTGCAGTCGAACCTGCTTGCCACGGCGAACTTCTGGTACAACGAGTACGGCGAGGACTTCCTGAGGCAGTTCGCCAAGCAGGGGTTCACCCTGATGCCCAGCGCCGTCCCCTCCGCCCAGCAGGTCGCCGCCGGCGAGAAGAAGCTCGTCGTGCAGGCCCACCCCGGCGTCATCAAGAAGCTCGTCGACCAGGGCGCGCCGGTCTCGGTTCAGGTGCCGGACGTCGCCCCGCTGTCCGGTGACTGGACCGCGGTCGCCAAGAGCGCCAACAACCCCAACGCCGCCCGGCTGCTGATGAACTGGCTGATGACCTCGAAGGGCCAGGAGCTCACCGCCGGCTGCTGCGCGCTGTCCTCCGCCCTGCCGAACGTCAAGGGCGCCGTGCCGCTGCCGCCTCGCGCGGTCCCGGTGGATCCGGTGCAGGCCAACGAACGCAAGGAGCTGCTGTTCGATCTGCTCGACCTGCCGGCCTGACCGATCGGTCCGACCTGGGATTCGAACCAGCGAGAGAGGCGATGGGCGAGTGGCAGCTGAGGCGAGCGCGGCCGTCGACCAGCCGGCCATCAACATCAAGGGTCTGGTCAAGAGCTTCCGGCGGATCGACGGGACGACGGTGACGCCGGTGGACGACGTCACGCTGGAGATCGGCGCGGGCAGCTTCGTCGTCCTGCTCGGGCCGAGCGGATGCGGGAAGACCACGCTGCTGCGGTGCATCGCCGGGCTCGAGAATCCGGACGGCGGCGAGATCGAGATGGGCGGCCGAACCGTCTTCTCGTCCTCGGCCGGCATCGACGTCCCGACGCACAAGCGCAGGGTCGGCATGGTGTTCCAGTCCTACGCGCTGTGGCCACACATGACCGTGCGGGAGAACGTCGCGTACCCGCTGCAGTCCAGAAAGTCCGTGCGCGCGGAGGTCACCAGGGCGGTGGACGACGCGCTCGCCCTGGTCGGGGTGGCCGAGCTGGCCGGCCAGTACCCCGCGCAGCTCTCCGGCGGGCAGCAACAACGGGTGGCACTCGCCAGGGCGGTCGCGCCGCGGAACCAGGTGATCCTGTTCGACGAGCCGCTGTCCAATGTGGATGCGAAGGTGCGCGAGCATCTTCGGGTCGAGCTGCTGCAACTGCAGCGGGCACTGGGTTTCACCGCCATCTACGTGACTCACGACCAAGCCGAGGCGATGGTCCTCGGCGAGCGTATCGCCGTGCTGCGAACCGGGAAGATCGCCCAGTACGGCGCCCCGAAGGAGGTCTACGGTCGGCCGATGTCCCGGTACGTCGCGGACTTCATCGGGACGGCGAACGAGGTCGCGGGGAAGGTGCGGCGGGTGCGCGGCACCGAGGTCGTGCTGGACACCGCGGTCGGCCCGGTCGAGGGCGTCGCCCACGACGGGTGGCTGGCCGACGGGCAGGACGCGGTCGCCGTGATCCGGCCGGAGAAGGCCGTGCTGACCGCCGAGCCCGCCGGCGTGAACTGCTGGCCCGCCACGGTCGCGCACTCGGTGTTCTTCGGCCCGTACACCGAGCACTACACCACGATCGGCGCCGCCCTGGAGTTCCGAGTGTCCACAGCGGACAGCGCGGACGCGCGAGCCGGCCAGTGCTGGGTGAGCGTCGCGCGGGAGGACGTGTTCGTGCTGCCCGCCAACGACGACAGCCCGCGACCCGCCGCGCACCCGGAACGACTGCTGGCACCGTCGTGACGAGCCTGCTGGAACGGCCGCCGCCGCAGGACGACCCGGTCCACCCGCGGTGGGTTCTCGGCTCCCGGCTGACCAGGATCGCCCCGAGCAAATGGGTGATCGGCGTGCTGGCCCTGCTCGTCATGGCGCTGGTGCTGGTCCCGATCGGCAGCATGCTGGTGCGGGTGTTCTTCGACGGGCAGCGGTTCACCCTGTCGACGTTCCGGGACGTGTTCACCAACGACGGCCTGTACCCGATTCTCGGCAACACCGTTCTCGTGGTGCTGCTGGGGTCGGCCTGCGCGTTCGTGGTCGGCTCGCTGTTCGCCTGGGTCAACGAGCGCACCGACGCGCGCATCCCGTGGATCGGCGAGCTGATGCCGATCGCGCCGCTGATGATCCCCGCGATCGCCGTGGCCATCGGCTGGGTGTTCCTGCTGGCGCCGAAGACCGGGTTCCTCAACGTGGTGCTGCGGATCGTGCTCGAGCCGTTCGGCTACCACGCCGCGGACGGCCCGTTCAACGTCTTCTCGCTGCCCGGTCTGATCCTGGTCTACACCTTTGCGTTGACTCCGTACGTGTACGTGGTGATGGCCGCCGGGCTGCGCAACATCGACCCCGCACTCGAGGAGGCGGCACGGGTGAGCGGGAAGTCGTCGTTCTCCATCTTCCGCAGGGTCACCCTGCCGGCGATCAAGCCGTCCGTCGCGACCGCATGGTTCCTGCTCGGCGCCAAGAGCCTGACGATGTTCTCCATCCCGGTGGTGATCGGCACCGGGGCGGGCGTCACCGTGCTGTCCGTCTACATCGTACGGACGGTCAACTTCATCTACCCGCCGCAGATCGACGACGCGATGGTGCTCGGGTTGCTGGTACTGGTGGTGATCCTCGTCCTGTGGCGGCTGCAGGCCAGGGTGATCGCCAAGGGTCACTTCGCGACCATCGGCGGCAAGGGTGCGCGGGCGAGCCGGGTGCGGCTCGGCCTCGGCAGGTACGTGGCCTGGGTGCTGATCGGCGCCTACCTGCTCGCGGTCACCATCCTGCCGCTGGCCGGGCTGGTGCTGGTGTCGTTGCAGAGCTACTGGACCCCCGCGGTCAAGTGGGCGAGCCTGAACCTGAACAACTACCGCCAGGTGCTGTTCGACCAGCCGATCATCTCGGCGTCGCTGCAGCGCAGCCTGATCCTCGGCGTGGTCACGGCCACGGTGGTGCTCACGATCGCGATGCTGCTGCAGTGGCTGGTCCGGGAGTCGCCCGGTCCGGTCGGACGCGCCATCGACGGCGTGTCCAAGCTGCCGGCGGGAGTGTCGTCCCTCGTCATCGGCCTCGGGTTCATCGTCGTGTTCGCCGGGCCGCCGTTCAACCTCGCCACGACCGTCACGATCCTGCTGCTCGCCTACATCGTCGTGCACCTGCCGGAGGCCACGATCCTGGCCGGTGGCGCGCTCGGACAGGTCGGCCGGGAGCTAACCGAGGCGTCCAGCGTGAGCGGAGCGGGGCCCGGCCGGACCATCCGGCGGGTGCTGTTCCCGTTGATGCGGCCGGGACTCGCGGCCGGCTGGGCACTGGTGTTCGTGCTGGTGATCGACGAGCTGACCGTGTCGGCGATGTTGTCGGGCAACTCCAACTCGGTGGTCGGCTTCCAGCTCCTGTTCCTCTACGAGTACGGACTGTTCCCGACGCTGGCCGCACTCGCCACGGTGGTCACGGCGATCTCGCTGGTGGTGGTCGGGACCGTGCTGGTCGTGCTCGGCAGGCGGTCCGGGGTGCAGGCACTCGGCAGGACCAGATCCGGATCATGAACGGGCGCGCGGAGGTCGCGGGATGTTGAACTTCGGCTACGAGAGCATCGGTCACCTGGTGATCGACAAGGCCGAGCGCAACGGGGACCGGACACTGTTGCGCTTCGGCGACACGCGAGTGTCCTACCGCGACTTCAACCTGCTGACCAACCGGGTGGCGCACTCGTTCCGCGCCCTCGGTATCGGCAAGGACAGCCGGGTCGCCATCGTGCTGTGGAACGACCTGTGGCCGATGGTCGTCTGGGTCGCCCTGGCCAAGCTCGGCGCCTGGTCGGTGTTCGTCAACCCGCACTACAAGGGCGCGAGCCTGGAGGTGCTGATCGCCAAGGCGGACCCGGACGCGCTGATCGTCGCGGCCGACGTGCTCGACAACGTGCTGGGCACCGAGGCGGGCCGGGCGGTGAAGCTGCTGCTGGTGCATGGAGAGACCGGCGGCACGCGGCTGTCCGAACTGGCCGACAACGCCGACTCCTCGGACGTCTCGGCGGTGCGATCGCCGGGGGAGGTCGCCGGACTGATCCACACCAGCGGTACCACCGGCACTCCGAAATACTGCCTGCTGAGCCACAACTACTACCTCTCGCTCGGCATGATCAGGATGCGCCAGCTCGCGCCGTCCCCGGACGACGTCTTCTACCTGCCGATGCCGCTTTACCACTCGCACAAGCACTTGATGGGCCCGATGGTGGCCGACGCCGCCATGGCGATCTCGGCTCGGTTCAGCGTCTCCCGGTTCTGGACCGAGGTGGCCGACTACGAGGCCACCATCCTGCTGCTGCACGACCAGCCGATGGTGATGCTGCTCAACGCCCCGCCGGGGCCCGCGGACCGGGCCCACCGGGCGCGCGTGACCCACCCCGGGTTCCGCCGGCACCGCGAGTTCCACGACCGGTTCGGCGTCGACGTCGCCAACATGATCGGCAGCAACGAGAGCCAGTCGATCGCGCTGTCCTGCCGATACCGCTCGCACGCCGACCCCGCCTACTACACCGAGGAGCAGCCGGGGCTGGAGATCATGCACGACGTGGTCGACGTCCGGATCGTCGACACGGACGGCACCGACGTCCCGCCCGGGAAGTCCGGGGAGATCCTGTCCAGGCAGAAGCACCCGCACACCAGGTTCGAGGGCTACTACAACGACAAGGCCGCGACCGACCGCGCCTTCTACGGCGACTGGTACCGGCACGGCGACCTCGGCCGGATCGACGACCGCGGGCTGCTGCACTTCATCGGCCGCAAGGCGGACAGCATCCGGCACCGAGGCGAGTGGATCCCGCAGGAGATCGTGGAGGACGCGGCCACCAGCCACCCGGCGGTGGCCGCCGCGGCGCTGGTCGGGGTGGGCACCGACCTCGGCGACGAGGACCTGAAGCTCTTCGTCGAACCGGCCGCCGGGGCGTGCGACCCGGCCGAGCTGCTCGACCACATCGCCGCGCGCGTCCCGTACTTCATGGTCCCGAGGTACGTGCAGCTCATCGACGGCCTCCCGCGCACGCCGGGGCTGGAGAAGATCACCCGCAGGGCGCTCAGCACGGATGTCGAGGACGCCTGGGACCGGGAACGTGCCGGCTACGTGGTTCGGAGGTAGGACATGTACATGGGCATGCGGACGGGCCTGTCCGGGATCCTGGACAAGGGGAACGGCGACGGATACCGGGCGGTGTACCGGGGTTCGGACATCGACGAGCTGATTCGCACCTCGTCCTTCGGGGCCGTCGTGTTCCACCACTGCGTCGGTCGATTCCCGACCCCGGGGGAGCTGCGGGTGATCGACGCCATCCTGATCGCCGGCCTCGACCACACGTTCATGTCGGCCTGGCCGGCTCGCATCGTGATCTCCCGGTCGCCGGAGTCGTTCCAGGGCGCCGTCGCCGCGGGGTTGCTGTCCATCGGCACCCGCCGGGGCGCCGCCGCCAGTGACGTCGCCCAGCTGCTGCAGGCGGCGGTGGCCGAGGCGCCCGGGGCTGACGCCGAGACCATCGCCACGTCTCTGGTGCAGCGGTACCGCAAGGACAAGCGGCGCATCCCGGGCATCGGCAACCCGCTGCACAAGGTGACCGACCCGCGGGCGGACGGGGTGTTCGACGTGGCCACCGAGGCCGGCGTGGCGGGCATCCACGTCGAGGTGCTGCGCAGGACCGCGGCGCTGACCAGCGAGGCGACCGGCCGGCCGCTGGTGATCAACTACAGCGGGTCGGTCGGCGCCACGGTGTCGGACATGGGCTGGGACTGGCGGATCGCGAACGGCCTGGTGCTGCTGGCCAGGACCGGCGGCCTGATCGCGAACATCTTCGAGGAGATGACCAAGCCGACCTACGAGGCGTTCGCGAGCGAGGTGGCCGGGCACGGCGAGGCGCTGTACGAGGGTGAGCGGTGACCGGGCCGCCCCGCCGATGATCATCGCTCGGCGACCACGGGGCATGGATGGACTCAGACATGCAGGGTGGGCCGGTAGGAACAGGTCCGGCAGCACCGTCGCGAACGGCAGCATGGCCACATAGTCCGTCCGGAGAGACCTTCTCGCCCAGCGCGACCGGGTCCGCAGCGGCGTGGTCGATGGCAACTGTGACCGACGAAAGTCGGTTGTCTCGTCGATTCGGAGACAGCCGGAGGTCGCGCCGGGCACGATGGTCGGGTCCTGCGTCACAAGTCGAGCGAGGGACTCGCCATGCCCCGACGTCGCTTTCGCCCGGTGGTCGCGTTGTGGGCGGCCTTGCTTCTCGCCGTGGGTGGGCTGGGGGTGGCGGAGGCGACCGGTGTCGCCGGGTCCGCCGATCAGCCGTTCAGCTCGGCCGTCTTCCGGTCCACGCACAACAGCTACTCCGGCGACGTGGACGGCGCGAAGGGCTCGCTCACCTACCAGCTCGACCACGGCGTCCGGTTCCTCGAACTGGACGTGCACGACAACGGCTACGCGGCCAACCACGACTACTCGATCGGGCACGACTCTCCCGGTAGCCAGGTCGACCACGCCGGCAACCCCGCCTCGAACCTGCTGGCGGACTGGCTGAACGTCGTCGCGTCCTGGTCGTCGGCACACCCCACCCACGCGCCGCTGGTGGTCATGCTCGACCTCAAGGACAACCTGACCGACAACAACACCGACGCGGACGGAAACCTGACCGCGCTCAACCGGGAACTGCGGACCGCCTTCGGTTCGCGGCTGCTGCCGGCGACGGACTATCAGCCCGGCTCCACTGTGGACGGACTGCGCGGCAAGGTGCTCACACTGCTCTCCGGCGACCAGACCACCCGCCTCGAGTACCGGCGCGACGTGGGTGCCCACCCGGCGGTCGCCATCAACGGGAACGGCCAGATCGTCGAGGTGCACGACTCCGGCCACGGCACGCTCTGGTACTGGACCGGGACCTACGGCGCCGACGGTGCCGTCACCTGGCTTCGGCACGGTTACTACGACACCGGCACCACACCGGCGGTCACCCTCAACGACGACGGCTGGCTCGTCGAGGTGCACCAGTCGAATACCGCGACCACGCTCTGGTCCCGCGCCGGGCACCTCGACGCGGACGGGGAGATCAGCTGGTCGGACAGCCACCAGTACGACAACGGCGTCCTGCCCACGGTGCGCTTCACCAGCCCGAGCGGCAACACCGTGCAGGAGATCCACCGCAGCCAGTCCAGCAACCAGAACTGGGCCTGGAACGGCGAGCTGAACACCGGCGCGCGAACGGTCGCCTGGAGCGGCAACGCCACCACGGACAGCCCGCGCTACGACCAGTCCACCTCGGCCAGCGGCACGAGGTCGGTCAGCGTCCACACCGGCGCCGACGGTTCGACTCCCGCGGACACGCTGCGCTACACCACCGACCGGGTCACCGGCGGGCTGATCCGCTACCAGCAAACGGCTTTCGACGAGTACCAGCAGGGCGACAGCGCCGAGCTGCAGCAGGGCGCGCTGTTCTACGGGGCACCCGCGACCGCGAAGGACTTCATCCTTTCCGCGCGCGGCTCCGGCCACCTCGTGCGCGGGTGGGACTTCGACTCCGCCGACCTGGCGACCGACCCGCTCGCCAACTATCCGGCCACCAACAACCCGTACGCGTCCTGGTACCAGGCCATGCTCACCCAGGCGGGCGCGGACCAATAGCTGTCAGTGTGCTTGTGTGTGGCTTTCTTCCAGGGAGAGGCCGTGCAGTCGCCCTTCGATGATCGACCAGAATCGGGAGCACTTCATGGGCTCGCCGGCTGGGCATTGCCGACCGTGCTCGAGTGCGGTTCTGGCCACCTCGATGCGGTGCTGCTGCTCGGCCAGTTCTGCCAGCTTGTGATCGATCATGTCCCGTCGGGATTGCCGCTCGCCTGCGATGAACCGTCCGATCTCGGCCAGCGAGAATCCGATCTCGCGGAAGAAGAGGATCAGCCCGACGTCCCTGACTGCCGACGCGGCATAACGCCGCCGGCCCGCCGCCCGGGCCGCCGGCGGCACCAAGCCGAGTTCGTCGTAGTACCGCAGCGCGCTCGTCGGCACGCCGGTACGTTCGGACAGCTCGCCAATAGACAACATTGACTTCAAGTGTACTTGAAGTGCTGTGCTCACGTCATGAACGTCAAGCAGAGCGTGCTGGGCCGCATCGTGCTGGCACAGTTCCACCGGCCGACCGGGGTCGTTGGGCACGTCGTCGGCTGGATCATGGGCCGGCGCACGTCGAACGTGGCACGCAGCCGCTGGGCGGTGCGGTTTCTCGAGATCCAGCCGACCGATCGCGTCATCGAACTCGGCTGCGGCCCGGGCGTGGCCATCGCCGCCCTCGCCACCCGGGCGATCCGGGGACTGGTGGTCGGCGTCGACCATTCGCAGGTGATGATCCGCCAGGCCCACCGCCGCAACAGGGCCGCCATCCGCGCGGGACGAGTACGCCTGGTTCACGCGCCGGTCGAGAGCCTGTCCATCAGCGACGGGCCGTTCGACGCCGCGCTCGCGGTCAACACAGTCGGCATGTGGCCCGACCCGACCGTCCGGCTACGCGAACTCGCCCGGCTGTTGCGGCCCGGCGGGCGCATCGCACTGGTATCCCAGCCCCGTTGTCCCGGTGCCACCGCGGCCACGTCGGCGGCGGCCGCCACCGAGCTGGCCGGCCTGCTCACCGAAGCCGGGTTCGCGCACCTCCGAACGGAAACGCTCGACCTCGACCCGCCGGTGGCATGCGTCCTCGCGCACGTGGCATCCGCCGATGTGCGCCGACGATGACAAGAGTCGGCAGAGAGCTGACAACGGCGGCGCCCTGTGCTCCGCCAACGGCCACGTCGTCCACACCGGACTCGCGGCACCCGCCTGGCCGTACTGCCCGGGATGGTGTCATGAATTCGGAGCAGCGAAATCGCGGGGCGAATTCACGGTTGGACACAGGGGGAATTGGCTCAACGGGATGGCATCGCGTTCGATCAGCTCGAATGAACGGTCAGGGGGAGTCCGGTGCCGCCAGCAGGGATGCGATACGCGCCTTGGTGGTGTTGCCGAGTTTCCGCAGGGCGTCGTTGACCGCTTCGGTGACGCTCCCGCTGAGATCGTCCGCGGTGCGTTGGCGGGCCTGGTCCGGATCGATGGCGATGTCGACGAGCTCTCCAGAGCCTTGCATGGTCGCGGTGACCTCGTTGTCCCGCGAGGTGCCGTGCACGATCACGTTCTCGATGTCCCGCTGAACCTGGGTCAGCACCTCCCGCAATCGGTCCAGTCCCGCCATCAGCTCGCCGGAGGTGGGAAGGCAGCTGCCGGCGCCCTGAATCGCTTCGCCAGTACGGTCCTCGCTCATCGGTAGCTCCGTTCGTCCGGTCGTTCCTCGACTGCCGTCGCGTGGCATGCGGAACCGGCCGAGGATGTCGGCGAGTCGAGCGTGGGGTCGCGAGGGGGAGTGCGGGTCGGTGTCGTGGCCGGGTCCCGGCTCGCCCGGAGAGGGCTCGACGGCGAGCACGCCGATTCCGAGGGAGATCGCGACGTCCAGATCGCGCTGGCCGGAGGATTGCGGTCGGTGCTCGCCGCCTGGTCCCGGCGAGGGGGTCAGCACGGACAAGGCCACGATCGGCGAGATGTCCATCGCGGTGAGCATCGCTGCCAGCGCCGTGCCGTGCGGCGGCCGGCTCCGGGTCTCCGCGGCCGAAGCCTGCTCGTCCGACACTGAGTCCTCCTGACTGTCATGGACGACGGACATGGACGATGGTCATGGCAGTAGCCAGGTCCTGCCGAATCTAGCCAGCCGGCGGAGGTGGCGACAGTAGCCGTTCGTTGTCGTCCTTTTGGGGGACGGCTGCGTCCATTCGGTCGTGGAGTGCGACGCGTCCTCGCCCTCGCGGCAGTCGCAAGCCCAGGTCAGGTCGACACGCGAGCATTCCGAAATTCAGTTCTCCACCCGTCCCTGTTTGGCTACAGTGCTGCCGAACCCGCGCCACAACGGTGGCGCGGCCGCGACGTGTTCGAGGAGGCCGGCCGTGTTCTGTCACGACGCCGTTCTCCGTTCGCGGTTCGAGGTGATCCTGATTTCTCCGGTGTTCCGGTGCCGGCTGCGCGCCCGGCTCCGGAACCGGTGACGAAACGACGCTCCGCCGGGTCTCTCCGGCCGTCGCACGCTGCCTGAATCGCGGAGCTTGCGGAGCGATCATCAGACACAGTCGCGTGCTGTTCGTCCCGTGTATCGCGCCGACCTGTTCCGGATCACCCCGAAGGGCCATGCGCTGTGCGCAAACAGTTCGTGCGATCGCTGACCGCCGTCCGCAACCTGGGCATCCTCGCCCACGTCGACGCGGGCAAGACCACCCTCACCGAACGGATCCTCTATGCGACGGGAACCACCCACAAACGCGGTGAGGTCCACGACGGGACGACCGTCACCGACTTCGACTCCCAGGAGCGCGACCGCGGCATCACCATCTTCGCCGCGGCGGTGAGCTGCACCTGGGACGACCGCTGGATCAACCTGATCGACACCCCTGGGCACGTCGACTTCTCCGACGAGGTCGAGCGAACGCTGCGGGTTCTCGACGGTGCGGTCGTGGTGTTCGACGCCGTCGCGGGCGTCGAGCCGCAGAGCGAGTCGGTGTGGCGGCAGGCGGATCGTCACGGGGTGCCGCGGATCGCGTTCGTCAACAAGATGGACCGCGCGGGCGCCGACCTCGACGCGGCCGTCGCGTCGATCCGGGAACGACTGCACCCGCTGCCGCTCGTGGTCCAACTGCCCATCGGCCGGGAGGACGGGTTCACCGGTGTGGTGGACCTGCTCCGGCTGCGTGCCCTGCACTGGGCAGACGGTGCCGATGGTGCCGATGGTGCCGATGGTGCCGACGTCGTCGTCGAGGAAGGCCCGGTGCCGGACGCGTTGCTGGACGAGGCGCGGCGACGGCGGCGGGCACTGGAAGAGGTGGTGGCGGAACGACATCCGGTGGCGCTGGAGGAGTTCTGCACCGGCTCCCCGGTCTCCGCCGTGACACTGACCGCCGCGCTGCGCGACTTGACCCGGAGCGGCGACGTCGTGGTCGTGCTGTGCGGCTCGGCGTACCGCAACCGCGGGGTCGAGCCGCTGCTGACCGCTGTCGTCGACTACCTGCCGTCGCCTGCCGACGTGCCGCCGGTGCGCGGCAGCTGGGACGGCGTGGCGCGGGACCGGCCCGCCGATCCGGCGGCGCCGTTCACCGGACTGGTGTTCAAGGTGGTCTCGACCGCGACCGGAAGGCTGACGTACGTGCGGGTGTATTCGGGGACGGTCCACAAGGGAGCGTCGGTGCTCGATGCCGGTTCCGGGCGCACGGAACGGATCGCGCGCATCCTCCGGGTGCACGCGGACCGGCACACGGAACTGGCGGAGGCGACGGCCGGTGACATCGTCGCTGTGGTCGGCCCGAAGGCCGCCCGCGTCGGCGCGAGCCTCTGCGTGCCGTCGGCGCCGGTGCTCCTCGAACCGCCCGCGGTCACCGAGCCGGTGGTCTCCGTGGCGGTCGAGGCACGCAGGGCAGGCGACACCGAACGACTGGCGGTGGCACTGGCCCGACTGGTCGAGGAGGACCCGTCGCTGACCGTGCGGAACGACGCGCAGACCGGGCAGACCGTGTTGTCCGGCATGGGAGAACTGCACCTGGAGGTGGCAGTGGAGAAGATCCGTCGCAGCCACGGGCTGGAAATCGGCGTCGGCAGGCCTGAGGTGGCCTACCGGGAGACGGTCGCGTCCGGCGTGTCGGGGCTGGTGTACCGGCATGTCAAGCAGGACGGTGGTGCCGGGCAGTTCGCCCACGTCGTGCTCGACGTGGCACCGCTGGTCGCCGAGGACGGCGCACCGGACTTCGTGTTCCGGTCGGCCGTGGTGGGCGGCCGGGTGCCGCGCGAGTACATCCGGGCCGTGGAAGCCGGCTGCCGGGACGCCTTGTCCGGAGGCCCTCTCGGCGGTCACCCCGTCACCGGGCTCGCGGTCACCCTCACCGACGGGGCCACCCACCCGAAGGACTCGGAGCTGGCGTTCCGGGTCGCGGGCAGGTTCGGCCTTCGAGAGGCGTTGCGCGCCAGCGTGATGACGCTGCTGGAGCCGGTGACCGAGGTCGCGGTCACGGTCCCGGAGGACGACATGGGTGGTGTGCTGGGTGACCTGGCCGTGCGCCGCGGCCGGGTCACGGCGTCGACCGCACGCGCCGGCACGGTGACGATCAACGCCACGATGCCGCTGGCCGAGATGTTCGGCTACGCCGACCGACTGCGAAGCCGGACGCACGGCCGGGGTACGTTCACCGCCCGGCCCGCGGGTTACGCGCCTGCCCCGGCCGGTTGAACACGAGGGATGGCCCCGTCCACGCGGACGGGGCCATCCCGTCAGGGTTTCTGGTTGGTGCGGGCGGTGTCGACCAGGACGTCGAGGAGGTCGCTGTAGTCGAGGCCGGCGGCCTGCCACATCCGGGGGTACTGGGAGACGCTGGTGAAGCCGGGGAAGGTGTTGACCTCGTTGATGATCCTGGTGCCGTCGGGACGGAGGAAGAGGTCGACCCGCAGGAGGCCGGAGCAGCCCAACTCGCGGAACAGGCGTAGGGCGTCCTGGCCGATGGCGTGGGTGGTCGCCGGGCCGAGCTTGGCGGGGACGTCGAACACGGTGGCGGAGTCGGCGTACTTGGCCTGGTAGTCGAAGAAGGTGTGCTCGGTGGACGGCAGGATCTCCATCGGCGGGCTGACCTCGAGGTCGCCGCTCGGGCGTTCGAGCACTCCGATGTCGATCTCCCGGCCGGGGACCGCCGCCTCCACCAGCACCTTGCCGTCGCTCTTGCGCGCCCGGTCGAGCGCTTCCGGCAGCTCGGCCCAGTCCTCCACTTTGGACACTCCGATGCTCGAGCCCTCGCGGGCCGGCTTGACGAACACCGGGAGTCCCAACCGGTCACGGTCCTCCGGGGAGAGGTCGTGCTGCCCCACGCGAAGCACGACGCCCTCGGCCACCGCGAGACCGGCGGCGGCGGCGATCTTCTTCGTGTACTCCTTGTCCATGCTCAGCGCACTGGCCGCGACACCGTTGCCGACGTACGGGATCCCGAGTCCCTCCAACATCGCCTGGACCGCGCCGTCCTCCCCGTAGGGGCCGTGCAACGCCGGGAACACCACGTCACACCACGTGAGCTCGCGCGCGGTGGCGAGGATGCTGCCCGCCGGCGTGGTGTCGCCGGTCTCGGGGAAGCCGTTCTGCTGCCACCGCAGGACTTCCTCGACGGTCGGCAGGTCGGGCACGGTCGCGACGCTGGCCCAGACACCGTCCCGGCCGATCCGGACCGGCAGGACCTCGTACCGTTCCCGGTCGAGGCCGGCCAGGATGCTTGCCGCCGACATACACGACACGTCGTGCTCACCACTGCGTCCACCGAACAGGACGCCGAGCCGGATCTTCGGTTCAGACACGCAATGACTCCTCGGAATGGGCATAACAACGTGCCACCCGGGGGCCGATGCCGGTGATGATCTCGTGTGGGATGGTGTTCGCCCACCTGGCCCAGTCGGCCACCGTCGGCTCTCCGTCGGTACCAGGTCCGAAAAGGACGGCCTCCTCGCCGATCCGGGGGGTGGCGTCGCCGACGTCGACGACGAGCTGGTCCATCGCGATCCTGCCGGCCACCGGATACCTGCGGCCGGCGATGGAGACCTCGGCGTGCCTGGCCGCGGCCCAGGGCAGACCGTCCGCGTAGCCCACGGGCACCAGCGCGAGCGTGGTGTCGCGGTCGGTGACGTAGTCGTGCTCGTAGGACACGCCGCTGCCGGCCGGCACGCGCTTGACGAGGATCAGGCGTGCGCGCAGGGTCATGGCGCCACGTAACCCGAAGACGTGCCGTGGATCCGGCTCCACCCCGTAGAGCCCGATGCCGGGACGGACGAGCTCGTAATGGGTCCGCGGTGCGCCGAGGGTCGCCGCGGAGTTCGCCAGGTGGCGGATCTCCGGTCGCAGCCCGGCGCCGCGCGCGACCTGGACCGCCTTGTCGAAGAGCTTGACCTGCGATCGGGTCGTGTCCTCGGCCGCCGCCGTGCCGCTGACCAGATGAGACCAGACGCCCCGCACCCGCACGTGCCCGGTGGTCTCCAGGTCGCGGGCCAGGCGCACCAGCGCTCGCCATTCCTCGGGTAGCGCGCCGTTGCGGTGCAGTCCGGTGTCCGCCTTCAGGTGCACCTCGGCGGTGACGCCCAGCTTCGCCGCGCTCGCGGCGACCGCGCGCAGATGCTCTCGTGTGGACACCGACAGGTCCACATCGGCCAGCAGCGCGGCCCCGAAGTCCTCCAGCGGGCTGTGCATCCAGCTGAGAATCGGGGCGGTGATACCACCCGCGCGCAGCTGCAGTGCCTCGGCGCAGGTCGTCACGCCCAGCCAGGTCGCGCCCGAGCAGAGCGCGGCGCTCGCCACCCGCACGGCCCCGTGACCGAAGCCGTCGGCCTTGACGACCGCCAGCACCGCCGCCTTCGTAGCGGCGGCGAGCAGCGCCGTGTTGTGCGCCACCGCGTCCAGGTGCACGACGGCGTGCGCGTGCGGTGACCAGGACCGAATACGCATGCGTTCACCGTGGCCGAACGACTTCCGTGCGCCGTGATCAACGTGTCACAGTTGTGCTACAGCGCCGGCGCGGCGGGGTGCGGGCGGCGTGGGGGTACCCGTCCGTCGTACTCGGGCCGGTACTCGAAGTGCCACCATTCGTTGTCGTAGCGGCGGTACAGGTGGTACCGGTGACCGTGCCGCTCGAGCCATCGTGCCCCGTCGGCCGGCCGCACGTCGATGGCGATGCCCGCGACGTGGGCCGATTCCTCGGGCGGGAGCACCCGGCGGCGTGCCGCCGACTTCGAGCCGGCGCGGCGAACCTCCGCGATGAACAGCCGATGCTGCTCGGCGGCGTCACGGTGGCCGGAGGTGAGGCCGACCAGTTGACCGTGCCGCCAGAACGCCTCAGTGCGGGCCGACGTGAACGCGGCACGCGCGGAAGGGGACAGTCCCTCGAGATCTTCTGCCGGGAACCGGATGCCCAGCGCCCACTGGCAGGCGAGCCAGCGGGCGCGACCGGGTGCGCGTAGCGCGGCCAGGGGCAGCAGGCACCGGGCGATCAGTTTGGTGACCAGGGCACGCAGCCGCACGGAGCGCGACTCGGGTTCGACCATGACGCCCACTGTCGGCAGCGAATGCGCGCACCCGATCCGCGTTGTGTAATGAGGACGCCACAGCCGGGAAATGGCTCGAAACGAAACCGCCGGGCGGTGGTTCGTGACAGAACCAGAACGGGCCGCGAACATCGCGGTCCCACCGACCAACGTAAGCTCAGGGGACCGTGACGACACTCAGCCACGATCCACCCGAGAACCGCACCACTGGCTGGAACGCAACGACAGCAGTTAATCGCGGAGAGGCGGACAAGCGAGGCGCATGTCCCGAGTGCTGTTGATCGAGGATGACCGCGCGGTACGTACCGGCCTGGAGCTGGCGTTGACCCGGCAGGGACATGCCGTCGACGCCGCCGAGACCGGCGAGCAGGGGCTGGAGTTGTTGCGCGCCACGCCACCCGACGTCGTGGTGCTGGATCTCATGTTGCCGGGGATGGACGGATTCGAGATCTGCCGCCGGATTCGTACCGACGGCCACCTGCCGATCATCATGCTGACCGCCCGCGACGACGACATGGACGTGGTGGCCGGGCTGGAAGCCGGCGCCGACGACTACGTGGTCAAGCCGGTGCAGCCGAGGGTGCTCGAGGCGCGTATCCGGGCAGTGCTGCGGCGCAGCGGCGGTGGCCTGGCGAACGCCGGACCTCCGCCGGTGGAGCGACATGGTGATCTCACCATCGACCGGGCCGCGCTGGTGGTCGGCAAACGCGGCGAGCCGGTCGCTCTGGCGCCGACCGAGCTGCGCCTGCTGCTGGAGCTGTCGGCGACACCGGGCCGCGTGCTGAGCCGGCAGCAACTGCTCGAGCTGGTGTGGGAGCACGACTACCTCGGCGACTCCCGGCTGGTGGACGCCTGCGTACAGCGGCTGCGCGCGAAGATCGAGGACGACTCCGCGGCGCCGGTGTACATCCAGACCGTACGAGGCTTCGGTTACCGGTTCGGGCCGCTGTGAACAGTGTGAATCCCGCGGCCCGGTTTCTTGGCGGCGCCAGGAGCCTGCGCACCCGCCTGCTGGTGGCCTTCGCGCTGCTCGGCGTGAGCACCGCCGTGCTCGTCGCCGGCGTCGACTACGTCCTGGCGCGTGACGTCATCCTGCAGAAGACGCAGGACGCCGCGGTGCTGACGATGACCGAGCGGATCGAGACCCTGTTCCCACTCGGCGGCATGCCGCCCAGCCAAGCCAAGCTCGACGAGATCGCCGGCCGGTTGTCCGACCGTGACGACTTCGCGGTCGCCGTCTATCGAGACCGCCGGTCGACGGGCAGCCCGGACCTGGCCACGCTGTCACCGGAACTGCGACACGCGGTACGCGGGGGAAATGTTGTGTGGCAACGAGTATCGGTGGACGGAGGTCCCGTCCTGGTCATCGGCACCCAGCTGAGACTCGTCCAGCCCGGCGGGGCCACGCTGTCCTCGGAGCTGGAGGTGTACTCCATGCGCAGCCTGGAACCCGAACGGCGGAGCATCGGCCAGCTCGCCACCCAGGCATGGCTCACCGGCGCGGTGGCGCTGGTGTTCGCCGTGCTGCTGGCCTTGCTGGCCGGACGCGGTGTGCTCCGCCCGGTGCGCGAGCTGCGCCGGGCGACCAACCGGCTGGGGGAGGGGGACCTGACGGCCCGCGCACGGGTCCGTGGCACGGACGAGCTGGCCGACGTCGCGCGCACGTTCAACAACACCGCGGAATCGCTCGAACAGCACGTCGGCGAACTGCGCCGGCTCGAGTCCGAGGCGCGGCGTTTCGTGGCCGACGTGTCCCACGAGCTGCGCACCCCACTGACCGCGATGACCGCGGTCACCGACGTCCTCGACGAGGAGGCGCAACGCCTGCCAGGTGACGCCGGCCGGGCCGCCCGCCTGGTCAGCGAGGAGACCCACAAGCTCACCCGGCTGGTCAACGACCTCATCGAGGTCAGCCGGTTCGACACCGGCACCGCGACGCTCGTGCTCGACGACGTCGACGTGGCCGAGGCGATCCGTGCGACCCTGCGCGCCCGCGGCTGGTCCGACCTCGTGCGGACCGACCTGCCCCTCGGCGTCGTGGCACGCCTCGACCCCCGCCGGCTGGACGTGATCGTCGCGAACCTGGTCGGCAACGCGCTCCGGCACGGCGCGCCCCCGGTATCCGTGCGGATGCACGTCCGACCGGACCAGCTGGACATCGAGGTCAGCGACAGCGGGCCAGGGCTCGCTCCAGACGTGCTGCCGTACGTGTTCAACCGCTTCTACAAAGCCGACACCGCGAGGGCCCGCTCCGAGGGAAGCGGCCTCGGACTGGCGATCGCCCGGGAGAACGCCCGGTTGCACGGCGGCGGCCTGACCGCCGAAAACCGTCCCGCCGGCGGAGCGGTGTTCACCCTCCGCCTGCCGCGGCCCGGCAGCGAACCCGGCGACACCCGATGAGGAGACGACACCTGCTCGCCCGGGTGGTGCTGATCGCCGTGCTGATCGCCGTGCTCGACGCCGGCTGCGGGGTGCGGCCGAGCGGGGTGATCACCGGCGGGCCCGCACCGACGGGACCGGCGCTCGGCCGGCCCGACGCGCCCCCCGGCCGGAGCGAGGGCGCGGACCTCTACTTCCTCGCCGACTCCTCGCTGACGCCGGTGCTTCGCCGGACGAACCAGCGCCTTTCGCCCACCCAGACACTGGCGTTGCTCCAGGACGGACCCAACGGCGACGAACTGGCCGCGAACCTGACGAGCGAGGTCCCCACCGGACTCGACCCGGTCACTGTCACCGCCGATGTGTCCGGCAACGTCGATGTCGTCGTATCGGCCGACGTCACGACACTGTCCACGACGGCCGTCGACCAGATCGTGTGCACCATCCGTGACGCGTTGTCCACCGCGAAGCCGATCACCCTCACCAGCGCTGCCGCGACCCGAGGACCCCGGATCTGCCCGCGCACCCCTTGAGGCGCCGTACACGAGCCGGCCCGATCGACGATCGGGACGCACTTGCTACTTGTCGCGTGCGGCGAATCGTTTGGTGATCTCGGCCTTGACGGTCTCGTGCAGTTCGTCTGACGTGAAGCCGAGGTTGCGCAGGATCTGCGCTGCCGGGCTCTCCTCGCCGCGGATCAGGCCCAGCAGCATGTGTTCCGTGCCGACCCGGTCGTGGCCGAGGTCGGACGACGCGCGGATTGCCTGCTCGATGACCTTCTTGCTCTCCGGCCGGAACGCGATGTGACCCCGCGGCGCCTTCTTCCCGGCCGGCGGCATCTCTTCCCCGATCGCGTCGCGGATGCGTTGCTCCGACTCGGTTTTCGCCATCAGCACCTCGTAGGCCAGGCCCCGCGGTTCGCCGAGCAGGCCGAGCAGGAGGTGTTCGGTGCCGATGAAGTCGTGCTTGTGCGTTCGGGCGGCCTCCTGCGCCAGCACGATGCTGTGCCGGTTCAGGTCGGTGAACCGCTCGAACGGGACGGGCGCGTGGCGTTGCTGGGCGGCCTGTTTGGACACCCCGATGGCGTCGCCGATCTCGCTCCACGACGCGCCGGCCTGCTTGGCCTTGCCCACGTAGTGGCCGACGAGCTGGTCACCGAGGTCGGACAGGGTCTGGGCACGTAGTTGCGCCTCGCTGATGCGGGCCAGGTCGTCGGCGTCGGGGAGTTCCTCGTCGAGACGCGCGATCAGGTCGGCGAGGCTGATGTTGAGTGGACTCATGCGTCAACCGTAAGTTGACGATTCGCATTCGTCAAGCTGTAGTTGACGCTCGTTCTGTCCGATCTCCGCCGCCGGTGCCGGACAGCACCGTCCGGCTCGCCCGAGCTGACCACGGCTTTTCCACGGGACATAGATGGCCGGTGCGCGGTCCTGGCCTGGGGGCGTGGTGCACGCCACTGTCAACGACACGTTGTACGGCAGTCATGACTAGTGGGGATGGCCATGGACGGATTCACCGTCAACTTCGAAGCTCTCGAACAGTGCCGCACCGAGGTGTCCGGCCAGACCGGGCCGATGGCCGCCGCCGCGGACGGCCTTCCCGCCGGTGTCAGCGCCGGCTCGTTCGGTGACCTCGACGGAGCCGGGGGGCTCGCCGACGCGGTGAACGCGTTCTCCGAAGCCGTCGGCGTCGAGATCGGCAAGGCCAGCGAGCGGCTCGCCCAGGTCGGCGCCGCGGTCGAGGCCGTCATCGACAGCGTCCGCGAGACCGATCAGAACAACGCCCGGTGCCTGGCCCCGGCATGAGACTGGCATGAGGTGCAGACACCATGACGCACAAGGACGACGCTAGCGCTCTGCCCGGCAGCGCGCCGCAACTGGCGGCCCTGGCCGACCCGGTCTACAACACGGTCGACGGCGGGGTGTTCGACGAACTCGGCACCAGGTTCACCGAGGCCGGCGGCAAGACCGCGGTGGCGACGAACAAGGTCAAGTCGGTGATCGGCAACGTCGACGGCGCGTGGGACGGCGCGTCCGCCGACAGCTTCGTCAACTACATGAACGGGTTCACCGCCGCCGGGATGTCGGTCACCGACGCGCTGACCAACGCGGCTTCCGATCTGCGCAACGCGGGCGGCACGGTGCAGGGTGCGCGGGACGCGCTGGAAGGGGTGTTCGCCAACCTCGTCACCGAGGTGCAGGCGATGGACTGCCCGGCGGAGGAAGGCGAACTCGAGAAGAAGGTCAACGAGGTGGTCGAGCGCTACCGCCCGCAGGTCACGGAACAGCTCGAGCTCGCGGGCTCGGCGCTGACGGATGCCGCGTCCGCGGTGTCCGGGCTCCTGGACGGGATCAATCCCAAGTTCTCCACGATGTCCGACCCGAACACCGGCACGTTCGCGCCGTCCAGCGGCGAGCCGCTGGAGTGGATCCCGGCCGTGCCGGAACAGCTCGGGCCCGGCGAGGGGGAACCGGGTGGCGGTGAAACGCCGGGTGGTACGGCTCCGGGTGGTGTTCCTGGTGGCGAGACCCCGGGCGGAACCCCTGGCGGTGGTCCGCCCGGTGGCGAGGCGCCCGGCGAGGAGGTGCCGCCGGGTGCGGAAGGTCCGCCAGGTGAGGCGCCAGGTGGGGAGCGCCCGAACGGCGAGACGGAGGGCAAGATCCTCGACGTCGCCCGGGACGAGCTCGGCTACGAGGAAGGTCCCGGCAACGAGAACAAGTACGGCCCGTCCGCGGCGTGGTGCTCGTCGTTCGCCACGTGGGTGTGGCGTCAGTCCGGTGTGGACATCCCGTCCCTGCCGTTCACCGGCGACGTCTACA